>NZ_JBKGTJ010000003.1:0-777905 GCF_049472055.1 Klebsiella pneumoniae complex sp. WS1778
GCGCGGTGGTCCCACCTGACCCCATGCCGAACTCAGAAGTGAAACGCCGTAGCGCCGATGGTAGTGTGGGGTCTCCCCATGTGAGAGTAGGGAACTGCCAGGCATCAAATTTAGCGTGCTGATATGGCTCAGTTGGTAGAGCGCACCCTTGGTAAGGGTGAGGTCCCCAGTTCGACTCTGGGTATCAGCACCACTTTTTAGGTTAAAGTTCGGCACGTTGTAAAGAATTTGCCTGGCGACAATAGCGCGGCGGTCCCACCTGACCCCATGCCGAACTCAGAAGTGAAACGTCGTAGCGCCGATGGTAGTGTGGGGTCTCCCCATGTGAGAGTAGGGAATCGCCAGGCATCAAATAAAGCAGAAGGCCCAGTCGAAAGACTGGGCCTTCTGCTTTTGTGTTATCTGTTATCTGTTGATAAACAGTCCTGCCACCAGGGGAAACCCGTCAAAGTCGATTTGCTCGTAATGCAGCAAGGGACAGAGAGTTTATTTGCCCGGTTGTCATGTGGATGATGCGCAGAAGAGCAGATACAGGTTCGACGCTAGCCCCAGTATCTGCTGGTCGGGGGTGAATTAGCGGGTCAACGCAACGATCCCTAACGTGAGGCCGGCTACCGCGGCGGCCCCCCCGGCGATCGCGCCTGCCGTGTCCCAATTGTCTTCTGTTGTGCCCTTCATACAGGTATTGGTGTGGACTAAGCGGCCTTGCGAGTCATAAACCGGCACGCAGGGAGAGTCATGGGCACAGCCTGCCAGCAGAGAGGCCAGCAGCGCCACGATTAAATACTTTTTCATGATATTACCTCTGGATAATCCGCAGGGTTGTACTGAAAGCCAGTGCAGAACGGAATGGCTTATTTTATCACCGCGGATTGTCCGGCCCGGATGCCGAAATCATCTCAATATATGAGCCACGTAAATATCGTGAAGATAAGCAGGGGAATATGCAGAAAAGATGGAGAGAAAGATCGTCTCCCCGCGCTGCCGCACGCGATAGAGGTTGTCAGATAGCGGGAAGCTGAGCGGGTTGCTAATATGCCTGGCGAAAAAAAAGCGCCCGCAGGGGGCGCCTTTAAAACCAGGCCGGGTTATTCAGCGTGCCGGGTAAAACGTCGTCTGACGACCACAAAGAAGACCGGAACAAAGAAGATCGCCAGCAGTGTCGCGGTTAGCATCCCGCCCATGACGCCGGTACCTACCGCATTCTGCGCCCCGCTGCCGGCACCATGGCTAATCACCAGCGGCATGACTCCGAGAATAAAAGCCAGAGAGGTCATCAGAATGGGTCGCAGGCGCATCCGCGATGCCTCCAGGGTTGCTTCAATGATCCCTTTCCCCTCTTTCTCCATCAGATCCTTGGCGAATTCGACGATCAGGATCGCGTTCTTCGCCGACAAACCGATCGTGGTCAGAAGGCCTACCTGAAAGTACACGTCATTATTCAGCCCACGCAGCGTGGCGGCTAACAGCGCGCCGATCACCCCCAGCGGAACCACTAACATGACTGAGAATGGAATCGACCAGCTCTCATACAGCGCCGCCAGGCACAGGAAGACGACAATCAGCGAGATGGCATAAAGCGCGGGAGCCTGGTTGCCGGAAAGGCGTTCCTGGTAAGACATCCCGGTCCAGTCGTAACCAATGCCGCTCGGCAGCTTACTGGCCAGCGCTTCCATCAGCGCCATGGCTTCCCCGGTACTTTTACCCGGCGAGGCTTCACCGAGGATTTCCATGGAGGGTAAACCGTTGTAGCGTTCCAGACGCGGCGAGCCATAAATCCAGCGCGAAGTGACGAAGGCGGAGAACGGGACCATTTCGCCATTGGCGCTACGAACATACATATTGTTAATGTCGCTCGGCAGCATACGGAAATGGGCATCAGCCTGGACGTACACTTTCTTGACGCGACCACGGTCAATAAAGTCATTGACGTAGTACCCGCCCAGCGCGGCTGATATCGTTTCATTGATATCGGAGAGCGATACGCCCAGCGCCTGCGCTTTTTCCTGGTCGACATCCAGTTTGAACTGCGGCGTATCTTCCAGCCCATTAGGCCGTACCCGCACCAGCTGATCCGGATGCTGTTTCACCATGCCCAGCAGTTGATTGCGCGCCTGCGTCAGGGCGGTATGACCTAGCCCGCCCTGGTCGATCAGCTCAAAGTCGAAGCCGGTGGCGGTACCCAGCTCAATAATGGCAGGCATGTTGAACGGGAAAACCATGGCGTCCTTGATCTGGCTGAAGGCCACGGTGGCTCGCTTGATGATGGACTCCACGCTGTTTTCATCACCGCTGCGCGCTTCCCAGGGTTTCAGGCTGACAAACGCCATGCCGGAGTTTTGCCCCTGGCCGCTGAAGCTGAAGCCGTTCACGGTAAAGACGCTGTCGACGTTAGCCTTCTCGTTATGCAGATAGTAGTCGGTCACGGTATCCAGCACTTTCTGTGTCCGCTCCTGGGTGGCGCCGGAGGGCAGCTGGATCATGGTCAGGAAGACCCCCTGGTCTTCATCGGGTAGAAAGGATGTCGGGAGACGCATAAACAGCACGGCCATTCCCACGACGATCAGCAGATAGATCACCAGGTAACGGCCGGTTCCACGCAAAATACCGCTGACGCTGTTGGTGTAGTGGTTAACGCTCTGGTCAAAGCGGGCGTTAAACCAGCCGAAGAAGCCTTTTTTCTCATGGTGTTCGACCGAGGACGGCTTTAACAACGTGGCGCAGAGCGCTGGCGTCAGGACCAGGGCAACCAGCACGGAGAGCGCCATGGCGGAAACGATGGTGATCGAAAACTGGCGATAAATCGCGCCGGTGGAACCGCCGAAGAAGGCCATCGGCACGAATACCGCAGAGAGCACCATGGCGATACCCACCAGCGCCCCCTGGATCTGCGACATCGACTTTTCCGTCGCTTCTTTTGGCGAGAGTTTTTCCTCAACCATCACGCGCTCAACGTTTTCCACTACGACGATAGCGTCATCGACCAGCAGACCTATCGCCAGCACCATGCCAAACATCGTCAGGGTGTTGATGGAGTAGCCAAACATCGACAGTACGGCGAAGGTGCCCAACAGCACGACGGGCACGGCAATGGTCGGAATGAGCGTTGCGCGCATGTTCTGCAGGAACAGATACATGACAAGGAAGACGAGAATAATCGCTTCAAATAGCGTTTTGACCACTTCGTGAATAGAGATTTTAACGAAAGGGGTCGTATCGTACGGATAGACCACCTTCATTCCCTGGGGGAAGTAAGGCTGCAGTTCGGCCAGCTTCGCTTTAATCGCCGTGGCGGTATCCAGCGCGTTGGCGCCGGTCGCAAGCTTAATACCCAGACCAGAGGCGGGCTTACCGTTAATTCTGGCGACGACGTTGTAGTTCTCTCCGCCCAGCTCAATGCGGGCGACATCTTTCAGATGGACGACAGAGCCATCGGCATTGACCCGCAGCGTGACCTTGCCAAACTCCTGCGGATCTTTAAGCCGCGTCTGGGCAATGATCGACGCATTGAGCTGCTGGCCTTTTAGCGCTGGCGTACCGCCCAGCTGGCCGGCGGCGATCTGATCGTTCTGAACCTGCAGCGCATTAATGACATCCACTGGCGTCAGGTTGTATTTGTTCAGCAGGTTGCCATCCAGCCAGATGCGCATGGCGTACTGTGCGCCAAACAGCTGGACATCGCCCACACCGTTGAGGCGGCTGATGGGATCTTTAACATTAGAGGCGACATAGTCGGAAATATCGTCCTGGGTAGTGACCGGGTTATCAGAGATAAAGCCGGCCACCAGCAGGAAGCTGCTGCTGGACTTTTCTACGCTAATTCCCTGCTGCTGGACTTCCTGAGGCAGCAGCGGGGTGGCCAGCTGCAGTTTGTTTTGCACCTGCACCTGGGCGATATCCGGATCGGTGCCGGACTTAAAGGTAAGCGTGATGGTTACTGAGCCGGCGGAATCGCTGGTCGACGACATATACATCAGGTTGTCGATACCGTTCATGTTCTGCTCAATAACCTGAGTGACCGTGTCCTGCACGGTCTGGGCATCCGCACCAGGATAGGTAGCGGAGATCGCCACCGCAGGGGGCGCTATCGTCGGATACTGCGCTATCGGCAACTGCAGAATGGCCAGACCTCCGGCAATCATCATGATGATCGCCAGCACCCAGGCAAAGACTGGTCGATGGATAAAAAACTTAGACATGGCTGGGTATCCTTATTGTGCGACCGGTGCCGCACGCTCCGCTTCTGCTTTAACGGTGACGCCTGGACGGACTTTCTGTAAGCCGCTGATAATCACCTTATCGCCCGACTTCAGCCCGCTGGTGATAAGCCACTTATCGCCCACGGCCTGGGAAGCTACCACCTGACGGGTTTCAACCTGGTTTTTGTCATTCACCAGCATGACGGAGGCATCGCCCCGCGGCGTACGGGTCACCCCCTGCTGCGGCACCAGGATGGCCTGCGGATCGGTGCCTTCATCGATGCGGGCGCGAACGAACATTCCCGGCAGCAGGACATGCTGTGGGTTAGGGAAGATAGCGCGCAGGGTAATTGAACCTGTACTTTCATCGACAGTCACGTCGGAGAACTGCAGCGAACCCTTAAGCGGATAGGCCTGACCGTTCTCCATCACCAGCTCAACGCTTTTGGTGTCGCCGCCGCGTTGCAGGCTTTCCTGCTTAAGGCGCATGAAGTCATTGCTGGATTCCGTCACGTCGACGTAGATCGGATCGAGCTGCTGGACGGTAGCCAGGGCATCCGACTGACCGTTGGTGACCAACGCTCCCTCGGTGACGCTCGATTTACCGATGCGTCCGCTAATGGGAGAGGTCACTTTGGTGTAGGCCAGGTTGATGCGGGCACTTTCCACGGAGGCTTTGGTGGCGATGACGTCAGCGTCGGCCTGGCGGGCGGTGGCCACCGCCTGATCGTATTCCTGCTGACTGATATACTTGGTGCCCAGCAGCGGAACGTAGCGTTTCACCGTTAAGTGGGCGATGGCGGCTGCGGCTTCGGCTTTAGCCTCATCGCCCTTGGCGCTGTTCCACGCCGCCTGGTAGGTTGCCGGATCGATCTGATAGAGCGACTGGCCTGCTTCGACATCGCTTCCTTCAACAAAGTTACGCTTCAGGATGATTCCGCTTACCTGAGGGCGGACTTCCGCCACGCGAAAAGCTGAAGTTCGGCCTGGCAGTTCGGTGGTGACCGACAGCGGCGCGCTGTTCACGACATGGACCGTCACCTGCGGCGCCTGGGCATGGGGTTGCGGGTTGTCCGAATTATCGCAGCCGGTAAGCAATAAGGCCGAGATAATTAAACCGGATAAAAGTGTCACTCTGGCGTGAGTTGTCATGGCGGTTCCTTATAGATTACGTGCCAAATTCGGCGGCGAATCTTTGAAAGAAAGAGGGAATTAAAAAGCAGTTTGCCATCCTACAAATAAACGCCGCTGGATGTAAGGGATACTTATTTTTGAGCAATCAGCAAGGCACGCAAAAACAAAAAAGCGCGCAGGATTTTTTTGCTATTTACCTCAATTGTAAAACTTAATAAATAGACATCAATTCAGTGAATGGGTTATTTATTAATATTATTTTGGGTGATTTATTTGGCGGCAGCTTCAGAATTAACTTGTCTGCATTTTTGCTAAAAAATATTCCATGACAAATGTTAGGTTAAGCGATCTTCAGAAAATCCTGAATAACCTGTCTGACGGGAAGGGGCTTGTATGGCTAGAAAAACGAAAGAAGAGGCGCTACGCACGCGGCAGCTCCTGATTGAGTCCGCGATCCAGCAGTTCGCCCTGCGGGGGGTGACCAACACAACCCTGACGGATATTGCTGATGCGGCGGGAGTGACCCGCGGCGCCGTATACTGGCATTTTGCCAGTAAGACTGAGCTGTTTAATGAAATGTGGCAGCAGCAGCCACCGCTCAGGGATTTGATTCAGCATAGCCTCGTAACAGAGAATGAACAGGAGCCGTTAAATGCATTGCGCGAGCGGTTTATTACCGGGCTCCGCTATATTGCTGCGAATCCTCGCCAGCGCGCGCTGATGCAAATTCTTTATCAGCGCTGCGAGTTTGCCAATGATATGCTTTCGGAAAACGAAATTCGCCAGCGCATTGGTTTTAATTATTCGCTGATTGGCGGCATGCTTCAGCGCTGTGTGCGTAACAATATATTGCCAGCCGAAACAAATATTGAAGTGATATTAATTGTTTTACACAGCGCCTTTTCCGGGCTGATTAAAAACTGGCTGCTCGATCCGCAACGCTTCGATCTTTATCAGCAGGCGCCTGCGCTGGTGGATAATGTTATGGCGGTAGTCTGTGCTGCTCATGTATCGGAGGCGCCGGTACTGCGGGCGGTGAATCAGTGATGTGTCCCGCTGTCGCAGGTAATAAAAAAGGCGCTTCCCCATGCCGAAGAGCGCCTTTTATATCAAGCAAGCAACTGACTAGTATCAGTTCATGCCGTATTTTTTCAGTTTTTTACGCAGCGTACCGCGGTTGATGCCCATCATCAGGGCAGCGCGGGTCTGGTTACCACGGGTGTATTGCATCACCATGTCCAACAGGGGCTGTTCAACTTCAGCCAGTACCAGCTCATACAGGTCATTCACATCCTGACCGTTCAGTTGAGCAAAATAGTTCTTCAGTGCCTGTTTAACCGAGTCACGCAGGGGCTTTTGAGTTACCTGATCCTGAGAGTTAACGGTAGAAACGGTCAGTACGTCAGAATTTACGCGTTGTTCGAACATAGTTCTGTCAGCTCTTTATTTCTATTACGCAAAATTTTCGAAGTATGCCTCCAACGCCTCCAGCTGTTCGCTGGCATCCTCAATGGCGTTGAATGTGCGCCGAAACTGGTCATCTGGAGCATGTTCCTGAAGATACCAGGAGACGTGTTTACGCGCGATTCGGTACCCTTTTGCCTGACCATAAAAGTCATGCAATTCCCGAACGTGCGCACAAAGCAAGCGCTTGACCTCTGCCAGCGGCAGCGGGGGCAGCAGCTCTCCAGTGTCCAGATAATGCTGGATTTCCCGAAAGATCCAGGGTCTTCCCTGAGCTGCACGGCCTATCATCAGGGCATCAGCCCCTGTATAGTCGAGCACAGCTCTGGCTTTAAGCGGGTCAGTAATGTCGCCATTCGCGATAATCGGAATGGAAACTTTCTGCTTAACTGCCCGAATACTGTCGTACTCAGCGTCTCCGTTAAACAAGCAGGCGCGGGTGCGTCCGTGAATAGTCAGAGCCTGAATGCCACACTCTTCGGCCAGTTGGGCAATCTCTACGCAGTTACGGTGTTCCGGTTCCCAACCGGTGCGAATCTTGAGAGTCACAGGAACGTCCACCGCATTCACGACCGCCGTCAGGATCGACTTCACCTGGTCGGGGTACTGCAAGAGGGCTGAACCTGCAAGCTTGCGATTCACCTTTTTCGCCGGGCATCCCATATTGATATCAATAATCTGGGCGCCGCTTTCCACGTTAATCCGCGCGGCGGCAGCCATCTCTTCCGGCACGCTACCGGCGATTTGCACGGTACGAATACCGGGCTCATCAATATGCACCATCCGTAAACGGGACTTGTCGCTCTCCCACACCTGTGGGTTAGAGGACATCATCTCGGAAACGGTTAAACCCGCTCCCATCTCGTAGCACAGCGTCCGGAATGGTCTGTCAGTAATGCCAGCCATGGGCGCTGCGATCAGGCGATTTCTGAGCTGGTGGTGTCCGATGCGCATGAGTTAAGAAATGACCATACTGTGACTGCAAGGCGGCGTATATTACGCATTTTTTGCACGAGATGAAAGGCCAAACTTTGAGCAATCCTCTGTTGCAGATCAATGAATCCGGGACTAACGTAAAAGGGATGAATAAATACTTATATTAATCATTGATTTAATGGCTGATGGATAATTTGTGTCCATTTATAAAATCATAAAACTTCTCGATTTTTCTTAGACAAACTCGCTACCAGGCGATATAAAACGCTGTTTTTATAGTCAAAAAAGTGCTCTGTAGTGCGATCTGCCTCTCATTTCCTGGCATTATTTGGTGGCTACTGGAAACAAAAATGCGGCCCACAGGCCGCATTGCACTTAGTTTTTCCGGCCGGTGATCCGGCACCACTCCTCTTTCTCGACCACCGGGTCAAGTGTGAAGATATCGGCGTAGGCTTCACAGACGCTCTCCGCCTGGCTGGCAAGGATGCCGGAAAGCCCCAGCAAACCGCCTGAAACAGGCAGGACGCTGATTAACGGCGCCAGCTCACGTAACGGGCCAGCCAGGATATTGGCGACCACGACGTCGGCTTTCATCGACTCGGGCTGGTCCTGAGGAAGATAGAGCTCCAGACGCTCAGAGACGCCGTTACGCTGCGCGTTATCGCGGCTGGCCTGAATAGCCTGCGGGTCGATATCAATGCCGATCGCTTTTGCGGCTCCCAGCTTCAGCGCGGCAATCGCCAGGATGCCGGAACCGCAGCCGAAATCAATGACCGTTTTTCCGTTGAGGTCGAGTCCATCGAGCCACTGCAGGCACAGGGATGTCGTCGGGTGCGTGCCGGTACCGAAGGCCAGACCCGGATCGAGCATCACGTTGACGGCATTTTCATCCGGAACGTCGCGCCAGCTCGGGCAGATCCACAGCCGCTCACCGAAGCGCATCGGATGGAAGTTATCCATCCATTCCCGCTCCCAGTCTTTATCTTCCAGCTGCTCGATCTTATGCGCGAATCCGGCGCCCAGCAGCGGGTGCTGCTCCAGTTGGGCAACGACCGCTTTCATATCGGTTTCGGCATCGAACAGGCCGATCACGTCGGTGTCGCCCCACAGCCGGGTTTCCCCGGGTAACGGCTCAAATACCGGCGTATCGTGCGTATCCTGGAAGGTGATCGAGACCGATCCGGCCTCCATCAGCGCATCGCTAAGATCTTCAGCGTTCGCGCCGGTGGTATTTAGTTTCAGTTGGATCCATGGCATAGCAAAACTCTTTATTTATCAGTAGTCAAAATAGGTGGCTGTGGTGCGGGACGGCCGAAACGATTCCCTGCCACAAACGCCAGTAAACTCAGCAGCAGCGCGGGAACGATCGGATGGAAGCCGAGAAACTGCACTTTCAGCGTGGCAAGTACCGCATACAGTACACCACCCACGATCATCGCGCTCAGCGCGCCAGCCGCGTTGGCACGTTCCCAATACAGGCCCAGCACCAGCGGCCACAGAAAGACGGCTTCCAGGCCGCCGAAGGCCAGCAGGTTCAGCCAGATAATCATCTCTGGCGGTCGCCAGGCCGCGAGCAGCAGCAGGACACCCAACAGGAGCGTAATGCCGGCGGACATGCGTTTTAGCCGCTTTTCGTTAGTCGCCTGATCCGGACGCCAATTCAGATACAGATCCTTGATGATCGTAGCGGAACTTTGCAGAAGTTGGGCATTGATCGTCGACATAATCGCCGCCATCGGCGCGGCCAGAAAGATCCCTGCCGCAAAGGGCGGGAGCACTTTGACCATCAGCGTCGGGATCACCAGATCCGGTACGGTGAGGTCAGGGATCACCGCCCGACCTAACGCGCCGGCCAGGTGCATGCCAAACATCAGGATCGCCACCACGATGGTGCCGATAATGATGCCGCGATGCACGGCTTTGCTGTCTTTGTAGGAGATACAGCGCACGGCGGTATGCGGGAGGCCTATCACGCCGAAGCAGACCAGCACCCAAAACGAGGCCATAAAGGTTGGCGAGAGGATATCTTCCGCCCCCTGAGGGGACACCAGCTTGACATCGATCGACTGCAGGGTCTCTACCGCATGGCCAATCCCGCCGGCGGCGTGGATCACCCCCACCAGCAGCACGATCGTGCCGATCAGCATCACCATGCCCTGCATGGTGTCGTTGAGCACGCTGGCGCGAAAGCCGCCATAAGCGGTATACAGCGCGATGCTGATGCCGAAGATCAGCAGACCGGTATCGTAGGGAATACCCGCAGCCGTCTCCAGCAGGCGGGCACCGCCGATAAACTGGACGGTCATGGCGCCAACGAAGGCTACCAGCAGACTCAGGCTGGCCAGCCAGACCAGCAGACGACTCTGGTAGCGCGCAAACAGCATGTCATTGAGGGTGACGGCGTTGTAACGGCGCGCAAGAATGGCGAATTTTTTTCCCAGTACGCCCAGCGACAGCCAGATGGCGGGAAGCTGGATCATTGCCAGCAGCACCCAGCCCAGGCCGTATTTATAGGCGGCGCCGGGTCCGCCGATAAATGAGCTGGCGCTGATATAGGTGGCGGTTAGCGTCATGGCCAGCACGAAGCCGCCCATCGAGCGGCTGCCGAGAAAGTACTCATTCAGAAAGCTTCCTGAGGCTCGTTTTCGCATGGCGTAAAGGGATAAGCCGAACACCACCACCAGATAGGCGATCAGGGGAATAATGACCTCAAACTGCATCATCGTCCTCCAGAGGAATGTCGCGAAAAACCAGTTTGACCATCGCCCAGCACAGCAGAATAAACAGCAGCGGAACCAGCAGGCAGGCCATTTCAAACCAGTGGGGCAGGCCGGTAAAACCGATAGCCACCCCCGGCAGATAGGCGGCGGCCAGCCAGGCGGCAAGATAGAGAAGGGTCAGCCACAGCGCCCAGCGCGCTTCTTTGTGGGCCTGAACAAAGCGTTTGTCCATTTTTTGTCCCTTGAGGATGAAGAAAGCGGGGATTGTACCGCATGGTATAGATGAGGAGAGAGAAAAAGAAAAAAGGCCGGAAAATCCGGCCTTTTGCTGAGAGTGCAGAATTATTTTTCCTGCAAGCCGAGTTTTTTCTCCAGATAGTGGATGTTGGTGCCACCATGCTGGAAGTTCTCGTCGCTCATAATGCGCATCTGCAGATCGACGTTGGTCTTGATGCCATCGATGATCAGCTCCTGCAGCGCATTCTTCATGCGGGCAATCGCCACGTCACGGCTTTCGCCGTAGCAGATCAGTTTGCCGATCATGGAGTCATAGTACGGCGGTACGGTGTAACCGGCGTAAATATGGGACTCCCAGCGCACGCCAAAGCCGCCCGGCGCGTGGAAACGGGTAATTTTACCCGGGCTCGGCAGGAAGGTGTTCGGGTCTTCGGCGTTGATACGGCATTCCACCGCATGGCCGCGAACCACCACTTCATCCTGCTTGATGGACAGCGGCTGACCGGCTGCGATACGCAGCTGCTCTTTGATCAGGTCAACGCCGGTGATCATTTCAGTTACCGGATGCTCTACCTGGATACGGGTGTTCATTTCAATGAAGTAGAACTCGCCGTTTTCGAACAGGAACTCAAAGGTACCCGCCCCGCGGTAGCCGATATCGACACAGGCTTTCGCGCAACGCTCGCCGATGTAGCGACGCAGTTCCGGGGTGATGCCCGGCGCCGGCGCTTCTTCGACCACTTTCTGGTGACGGCGCTGCATGGAGCAGTCACGTTCAGCCAGATAGATAGCGTTACCCTGACCGTCCGCCAGCACCTGAATTTCGATGTGACGCGGGTTTTCCAGGTATTTCTCCATGTAGACCATGTCGTTGTTGAAAGCCGCTTTGGCTTCCGCTTTGGTCATGGAGATGGACTGGGCCAGTTCAGCGTCGCTGCGCACAACGCGCATACCGCGACCGCCGCCGCCGCCGGAGGCCTTGATGATCACCGGATAGCCGATGCGTTTGGCATGGGCGCGGTTAGCGTCCATGTCGTCGGTCAGCGGGCCGTCAGAACCGGGTACGGTCGGGACGCCGGCTTTTTTCATGGCGGTGATCGCGGACACTTTGTCGCCCATCAGGCGGATGGTGTCGGCTTTCGGGCCGATGAAGATAAAGCCGGAGCGCTCAACCTGCTCAGCAAAGTTGGCGTTCTCAGAGAGGAAGCCATACCCCGGGTGAATTGCTACCGCGCCGGTGATCTCAGCGGCGCTGATGATAGCCGGGATGTTCAGATAGCTTTTTACGGACGGAGCCGGACCGATGCAGACCGTCTCATCCGCTAACAATACGTGTTTTAGATCGCGATCCGCGGTGGAATGCACAGCAACGGTCTTGATGCCTAGTTCTTTACAGGCACGCAGGATGCGCAGTGCGATCTCGCCACGGTTAGCGATGACAATTTTATCCAGCATGTTCGCCTCGTTACTCGATAACTACCAGCGGCTCGTCGAATTCTACCGGTTGGCCGCTTTCGATCAGAATGGCTTTCACCACGCCGGCTTTGTCGGCTTCGATCTGGTTCATCATTTTCATCGCTTCGACGATGCACAGGGTGTCGCCCACGTTAACTTTCTGGCCAACTTCCACAAACGCTTTCGCGTCCGGGCTTGGCGTACGATAGAAAGTACCAACCATCGGGGAACGTACGATGTGACCACTGATTTCCGCTTTTGCCGGCGCTTCTGCTGCTGCAGCTGGCGCGGCAGCCGCGGCGGCAGGTGCCTGAGGCTGCATCATCGGCGCAGCATAAGCCTGCTGCATAACCGGATAGCTTGCGGCCGGTGCAGAGCGGCTGATGCGAACAGACTCTTCGCCTTCAGAAATTTCCAGTTCGGAGATACCTGATTCTTCAACCAGCTCGATCAGTTTTTTAATCTTACGAATATCCATGAGTGGGTTCCGTACTCTTTGTTTAGTGTGATTGTGACAGGCGTTTTACCGCCGTCTGTAAAGCGTATGAATAGCCGTCCGCCCCCAGTCCGCAGATAACGCCAGCGGCGATATCTGACAGATACGAATGCTGGCGGAAGGGTTCGCGTGCATGCACATTGCTCAGGTGAATCTCGATAAACGGGATGTTCACGGCAAGCAACGCGTCACGGATTGCTACGCTGGTATGCGTGAACGCGGCCGGATTAATCAGGATATAGTCCACGTTGTCTTTAGCCTGATGAATTCGGTCGATTAACGCATGCTCCGCGTTGGACTGCAGGTGATCCAGGCTCACATTCAGCGCCGCTGCTTCAGATGTTAAATGGTTAACAATCTCAGCCAGCGTGAGAGATCCATACTTCTCTGGCTCGCGGGTACCGAGCATGTTAATGTTTGGACCATTCAAAAGCAAAATGTGAAACTTGTCTGCCATCGTGTGGCGATCTCCTGCCATTTTCGGGTAAAAAACAACATATACCTTCAATGCGCCCTTGTCACCTTTTCAGGGTCAGAAAACCCTGTCAGGAAAGCCAAAGTCGCACATTATAACGATTTCGTAGCAATTGGCAGCTAAATACTGGTCTTATCAGGGAAGATTATCAACCGCTATCTTAAAAAGAGTCGCGGTTGATAAAGGATCTGCGGGAAACTGCACATTACCGGATTCAGCGCCACCACTGGCGAAACTTCTTGTAACGCCATGCCAGGAGCGCGACTGCCAGCAGGGCATAAATGATGGGCTGCGGTGAGAGGATCTTCACTGACCACAGGTAGTGAATCGGCGCGAGGATCGCCACCAGATAGACGAAGTTGTGTAAAAGTTGCCAACGGCGGCCCAGTTTTCGCTGCATCGCCTGCGTCGACGTCGCCGCCAGCGCCAGCAGGATCGCCCAACTGACCATGCCTAACGTCAGATAGGGGCGGTTGATAATCTCCGAGCCCAGCAGCGCCAGATTGTTAATGCCCAGCTCCAGCAGGGTATAGCTGGTCAGGTGCAGGGTCGCCCAGGCGAAACACCATAAACCTAACAGGCGGCGAACGCGAATCAATAATGGCTGTTTCGCGTAGCGCGCCAGCGGGGAGACCAGCAGCGTCGCCAGCAGAAACTTCAGCGCCATCCTGCCGGTAAAATGCTGGATATCCTTGGCCGGATCGGCGCTAAAGTAGCCCTGGTGCCCGGCCCAGAATAACCAGACCAGCGGCAAAAACCCCGCCAGATGAAGTAAAACCTTCAACCAGGCGATCTGTTTGACGGTGAAACGCACTAGAAGTTCTCCCGCAGATTCATGCCGCGATACAGCGACGCCACCTCGTCGGCATAGCCGTTAAACAGCAGCGTCGGTTGACGTTTCACATCGAGCACGCCGCCGGCACCGATAAACCGCTCGCTAGCCTGTGACCAGCGGGGGTGATCGACGTGCGGATTGACGTTGGCGAAGAAGCCGTATTCGTCCGGCGCCGCGAGGTTCCAGGTGGTCGGTGGCCGCTCGCGGGTCAGTTCAATGCTGACGATGGATTTAATGCCTTTGAAACCGTACTTCCACGGCACGGTAAGGCGGACCGGCGCGCCGTTTTGCGGCGGCAGCGCTTTGCCATACACCCCGACGGTGAGCAGCGTCAGCGGGTGCAGCGCTTCATCCAGCCGCAACCCCTCCACGTAAGGGTAAGCGAGCCCGCCGCCGATAAACCGATCTTTCTGCCCGGGCATTTGATCCGGGGCATAGAGGGTTTTGAAGGCCACATAGCGCGCGTTGCTGGTGGGCTCCACCAGCGCCAACAGCTTATGCAGCGGGAAGCCGACCCAGGGGACCACCATCGACCAGGCTTCCACGCAGCGCATACGGTAAATACGCTCTTCCAGCGGGAAGCGTTTGGTCAGATCGTCATGGTCAAGGGTCAGCGGCTTCGCCACCTCACCGCCGATGGTCAACGTCCAGGGATCGGTGCGCAGGCTACCCGCGTTCGCCGCCGGATCGGCTTTATCGAGGCCGAATTCATAAAAGTTATTGTAGCCGGAGACTTTATCTTCCGGAGTAAGCGTCAGGTTAGCCTGCCATTCAGCGGGTTTAGCAAAGTCCAGGGCCTTGCCCGCCGGGGCTGGCGGACGGTCGTGGCCTTTAAACCAGTCCAGCAGGTCGGCCTGTGCGGCGGCGGGAAGCGAAAGGGCGGTCGTGCTGATGCCCAGCATTTTCAGCACCTGGCGCCGCTGGAGCATAAAAACGGATTCGGCCGTGACGTCGGCTTCCGTCAGTTTTTTTCTTTTCATGGTGTCCTCCGTCATGCGTTTCCCTAAGCATGACGGAGGCGGCGATGAATCGCGAATATGTCACGAAAAATTGCACATTAGGCGCATTCGCCACCGCCGAAGCTGGGGCGCGGTCGTCCAGGAATCATCGGAAAGTGGCGCATGACGTTTCCTTTAACGCGCCTGACCCGGCATCTTTAGCAGGGGAAAAAAGCGGGCGGGAGGCTGGCAGGATGGAAAATTAGCAATAATGTGCGCCGCTGGCGCGGGTTTGCCATCCAGCGTCTAAAATTAAAGCGCTTCTGGCGCAGGCCGCAGGCGGGCGGCGTTTGGCAAATTTTTTCTGCCGACTATACTCGCTATCGGCATACTTTCGCCGATAATACGCATTCCATTGCCAGACTCGCCATCTTTGATAGTATGCGTCGCGCTTTAAAAGGTTAATGCTAGCGTCAAGGCGCGCGCCGGCACGGGAGCCTGATGGTTCATCGGGCAGTCATTCACTCGCGGAGTTAACACAGGGATGCGATTAACGACGAAGTTCTCAGCCTTTATCACGCTGCTAACTAGCCTGACCATCTTTGTCACGCTGATTGGCGCTTCGCTGAGTTTTTACAACGGCATTGAGAACAAGGTCGAAAACCGGGTTCAGGCGGTGGCGACCATGCTGGATAACCGGCTCATCACCACCTCTTTTGATAAGCTTGAGCCGCAGCTGGATGAGCTGATGACGCCGATAGAGATCGTGCATATCGATTTCATGCTTAACGGTAAACCGCTCTACAGCCACTCCCGAACCGACAGCTACCGCCCGCTGGGCAGTCATGAGCAATTCCGTGAGATCACGGTCCCGTCGTTGAAACATCCCGGTATCACCCTGCATCTGGTCTACGTTGACCCGATGGTGAACTATTTCCGTTCGCTGTCAATCACCGCCCCGCTGTCGATCTCCATCGGCTTCATGGTGGTGATTATTTTCTTCGCCGTCCGCTGGATACGCCGCCAGCTGGCAGGTCAGGAACTGCTTGAGCTTCGTTCCACGCGCATCCTGAGCGGCGAGCGCGGGCCGCAGGTGCGCGGGTCAGTCTATGAATGGCCTGCCAGCACCAGTAGCGCGCTGGATATGCTGCTGTCGGAGCTGCAATTCGCCAGCGATCAGCGCAGCCGGATGGATACGCTGATTCGCTCCTATGCGGCACAGGATTCCAAAACCGGGCTGAACAATCGCCTGTTTTTTGACAATCAGTTGGCCACGCTGCTCGAAGATCAGGAGAAGGTGGGGGCGTACGGCATCGTGATGATGATCCGTCTGCCGGAGTTTGATCTGCTGCGGGACAACTGGGGACGAGCGGCGGCCGAAGAACATTACTTCACGCTAATCAACCTGCTCTCTACCTTTATTATGCGTTACCCTGGCGCGCTGCTGGCCCGCTATCACCGTAGCGACTTCGCCGTGCTGCTGCCGCACCGCACGTTAAAAGAGGCGGATAGCATCGCTGGACTGTTGCTGAAGGCCATGGACGCGCTGCCTCCGACGCGCATTCTCGATCGTGACGATATGATGCATATCGGCATCTGTTCTTTCCGCAGTGGACAATCGGCGGCGCAAGTGATGGAACATGCTGAAGCAGCAACGCGCAACGCGGTGCTGCAGGGCAGCAACAGCTGGTCGGTCTATGACGATACCCTTCCGGAGAAAGGCCGCGGCAACGTTCGCTGGCGGACGCTGATCGAACAGATGCTGAGCCGCGGCGGGCCGCGGTTGTATCAGAAACCCGCCGTCACTCGCGATGGCCGGGTGCATCACCGTGAACTGATGTCGCGGATGTACGACGGTAAGGAAGAGGTGATCGCCGCCGAGTATATGCCGATGGTGCTGCAGTTTGGCCTGGCGGAGGAGTATGACCGCCTGCAGGTGACGCGCCTGCTGCCATTTTTAGGCTTCTGGCCCGAGGAGAATCTGGCGCTCCAGCTGTCGGTGGAGTCGCTGATCCGTCCGCGATTCCAGCGCTGGCTGCGTGATGCTCTGATGCAGTGTGAAAAATCGCAGCGTCAGCGGATTATTTTTGAACTTGCTGAGGCAGATGTTTGTCAATATATCGGCCGTCTGCAGCCGGTTATGCGGTTGGTTAACGCGCTTGGCGTTCGGGTGGCGGTGGTTCAGGCAGGGTTAACCCTGGTGGGAACTAGCTGGATCAAGCAGCTGGATGCGGAGCTGATCAAACTGCATCCGGGGCTGGCGCGCAATATCGAAAAGCGCAGCGAGAACCAGCTGCTGGTGCAAAGCCTGGTGGAAGCCTGTAAAGGCATGCCTATGCAAGTTTTTGCGACGGGCGTACGCAGCCGCAGCGAGTGGCTGGTACTGTCCCAATGCGGTGTCACGGGCGGGCAGGGGGAATTTTTTGCCGCCTCACAGCCACTTGACACAAATGTGAAAAAATATTCGCAAAGATACTCGGTTTGATCTGCCGTTTAGCGTGATTTCACGTAGAATAACGCGCGCCATCGTGAAGGGGGTGTGCTTGTCTACCTGCCGGATCATCGCAATGTAAATGCCAGTGACCCTCCTTTGACAGGTTACAAATTCAGGCGTGGAGCGCTGCTGAAGATTTCAGCAATGAACGGAGTCGGAAAAATTTGTAACAAAGGAAATGAACTGCACTAATTTTCACCGCAGCAGGTGATTTTTGCGCCTTGTCGCTGCTGCGTGTGGTTGGTAAAGTAAGCGGATTTTGTTTTCCGCCCCAGCTTTCAGGATTATCCCTTAGTATGTTAAAAAAATTTCGTGGCATGTTTTCCAATGACCTGTCCATTGACCTGGGTACCGCGAATACCCTTATTTACGTAAAAGGACAAGGCATCGTATTGAATGAGCCTTCCGTGGTGGCCATTCGTCAGGA
Source organism: Klebsiella pneumoniae complex sp. WS1778 (assembly GCF_049472055.1). NCBI lineage: Bacteria > Pseudomonadati > Pseudomonadota > Gammaproteobacteria > Enterobacterales > Enterobacteriaceae > Klebsiella > Klebsiella pneumoniae complex sp. WS1778. Next base: position 17,811 of record NZ_JBKGTJ010000003.1, read on the forward strand.
TCGTGCCGGATCGCCGAAAAGCGTCGCCGCCGTGGGTCATGAAGCGAAGCAGATGCTCGGCCGTACCCCGGGTAATATCGCGGCGATTCGCCCGATGAAGGACGGCGTTATCGCTGACTTCTTCGTGACGGAAAAGATGCTGCAGCACTTTATCAAACAAGTGCACAGCAACAGCTTTATGCGCCCGAGCCCGCGCGTACTGGTCTGCGTGCCGGTTGGCGCCACCCAGGTTGAGCGTCGTGCTATCCGTGAATCCGCGCAGGGCGCAGGCGCTCGCGAAGTGTTCCTGATTGAAGAACCGATGGCGGCCGCGATCGGCGCTGGCCTGCCGGTTTCTGAAGCGACCGGTTCCATGGTGGTGGATATCGGCGGCGGTACCACCGAGGTGGCGGTTATCTCCCTGAACGGCGTGGTTTACTCTTCTTCCGTGCGTATCGGCGGCGACCGTTTCGACGAAGCCGTCATCAATTACGTGCGTCGTAACTACGGCTCCCTGATCGGTGAAGCGACCGCTGAGCGTATCAAACATGAAATCGGTTCGGCTTACCCGGGCGATGAAGTGCGTGAAATTGAAGTGCGCGGCCGTAACCTGGCGGAAGGCGTGCCACGCGGTTTCACCCTGAACTCAAACGAAATTCTTGAAGCGCTGCAGGAGCCGCTGACCGGCATCGTGAGCGCGGTCATGGTTGCCCTTGAGCAGTGCCCGCCGGAACTGGCGTCTGATATCTCCGAGCGCGGGATGGTTCTCACCGGCGGTGGTGCGCTGCTGCGCAACCTGGACCGTCTGTTAATGGAAGAAACCGGTATTCCAGTCGTGGTTGCTGAAGATCCGCTGACCTGCGTAGCGCGTGGCGGCGGCAAGGCGCTGGAAATGATCGACATGCACGGCGGCGACCTGTTTAGCGAAGAGTAGTCAGCCTGAAGGTCCGGGGTGGCTTACCCGCTGCCCCAGGTCTTTACTGACACGAGAATACGCATAGCCTATGAAGCCAATTTTTAGCCGTGGCCCCTCGCTACAGATTCGCCTTATTCTGGCGGTGCTGGTGGCGCTTGGCGTGATTATCGCCGACAGCCGCCTGGGTACGTTCAGTCAAATCAGAACGTACATGGATACAGCCGTCAGCCCTTTCTACTTTGTCTCTAATGGTCCCCGGGAACTGCTCGACAGCGTATCGCAGACGCTGGCTACCCGTGACCAGCTCGAACTGGAAAACCGCGCGCTGCGTCAGGAGCTGTTGTTGAAAAACAGCGATCTGCTGATGCTGGGCCAGTACAAGCAGGAGAACGCACGCCTGCGTGAACTGCTTGGCTCGCCGCTGCGCCAGGACGAGCAAAAAATGGTGACCCAGGTCATCTCAACGGTCAACGACCCCTACAGCGATCAGGTGGTTATCGATAAGGGCAGCGTCAACGGCGTCTACGAAGGCCAGCCGGTTATCAGCGATAAAGGCGTGGTGGGGCAGGTCGTGGCGGTAGCGAAAATGACCAGCCGGGTACTGCTGATCTGTGATGCCACCCATGCGTTGCCGATCCAGGTCCTGCGTAACGACATTCGCGTCATTGCCGCCGGTAACGGCTGCACCGACGACCTCCAGCTTGAGCATCTGCCGGCCAATACCGATATTCGCGTCGGCGATGTGCTGGTGACCTCCGGTCTTGGCGGCCGTTTCCCGGAAGGGTACCCGGTTGGGGTTGTCTCTTCAGTGAAACTGGACACCCAGCGCGCCTACACGGTGATCCAGGCGCGTCCGACGGCCGGTCTGCAGCGTTTGCGCTATCTGCTGCTGCTGTGGGGCGCCGATCGCAATGGCGCTAATCCGATGACTCCGGAAGAGGTTCATCGCGTGGCTAACGAACGCCTGATGCAGATGATGCCGCAGGTGTTGCCTGCGCCGGATGCGATGGGGCCGCAGATGCCGGCGCCCGCCACCGGGCTGACGCCGTCTCAGCCGTCGCAGCCTGCAGGGGGGCAATAGTGGCAAGTTACCGTAGCCAGGGACGCTGGGTTATCTGGCTCTCGTTTCTTATAGCGCTATTGCTGCAAATTATGCCCTGGCCGGCGGACATCAGCGTTTTCCGGCCCAACTGGGTATTATTGATCCTGCTGTACTGGATCCTCGCGCTGCCGCACCGGGTGAACGTGGGGACGGGCTTCGTGATGGGGGCTATTCTTGATCTCATCAGCGGCTCGACGCTGGGCGTTCGCGCGCTGTCCTTAAGCATCGTCGCCTATCTGGTGGCGCTGAAGTATCAGCTGTTCCGTAACCTGGCGCTGTGGCAACAGGCGCTGGTGGTCATGCTGTTATCCCTCGCCGTGGATATCATTGTTTTCTGGGCAGAGTTTTTAGTGATCAACGTCTCTTTCCGTCCGGAAGTATTCTGGAGTAGTGTAGTAAACGGTATCCTCTGGCCATGGCTCTTCCTGCTGATGCGTAAAGTGCGTCAGCAATTTGCAGTGCAATAAGGTTGATATGACAACTCTGTATCTTGCTTCTGGTTCCCCGCGTCGGCAGGAACTGCTGACTCAGCTTGGTCTCGCGTTCGAGCGTCTGGTTCCTGGTATCGAGGAGCAGCGCCAGCCGCAGGAGAGCGCACAGCACTATGTCGTCCGTCTGGCGCGTGAAAAGGCGCAGGCCGGAGTGGCGCTGGCATCGCGGGATTTGCCGGTGTTGGGAGCGGATACGATTGTTATTTTGAACGGCGAAGTGCTGGAAAAACCGCGCGACGCCGAACACGCTGCAGCGATGCTGCGCCTGCTTTCCGGCCAAACCCATCAGGTCATGACCGCGGTGGCGCTGGCGGATAAGCAGCAGACGTTGGATTGTCTGGTGGTCACGGAAGTGACCTTCCGAACGCTCAGCGAGCAGGATATCGCCGATTATGTGGCCAGCGGCGAGCCTTTAGATAAAGCAGGTGCATACGGTATTCAAGGGTTGGGTGGCTGCTTCGTCAGGAAGATTAATGGCAGCTATCACGCCGTAGTCGGCTTACCGCTGGTGGAAACGTATGAGTTGCTCAGTAACTTTAACTCACTGCGTAAAGAAAAGGGATAAAGATGACGGCTGAATTATTAGTGAACGTAACGCCATCCGAAACGCGCGTTGCGTATATTGATGGCGGTATTCTGCAGGAAATCCATATTGAGCGTGAAGCGCGACGCGGAATAGTAGGCAATATCTACAAAGGTCGTGTTAGCCGAGTGCTGCCGGGAATGCAGGCGGCTTTTGTAGATATTGGTCTGGATAAGGCGGCGTTCCTCCACGCCTCCGATATCATGCCGCATACCGAATGCGTTGCCGGTGAGGAGCAAAAGCAGTTTACCGTGCGCGATATTTCGGAGCTGGTGCGTCAGGGCCAGGACCTGATGGTTCAGGTGGTTAAAGATCCGCTCGGTACCAAAGGCGCGCGTCTGACCACCGATATTACCCTGCCTTCCCGCTATCTGGTTTTTATGCCAGGCGCCTCCCATGTGGGGGTCTCTCAGCGGATTGAAAGCGAAGCCGAGCGCGAGCGGCTGAAAAAGGTCGTGGCAGAGTACTGCGACGAGCAGGGCGGGTTTATCATTCGCACCGCCGCGGAAGGGGTCCACGAGCAGGAGATGGCCGCCGATGCCGCCTATCTTAAGCGCGTATGGACCAAAGTGATGGAGCGCAAAAAGCGCAACCAGACCCGCTATCAGCTGTACGGCGAGCTGGCCCTGGCTCAGCGCGTGCTGCGGGATTTTGCCGATGCGCATCTCGATCGTATTCGCGTCGACTCGCGGCTGACCTATGAGGCGCTGCTGGAATTTACCGCCGAATATATTCCGGAAATGACCAGCAAGCTGGAACACTACAGCGGCCGTCAGCCGATATTCGATCTCTTTGACGTTGAGAACGAAATTCAGCGCGCGCTGGAGCGTAAAGTCGAGCTCAAGTCCGGGGGCTATCTGATCATCGACCAGACCGAGGCGATGACCACCATCGATATCAACACCGGGGCGTTTGTTGGGCACCGCAATCTTGACGATACTATCTTCAATACCAATATCGAAGCCACCCAGGCGATAGCCCGCCAGCTGCGTTTGCGTAACCTCGGCGGCATTATCATCATTGATTTCATCGACATGAACAATGAAGACCATCGCCGGCGGGTGTTGCACTCCCTGGAGCAGGCCCTCAGCAAAGACCGGGTGAAGACCAGCATCAACGGTTTCTCCCAGCTGGGTCTGGTGGAGATGACCCGGAAACGCACCCGCGAAAGCGTGGAGCATGTGCTGTGCAACGAATGCCCGACCTGCCACGGACGCGGAACGGTAAAGTCCGTGGAAACGGTATGCTATGAGATTATGCGTGAGATCGTTCGCGTGCATCATGCTTATGATTCCGATCGCTTCCTGGTCTATGCTTCCCCTGCGGTGGCGGAAACCCTGAAAGGGGAAGAGTCGCATGCGCTGGCGGAAGTGGAGATCTTTGTCGGCAAGCAGGTGAAGGTACAAATTGAGCCGCTCTATAATCAAGAGCAGTTCGATGTGGTTATGATGTAAGACACCGCGTCATTGTGCGGCTGACAAGGAGAGAGGCGTGAGGCGACTGCCCGGGATTTTATTGCTCACCGTGGCAACATTGATTGTTATCGTCGCGCTGCTGGTGAGTGGCTTGCGTCTCGTGTTGCCGCAGCTCGACGCCTGGCGTCCGCAGCTGCTGGAGAAAATCTCCGCCCTCACCGGCACGCCGGTGGATGCCTCGCAGATCGCCGCCAGCTGGCAAACTTTTGGCCCAACATTAGATGTCCGCGATATTCATGTTGGGCTGAAGGATGGAGGGACAATGGCGGTCAAGCGCGTGACCCTGGCGCTGGACGTCTGGCAAAGTCTGCTGCATATGCGCTGGCAGTTTCGCGATCTCACCTTCTGGCAGCTGCAGGTCCATACCAATACCCCGATTCAGACCAATGACGGCGGCGAAAGTCTGAAAACCGACCGCATCAGCGATCTCTTTTTACGTCAGTTCGACCACTTTACTCTGCGCGACAGCCATCTGAGCTTCCTGACCATTTCTGGTCAGCGGGCGGAGCTGGCGGTCCCGCAGCTGACCTGGCTTAACGGCAGGAACCGTCACCGCGCCGAGGGGCAGCTCAGCCTTTCCAGTCTCACCGGCCAGCATGGCGTCATGCAGGTGCGGATGGATCTCCGCGATGAGGATGGCCTGCTGAATAAAGGCCGGGTCTGGCTGCAGGCTGACGATATTGACGTCAAACCCTGGCTAGGCCGCTGGATGCAGGACAATATCGCGCTGAAAAGCGCCCGCTTCAGCCTCGAAGGCTGGATGACTATTGAAAAAGGCGATGTAGCCAGCGGCGACGTATGGCTGAAAAAAGGGGGCGCCAGCTGGCAAGGGGATAGCGAGGTTCATCATCTGTCAGTGGATAACCTGACGGCGCATCTCTCTCACGACAAGCAGAGCTGGGGCTTCTATATTCCCGATACGCGGATCGCGATCGACGATAAACCGTGGCCAAGCGGCGCGCTGGCGATGGCGTGGATCCCGGGGCAGGATGTCGGTGGCGACGGTCATCAGCGTAGCGATGAATTACGTATTCGCGCCAGCAATTTAGCGCTCAGTGGCCTGAGCGGATTGCAGCCGTTTGCCGATAAGCTGGCGCCTTCTTTGGGCGAACTCTGGCGCACCACGCAGCCCAGCGGCAAAATCAATCTGCTGGCTCTCGATATTCCCCTGCAGGCGACGGAGAAAACGCGCTTTCAGGCGCAGTGGAGCGATCTGGCGTGGAAGCAGTGGAAACTCCTGCCGGGAGCGGAACACTTTTCCGGCAGCCTGAATGGCAGCGTGGAGCACGGGGAACTGCGCGCCCGCATGACGAAGGCGCAGATGCCGTATGCCGGAGTTTTCCGGGCCCCGCTGGAGATCGCCGCTGGCGAAGCCACCCTCAGCTGGGTGAAAAATGACAAAGGCTTTATGCTTGATGGCCGCGATATTGACGTGCAGGCGACGGGGGTACGCGCCCGCGGCGGCTTCCGCTATCTGCAACCGCAGGGGGACGATCCGTGGCTGGGCATTCTGGCGGGGATCAGCACCAACGATGGCGGCCAGGCGTGGCGTTACTTCCCGGAAAACCTGATGGGCAAAGCGCTGGTGGACTATCTCAGCGGCGCGATTAAAGCCGGGCAGGCTCGCGATGCGACGCTGGTGTATGGCGGTAACCCACATCTGTTCCCGTATCCGCACAATGAAGGCCAGTTCCAGGTTTACGTCCCGCTGAAGAATGCCACTTTCGCTTTTCAACCGGACTGGCCGGCGCTGACCGGGCTGAATATCGACCTCAATTTTATCAACAGCGGCCTGTGGATGCGGGCGGATAAAGCGATGCTCGGCAATGTGACCGCCAGCAATCTCGATGCCGTGATCCCGGATTATGCGCAGGAAAAACTGCTGATTGATGCTGACATCAAAGGCCCGGGCAAAGAGGTGGGCCCTTATTTCAACACCACGCCATTGAAAGCCTCGCTCGGGGCAGCGCTGGATTCCCTGCAACTGGATGGGGATGTGAGCGCTCGCTTACATCTGAATATCCCCCTCGATGGCGAGATGACCACCGCGAAAGGCGATGTACGGCTGCAGAATAATAGCTTGTTTATCAAACCATTAGATACTACGTTGCAGAACCTGAGCGGTAATTTCAGCTTCGTGAATGGCGATCTTAATAGTCAAACGTTGAGCGCGACCTGGTTTAATCAGCCGCTGAACCTCAATTTTTCCACCCGCGAAGGCGAAAAAGCGTTTCTGGTGGATGTCGGGATGAACGCCACCTGGCAGCCGTCGCACACCGGACTGCTGCCGAAAGCGGTTAATGAGACGCTGAGCGGTAGCGTTCCGTGGGATGGCAAGGTCGCTATCGAACTGCCGTACCATGGCAATGCCAGCTATAAGGTTGATATCAATGGCGATCTGAAGAATGTGAGCAGTCACTTACCTTCACCGGTCAACAAGTCCGCTGGCGAACCCCTGCCGGTCAAAATTAACGTCGCCGGCGGTCTCAGCAGCTTCGACCTGACCGGATCCGTTGGCGCGAAGAATCATATTAACAGCCGCTGGTTGCTGAACCGTAAGCTGACGCTGGACAGAGCGATCCTCACGACGGATAGCAAAGGCCTCTCTCCGCTGCCCGACCAGCCCGGCGTTGAACTCAATCTGCCGCCGATGGATGGCGCGCAATGGCTGGCGCTGTTCCAGAAGGGCGCGGCGAATGAAGTCAGCAGCAGTGTCCTCTTTCCACCGCGCATTGTGCTGCGTACGCCGTCGCTGGCGCTGGCCGGCCAGCAATGGAACAACGTCAGTCTGATGTCGCAGCCGGTCGCCGGCGGCTCGCAGGTTGAGGCGCAGGGGCGTGAGATCAACGCCACCCTGACGATGCGCGACAATGCCCCGTGGCTGGCAAATGTGCGTTATCTCTATTTCAACCCGGCCAGCGCCAGCGGCAAGGGCGGAACGGAGAACGTGACTTCTCAGGCGGAGACGCGGCTGGATTTCCACGGCTGGCCCGATCTGCAACTGCGCTGCGCGGAATGCTGGCTGTGGGGGCAAAAATATGGCCGCATCGACGGCGATGTGACGATCAAGGGCGATACCTTAACGCTCTCCAACGGCCTGGTGGATACCGGGTTTGGCCGGCTGACGACCGACGGCGTGTGGGTTAACGCCCCTTCCGGGGTGCGCACCTCGCTGAAAGGCAGACTGCATGGCAATAAAACGGATGAATTTGCGGATTTCTTTGGCGTTTCCACACCGGTGAAGGATTCGCCGTTTGATATCGACTACGATCTCCACTGGCGCGCGCCGCCCTGGTCACCCGATGTCGCCTCGCTCAATGGGATCATTAAAAGCCACCTCGGCAAGGGGCAGTTTACCGACCTGAGTACCGGACATGCAGGCCAGCTGCTGCGTTTGCTGAGCGTCGATGCCCTACTGCGCAAACTGCGCTTCGACTTCAGCGATACCTTCAGCGAAGGTTTTTACTTTGACTCGATTAACAGTACGGCATGGATTAAGGATGGCGTACTGCATACCGATGATACGCTGGTGGATGGTCTGGAGGCGGACATTGCCATGAAAGGGTCGGTCGATCTGGTGCGTCGCCAGCTGGATCTGCAGGCGGTGGTCGCGCCGGAGATCTCCGCGACCGTCGGCGTGGCTGCGGCTTTTGCTGTCAACCCGATTGTCGGCGCGGCGGTGTTTGCCGCCAGCAAGGTGCTGGGGCCGCTGTGGAACAAAGTCTCGATACTGCGCTATCGCATCACCGGCCCGATTGACCAGCCGCAGATCAATGAAGTGCTGCGCCAGGCGCGCAGCAACAAAAAGCAATGATTTGACGATTGCCGGGAATTGCCGCAATCTCAATAGATAGCCTTCTGTATTTCCGCCTGTCAGGCGGCAACAAACGAGTAGCATAACGATGAGTCTGAACCTGGTAAGTGAACAATTACTGTCGGCAAATGGCCTGAATCATCAGGACCTGTTTGCCATTCTTGGTCAACTGACCGAGCGCCGCCTCGATTACGGCGATCTTTATTTTCAGTCGAGCTATCACGAATCCTGGGTTCTGGAAGACAGCATCATTAAAGATGGGTCGTACAATATCGACCAGGGCGTAGGCGTGCGCGCCGTCAGCGGCGAAAAAACGGGCTTTGCCTACGCTGACCAGATCAGCAAGCTGGCGCTGGAGCAGAGCGCCCAGGCGGCGCGGACCATTGTGCGCGAGACCGGCAATGGCAAAGTACAGACCCTCGGCGCCGTAGAGCACAGCGCCCTCTATACCAGCATCGACCCGCTGCAGAGTATGAGCCGGGAAGAGAAGCTGGATATTCTTCGCCGGGTCGACAAAGTCGCTCGCGCGGCGGATCAGCGTGTGCAGGAGGTTTCGGCCAGCCTGAGCGGCGTCTATGAACTGATTCTGGTGGCCGCCACCGACGGCACTCTGGCCGCGGACGTTCGTCCGCTGGTGCGCCTCTCGGTCAGCGTACTGGTGGAAGAGGACGGCAAACGCGAGCGCGGCAGCAGCGGCGGCGGCGGGCGTTTTGGCTATGACTATTTCCTTGCCTCTCAGGAGGGCGAAGTGCGGGCCGATGCCTGGGCGAAAGAAGCGGTGCGCATGGCGCTGGTTAACCTCTCAGCGGTCGCCGCCCCGGCGGGAATGCTGCCGGTGGTGCTCGGCGCCGGCTGGCCTGGCGTCCTGCTGCACGAAGCGGTCGGTCACGGCCTGGAAGGCGATTTCAACCGTCGCGGCACCTCGGTCTTTAGCGGTCATATGGGGGAATTAGTCGCCTCTGAACTGTGCACCGTCGTGGACGACGGCACCATCGTCGATCGTCGTGGCTCAGTGGCTATCGATGATGAAGGCACGCCGGGTCAATACAATGTGCTGATCGAAAACGGCATCCTGAAAGGCTACATGCAGGATAAACTCAATGCGCGTCTGATGGGCGTCGCGCCGACCGGCAACGGCCGCCGTGAATCCTATGCCCATCTGCCAATGCCGCGTATGACCAACACCTATATGCTGGCGGGCCAGTCCACGCCGCAGGAGATTATCGAGTCGGTGGACTATGGTATCTTCGCGCCTAACTTCGGCGGCGGGCAGGTGGATATCACCTCCGGTAAGTTTGTCTTCTCCACCTCCGAGGCCTATCTGATCGAAAAAGGCAAGGTCACGAAGGCGGTGAAAGGGGCGACCCTGATCGGCTCCGGGATTGAGACCATGCAGCAGATTTCGATGGTGGGTAACGATCTGCGTCTGGATAACGGCGTCGGCGTCTGTGGCAAAGAGGGTCAGAGCGTGCCGGTGGGCGTTGGCCAGCCGACCCTGAAGGTCGATAATCTTACCGTCGGCGGCACCGCCTGATCCTGACCGGGTTCCCGGCGTCGCCGGGAACCGCTTCAGCGGGCGATCCCTCTCCCGTGCATCCCCTGATAGATCTTCGCCACGTCGACAAAATATTCCGTCAGATAGTTGATACAGACCTGCACTTTCAGCGGCAGTTTATCCTTTTCGGTGTACAGGGCGTAAACCGGCCGCGGATCGGACTGGTAGCTCGGCAGCAGGATCTCAAGCTCACCGCGATTGATCTCTTCGATCGCCCACATCAACGGCACATAGGCGATACCCACCCCGGCGGTCAGCCAGCGCACCAGCGTCATGGGGTCGTTGGTCACAAAGCGCCCCTGCGGGGTCAGGCGGGTTGAGATCCCTTCCGGCGCGATAATGACAAACTCATTGTCCGGCCGCACGCTATATTCCAGCCAGGCATGCCCGGTAAGATCGGCCGGTTTCTCCGGATTGCCAGCCTGCGCCAGATAGCTTTTCGCGGCGCATAATACCATCGGCATTGATCCCAGGCGGCGGGAAAAAAGGCTGGAATCCTGCAGGGCACCCACGCGGATCACCACGTCAAGACCGTCGGCGATCAGGTCCGGCGCAGGTATGCCGGTGACCAGATTGACGGAGAGCCCGGGGTATTCTTTCAGCATTTTCGCCGTTATGCGCGCCAGAACATTCTGTGCCATAGTTGAAGAGCAGCCGATACGCAGCGTCCCGATGGGGGTGTTGTTAAATGCGTATAATTGCTCATGGACATCCTGCGCTTCAAACAGCATCCTACGGCAGCCCTGATAGTAAATTTTACCCGCTTCCGTTAAGCCAAGGCTGCGGGTGCTGCGGTTGAGCAGCTTCACCTGCAGTTCATCTTCCAGTTTGGCGACGGTCTGACTGATTGAGGAAACGCTCATCTGAAGCTGGCGGGCCGCTGCGGTGAAGGAACCTAATTCGACCACTTTGGCGAAAACGGACATGCGCTTTAATCGTTCCATTATTCACTCTGGCTTAAAAGTGATTTAGATCACACATTGTAGATAATGCGGCAATCGTTACGTTAATATATTGTTAGCTACATAATAAACGCATCTGCTCACTACCTGTACGCTTCTTATTCAAGGTCATCATGAGTCTGTTTCCTGTCATCGTGATTTTCGGCTTATCGTTTCCGCCGATCTTCTTCGAGTTGCTGTTGTCGCTGGCCATCTTCTGGCTGGTGCACCGATTGCTGGTTCCGACCGGCATTTACGATTTTGTCTGGCACCCTGCACTGTTTAATACGGCGCTATATTGCTGCCTTTTTTATTTGATATCGCGCTTGTTCGTTTGAGGTTGATGTGAAAACACTAACAAGAAATATCCTCCGTACTGCTATTACCGTGATACTGGTCATTTTGGCCTTCGTAGCGATTTTCCGCGCCTGGGTTTACTACACCGCCTCGCCGTGGACGCGGGATGCGCGCTTTAGCGCCGACATTGTGGCCATTGCCCCCGACGTCTCCGGGCTGATCTCCCAGGTAAACGTCAAGGATAACCAACTGGTTAAGAAAGACCAGGTATTGTTCGTTATTGACCAGCCTCGTTACCAAAAAGCGCTGGCGCAGGCGGAAGCCGATGTTGCCTACTACCAGACGTTAGCCCAGGAAAAACGTGTCGAAGCCGGTCGGCGTAATAAGCTTGGCGTCCAGGCGATGTCGCGGGAAGAGATTGACCAGGCGAACAATGTGCTGCAGACGGTTGAGCATCAGCTGGCGAAAGCGGTGGCCAGCCGCGACCTGGCCAGACTGGACCTGGAGCGCACGGAGATTCGTGCCCCTGCGGATGGTTGGGTAACCAACCTTAACGTCTATACCGGGGAATTTATCACCCGCGGCTCCACGGCGGTGGCGCTGGTGAAAGAGAATACATTTTACGTCATGGCCTATCTGGAAGAGACCAAACTGGAAGGCGTCCGTCCTGGCTATCGGGCGGAAATTACCCCGCTTGGCAGCAGCAAAACCATTAAAGGCACGGTGGACAGTATCGCTGCGGGGGTAACCAACGCCAGCAGCAGCAGCGACTCGAAAGGGATGGCCTCGGTGGATTCCAACCTTGAATGGGTGCGTCTGGCGCAGCGTGTGCCGGTACGTATTCGTCTTGACCACCAGCAGGGGAATCTGTGGCCATCGGGCACCACGGCGACGGTGGTGATCACCGGTAAAGAAGACCGTGATACCAGCCAGGCCAACTTCTTCCAGAAACTGGCTATGCGCCTGCGCGAATTCGGTTAATCGCTATGGGGACATATACTATTGCTCCCCAGCATCTCCGCTTTGCCATTAAGCTTGCATGCGCGGTGGTGCTGGCGCTGTTCGTCGGCTTCCATTTTCAGCTCGAAACGCCACGCTGGGCGGTGCTGACCGCGGCAATCGTCGCCGCTGGCCCGGCCTTTGCCGCCGGGGGAGAGCCGTACTCCGGCGCGATCCGCTATCGCGGCATGTTGCGTATTGCCGGGACCTTTATCGGCTGTATTGCGGCGCTGGTTATCATCATCCTGATGATCCGCGCCCCTCTGCTGATGATGCTGGTATGCTGCCTGTGGGCAGGGTTTTGTACCTGGGTTTCGTCGCTGGTCAAGGTCGAAAACTCCTATGCCTGGGGGCTGGCCGGCTACACCGCGCTGATTATCATTATTACCATCCACACCAATCCGATGCTGGCGCCGCAGTTTGCCGTTGAGCGCTGCAGCGAAATTGTCATCGGGATTGTCAGCGCCATCGTCGCCGATCTGCTGTTCTCCCCACGTTCGATTAAAAAAGAGATCGACCTTGAGCTGGATAACCTGCTGATTGCACAGTATAAGCTGATGCAGTTATGCGTTGCGCACGGCGAAAAAGAGGAAGTGGATCAGGCCTGGGGTGCGCTGGTGCGTCGCACCACCGCGCTGGAAGGCATGCGCAGTAACCTGATTATGGAATCCTCTCGCTGGGCTAAGGCGAATCAACGCCTGAAGGCGATCAATACCCTCTCGCTAACGCTTATCACCCAGGCTTGCGAAACCTACCTGATTCAGAACTCGCGACCGGAAATGGTGACGGACGACTACCGCGAGCTGTTTGCTGAGCCGGTTGAGACAGTGCAGGATGTTCACCAGCAGCTGAAGCGTATGCGTCGCTTCCTGACCTGGAAAGGCGAGCATAATACGCCGGTCACCATCTACAGCTGGGTAGGCGCAGCCACCCGTTACCTGCTGCTTAAGCGTGGCGTGGTGGGCAATACCAAAATCAGCCGCATCGAAGACGGTGTATTGCGCGGCGAAACGGTGGTTAAAGTGGAGTCCGCCGAGCGTCACCACGCGATGGTGAACTTCTGGCGCACCTCCGTCTCCTGTATCCTCGGGACGCTGTTCTGGCTGTGGACGGGCTGGACCTCAGGCAGCGGGGCGATGGTAATGATTGCCGTGGTTACCGCGCTGGCGATGCGTCTACCTAACCCGAGAATGGTGGCGATAGACTTCCTCTACGGTACTCTGGCAGCGTTACCGCTGGGTACCCTGTACTTTCTGGTGATCATGCCGGCGACGCAGCAGAGTATGCTGCTGCTCTGTATCAGCCTGGCGGCGATGGCGTTTTTTATCGGTATCGAAGTGCAGAAAAGGCGCCTCGGATCGCTGGGAGCGCTGGCGAGCACCATCAACATTCTGGTGCTGGATAACCCGATGCAGTTCCAGTTCAGCCAGTTCCTCGATAGCGCGCTGGGGCAGATCGTCGGCTGTTTCCTCGCTCTGATGGTTATTCTGATTGTCAGGGATAACTCCCGGGCAAGAACCGGTCGGGTGCTGCTGAACCAGTTTGTCTCAGCGGCGGTCTCTTCGCTGACCACCAATTCGGCGCGTCGCAAAGAGAATCATCTGCCCGCGCTCTATCAGCAGCTGTTTTTGTTGCTCAACAAATTTCCCGGCGATGTCGCCCGTTTCCGTCTGGCGTTGACGTTAATCATTGCCCACCAGCGCCTGCGCGATGCGCCCGTGCCGGTGAACGAGGATTTGTCGGCGTTCCATCGCCAGCTGCGACGTACTGCGGATCATGTGATCTCCGCCGGGAGCGATGATAAGCGTCGGCGCTACTTTACCCGGCTGCTGGCGGAGCTTGATGTTTATCAGGAGAAGCTGCGGGTCTGGGAGGCTTCGCCGCAGGTGACCGAGCCGGTACGGCGACTGGTTGAGATGTTGCACAAGTACCAGCATGTGCTGACCAGCAGTTAACCCATAAACCGACGCCCAGGCGTCGGTTTTTTTATCGCTATACTTAACGGCGACAGGAAGAGAAGCGGGAGGGGCTGTCATGACCACCTATACGTTTGATTTTGACGAAATCGCCGAGCAACAGGATTTCTACCGGGAGTTCTCCCGGACCTTCGAGCTGGCTCAGGATAAGGTCAACAACCTTGATTCGCTATGGGACGCGGTGACCGGTGGGCTGCTGCCGCTGCCGCTGGACATTGAGTTCATCCATTTAAATGACAAGCAGCGTCGGCGCTTTGGGGCATTAATTTTATTATTTGATGAAGCAGAGGAAGAGCTGGAGGGGGAGTTACGTTTTAACGCCCGTCAGGCATAAAAAAGCCCCCGGCAGGCGGGGGCAAGTCGTCGAAATAAGACGACGAGGGTTTATTTGTACAGCTCAGCGGTGGCGTGCCAGCTATCGCCGGTACGTGCTTCAATAATACGGTAGCTGCTGGCGCCTTCTTTCTCGGCTTTAGCGGCTAGTTCCTGACGCATGTCCATTGGCGCACTACCTACCTGGGAAACCGAGATGGTGCCCATGGACTGCAGGTTTTGTGCTTGTTCCGCGTTCACTTGTTGAACGGCCGCACTTGCGCCGAAAGAGAGAAGGGAAGCCAGGCCAAGGGATGCGATGATCATTGCGCGTTTCATAATCTTTACTCCAGTCTTTGTTTCGCCGCGGCGGGCGATGAATGGGTCCGGGCCGCGGTAGAGAATTTTTGTCGGGTTAATCGTTGACGATCTAAAACTTATTTATACAGCTCAGCAGTGGCATGCCAGTGGTCGCCAGTGCGGGCTTCGATAATGCGGTAAGAAGAAGCTCCTTCTTCCTGCGCTTTTTTGTTCAGCATTTCATGCATATCCATCGGGGATGATGCTACCGCGCCGACGGATACTGTGCCGATGGCCTCGCGGCCCTGGGCCTGCTCGCTGTTGATAACGTCAGCGGCGAAAGCGCCAAACGACATGACGGACAGGATGCTGAGAGCTGCTACAGTGGTTTTGATTTTCATGATGTTCACCTCGTCGAATCTTTTTGTTGAGGGTCTTTGTTTCGTGACCCTCATCACAAAAACAAGTATACACTAATCACCAAAAATATTAATACCATGCTAATTGTTTTGTGCGTTAATAGTTACAATGGATTGCGCTTTTTATAACCGATAAGAATTAAAAATGACAAGTCGTAGACGGAGATAAGTTTTATTTCTAATAAAATCATAAAGGTATACGATTTTGATCTTTTGTGCGTTTTAGGCGTTTGCCTTACGTAAAAGAACGTATAGACAGGCTAAATCACACAAAATGTTAAATTTTTGTTGAGTTGAAAGGGGGGAGAGAAGAGGGAGTAATCCACCCTCTGACGGTTGCCAGAGGGGAATGCTCAGAGTTCCTGTTCGAACAGTACCAGGATAGCGTCGTGCAGATCTTTTACTGTGAAACCACGCGCTGGCGTGGTGAAGATGGTGTCATCCCCGGCGATGCTGCCAAGAATACCTTCCGCCTTGCCCAGCGAGTCGAGAAGACGGGCGATCAGCTGCGCTGCCCCGGGGCTGGTATGGATCACCACGACGGCATCGTTATAGTCGATATCCAGCACCAGATTTTTCAGTGGGCTGGAGGTGGTCGGCACGCCAAGCTCGGCAGGCAGGCAATAGACCATTTCCATTTTGGCGTTACGGGTACGAACCGCGCCAAATTTGGTGAGCATGCGGGAAACCTTCGATTGGTTGATATTCTCGAAGCCCTCTTCCTGCAGCGCCTGAACGATCTCTCCCTGCGAGCTGAATTTCTCTTCTTTAAGCAGCGCTTTAAACGCTTTAACCAGTTCTTCTTGTTTTGCCGAACTTCGCATAAGTCACCCAGATTATGGTGGTAAAATCAACATCATTATGCATAACCGTGAATTTTTATGCAAATAATCCGCGAAGGGATAGGTCAATAATGTTATGAAGGGGGCATATTTTAGCAAAAAAACCGTATAAGGAACATGTTCTCATCACAACGCTTAAAGCCATGTAAAAGTAAATGAAATGTTATTGAGTTGGTGTTGTTTTGCGCAACTGGCTGGGTGTATTGTAACCAATAGTCGATCCGGTACTTCGCTTTGCTGGATGGTCAGTCAGGAAGCATAACGTGCGCCGCTGTTCTATTGCTACGCACAATCATGCATTCTTCAGCCATAATCATTGTAATTGTTCATCTTGTGAATTAAGGTCCAGGCGACGGAATAACGAAAGACTAAATTAACCATAATAAGGAGTTTAGGATGAAAGTTGCAGTCCTTGGCGCTGCCGGTGGTATCGGCCAGGCGCTTGCCCTACTACTTAAGACCCAACTGCCTTCAGGTTCAGAGCTCTCGTTGTACGACATCGCTCCGGTTACGCCGGGCGTGGCGGTAGATCTAAGTCATATCCCCACAGATGTAAAAATTAAAGGATTTTCCGGTGAAGATGCTACCCCAGCGCTGGAAGGCGCTGATGTGGTGCTGATCTCCGCGGGCGTAGCGCGTAAGCCCGGCATGGATCGTTCAGACCTGTTTAATGTGAATGCGGGTATCGTTAAGAACCTCGTGCAGCAGATTGCCAAAACCTGCCCGCAGGCCTGCATCGGCATTATCACCAACCCGGTGAATACCACCGTGGCTATCGCCGCCGAAGTGCTGAAAAAAGCTGGCGTGTACGATAAAAACAAACTGTTCGGCGTGACTACGCTGGACATCATCCGCTCCAATACCTTTGTGGCGGAGCTGAAAGGTAAATCGGCAACCGAGGTGGAAGTCCCGGTTATTGGCGGTCACTCCGGGGTCACCATTCTGCCTTTACTGTCGCAGATCCCGGGCGTCAGCTTTAGCGATCAGGAAGTGGCCGATCTGACTAAACGCATTCAAAACGCCGGTACCGAGGTCGTGGAAGCGAAAGCGGGCGGCGGGTCGGCGACTTTGTCGATGGGTCAGGCGGCTGCGCGCTTTGGTCTCTCTCTGGTTCGCGCCATGCAGGGAGAAAAAGGTGTAGTGGAGTGTGCCTACGTGGAAGGCGACGGCGAGTATGCGCGTTTCTTCTCCCAGCCGCTGCTGCTGGGGAAAAACGGCGTGGAAGAGCGTCAGTCTATCGGCAAACTCAGCGCCTTTGAGCAACAGGCGCTGGAAGGCATGCTGGACACCCTGAAGAAAGATATCGCGCTCGGCGAAGACTTCGTTAACAAGTAACCTCGCACGTGCAAAAAAGCCGGAACCGTTGTTCCGGCTTTTTATTGCCTTGCATTCATGGTGACCGGGTTTCTGGTCAGATTCCCGGCCGATCCGGTATCTAGCAAATAACGTAGCCCCCAGCCGGAGAGCCGCTTAGTTGGTGGCCGGGTATTCCTGGACGGCGATATGGAGCGTGATTTTCTTATCATCACGCATGATGACCACCGGAATTTCCGATCCCGGACGGATCTCGGCCACCTGATCCATCGTTTCCAGTGCAGAGACCGCAGGTTTGTCATTCACGGAGATGATCACGTCGTTGGCGCGGATCCCCGCCTGTGCGGCCGGTCCGTCCGGCGCGACATCGTTAACCACGATCCCCTGGATCTGATCGATCCCGCCGCCCTGCGCGTGTAGCGGGGCGATCTCCCGGCCGCTAATGCCGATATAGCCGCGGATCACCCGGCCATCGCGGATCAGCTTATCCATAATTTTGGTCGCTAACTGGAACGGGATCGCAAAACCAATGCCTTCCGGCGTTTCGCCGTCGTTGCTCTTATCAAAGGAGAGGGTGTTAATGCCCATCAGCTCGCCGAGGGAGTTCACCAGCGCCCCGCCGGAGTTACCGTGGTTGATCGACGCGTCAGTCTGCAGGAAATTCTGGCGCCCGGTAGGGTTGAGGCCAATGCGCCCTGTGGCGCTGATGATCCCCTGGGTGATGGTCTGTCCCAGGTTATAGGGGTTGCCAATCGCCAGCACCACATCGCCGATGTGCGGCGTGCGTTTCGGGTTGATCGGGATCACCGGCAGCCCGCCGGTGGCGTTGATCTTCAGCACCGCGAGGTCGGTCAGGGAATCGGAGCCTACCAGCAGCGCTTCGAAGACCCGGCCGTCCTGCAGCGCGACGATAATCTGGTCGGCATCGTTAATCACATGCTTGTTGGTCAGGATATAGCCGCGCTGGTCCATGATCACCCCGGAGCCAAGCGTCAGCTGATTATGGCTGGTGCTGTTCAGGGCGCGGTTATAGACGTTCACTACGGCGGGCGCCGCACGGCGTACGGCGGCGTTATAGCTCGCAGGGGAGTCGTCTGCCGTATCGTTCTGAGTGGTCGGCGCCAGCTGCCACTGGCGCAGCGAAGGCATCAAGGCCAACAGCAGGCCCCCGACAAGCAAACCGATGAGTACTGAACGTAATAACTTTCCAGGCATGATGCAGATATCGTTAATGAATGGTCAGGCGCAGCATAGCATGAGTTGTCCGGACATCGCACATGGCGGCGATGTCCGGGGAGACAATCAGCGCAGCAGCAGATAGATGCTTTCGTTGCCGCGGATCACGTTCAGGGCGATGACCGGCGGTTTGCCTTCGAGCACTTTGCGTAGTTCGGCAATCGAATGAATACGCTCCCGGTTAAGGCCAATGATAATGTCATCCTTATGCAGGCCGACCTGGGCGGCGGCGCTGCCTTTATCGACATTATCGATCACCACCCCTTTGGTACCATCTTTCATCTGACCGTCACTAAACGAGGCACCCTGCAGAGCCGGGATAATCAGCTCAGCGCTGGCGGTGGAGGAGGTGCTCTTATCCAGCGTCACTTCGACATCGACCGGTTTTCCATCGCGCAGCAGGCCCAGTTTGACTTTGGTCCCCGGCTCGGTGGTGGCGATCCGCGAGCGCAGTTCGGCAAAACTGTTCAGCGGTTTGCCGTTCAGGCTAACGATGACGTCGCCGGATTTGATCCCCGCTTTGGCGGAGCCGGAGTTTGGCAGCACTTCACTGACGAAGGCGCCGCGCTGAACGTTGAGGTTCATCGCCTTGGCGATATCGGCGCTCATTTCCATGCCTTTAATGCCCAGCAGGCCGCGCTTGATTTCGCCAAACTGAATGAGCTGGTCGGCGAGGGTTTTCGCCATGTTGCTCGGGATGGCGAAGCCGATGCCGATGCTGCCGCCGCCCGGCGCCAGGATCGCGGTGTTGATCCCGATAAGCTCGCCGTTGAGGTTCAACAGCGCGCCGCCGGAGTTGCCGCGGTTGATGGAGGCATCGGTCTGGATGAAATTCTCCAGCCCTTCAAGGTTCAGGCCGCTGCGGCCAAGGGCAGAGATAATGCCGGAGGTGGCGGTCTGGCCAAGGCCGAACGGGTTGCCGACGGCGACGGCGAAGTCGCCGACGCGCAGTTTATCGGAGTCAGCAATGGCGATTTGCGTCAGGTTTGACGGCTTAATCAGCTGCAGTAGCGCAATATCGCTCTGTTCATCGCTGCCGACCAGTTTGGCATCAAATTCACGGCCATCGTTCAGCTGGACGCTGATCTTCTGCGCCTGATTGATGACGTGATTATTGGTCAGCACGTAGCCTTTCGCTGCGTCGATGATGACGCCGGACCCGAGCCCTTCGAACGGCTGCGCCTGTTCTTGCGGGGCGTTATCGCCAAAATATTTCTTCAGCTCTTCCGGCATATTGAGCGTCGACGAGGCAGTGCCTTCCACCTGCACGCTGACTACCGCCGGCAGGACCTTTTCCAGCATCGGCGCCAGGCTTGGTAACGCGCCCTGGCCGGGCACCTGAGTCGGTAAGGATGCTGCTGCCGGAGGCAGAACCGACAACGATAACCCAATGCTTAACGCTAACGCACTCAACAGCAAAGTCTGTTTCTTCATTAGATGCTGGCTCTCGTAACCTGAGGTGTATGGAAAAATGTCCTGAATAACCTGATGTTATTGAATTTTTGCGCAGGTAACAATGTGGGGACTGGTTTAAATTGTAGCCGGGAAGTGGGGGAAGGAGCGGGCGCGATGGGCGCGCCCGGAGAATATTTTAGCAGAGGCGATCGATTAATCGCGTTTTGCGCCACCGCGCAGTAAACCGGATGCGCCTTCGGAGTAGTCGCGCGGCATCTGGACCGGCGCCTGATCGTTGCTGGCTTCAGACTCTGCCAGGCGGTTGCGGAACGGGTTGGCGTCTGCCATGGAATCCGGCAGCAGGTTGTTAGAGCTTTTCGCCATATGCTGATACAGCTGACGGTAGTCGTGCGCCATGTTATCCAGCAGCTCGGCGCTGCGCGCAAAATGGCTGACCAGCTCTTCACGGTACTCTTCAAGCTCGGCTTTATTCTTTTCCAGTTCGAACTGCAGCGCCTGCTGCTGGCGCAGTTTGCGGTTGCCGAAACGCATGGCGACGGCACCAATGATGATACCGACGACTAACCCAATTAGCGCGTATTCCCAGGTCATGAACATCTCCCGTTGTATTGTGGTTCCGTAGGGTGGCTCTTAGGCTCTCCGCCTGCGCCCGATAGTGCCACTATAACCGCTAATTCCACAGAAGTGGAATCCTGGCGTATCATCGCGTAGTGTAGAACGGCCTTTTTTTCGTCAATCGTGAGCTTCGACATCACGGTTTTCAAGGAATAACAATTAGATCATGCAAAGCCTGTCTCCAACATCGCGTTACCTTTCAGCCCTGAAAGAGGGCAGCCATCAACCCGACGACGTCCAACAAGAAGCGGTGAGCCGCCTTGATACCATTTACCAGGAGCTGCAGACTCAGCCCGCGCCCGTCGCGTCAGGCGGCGGTTTGCGCGCGAAATTCGGCAAACTGCTGGGTAAGCGCGAACCAGCAGCCGAGGCGACGCCTGTCCGCGGCCTGTATATGTGGGGCGGCGTGGGGCGAGGGAAAACCTGGCTGATGGACCTGTTTTACCAGAGCCTGCCGGGCGAGCGTAAGCAGCGCCTGCATTTCCATCGCTTTATGCTGCGGGTGCATGAAGAGCTGACCACCCTGCAGGGCCATAGCGACCCGCTGGAGATTGTCGCCGACCGCTTTAAAGCGGAAACCGACGTGCTCTGTTTCGACGAGTTTTTTGTCTCCGATATTACTGACGCCATGCTGTTGGGCGGTCTGATGAAAGCCCTGTTCGCCCGCGGCATCACGCTGGTGGCGACCTCCAATATTCCGCCGGATGAGCTCTATCGCAATGGTCTACAGCGCGCCCGTTTTCTGCCCGCTATCGACGCCATCAAGCAGCATTGCGATATTATGAACGTTGATGCCGGCATCGATTATCGCTTGCGTACCCTGACCCAAGCGCACCTGTGGTTGTCGCCGCTGAATAACGACACCCGCGAACAGATGGATAAACTGTGGCTGGCGCTGGCCGGCGCGCCGCGCGCTGCCGGGCCGACGCTGGAGATCAACCATCGCGAGCTGCCGACCCTCGGCGTGGAAAACCAGACGCTGGCGGCGTCGTTCGCCACGCTGTGCGTGGATGCCCGCAGCCAGCATGACTATATTGCGCTCTCCCGCCTGTTCCACACCGTGATGCTGTTCGACGTGCCGGTGATGACCGCGCAGCTGGAGAGCGAAGCCCGGCGCTTTATCGCCCTGGTGGATGAGTTCTATGAGCGCCACGTGAAGCTGGTGGTCAGCGCGGCGGTGCCGCTGTACGACATTTATCAGGGAGAGCGGCTGAAGTTTGAGTTCCAGCGCTGTCTGTCGCGCCTGCAGGAGATGCAGAGCGAAGAGTACCTCAAGCGCCCGCATATGCCCTGACAGGACACTTTTCCCGGCGAATTCAGGGCCGCAGGGCCGCCCCGGGAGCTGCCTGAAAAATCTCATAAAGGGGTCGATCTTTGACCCCGACTTCTCTATAATCTTGCGACCCCACGTTACGAGAAGGTTTTTTTCCCGAAACTTTCTATGTGCCGGCATAGGCTATTCGAAGGGGTAGGTTTGCTGGACAATGTCGTGTGAACCTCAACTGACTAAACGTTTGGGTGTTCACCAACGTGTAACTTATTATTTGGGTAAGCTTTTAATGAAAACTTTTACAGCTAAACCAGAAACCGTAAAACGCGACTGGTATGTTGTTGACGCGACCGGTAAAACTCTGGGCCGTCTGGCTACTGAACTGGCTCGTCGCCTGCGCGGTAAGCACAAAGCGGAATACACTCCGCACGTTGATACCGGTGATTACATCATCGTTCTGAACGCAGAAAAAGTTGCTGTTACCGGCAACAAGCGCGAAGACAAAATGTACTACCACCACACCGGCCACATCGGTGGTATCAAAGAAGCGACCTTTGAAGAGATGATTGCCCGCCGTCCTGAGCGTGTGATTGAAATCGCGGTTAAAGGCATGCTGCCAAAAGGCCCGCTGGGTCGTGCTATGTACCGTAAACTGAAAGTTTACGCGGGTAACGAGCACAACCACGCGGCACAGCAACCGCAAGTTCTTGACATCTAATCGGGATTATAGGCAATGGCTGAAAATCAATACTACGGCACTGGTCGCCGCAAAAGTTCCGCAGCTCGCGTTTTCATCAAACCGGGCAACGGCAAAATCGTTATCAACCAGCGTTCTCTGGAACAGTACTTCGGTCGTGAAACTGCCCGCATGGTAGTTCGTCAGCCGCTGGAACTGGTCGACATGGTTGAGAAACTGGATCTGTACATCACTGTTAAAGGTGGTGGTATCTCTGGTCAGGCTGGTGCGATCCGTCACGGTATCACCCGCGCTCTGATGGAGTACGACGAGTCCCTGCGTTCTGAACTGCGTAAAGCTGGCTTCGTCACTCGTGACGCTCGTCAGGTTGAACGTAAGAAAGTCGGTCTGCGTAAAGCACGTCGTCGTCCGCAGTTCTCCAAACGTTAATTGTTTTCTGCTCACGCAGAACAATTTGCGAAAAAACCCGCTTCGGCGGGTTTTTTTATGGATAAAACGACTGTTATCCACAAGCTTACCGCCGGTTCTCGCCACTTTTTCAGCATTTCCAGAATCCCCTCACCACAACGTCTTCAAAATCTGGTAAACTATCATCCAATTTTCTGCCCAAATGCTGGTGATTGTTCATTTTTTGTTTTATTCGTGAACGAAGGTGACATCGCGCTAATGGGGTTTTTACATCTGGCTGGCCATGAGTGGCTGGCAGCAGTACAAAATTCTGAATATACCTGGAGGTTTTCATGGCTGTCGCTGCCAACAAACGTTCGGTAATGACGCTGTTTTCTGGTCCTACTGACATCTATAGCCATCAGGTCCGCATTGTGCTGGCCGAGAAGGGTGTCAGTTTTGAGATAGAGCACGTGGAGAAGGACAACCCGCCTCAGGATCTGATTGACCTCAACCCGAATCAAAGCGTACCGACGCTGGTGGATCGTGAGCTCACTCTGTGGGAATCCCGCATCATTATGGAATACCTGGATGAGCGTTTCCCGCACCCGCCGTTAATGCCGGTTTATCCGGTGGCGCGTGGCGAAAGCCGTCTGTATATGCAACGTATCGAGAAGGACTGGTATTCGCTGATGAACACCATCCAGAGCGGTACCGCAGCGCAAGCTGATGCTGCGCGTAAGCAGCTGCGTGAAGAACTGCTGGCCATCGCGCCGGTCTTCACCCAGAAACCTTACTTCCTGAGCGATGAGTTCAGCCTGGTGGATTGCTACCTGGCGCCGCTGCTGTGGCGTTTGCCGGTTCTCGGTGTGGAGCTGGTTGGCGCAGGCGCGAAAGAGCTCAAAGGCTATATGACTCGCGTATTTGAGCGTGATTCCTTCCTCGCTTCTTTAACTGAAGCCGAGCGTGAAATGCGCCTCGGTCGGGGCTAAATAATGGATGTATCACAGCTGACGCCGCGTCGCCCGTATCTGCTGCGGGCGTTTTATGACTGGCTGCTGGATAACCAGCTGACGCCGCACCTGGTGGTGGATGTCACACTGCCGGGCGTGCTCGTGCCGATGGAGTACGCGCGCGACGGGCAAATCGTTCTCAATATTGCTCCGCGTGCGGTAGGTAATCTTGAGCTGGCGAACGACGAAGTGCGCTTCAACGCGCGCTTTGGCGGCGTGCCGCGCAACGTGTCTGTCCCGCTGGCTGCGGTACTCGCCATCTATGCCCGTGAGAACGGCGCTGGCACGATGTTTGAACCGGAAGCGGCCTATGACGAAGACGTCAGCAGCCTCAACGATGATGACGTCGCGCCTGAGAGTGAAAGCGAAACGGTGATGTCGGTGATTGATGGCGATAAGCCGGACAATCACGACGACGATCCTGACGACACGCCGCCGCCGCGCGGTGGCCGCCCGGCGCTGCGCGTCGTGAAATAATCCTTACCAGGCCCTTCGGGGCCTGTTTTATGCTCTCTGCAAAATTCTTGTGTTAAGATGGAACAGCCGTCACATGCTGTCACAAATCACGCAATGGTCCCTATGAGCGCATTTGATCCACAAGCCGAAGATACCCCGTCCTCCATTGGCAACAGCCTTGGCCGCCGTCCTCTGGCGCGCAAAAAACTGTCTGAAATGGTGGAAGAAGAGCTGGAGCAGATGATCCGGCGCCGGGAGTTTGCGGAGGGTGAACAGCTGCCGTCCGAACGTGAGCTGATGACCTTTTTTAACGTTGGACGTCCTTCGGTTCGTGAAGCGCTGGCGGCGCTGAAGCGTAAGGGACTGGTGCAGATCAGCAACGGCGAACGCGCTCGCGTTTCCCGGCCTTCAGCGGACACCATCATTGGCGAGCTTTCCGGCATGGCGAAAGACTTTTTGTCTCACCCTGGCGGTATCGCGCATTTTGAACAGCTGCGTCTGTTTTTTGAGTCCAGTCTGGTTCGCTATGCCGCAGAACACGCCAGCAATGAGCAGTTGGAAAAGCTGACGCAAGCGCTAAAGATCAACAGTCAATCGCTGGATGACAATGCGCTGTTTATCCGCTCTGACGTTGAATTTCACCGCGTGCTTGCGGAGATCCCCGGTAATCCAATCTTTATGGCTATCCATGTGGCCCTGCTGGACTGGCTAATCGCCGCCCGGCCAACGGTGCCCGAGCGCGAACTGCACGAACATAACAGCGTCAGCTATCAACAGCATATCGCTATTGTTGATGCTATTCGTCGTCGCGATCCTGACGAAGCCGATCGCGCCCTCCAGACCCACCTCAATAGCGTATCCGCCACCTGGCACGCCTTAGGTCAGAAAGCCTGATCTCGTAGTTTATCCTCACGATCCTGAGGATCGTTTAGTGAAGTAGATCGCATTATAAGCGTTCTCTATTACTCTGCTGCTTATTTGATCTGGTATAACAGGTATAAAGGTACATAGTTAATCATTAAGAATTCACAAAGAGGTAGATATGGCGGTCAATTTACGTGGGGTTATGGCGGCGTTGCTTACGCCGTTCGATGGGCAGCAAAAACTGGATAAAGAGAGCCTGCGTCGACTGGTGCGATTTAATCTGCGCCAGGGTGTTGATGGACTATATGTTGGAGGATCTACCGGTGAAGCCTTTGTCCAGAGCGGCACAGAGCGTCAGGAAGTGCTGGAGATCGTAGCGGAAGAGGCGAAAGGCAAAATGACTCTTATCGCCCATGTCGGCTGCGTGAGTACCCTCGAAAGCCAGCAACTGGCAAGGGCTGCGGTAGGTTATGGCTACGATGCTGTCTCCGCCGTCACGCCGTTCTATTATCCGTTTAGTTTCGAAGAACACTGCGCGCATTATCAGGCCATTATTGAGTCGGCTGATGGCTTGCCGATGGTGGTGTACAACATCCCGGCGCTAAGCGGCGTGAAGCTGACCCTCGATCAAATCAATACCCTGGTGACGCTGCCTGGCGTCGGTGCGCTAAAGCAGACTTCAGGCGATCTATTCCAGATGGAACAGATCCGACGGGCTCATCCGGATCTGGTGTTGTACAACGGTTACGATGAGATATTTGCCTCAGGTCTGTTGGCAGGAGCTGATGGCGGTATTGGGAGTACTTACAACATCATGGGCTGGCGTTACCAGGGAATGGTCGCGGCGCTGAAAGTGGGTGATGTTGCCAAAGCACAGCAGCTGCAATGTGAGTGCAACAAGGTAATCGACCTGTTGATTAAAACCGGCGTATTCCGTGGTTTGAAAACCGTATTGCACTATATGGATGTGGTCTCTGTGCCGCTATGCCGTAAGCCGTTTGCACCGGTAGACGAAAAATTCTTGCCGGAGCTGAAAGCGCTGGCGCAGCAGCTAATGCAGGAACACGGCTGATCGGTAGCCGGGTGGCGACAGTGCTTTCCGGCCTGCGGTTGCTCTTTCCTGGCCAGGCAAGCGAAGCCCCCTGGCGCGACAACAAACATCGTCGGGAGAGTAAAATGAGTACACTGCCCCAGAACATCCCGTGGTACCGCCATCTTAGCCGTCCCCAGTGGCGGGCTTTTTCCGCCGCCTGGCTCGGGTATCTGCTTGATGGTTTTGATTTTGTATTAATCGCCCTGGTGCTCACCGAAGTGCAGGGGGATTTTGGCCTGACGACCGTGCAGGCTGCAAGTCTCATCTCAGCGGCTTTCATTTCTCGCTGGTTTGGCGGTCTGATGCTTGGCGCGATGGGCGATCGCTATGGTCGACGCCTGGCGATGGTGACCAGCATTATTCTGTTCTCTCTCGGTACTCTGGCCTGCGGTTTTGCGCCGGGTTACACAACAATGTTTATCGCGCGTCTGGTTATCGGTATGGGAATGGCTGGAGAGTACGGCTCCAGCGCCACTTACGTTATCGAAAGCTGGCCGAGGCATCTACGCAATAAGGCCAGCGGTTTTCTGATTTCCGGGTTTTCCGTTGGCGCAGTTATCGCCGCACAGGTTTATAGCCTGGTGGTACCCGTCTGGGGCTGGCGCGCGCTTTTTTTCATCGGCATTGTTCCCATCGTATTTGCCCTCTGGCTGCGGAAAAATATTCCGGAAGCCGAAGACTGGAAAGAGAATCATGAAGGCAAAGAACCGGTACAGACTATGGTCGATCTGCTTTATCGCGGCAAGCATCGGGTTATTAACATCCTGATGACCATCGTGGCGGCGACTGCCCTATGGTTCTGTTTTGCCGGTGGCTTACAAAATGCAGGTATCGTTCTGCTGCTGGGCGTAATGTGCGCGGTGATATTTATCAGCTTTATGGTGCAGGGCAGCGGTAAACGCTGGCCTACGGGCGTGATGCTGATGGTGGTGGTACTTTTCGCCTTCCTTTATTCATGGCCAATTCAGGCGCTGCTGCCGACTTATCTGAAAACCGAGCTGGCCTATGACCCGACGACGGTGGCAAAGATTTTGTTTTTCAGCGGGTTTGGCGCGGCGGTTGGCTGCTGTGTGGGCGGATTTCTCGGGGACTGGCTGGGCACCCGCAAGGCCTATGTTTACAGCCTGCTGGCTTCACAGTTGTTGATTATTCCGGTCTTTGCAATTGGCGGCACACACATCTGGGTTCTTGGCCTGCTTCTGTTTTTCCAGCAGATGTTAGGGCAGGGGATCTCCGGGATCTTGCCAAAACTGATTGGCGGTTATTTCGATACCGATCAGCGAGCGGCTGGACTTGGTTTTACCTACAACGTGGGGGCGCTGGGAGGCGCGATTGCGCCGGTGCTGGGTGCCTTAATTGCCCAGCGTTTGGATTTGGGTACCGCGTTGGGATCGCTCTCTTTTGGTCTGACCTTCGTTGTAATCCTGCTGATTGGGCTGGATATGCCGTCCCGCGTACAGCGCTGGATTCGGCCGGAAGCGATACGAACTCATGATGCGATCGATGGTAAACCTCTAATCGGAGCGGTGCCTTTTGGTGGTAACAAAAGCGGCTTAGTTAAGACCAGATAACAACAGCCCGGCTGCGGTGCCGGGTGTGCATATTTATCAGGGAGCGAGTATGTCTTTGCTTAAAGAATTGGATTTACGCATTAGCGCTAACGGCGGTCTTATTGTTTCCTGTCAACCGGTACCCGGCAGCCCATTGGATAAGCCGGAGATCGTTGCCGCGATGGCGCTGGCGGCGGAGCAGGCCGGGGCGGTCGCGTTGCGCATTGAAGGCGTAGAGAATCTGCGCGCGGTACGCGCGCAGGTAAAGGTGCCGATTATCGGCATTATTAAACGCGATCTGGATGATTCGCCGGTAAGGATCACGCCCTATCTGGAAGATATCGATGCATTGATGCAGGCTGGCGCCGATATTATCGCCGTTGATGGCACAGAGCGAGCGCGCCCTGTTCCAGTGGCAACGCTACTGGCGCGTATCCACCAGCATAAGCTAGTGGCGATGGCCGACTGCTCCTCTCTTGAGGATGGCCTGGCCTGTCAGGCTCTTGGCGCGGAAATCATCGGCACTACGCTGTCGGGCTATACCATGGCGTATACCCCGGATGAACCAGATCTGGAGCTGGTGAAAGCGCTGGCGGAGGCCGGCTGCAGGGTGAATGCGGAAGGGCGCTACAACACACCGGCTCAGGCAGCGGAAGCCATACGCCACGGTGCGTGGGCGGTGACCGTTGGTTCTGCGATTACCCGCCTGGAACATATTTGCCAGTGGTATAACACGGCGTTAAAAGAGACGAAGTCATGACGACGCTGGCGATAGATATTGGCGGTACGAAGCTTGCTGCGGCGCTGGTAACGGATGACCTGCTGCTCTGCGATCGTCGCGAGCTACCCACTCCTGCCAGCAAAACAGCGGATGCTCTGAACACGGCGCTGGAGGCGCTTGTCAGGCCTCTGTGCATGCGGGCAAAGCGCGTCGCGATAGCCTCGACCGGGATTATTCGTGAAGGAAACCTGATTGCAATTAATCCACAGAATCTTGGCGGACTCATGCACTTCCCGCTGGTAAAAACGTTACGAGAAATAACCGGTCTGCCAACGCTGGCGATAAATGATGCTCAGGCGGCAGCCTGGGCGGAATACCAGGCGATGGCTGATAAGGTCAGCGATATGGCGTTTATTACCGTTTCTACCGGGGTTGGCGGCGGCGTGGTGAGCAACGGTACTTTACTTACCGGGGCCGGAGGCCTGGCCGGACACCTGGGGCACTCGTTAGCCGATCCTGACGGACCGCTTTGCGGCTGCGGCCGCGTCGGCTGCGTAGAGGCCATTGCTTCCGGACGGGGAATCGCCGCGGCGGCAACTGACGATCTCTGCGGACTGGATGCGAAATCTATTTTTACTTTTGCGGCGCAAGGCCACCCGCAGGCGCGTTTACTCATTCAGCACTCGGCACAAACTTTGGCGCGGATGATTGCCGATCTTAAAGCGTTGACCGATTGCCAGTGCGTGGTCGTTGGCGGCAGTATTGGCCTGGCGGATGGGTACTTACCGTTGGTGAGGGACTATCTGGCGCAAGAACCGGCTATTTACCAGGTTCCATTATGCGCAGCACACTATCGCCATGATGCTGGCCTGCTGGGAGCGGCGCTATGGGGCAAGGAGAGAAGCCATGATAATCGGTGATGTAAACAATCCATTGTTGGCTGGCGTGTCGTCGGGGCTACAAAAGGCGATATCCCTCGCCCTGGATCATGATTTATTGAGTCTTTCTCCCGGAAGCGTTGAACTTCAAGGGGATAATGTCTTTATGAATGTGATGCAGTTTATGACGGAGTTTCCGGCAGATAAAAAGGCTGAACTACATACGAAGTTTATCGATATCCAGATATTACTGGCGGGCGAAGAGCAGATTTTTTTCGGCGTAGCCGGCTCCGCAATGCAGTGCGAGGAGATGCACGTTGAGGAGGATTATCAGCTGTGCAACGCGATTGATGGCGAACAGTCGGTCATTCTGACGCCAGGTATGTTCGCGATCTTTATGCCGGGTGAACCGCATAAGCCAGGATGCGTAATAACCGAGCCCGCAGAGATAAAAAAAGTGGTGATTAAAGTCAGCGCAAATTTGTTAAGCGCATAAATAAGCCCGATGGGATTAACCATCGGGCCTGAGTCCCATACCCGGATAAAACCGCTATCCGGGTATTCGCATTACACTTCCAGGTAGTTCAGGATCCCGTCCGCCGCTTTACGTCCTTCGGCAATCGCGGTGACTACCAGGTCGGAACCGCGCACGATATCGCCACCGGCGAAGATTTTCGGGTTGCTGGTCTGGAAGGCGTTCTCGCTGCCTTCCGGGGCAATGATGCGGCCCTGGGAGTCCAGCTCGACGCTGTGCTTCGCCAGCCACTCCATGCTGTGGGGACGGAAGCCAAACGCCATGACGACGGCGTCTGCCGGCACCACGTGCTCAGAGCCGGGAACGATCTCCGCGCGACGGCGGCCTTTTGCATCCGGCTGGCCCATCTCGGTGCGCGCCATCTTCACGCCGCACACTTTGCCGTTGGCATTCACTTCCACACCCAGCGGCTGGACGTTGAACTGGAACTCCACGCCTTCTTCACGCGCGTTTTTCACTTCGCGTTTTGAACCCGGCATGTTCTCTTCGTCACGACGATAGGCGCAGATCACGTGAGCCGCATTCTGACGGACGGAGGTGCGTACGCAGTCCATCGCGGTGTCGCCACCGCCGAGCACGACCACGCGTTTGCCTTCCATGCTGACGTAGGGCTCATCGGCGGTTTCGCCAAAGCCCATGATCTGCTTGGTATTGGCGATCAGGAACGGCAGCGCGTCGTAGACGCCCTGGGCGTCTTCGTTGTCCAGCCCGCCGCGCATTGACTGATAGGTGCCAACGCCGAGGAACACCGCATCGTACTCTTTCAGCAGGTCGTCAAGCTGCACGTCACGGCCCACTTCGGTATTGAGTTTGAACTCAATGCCCATGCCAGTGAAGATCTCCCGGCGGCGGGTCATCACCTCTTTTTCCAGCTTGAACGCCGGGATACCGAAGGTCAGCAGGCCGCCGATTTCCGGATGGCGGTCAAACACCACCGCCTTGACGCCGTTACGGGTCAGGACGTCGGCACAGGCGAGGCCCGCCGGGCCAGCGCCGATGATAGCGACGGTTTTACCGGTCGGTTTCACGCCGGAGAGATCCGGACGCCAGCCCATCTCGAATGCTTTATCGTTGATATAGCGTTCGATGTTGCCGATGGTCACCGCGCCGAACTCATCGTTCAGCGTACAGGAGCCTTCACACAGGCGGTCCTGCGGGCAAACGCGCCCGCAGACTTCCGGCAGGGTGTTGGTCTGGTGCGACAGCTCAGCCGCCTCAAAAATACGTCCCTCGTTGGCCAGCTTCAGCCAGTTCGGGATGTAGTTATGCACCGGGCACTTCCATTCGCAGTACGGGTTGCCGCAGGACAGGCAGCGATCTGCCTGCGCCTTGGCCTGGCCTTCTGAAAACGGCTCGTAAATTTCCACAAATTCAATTTTACGGATCTTCAGCGGTTTCTTTGGCGGATCAACGCGCTGCAGGTCGATAAATTGATAAACGTTCTGACTCATCTTAACCCCTTACTGCGCCTGCACCCGCAGCTCAGCTGCGGAACGACTACGGTGACCCAACAGTGCTTTAACATCGCTGGACTTCGGTTTAACCAGCGCAAACTTCGCGGAGAAGGCCGGCCAGTTGGCGAGGATCTCTTCGCCGCGTTGCGAACCGGTAAGCTGTACGTGCTCGGTGATTAAACCGCGCAGGTGCTCTTCATGGATGGCCAGAGAGTCAACGTCCAGCACTTCCACCAGCTCCGGATTCACGCGCTTGCGGAAGTCGCCATCTTCATCCAGGACATAGGCAAAGCCGCCGGTCATCCCTGCGCCAAAGTTGACGCCGGTTTTACCGAGCACGCAGACGATGCCGCCGGTCATATATTCACAGCCGTTGTCGCCGATGCCTTCCACCACGGTAATGGCGCCGGAGTTACGCACCGCGAAACGCTCACCTGCGCGGCCTGCGGCGTACAGACGACCACCGGTCGCGCCGTACAGGCAGGTGTTGCCGATAATGCTGGCTTCGTGACTGCGGAAAGCGGAGCCCACCGGAGGACGAATGGCCAGCAGACCGCCCGCCATGCCTTTGCCGACATAGTCGTTGGCGTCGCCCGTCAGATGCAGTTCCACGCCGCCGGCGTTCCACACGCCGAAGCTCTGGCCCGCGGTGCCGCTAAAGTGAGCGACGATCGGGTCGCCCGCCAGTCC
Source organism: Klebsiella pneumoniae complex sp. WS1778 (assembly GCF_049472055.1). NCBI lineage: Bacteria > Pseudomonadati > Pseudomonadota > Gammaproteobacteria > Enterobacterales > Enterobacteriaceae > Klebsiella > Klebsiella pneumoniae complex sp. WS1778. The sequence continues at coordinate 50,001 of NZ_JBKGTJ010000003.1, forward strand.
CTGGTCGCCATGGGTCTGGGCGATATACCCGGACAGCGAGGCCCCCACGGAGCGGTCGGTATTGCGGATATCGAACCAGAACGTTTTGCTCTGCTTTTCATCCACGTACGGTTTCGCCTGCTGCAGCAGCTGGGCGTTGAGCACGCCGTTATCGAACGGCGGGTTATTTTCGGTGCAGTACAGCGCTTTGCCAGGATGCGGCTCTGCGGTCTCCAGCAGTTTACCCAGATCCAGTTTCTGCTGCTTGGCGGTGAACCCATCCAGCTCTTTGAGCAGATCGGTGCGGCCAATCAGATCCACCAGTCGCTTGACGCCCAGCTGGGCCATCAGCTCGCGGGTTTCACGGGCGATAAATTCAAAGTAGTTGGTCACTTTGAACGGCAGACCGTGATAGTGGTTCTTACGCAGTTTGTCATCCTGGGTCGCCACGCCGGTCGCGCAGTTGTTCAGGTGACAAATACGCAGGTATTTACAGCCCAGCGCCACCATCGGGCCGGTGCCGAAGCCGAAGCTTTCCGCGCCAAGGATCGCCGCTTTGATGATATCGAGGCCGGTTTTCAGGCCGCCATCCACCTGCAGACGGATCTTGTGACGCAGACCGTTAGCGACCAGCGCCTGCTGGGTTTCCACCAGACCAAGCTCCCACGGACAGCCGGCATATTTCACTGAAGTGAGCGGGCTTGCCCCGGTGCCGCCGTCGTAGCCGGCGATGGTGATCAGATCGGCATAAGCCTTGGCTACGCCGGTGGCGATGGTGCCCACGCCCGGTTCCGAAACCAGCTTGACCGAGATCATCGCTTTCGGGTTAACCTGCTTGAGGTCGAAAATCAGCTGCGCCAGATCCTCGATAGAGTAGATATCGTGGTGCGGCGGCGGGGAGATCAGCGTCACGCCCGGTACCGAATAGCGTAGTTTAGCGATGTACGGGGTGACTTTATCACCCGGCAGCTGACCGCCTTCACCCGGCTTCGCGCCCTGGGCGACTTTGATCTGGATAACGTCGGCATTGACCAGATAGGCTGGGGTGACGCCGAAGCGGCCGGATGCCACCTGCTTGATGCGCGACACTTTGTTGGTGCCGTAGCGCGCCGGGTCTTCACCGCCTTCACCGGAGTTGGAGAAGCCGCCGATGCTGTTCATCGCTTCCGCCAGCGATTCGTGCGCTTCCGGACTCAGGGCGCCGATCGACATCGCTGCGGTATCGAAGCGTTTAAACAGCTCCTTCGCCGGCTCCACGTCGTCGATGCTGATGGCATCTTCGCCCGGGTTGAGCGCCAGCAGATCGCGCAGCGTGGCCGCCGGGCGTTCGTTAACCAGCTTCGCGTATTGTTGATAATCGCTGTACTCACCGCTCTGCACAGCCTGCTGCAGGGTGCGCACCACGTCCGGGTTGTAGGCGTGATATTCGCCGCCGTGAACGTACTTCAGCAGACCGCCCTGAGCCAGCGGCTTGCGCGCCAGCCATGCGCGTTTCGACAGATTCAGCAGATCCTGCTGGAAATCGTCGAAGCCGGCGCCGCCGATGCGGCTGACCACGCCCTGGAAGCAGAGGTCGGAGACATCGCGATGCAGACCGACCGCTTCGAACAGCTTCGAGCAGCGGTAGGAGGCGATGGTCGAGATCCCCATCTTGGACATGATCTTATACAGACCTTTGTTGATACCGTTGCGATAGTTCAGCATCACCGCACGGTACGGTTTATCGATGGCTTTGCTGTCGACCAGCTTCGCCAGCGTTTCATAGGCGAGGTACGGATAGATAGCTGTCGCGCCGAAGCCCAGCAGCACGGCGAAGTGGTGCGGATCGCGGGCGCTGGCGGTTTCAACGATGATGTTGGCATCGCAGCGCAGACTTTTATCGACCAGACGGGTCTGGATCGCGCCAACGGCCATCGGCGCCGGCACCGGCAGGCGGTCTTTGGCGATGTTACGGTCGGAGAGGACCAGCAGCACGGTACCATCGCGTACCATCTGCTCCGCTTTGTCGCACAGGGCCTTCACCGTCTCGCTGAGGGAAGCCTCTGCCGGGTTGAAGGTGATGTCGAGGACGTCGGCACGATAGTGCTCTTCTTCCATCGTCGTCAGCTGTTTGAAATCGGAGTACAGCAGGATCGGAGATTTGAAGCTCAGACGATGCGCCTGGCCTTCCGCTTCGCAGAAGACGTTCATTTCGCGACCGATGCTGGTGGCCAGCGACATGACGTGCGCTTCACGCAGCGGATCGATAGGCGGGTTCGTCACCTGGGCGAACTGCTGACGGAAGTAATCGTAGATAATGCGCGGCTGGCTGGAAAGGACGGCAAACGGCGTGTCATCGCCCATAGAGCCGACCGCCTCCTGGCCATTTTCGCCGAGCACGCGCAGAACCGAGTCCAGCTCTTCCGCGCTGTAGTTAAACTGTTTCTGGTAGCTGGCCAGCAGATCGTCGTCCAGCTGGCGGCTGCCAACCTCTTCGTCCGGCAGATCTTCAAACGGCACCAGGCGACGAACGTTTTTCTCCATCCACTCTTTATACGGATGGCGGCTCTTCAGATCGTCATCGGTTTCCGCCGAGTGCAGAATGCGTCCGGCACGGGTATCGATAACCATCAGCTCGCCCGGGCCCACGCGGCCTTTTTCAACCACTTCGTCCGGCTGGTAGTCCCAGATGCCGACTTCAGAGGCGCAGGTGATGAGCTTATCTTTGGTAATGACGTAGCGCGCCGGGCGCAGGCCATTACGGTCGAGGTTACAGGCCGCGTAGCGACCGTCGGACATGACGATGCCCGCCGGGCCGTCCCATGGCTCCATATGCATGGAGTTAAAGTCGAAGAATGAACGCAGCTCCGGATCCATATCCGGGTTGTTCTGCCAGGCTGGCGGCACCAACAGACGCATGGCGCGCACAATGTCCATCCCGCCGGCCAGCAGCAGCTCCAGCATGTTGTCCATTGAACTGGAGTCGGAGCCGGTTTCGTTAACGAACGGCGCGGCGTCGTGCAGGTCCGGGATCAGCGGGGTCTGGAACTTATAGGTACGGGCGCGAGCCCACTGGCGGTTGCCGGTGATGGTGTTGATTTCACCGTTGTGCGCCAGGTAGCGGAACGGCTGTGCCAGCGGCCAGCGTGGTACGGTGTTGGTGGAGAAGCGCTGGTGGAACAGGCAGATAGCCGACTCCAGGCGCAGGTCTGCGAGGTCCAGGTAGAAGCGCGGCAAATCCGCCGGCATACACAGACCTTTATAGATGTTGACCAGGTTGGACAAGCTACAAACGTAGAAATCTTTGTCTTCCTGCAGGCGTTTTTCAATGCGACGACGCGCAATAAACAGACGGCGCTCCATATCGCGCGGGCGCCAGCCGGCCGGGGCGTTAACAAAGATTTGCTCAATACGGGGCAGCGAGGAGAGGGCGATTTCACCGAGCACGCCTTCGTTGGTCGGCACATCGCGCCAGCCGACGATCGACAGGGTCTCAAGCTGAAGTTCTTCTTCAACGATGCGGCGCGCCGCTTTCGCCAGTTCAGGATCTTTATTCAGGAACAGCATCCCAACGGCGTAGTTTTTGGCTAAACGCCAGCCGCGCTCTTCGGCAACGATGCGGAAGAAACGATCGGGTTTTTGCAGCAGCAGACCGCAACCGTCGCCGGTTTTACCATCGGCAAGGATTGCGCCACGGTGCTGCATGCGGGCCAGTGCGTGTATCGCGGTTCGCACTACCTTGTGGCTAGGTTCGCCTTCTATGTGGGCGATCAGGCCGAAACCACAGTTATCCCTCTCAAGGGATTTGTCGTACAACATATCAGTGAACCTCCCCAGGCTCTACGGACCCCCTCCGATACCGATTGCGCACAGGCACAGAAAGAGCATGGCGACGGGGTTTGCACCTCGCATTCGCCCTCTTTAAATCCTTTTCGCATCGGTACACAAGTTTGAGGACTTGCTGTTAAGAGGGAATCTCAATTACTGCATAAATATGATGAGCAGAGTGCTCATCCAGAAAGCTTCCAGCGGATTCCCAACTTATCGGGAATCCACACTTACGTCAAATGGCAATCTTATTAATACAAAAATGTGCTATGCAGGTATTAACTTGTTGTTTTTAAAATAAATAATGCCATTTTTTATGCTTTGGATACGCCTGCAGAGGGTAAGGCTAGTGTGATCTGTCTCACTGTGCGCGCGGCTTTGCATTACCGATCTACGCTGAAATACATTTCATTATTAGCACATTTGACTGCTGTAAATGTGTGTGATGGACATTAATACTGTTTTTTACCATAAAGCAGATTAGGGCCGCGCGATGATGAAATATAAGGAAAACTCATTACCCTGCGTGTGAATGAAATTGCAGTAATCATGATTGTTTATGCAATGAGATGATTCGCCGCGCTGACGATTGATCCAGGTCATCGCCGTCGGTGACGAAAAGTGGCAGGCTTGGCCCCCTTTGTTGAGGCCGGTCTATCAGATTATGCAGTTACAGAAATTAGTCAATATGTTTGGTGGGGATCTTCTGCGCCGCTATGGCGAAAAGGTCCATAAGCTAACGCTGCACGGCGGTTTTAGCTGCCCGAACCGCGACGGCACGCTGGGCCGTGGCGGTTGCACATTCTGTAACGTGGCCTCGTTTGCGGATGAAGCGCAGCAGCATCGATCCATCGCCGAACAGCTCGCCCATCAGGCGCAGCTTGTTAACCGGGCAAAGCGTTATCTGGCCTACTTTCAGGCCTATACCAGCACCTTTGCTGAAGTGCAGGTGCTCCGCTCGATGTATCGTCAGGCCGTCAGCGAGGCGAATATCGTTGGCCTCTGCGTTGGCACCCGCCCGGACTGCGTGCCGGAGGCGGTTCTCGACCTGCTCAGTGAATACCACCAGCAGGGGTATGAGGTTTGGCTGGAGCTGGGGCTGCAGACCGCCCATGATAAGACCCTGCATCGCATTAACCGCGGGCATGATTTCGCCTGTTACCAGCGCACCGCGCGTCTGGCGCGTGAGCGCGGACTGAAGGTATGCGCGCATCTGATCGTCGGCCTGCCCGGGGAGAGCCAGGAGCATGGCCTCGAGACGGTGGATCGGGTCGTGACCACCGGCGTGGATGGCATAAAGCTGCATCCGCTGCATATTGTGAAAGGCAGCATTATGGCAAAAGCATGGCAGGCCGGTCGTCTCGATGGCATCGAACTGGAGGCGTATACCGTCACCGCCGGGGAGATGATCCGCCATACCCCGCCGGAGGTGATCTACCATCGCATATCGGCCAGCGCCCGTCGGCCGACGCTGCTCGCGCCGCTGTGGTGCGAAAATCGCTGGACCGGAATGGTTGAACTGGATCGCTATCTGAATGAGCAGGGCGCTCAGGGTTCGGCGCTGGGCCGCAGCTGGGTCGCGCCCCAGTCGGCGAAATAGTCTAAGAGGATGCCCGGCGTGATGGCTGCGCCGGGCATGGCTTTCCTGTCAACTAAGCCTGACTGGCTTTCATCGTCACACGCGGCGTTTTGATCACGAACAGCACCAGCAGGGCGCCGAGCGCGGCGATAGTGCCGGCGAGGACAAAGGCGCTGTCGAATTTACCGGTAGACTGCACGATATAGCCGGTGACAATCGGTCCCACGATGCCGGAGACGCTGCCGATAAGGTGGATAAAGCCGCTGGTGCCGCCAACGCGGGATTTATGCACCACGTCCTGGATAATCGCCCAGTAGATCGCTCCGGTGACATAGAGGAAAAAGATGGAGACTGACATCAGCAGAACGGCAGGAACGACGCTGCTGACGGTACCGGCAAGCCCCACACAGATGGCGGCCATCAGCAGACATACCACCAGCACAATTTTGCGTGACAGCAGCAGGCGTCCGGTGAGTTTAAAAATTTTATCGGAAATATAGCCCCCCAGCGCCAGACCGACAAAGCCGACTATCCATGGGATCATGGTGGTGAGGCTCATCTGTTTAATATCGAGATGGTGCTGCTGAACCAGATAGGACGGAAACCAGCTGAGAAAGAAAAACAGAATATAGTTGTAGCAAAAGAAGGCAAAGGCCGTCACCAGTATAATAGGTTGTTTGAGATAATAACCCAGCGAGTGGGCGGTTTGATTTTCAGTTGATTCCAGCGCAGACTCCTCTTGCTTCATATTATTAATGAGCATGAGCTCTTCCCGGCTGACATGTTTATGTTTTTCCGGCGAGTTAGCGGCAATAAAAAACCACACTATCATCCACACAATGCCGATGGCGAAAATAATCATAAACGCCGGGCGCCAGCCGAATGCCAGGGCCAGATAACCGACGATGGGGCCGGCAATCGCGCCGCCCAGCGGAGAGCCGGCGCTGAGCAGCCCCACGGCGGTGGCCGCTTGCTTCTTGGGAAACCAGCCGTTGATCATCTTGTTCGCCGACGCGCAAATCGGGCCCTCAGCCATCCCGAAGAGGACTCGCAGCATCAGCATGGAATAAAAGCCGGTGGCAAAGGCAGTTAAGCCGCAAAACAGCGACCACATCCCCACCGCCAGCCCCAGGACTAGCGTTGCGCCAAACTTATCTACGGCCAGACCGCCAATAAAATTAAATACCGCATAGCCGAAGAAAAAACTGCCGAAAATAATACCAAATTGTTCAGCGTTTAGCGCCAGATCCTTTTCAATCATTGGTACCGTAATGGATAACGCCACCCGGTCCAGATAATTAATCATATATACTAAAAATAATAACAGGACGATAATCCAGCGGATATTTTTTCCCATGATGACACCATGATGATTATATTATTGAGCTCTGGCGCGACGGATATCAATATTCACGTCGCCCGTTATTTAGCATTTAACCCAGCTGCAGCAATACCTTGCAGCAAGTTTTCCGATCGTTGGCGAAAATCTCCATCGCCTCTTTTACCTGCTCCAGCGGCATGCAGTGGGTGATTAACGCCTCAGGCTGGATAAGGCCTTTCTCCATCCAGTCGATAACCAGCGGAAAACGCCCGCTGTTTAGCCGGGAGGAGAAAATGGAGATCTCTTTACTGGTGATGCTTTGCTGGGTCAGGGTGGACGGCTCACCGGAGAAGCCGAGTATGCCGATGCGTGCGGCGGGAGAGGCGAGGAGAATGGCCTCCTGAAGGATCGCCGGATGGCAGGCGGCATCGATGATCAGCGTGGGGGCTATCTGCCGCTGCGCCAGCTGTTCCGCCAGCGGCTGGTGAGTGTTATCCAGCGTCAAATCGGCGCCGTTGTCCCGCGCCATCTGCAGACGTTCGGCAATGCGGTCCACTACGATCACCTGCTTAACGCCATACACCCCTTTCAGCGCCTGGATCGCCGTCAGACCCATCGGACCTGCGCCGTAGATCAGGGCGATATCCTGCGCCGTGGGCTGCAGCTGGGCGGTAATGTTTGCCGCAATGGTAAAAGGCTCAACCATCGTCGCCTGACGATCGCTGATGGCCTCCGGAATGCGCCAGGCGTTTTTCGCCGGCACGCAGGCGTAGTCGCTGAATCCGCCGTCGCAGTGAACCCCGATGACCTGGAGCTGCGCACAGACATTCGGCCGCCCCACCGAGCAGGGATAACAATGGCCGCAGCTGACGACAGGGTCGACCGCGACGCGCTCGCCGATGCGTGCCGAAGAGACCTGCTCGCCGACGGCATCAATGATGCCGAAGAATTCATGGCCGATAACGCGGGGATATTTCGCGAAGGGGTTATGGCCTTGATAGATATGCACATCGGACCCGCAGATCCCGGCAAAGGCGATTTTCACCCGGACTTCGTGGGCGCCCGGAGCGGGAACCGGACGGGATTCGATGTTCAGTTGGCCTGGCTCTTTGACAACGACGCTTCTCATTTCTGTTCCTTCCCTTGTCTGTTTTCTGAACAAATAGCGTTATTTTTATTACCATACAAGTATGCAATTGATCATAACTAGCTCTGGATCACATTTGGCGAAGGTCGTCAGAAAAAGCCCGGGAATGATTAATCTATTGAAATAAATTGAGAAAAATTATGAATGCCGCGAAAGCGACCTTACCGACGAGCCGGTCAGCAGGAATGTGATCGTCATCACGACAGTTAAGGCTCAATCAATTATGATTACTGGTATGGTAGTAGGGTGAAATTAAACTATGTTGAGCAGGTGATGACGATGCAGATGACAATGCGCTGGTTTGGACCAGAGGAAGATAAGGTTTCATTAGAGCATATACGCCAGGTGCCCGGCGTGGAGGGAGTGGTCGGCGCGCTCTATGACGTCGCGGTCGGCGAGGTATGGCCGGAGGATAAAATTGAGCGTCTGGTCAGCCAGGCCCATGCCGCAGGCCTGAAAATGGAGGTGATAGAGAGCGTCAACATCCATGACGACATCAAAATCGGCCTCCCTTCCCGTGACCGCTATATTGCCAACTATCAGCAGACCATTCGCCACCTTGCCCGCTTCGGCGTCAAAGTCATCTGCTATAACTTCATGCCGGTGTTTGACTGGATGAAGACGGATATGAACTACGTCCTGCCGGATGGCTCTTTGACGATGGCTTTTGAGAAGAAAGATATCGATAAGCGGCTGGAAGACGTAGTGAAGGAGGTCCTGGAGAATTCAAACGGCTTCGCGTTGCCGGGCTGGGAGCCGGAACGGCTGGCGGAAGTGCAGACCCTGTTTGCCAAATATAGCGCGGTGGATGACCACAAGCTGCGGGAGAACCTGGTCTATTTTCTGCGGGCGGTGATCCCGGTTTGCGAAGAGGTGGGCGTGAAAATGGCGATCCATCCTGACGATCCGCCGTACTCGATATTTGGCCTGCCGCGTGTGGTCAAAAACCGCGACGATCTGGACTGGATCTGCCGGGCTGTCGATTCACCCGCCAACGGCATTACCCTCTGCACCGGCTCGATTGCCGAAGATCCGGATAACGACGTATACGCTATTCTGGCTGAGTTTACCCGCCGTAAGCGGATCCATTTTGCCCACGTCCGCAATATTAAACTGATGCAGGATAAAGACTTTTACGAGTGCGCCCATCCGTCAGAATACGGCTCCCTGGATATGTACAAGGTGATGCAAGCGTTGCACGACAACGGCTTCGACGGCTATATACGCCCGGATCATGGCCGTTTTATCTGGGGAGAGACCGGACGCCCGGGCTATGGTTTATACGATCGCGCACTCGGGGTGACCTACCTCAAAGGTCTCTGGGAGGCGCTAAGCAAGCGCTAGCCTCCTCCTGACCATGCCTCTTTTTAGCGGCTGGTTCGCCTTGGCGGCCAGCCGTCATATCGGCTCCTTCCCGCATTTTTTGCACAACTTACAGCGCATTGCTCAGAATTGAGTATTATTGTGCGGAGTTGTCGTGAAGGAATCCCCTATGAAGCAAATTCGTATGCTGGCGCAGTATTATGTCGACCTGATGATGAAGCTGGGTCTGGTCCGCTTTTCAATGCTGTTGGCTCTTGCGCTGGTGGTGCTGGCCATCGTGGTACAGATGGCGGTCACCATGGTGCTGCATGGCCAGGTTGAAAGCATCGACGTTATCCGCTCTATCTTCTTCGGTCTGCTCATCACCCCGTGGGCGGTCTACTTTCTCTCGGTGGTGGTGGAGCAACTTGAAGAGTCCCGCCAGCGTCTGTCGCGGCTGGTGGAGAAGCTGGAGGAGATGCGCGAGCGCGATCTGAAGCTGAACGTGCAGCTGAAAGACAATATTGCGCAGTTGAATCAGGAGATTGGCGAACGTGAAAAGGCGGAAGCCGAGCGTGAGACCACCCTTGAGCAGCTGAAGATCGAGATGAAAGAGCGTGAAGAGACGCAGATCCAGCTCGAACAGCAATCCTCCTTTCTGCGCTCTTTCCTCGACGCCTCCCCGGACCTGGTCTTTTACCGCAATGAGGATAAAGAGTTTTCCGGCTGTAACCGGGCGATGGAGCTGCTGACCGGCAAAAGCGAGAAACAGCTGATCCACCTCAAACCACAGGACGTCTATAGCGAAGAAGCAGCGGAAAAGGTGCTGGAAACCGATGAGAAGGTGTTCCGCCACAATGTATCGCTGACCTATGAGCAGTGGCTGGACTATCCCGATGGCCGTAAAGCGTGCTTTGAAATCCGCAAGGTCCCGTACTACGATCGCGTCGGTAAGCGTCGCGGCCTGATGGGCTTCGGGCGCGATATCACCGAACGAAAACGCTATCAGGACGCCCTCGAACGCGCCAGCCGGGATAAAACCACCTTCATCTCCACCATCAGCCATGAGCTGCGTACCCCGCTGAACGGGATCGTCGGGCTGAGCCGAATTTTGCTGGATACCGAACTGACCAGCGAGCAGGAAAAATACCTGAAAACCATCCATGTCTCGGCGGTGACGCTGGGGAATATCTTCAATGATATTATCGACATGGATAAAATGGAGCGCCGTAAGGTACAGCTCGATAACCAGCCGGTGGACTTCACCAGCTTCCTTGCCGACCTTGAAAACCTTTCCGGTCTGCAGGCGCAGCAGAAGGGGCTGCGCTTTGTGCTGGAGCCGAGCCTGCCGCTGCCGCACAAGGTGATCACCGACGGCACCCGCCTGCGGCAGATCCTGTGGAATCTTATCAGCAACGCCGTGAAATTTACCCCACAGGGCGGTGGGGTGAACGTCCGCGTGCGCTATGACGAAGGCGATATCCTGCACTTCGAAGTGGAAGACTCCGGGATTGGTATTCCTGAAGCGGAACAGGACAAAATATTCGCGATGTATTACCAGGTCAAAGACAGCCACGGCGGCAAACCAGCCACCGGCACCGGGATTGGCCTCGCCGTATCGCGCCGCCTGGCGCGCAATATGGGCGGCGATATCAGCGTCACCAGCCAGCCGGGTAAAGGAGCGACCTTTACGCTCACCGTCCATGCGCCTGCCATTGCGGAAGAAGTGGAAGATACCCTGGCGGAAGACGACATGCCATTACCGGCGCTCAACGTGCTGCTGGTAGAAGATATTGAGCTCAACGTCATCGTGGCGCGCTCGGTGCTGGAAAAGCTGGGTAACAGCGTGGATGTCGCGATGACCGGTAAAGCCGCGCTGGAGATGTTTGAGCCTGGCGAGTACGACCTGGTGCTGCTGGATATCCAGCTGCCGGATATGACGGGTCTGGATATCTCTCGTCAGCTAAAACAGAATTTTGCCGCGGATGAGCTGCCGCCGCTGGTAGCCCTGACCGCCAACGTGCTGAAGAATAAGAAAGAGTATCTTGATGCCGGCATGGACGATGTGCTGAGCAAGCCGCTATCGGTGCCGGCGCTGACGGCCATGATCAAAAAATTCTGGGATGCGCCGGAAGAGGAGGCGCAGGAAGCGCCGGCGGCCGATCTGCATAAAGCCGACGCGGTGCTGGATACCGATATGCTGGAGCAATACATCGAACTGGTGGGACCGAAGCTTATCAACGATGGTCTCGCGGTGTTTGAGAAGATGATGCCGGGCTATATGTCCGTCCTTGAGTCTAATCTCACCGCCCGCGATCAAAAAGGGATCGTCGAAGAGGGGCATAAGATCAAAGGGGCTGCGGGTTCTATTGGCCTGCGCCACATCCAGCAGCTGGGTCAGCAGATCCAGACGCCGGACCTGCCTGCCTGGTCTGATAATGTCGCTGAATGGGTTGAAGAGATGAAATCCGAGTGGCAAAACGACGTGGCGATTCTGAAGGCATGGGTGGCGAAGGCCGGGAAAAAATGACCCCGGACAGACCGGGGTGCGCGAATACTGCGCCAACACCAGGGAACTGGTGGTTGAGCCAGTGTGATTTGAGTGATGTTGTTACGTGGCGCAACCTGAGAAGTGGATTGCTCGCTCATTAAGATAGCAAAGCTTAACTAATTTGTTACATGAATCAGTAAAATATGTGAAGCATAGCGAGTAAATCGACATTTTTGACTGGTTTCAGTGAGTTGCATGGAGGAGCGAAGGCGATGAAAAAAATTGGTGTGGTACTGAGCGGCTGCGGCGTGTACGACGGCAGTGAAATTCATGAGGCAGTGATTACCCTGCTGGCGATCGCGCGCAACGGCGCGCAGGCGGTCTGCTTTGCGCCCGATAAACCGCAGCGCGACGTCATCAACCATCTGACGGGTGAACCGTTGACGGAGCAGCGCAACGTGCTGGTGGAAGCGGCGCGCATCGCCCGCGGCGACATCCTGCCGCTGGCGCAAGCGCGTGAGGAGACGCTGGACGCGCTGATCGTCCCCGGCGGCTTCGGCGCGGCGAAAAACTTAAGCAGCTTCGCTGCCGAGGGCAGCAAATGCGAGGTGGACCACGATCTACGGGCCCTGGCGCTGGCGATGCATCAGGCCGGCAAGCCGCTGGGCTTTATGTGCATCGCTCCGGCGCTGCTGCCGAAGATCTTTGCGTTTCCGCTGCGGATGACTATCGGGACCGATCTCGACACTGCCGATGTGGTGGAGGAGATGGGGGCGGAGCATGTGCCTTGCCCGGTCGATGACATCGTGGTGGATGAAGAGAATAAAGTGGTCACCACCCCGGCGTATATGCTGGCGGAGAATATTGTGCAAGCCGCCACTGGGATCGAAAAACTGGTCGCCCGCGTGCTGGCGCTGAGCGCATGAAGCTCCGCATTGCGCCCTTCGCGCTGCTCAAACGACTGGCGCTGCGTCTGCTGCTGATCGCCGCCGTCTTCTGGGGCGGGGGGATCGCGCTGTTTAGCGTGCTGCCGGTGCCCTTTTCGGCAGTCATGCTTGAGCGGCAGATAAGCGCCTGGCTGTCCGGCGATGTCCACTATCTGGCGCACTCCGACTGGGTCGCCATGGATAAGATCTCCCCGTGGATGGGGCTGGCGGTGATTGCCGCCGAAGATCAGAAGTTCCCGGAACACTGGGGGTTTGACGTCTCGGCAATCGAAAAGGCGCTGGCGCACAATGAGCGTCACGATACCCGCATCCGCGGCGCGTCAACGCTGTCGCAGCAGACGGCGAAAAACCTGTTTTTGTGGGATGGTCGTAGCTGGCTTCGCAAGGGGCTGGAGGCCGGATTGACCGTCGGCATGGAAACCGTGTGGAGTAAAAAGCGAATCCTGACCGTCTACCTGAATATTGCCGAGTTTGGCGAGGGGATTTTTGGTGTGGAAGCGGCCGCCCAGCGCTATTTTCATAAGCCCGCCAGCCAGTTGACGCCGGGGGAAGCGGCTCTGCTGGCCGCGGTGCTGCCAAACCCGATCCGCTATTGCGCCGACGCGCCTTCGGGCTATGTGCGCAACCGCCAGGCCTGGATCTTACGCCAGATGCGACAGCTGGGTGGGGAAGGGTTCATGCGTGAGCATAAGCTCTATTAGCGGGTAAATCCGGCGCCGGGGCTGGTACCGTCGCCAGTCTCCGTCGCCGGGAAGCGTCACCTTTAGTCTTCGTCAAACCCGGCATTAAACAGGGCAATCACCGCGGCGAGGGCTTCCACTTCCTGCGGACCGCTGGCCTCCACCTCTATCTGCCGTCCTTTCGCCGAGTCCAGCATCAGCAGGGCAATGACGCTGTTGGCTTCCGCCTCCGTGCCTTCATCGTTGCGCAGCAACACCTCGGCATCGAAATTCTGCATCAGTTCGAACAGCTTCATCGCCGGGCGGGCGTGCATGCCCAGCTTATTGGTGATTTCAACGGTCTGCTTTACGGTCATGATTTACGTTTTTCCAGCGTCCGATGACGAGACTGCACGTTTTTACCGCGCGAGCGGAAGTAGTCAGCCAGTTGTTCAGCAATATAAACCGAACGATGTTTACCGCCGGTGCAGCCAATGGCCACCGTCAGATAGCTGCGATTGTTGGTCTCCAGCATCGGTAACCATAGCTCAAGATAGCTCCGGGTCTGGTAAATAAAGTTGTGCACTTCGGTGTGCCGATCGAGGAAGGCGGCCACCGGCTTATCCAGACCGGTCATGGGACGCAGCTTCGGATCCCAGTGCGGGTTTGGCAGAAAGCGCACGTCAAAGACGTAATCGGCATCGATCGGGATACCGTGCTTAAAGCCGAAGGATTCGAAGACCATGGTCAGTTCGCGTTCTCGTTTACCCAGCAGCCGGGTGCGTAACATTTCCGCCAGCTCGTGAACCGACATCTCCGAGGTATCGACAATCAGATCGGCCCGCGAGCGCAGGGGCTCCAGCAGATCGCTCTCTTCATCGATGGCGCTTTCCAGCGACAAATTCTTGCTCGACAGCGGATGCAGGCGACGGGTGTCGCTGTATCGACGGATCAGCGTGTTGCGATCGGCATCGAGAAACAGCAGCTGCGGCGAAAAGCACTCCGGCAGGTTTTTCATCGCCTGCTCGAAGATCTCCGGTGATTCCGGCATGTTCCGCACGTCGATGCTGACGGCCGCCGAAATATTGCGGTCAGCCAGCGACCGTGCCAGATCGGGCAGCAGCACGACCGGCAGGTTATCCACGCAGTAAAAGCCCATATCTTCCAGCGCTCGCAGAGCGACGGATTTACCCGAGCCCGAGCGGCCGCTGACGATCATCAGTACCATGTACCGTTTCTCCTCAGTACGATAAAGGATAAGGTGCGACTGCCGTTATGCGTCATCGCTGCTTCCTGCTTCGGTGATGATCTCATACAACTCTTCATCGCTCTGCGCCGCGCGCAGGCGACGACAAATCGCTTTGTCGGCCAGCCGTTTGGCCACCAGGGAGAGCGTATGCAGGTGGGTTTTTGTCTGATCGGCCGGCACCAGCAGCGCGAACAGCAGGTCGACAGGCTGATTGTCGATCGCGTCGAAGGCGATGGGGGTTTCCAGCTGGACAAAAACGCCGACAGCACGCAGCGTATCCTCTTCCAGTTTTCCGTGGGGAATGGCGATACCATTGCCAATCCCGGTACTGCCCATTTTTTCGCGGGTGAGGATCGCTTCGAACACCACCTGCGGCGGCAAACTTAACTGTTTGGCGGCCAGTTCGCTAATGATTTCCAGAGCACGCTTCTTGCTCTGGCAGTGAACCTGGCTACGGGTACATTCCTGGTTCAGGACGTTGCTCAGTTGTAGAGCCGAATCGTTGTTCATCATAATTTCACCTGAGCGCCCCCGCGCCCGTCGCCGATGTTACCTGGCGGCTGACGCAGGGGGGCCCGGACAATTAGTGTTGTTTTAGTTTATCTTTATGCTTCGTTAACTGTCTTGCCAGCTTGTCGATAAGACCATCGACAGCTGCATACATATCCTGCCCTTCCGCACTGGCATGGATTTCGCCACCGTTGACATGCAGATTCGCGTCCGCAATTTGCGTCACTTTCTCTACTTTTAACACAATATAGACCTGATTGATCCGGTCGAAAAATTGTTCCAGCTTGCTGAACTTCGCCGTGACGAAGTCGCGCATCGCGGGAGTGATCTCGACGTTGTGTCCTGTAATGTTGAGCTGCATAGTGTCTTCCTTATCGGTTGTGTCAGACCAGTTGTTTACGCTGGTTTGACGGCGGGATGGATAAAGACTCTCTGTACTTCGCGACAGTGCGGCGCGCGACCATGATACCCTGCTCGGACAGCATGGAGGTGAGCTTACTGTCGCTCAACGGCTTCGCGGGATTTTCCGCGGCGATGAGTTTCTTCACCAGCGCGCGAATCGCCGTCGACGAGGCTTCGCCGCCGCCTTCGGTATTGACATGGCTGGAGAAGAAATACTTCAGTTCAAAAATACCGCGCGGACTGTGCAGATATTTTTGCGTGGTGACACGGGAAATCGTCGATTCATGCATCTCGACGGCCTGGGCGATATCGGCCAGCACCATCGGCTTCATATACTCTTCACCCTGTTCGAAAAAAGCCTGCTGTTGTTCTACGATGCAGCGGCTCACGCGCAGCAGGGTATCGTTGCGGCTTTCCAGACTTTTAATCAGCCAGCGGGCTTCCTGCAGATTGCTGCGAATGAACTGGCCGTCGGCGTCATTGCGGGCGCTGTTGCCCATTGCCGCATACTGCTGATTAATTTTCAGCCGTGGAATGCTGTCGGCGTTGAGCTCCACGGTCCAGCGGCCGCTGACCTTGCGCACCAGCACGTCGGGAATGACATATTCCGGTTCGCTGGTTTGAATGGACTGGCCTGGACGGGGATCCAGGGACTGGATCAGGTTCACCGCCTCTTTCAGCACCTCTTCTTTCAGCCGGGTCACCCGCATCAGGGTGCGGAAATCATGGTTGGCCAGAAGATCGAGATGATCGCTGATAATCAGCCGGGCCTCTTCCAGCCAAGGCGTCTCTTTGGCGAATTGCGAGAGCTGGATCAGCAGACAGTCGCGCAGATCTTTCGCCGCGACGCCAACCGGATCAAAACGCTGGATGCGCTTCAGGACGGCTTCCACTTCTTCGAGGCCGATCTCCTCATCGCCGATGCTGTCGACGATATCTTCAATCTGAACGGTGAGGTAGCCCGTATCGTCGACGGCGTCGACAATGGAGGTGGCGATGGCGCGGTCGGTATCGGTGAAGGGCGTCAGCTCGACCTGCCACATCAGGTAATCCTGCAGCGTCTGGGTGGTCTCGCCTTGATAAACGGGGAGTTCGTCGTCCTGGTAGTCCACGCCGTTGCCTGACGGCGTACCGGCGGTATAGATTTCATCCCAGCTTGCATCGAGAGGAAGCTCGTCGGGCATCTCTTTTTGCTCAAGTGCGTCGACGGTATCGAGAGACTCGCGGTCCTCCACCTCTTTCGCCTCTACCTCGTCGTGAAGATCGGTTTGCTCAAGCAACGGGTTACTTTCCAGCGCTTGCTGGAGCTCTTGCTGGAGTTCTAACGTGGACAACTGCAGCAAACGAATCGCCTGCTGTAGCTGCGGCGTCATGGCAAGCTGTTGGCTAAGCCTTAATTGCAAACCTTGCTTCATGTTCAGGGTAAATATCTCCGGCTAAAACGTCTGTAACCTCTACCCTATCAGAGTCTGAAGTCTTCCCCAAGATACACGCGCTTAACCTGCTCATCTTCGAGGATCTGCTGCGGTGTACCATGAGCGATAAGGTGTCCCTGACTGACAATATACGCGCGTTCGCAGACCGCGAGAGTCTCTCTGACGTTATGGTCGGTAATCAGTACGCCGAGGCCGCTGTCGCGCAAATGCTCAATGATGCGTTTGATGTCGATAACCGAGATCGGATCCACGCCGGCAAAGGGTTCATCCAGAAGAATAAATTTCGGGTTGGCCGCCAGCGCGCGGGCGATTTCGACGCGGCGGCGTTCACCACCGGAGAGCGCCTGACCGAGGCTGTCGCGCAGGTGCTCAATATGAAACTCTTCCATCAGCTCTTTGGCGCGATCTTCCCGCTGCTCGCTGCTCAAATCGTCACGGATCTGCAGGACCGCCATCAGGTTGTCATAAACGCTCAGGCGACGGAAAATCGAGGCTTCCTGCGGCAGATAGCCGATCCCCCGGCGCGCGCGCGCGTGCAGCGGCAGCAGGCTGATGTCTTCGTCATCAATGATAATATTGCCCGCGTCGCGCGGCACAATCCCGACCACCATGTAGAAGGTGGTGGTTTTACCGGCGCCGTTGGGGCCAAGCAAGCCGACAATCTCCCCCGAGTTAACGGTGAGACTGACATCTTCCACCACGCGGCGGCCTTTATACGCTTTAGCGAGATTCTTCGCAGTTAAGGTTGCCATAACGGATTAGTTACTCTTCTTTTGCTGGTTGCCGCTTTTGTCCTGCAGCTCGGACGGCACCAGAACGGTGGTGACGCGTCGACCTTTGTCGCTGAAGGCCTGCATTTTTTGCTCTTTCACCAGATAGGTGATCTTGTCGCCCTTGATGTTGCTGTCGAGCTGTTCAAGGTACGCGTTGCCGGTCAGCACGACGTAATCGTTCTGCAGCTCATAGCGCATTTTCGACGCCCGGCCTTTTACCGGTTTGCCGTTATCCTGCATCTGGTAGAAGGTGGCCGGGTTACCGAAACCTTCGATCACCTCTTTGCCTTTTTCATTGCCCGGACGGGTGACCACCACTTTATCAGCGTTAATTTTGATCGTCCCCTGAGTCACGACCACGTTACCGGTGAAGGTGACGACATTGCCCTGCATATCCAGCGACTGCTGATCGGATTCGATATGGATCGGCTGATCGGTATCGCCCGTCTTGGCGAGGGCCGGCAGGCTGGCGGCCAGTAACGCGCCGGCGAGCGCAATCTTAAGGCTGAGTTTGTTTGTTCTGAATTTCATAAGAGGTTCTCACCTTTTCAATCAGCTCGGCATTTTTGCTGCGAAGGTTTCCACGCATTTTCAGGCCGCTGGAATTAAATGTGGTGCCGTATAACGTCACCATGTCATCAGAGGTAACGTCCTGCGTTACCAGATTTATCTGGGCGTTATCCGTCGTAATTTTGCGCAGTTGAGAGTCAGGCGCGAGCGCATTCACCTCAACGTGCCCGTAAAGATAGAGCATCCGGTCATTTGTCAGCTTCGCTTTATCTGCTCTGACTGACCAGGTCGGCACCTTATTGGTATCAAAGGTGGTCATCACTGGTTTGGTAAACCAAGAGACCTCCTGATCGGAAAAATACTCCACATGCTCGGCAATCAGCCGATAGCTCAGGGCGCCTTCCGGACTGTACACCACGGTGTCAGTGTGTTCGCTTTTATACGTCGGGTCGTTGGGATTGACCTCCTGCTGGGCCGTGTCGTCCGTATTCGCCAAATTCAGGCCGATGAGGATCAGCGCGAGCAGCGACAGTAAAATGATAACCCAACGTCTGGTTTTACTCATATTGATTGCCCTTTGGCCTCATCCAGCTTGCCCTGCGCCAATAGTAACAAATCGCAGACTTCGCGTACCGCGCCGCGTCCGCCATTAATCCGGGTGATGTAATCGGCGCGCGGCAGCAGCAGCGGATGCGCATCCGCGACGGCGACGCTAAGCCCCACTTCGGCCATCACCGGCCAGTCAATCAGATCGTCGCCGATGTAGGCGACTTCCTCTGGCCGCACGCCCAGTTTGTCAGTGAGATCGCGGAACGCCAGCAGCTTGTCCGACTGCCCCTGATACAAATGCGTGATGCCCAGCGTCTGACAGCGATCTTCTACCAGTTTAGCTTTTCGTCCGGTAATAATCGCCACTTCAATGCCAGAGGTCAGCGCGCAGCGGATACCATAGCCATCGCGGACGTTGAACGCTTTCAGCTCCTCGCCGTGATTACCCATATAGATAAGCCCGTCGGATAATACACCGTCGACATCAAGGATCAGTAAACGGATCTTAGCCGCGCGATCGAGAAACGTCTGGCTTACCGGCCCATAGCAGGTCGCTAACTGAGCATCAGCATTATTCATTATTTTTTCCTTACTTACACTACGCCCGCGCGCAGGAGATCGTGCATATGTACCACACCCAGCAGATGGTCGCCATCGGCAACCAGCACGCAGGTGATATGACGGGATTGCATCAGGTTTAGCGCATCCACCGCCAGGGTGCCGGGACGGATACGGATCCCTCCCCGGGTCATGACGTCGGCAATGCTGGCATCGCGCATATCAATGCCGGTGTCGAAGACCCGCCGCAGGTCACCGTCGGTAAAGATACCGATGATGTTCATGTCGTCATCGCAGATAGCGGTCATACCTAAATTTTTACGGGTGATTTCCAGCAGCGCATCGCGCAGGGTGGCCTGCAGGCCGACGTGCGGGATCTCATCACCGGTATGCATAATATCATTGACGCGCAGCAACAGCTTACGACCGAGTGCGCCACCCGGATGCGAGAGGGCGAAATCCTCAGCGGTAAAGCCGCGGGCTTCCAGCAGGGCGACGGCGAGGGCATCGCCCATCACCAGCGCGGCGGTGGTGCTGGAGGTGGGCGCCAGCCCTAACGGACAGGCCTCCTTCGGCACTTTCACGCACAGATGGATATCCGCCGCGCGCGCCATGCTGCTTTCAGGCCGGCTGGTGATGCAGATAAGCTTCACCTGCTGACGTTTCAGGACCGGGATCAGCGCGAGGATTTCGTTCGATTCGCCGGAGTTCGACAACGCAATCACCACGTCCTGCGGCGTAACCATGCCCAAATCGCCGTGCGCGGCTTCGCCTGGGTGGACAAAAAATGCCGACGTGCCGGTACTGGCGAAGGTTGCCGCCATTTTGCGGCCGATATGGCCGGATTTGCCCATCCCCATCACCACGACCTTCCCGCCGCAGCGGAAAATCGTTTCGCAGGCGCGGGTGAAATCGTCATTTATATACTGATCGAGCTGGGCCAGACCTTCACGTTCAATTTCCAGCACCTGACGGCCTGCCTGTTGAAAGTCAAAATCCGTGGGCAAATCTATTTGCGACATGATGTTATCCCGAGTCATTCAACGAAGAGCGGCGCTGTCCAGAACAGCATCGCCAACCAAACCACAAAACCGCCGACCAGCAGCGCGCCAACCAGTCGTCCCGGCTGCTGCTGGCGGCGCCAGCACAGCACGGCGAAGATCAGGCTGACCAGCAACATCACGCCATAGTCGCGGGTAAAGGCTTCCGCCGCAAAGGCTCCCGGCGCGATCAGCGCCGGCAAACCCAGCACCAGCGCAATATTGAGGATATTTGCGCCGATGATATTGCCGATGGCAATGTCATCTTCCCCTTTGCGCGCCCCGGCGATGGCGGTGGCCAGCTCCGGCAGGCTGGTGCCTATCGCCACTACCGTCAGGCCGACGGTCAGTTCACTGATGGCAAAATAGTTTGCCAGCACCGTACTGTTATCTACCACCATGCGGGTGGCCATCGGCATGACGATCATCGCCACCCCTAACCACAGCAGAGCGACCGGCAGCGACCCTTCACGCGGCAGTTCGGCCAGCTGTTCGCGGGTCAGGCTATCGCTTCCCTGGCGTTCCGCCAGACGGGCGATTTTGATGGTGAACAGCAGCCATAGCAGCGCCAGCGCCAGTAAAAACAGGCCGTCGAGACGGGACAGTTGACCATCATAGAGCACCAGCCCTGCCAGTACGCTGACCAGCAACATTAGCGGTAATTCGCGGCGCAGAATATCAGAATGCACGGTAAATGGCCTGAGTAAGGCAGCCAGACCGAGGATCAGGAGAATATTAGTAATGTTGGAGCCGAGCGCGGTGCCCACCGCCAGATCGGTCTGTCCATGCAGCGAGGCCGCGGTGGAAACCATGATCTCTGGCAGGCAAGTGCCAATACTCACCACCGTCATACCGATGATCAGCGGCGGGATCCCCAACATGCGACAGAGGATGGAGGCGGCATAGACCAGACGATCGGCACTGTAGACAACCAGCAATAAACCAATAATTAACAGAGCCGTCGCTAAGAGCATCTAAAGTCCTTTCTTCAGGTATAATCGTCGCCTCGCTGGGTTATCCCTACGCAGCGTAACGAATTCTTAATTTTGACTTTATGCGTGCCAAAAGTAAAACAAATGCCAGCTTTCGCTAACCTGTGCAGGTAAGATTCTGTAAAAATGTTGTGATTGTGGCGTAAGAAAGGGCGATGCTTGCCCATCAGGTGCTTAGTAAGGATGATTTTATGAGCCAAACTCAGGCGAATTTAGTTGAAGTGCGCGGTATCCGCTTTTCTCGCGGCGATCGCGTGATCTTCGACGACATCTCGCTGTCGGTGCCGCGCGGTAAAATTACTGCGATTATGGGACCTTCGGGGATCGGCAAGACTACCCTGTTACGCCTGATCGGCGGACAGATCCCGCCGGACTGGGGAGAGATCCTGTTCGATGGCGAGAACGTGCCGCAGATGACCCGTTCGCGTCTGTACACTGTGCGTAAGCGGATGAGCATGCTGTTCCAGTCCGGGGCGCTGTTCACCGACCTCAATGTCTTTGACAACGTCGCCTACCCGCTGCGCGAACATACGCATCTGCCGCCTGCGCTGCTGCATACGACGGTGATGATGAAGCTGGAGGCGGTAGGGCTGCGCGGTGCGGCGAAGTTAATGCCCTCTGAGCTTTCCGGCGGCATGGCGCGCCGCGCCGCCCTGGCGAGGGCCATTGCCCTGGAGCCGGATCTCATTATGTTCGACGAACCGTTCGTCGGGCAGGATCCCATCACCATGGGCGTGCTGGTGAAGCTGATTTCTGAACTCAACAGCACGCTGGGTGTCACCTGCATCGTGGTTTCGCACGATGTGCCTGAGGTGCTGAGCATTGCGGACTATGCGTATATCGTGGCGGATAAAAAGATTGTCGCCCACGGCAGTGCCCAGTCGCTACGTGAGAATGCTGACCCTCGGGTTCGTCAGTTCATTGATGGTATTGCCGACGGCCCGGTGCCGTTCCGTTATCCGGCTGGCGACTATCACCATGATTTATTAGGCATAGGGAGTTGAGCGACTGATGCTGTTTAATGCGCTGGCCGCGCTAGGCCATCGCGGTATTAAAACCACCGCGACCTTTGGACGCGCCGGATTAATGCTGTTCAACGCCGTTGTCGGCAAGCCAGAGTTTCGCAAGCACGCGCCGCTGCTGGTTCGTCAGCTCTACAACGTCGGCGTTCTGTCGATGCTGATTATCATTGTATCGGGCCTGTTTATCGGTATGGTGCTCGGGCTGCAGGGGTATCTGGTCTTAACCACCTACAGCGCAGAGACCAGTCTTGGCATGCTGGTGGCGCTGTCGCTGCTGCGCGAGCTGGGGCCGGTGGTCGCCGCGCTGCTGTTTGCCGGTCGCGCCGGGTCGGCGCTGACCGCCGAGATTGGCCTGATGCGGGCCACGGAACAGCTCTCCAGTATGGAGATGATGGCGGTGGATCCGCTGCGCCGCGTCATTTCTCCCCGTTTCTGGGCCGGCGTCATTTCGCTGCCGCTGCTGACGATTATCTTCGTTGCGGTGGGGATCTGGGGTGGAGCGCTGGTGGGCGTGAGCTGGAAAGGCATTGATGGTGGTTTTTTCTGGACCGCGATGCAAAATGCCGTCGACTGGCGAATGGATCTGGTGAACTGCCTGATTAAGAGCCTGGTATTCGCCATTACGGTAACCTGGATTGCGTTATTCAATGGTTATGACGCTATCCCCACTTCCGCCGGGATTAGCCGGGCGACTACGCGCACCGTGGTGCATGCGTCGCTGGCGGTTCTGGGGCTGGATTTTGTGCTGACTGCGCTGATGTTTGGGAATTGAGTTCATGCAAACGAAAAAAAATGAAATCTGGGTAGGGGTGTTCTTACTGGTGGCGCTGCTGGCGGCGCTGTTTGTCTGCCTGAAGGCGGCGAACGTCACCTCGCTACGTACTGAGCCGACTTACCGTCTTTACGCGACCTTCGATAATATCGGCGGCCTGAAAGCACGCTCGCCGGTGCGCATCGGCGGTGTGGTTGTTGGCCGCGTGGCGGACATCACCCTCGACCCGAAAACCTATCTGCCGCGCGTGGAGCTCGATATCGATGAGCGCTACAACCATATCCCGGATACCAGTTCGCTGGCGATCCGCACCTCTGGCCTGCTGGGCGAGCAGTATCTGGCGCTGAACGTCGGTTTTGAAGACCCGGACCTCGGGACGACTATTCTTAAAGACGGCGGTACTATCCAGGACACCAAGTCCGCTATGGTGCTGGAAGATCTGATTGGTCAGTTCCTTTATAACAGTAAGGGCGGCGACAATCAGAATTCTGGCAATGATAAGGCCGAGGCAGAAGGTCATACTGACGCGACGCCGGCAGCCGGCACGACGCATTAATTTCAGGAGAAACACGATATGTTTAAACGCTTACTCATGGTCGCCATGCTGGTGATTGCCCCGCTGACCGCCGCCCAGGCGGCAGACCAGTCCAATCCGTATAAGCTGATGAATGAAGCGGCGCAGAAAACCTTCGATCGCCTGAAGAATGAACAGCCGAAGATCAAGGCCAACCCTAACTATCTGCGCGACATCGTCGACCAGGAGCTTCTGCCTTATGTGCAGGTGAAGTATGCCGGCGCGCTGGTGCTGGGCCGCTATTACAAAGAAGCTACCCCGGCGCAGCGTGAAGCTTATTTTGCCGCCTTCCGTGAATACCTGAAGCAGGCCTATGGCCAGGCGTTGGCAATGTACCATGGTCAGACCTATCAGATTGCCCCGGAACAGCCGCTGGGCAGCGCGACCATCATTCCGATCCGCGTCACTATCATCGACCCGAACGGCCGTCCGCCGGTACGTCTCGACTTCCAGTGGCGTAAAAATACCCAGACCGGCAACTGGCAGGCCTACGATATGATTGCGGAAGGGGTCAGCATGATCACCACCAAACAAAACGAGTGGAGCGACCTGCTGCGTACCAAGGGCGTTGATGGCCTGACCGCGCAGCTCAAAGCGATCTCCGCTCAGCCGATCACCCTGGAACAGAAAAAATAATGAGCGGGCAGCTGAGCTGGACTCGTGATGGCGAGACGCTGGCGCTGCACGGAGAGCTGGACCAGGATCTGCTGGTCCCGCTCTGGGAGGCACGCGCCCAGGCGACAGCGGGGACAGCGATCATCGATCTCAGTCAGACCACGCGCGTGGACACGGCGGGCCTGGCGCTGTTAGTACATTTTGTGGCGCTGATTCGCCGCCAGGGCCGGGAAGCGCAGCTGATCGGCAAGAGCGGAAATCTGCAAACGCTGGTCGGTCTTTACAACCTGCCTGTCGATATGATCCCATAATCTTTTCAGTGTCTTAGCGCTGAAGCTATTCCGAAAGCCCCGGCAATCTTTTCGCCGGGGCTTTTTGCTTGTTTAAGACCGCGCCACTTTCCTCTAAGATGTTGGGCTGTTTTCACTATCAGATAAATTTGAGCCCATGGAAAATCATGAAATTCAGACCGTGCTGATGAACGCACTCCCCCTCCAGGAAGTCCACGTCTCTGGCGATGGCAGCCACTTTCAGGTTATTGCTGTGGGTGAGATGTTCGATGGCATGAGTCGGGTTAAAAAGCAGCAGAGCGTCTACGCGCCGCTGATGGAATATATTGCTGACAACCGCATCCATGCGCTGTCGATCAAGGCCTTTACTCCGCAGGAGTGGGCGCGAGACCGCAAACTAAATGGCTTCTAAGCTGTGGGGGATCCCCTGCAGCGTATGTGAATTTTTAATAGAGAACAGAATCAATGGATAAATTCCGTGTTCAGGGGCCGACTCGCCTTCAGGGCGAAGTCACCATCTCCGGTGCAAAAAACGCCGCCCTGCCAATCCTCTTTTCCGCGCTGCTTGCCGAAGAGCCGGTAGAGATCCAGAACGTACCTAAGCTGAAAGACATCGATACCACCATGAAGCTGCTGAGTCAGCTGGGCGCGAAGGTAGAGCGCAATGGTTCGGTGTGGATTGACGCCGGCCCGGTCGATGTATTCTGTGCTCCGTACGATCTGGTGAAAACCATGCGCGCCTCTATCTGGGCGCTGGGCCCGCTGGTGGCGCGTTTCGGTCAGGGACAAGTCTCTCTGCCTGGCGGCTGCGCCATCGGCGCGCGTCCGGTCGATCTGCATATTAGCGGCCTGGAACAGCTGGGCGCCGAGATCAAACTGGAAGAAGGTTATGTAAAAGCTTCGGTCAATGGTCGTCTGAAAGGCGCGCATATCGTGATGGATAAAGTGAGCGTCGGCGCCACCGTCACTATCATGAGCGCAGCGACCCTCGCCGAGGGGACGACGATTATCGAAAACGCCGCTCGCGAGCCGGAGATCGTCGATACCGCGAACTTCCTTAACGCGCTGGGCGCAAAAATCAGCGGCCAGGGTACCGATCGCATCACCATCGAAGGCGTGCAGCGTCTGGGCGGCGGCGTTTACCGTGTGCTGCCGGACCGTATTGAAACCGGGACCTTCCTGGTGGCCGCAGCCATTTCCGGCGGCAAGATCCTCTGCCGTAACGCGCAACCAGATACCCTCGATGCCGTACTGGCAAAGCTGCGCGACGCCGGAGCGGACATCGAAACGGGCGAAGACTGGATCAGCCTTGATATGCACGGCAACCGTCCGAAAGCGGTTAACGTGCGTACCGCGCCGCATCCGGGCTTCCCGACCGATATGCAGGCCCAGTTCACGCTGCTCAACCTGGTCGCGGAAGGGACCGGCGTGATCACCGAAACGATCTTTGAAAACCGCTTTATGCACATTCCGGAACTGATCCGTATGGGTGCTCACGCGGAGATCGAGAGCAATACCGCGATCTGTCATGGCGTGAAGCAGCTTTCGGGCGCGCAGGTGATGGCGACCGATTTGCGTGCTTCGGCGAGCCTCGTGCTGGCAGGTTGTATCGCTGAGGGAACCACCATCGTCGATCGCATCTATCATATCGATCGTGGCTATGAGCGTATTGAAGATAAACTGCAGGCGCTGGGTGCCAATATTCAGCGCGTGAAAGGCGAGTAATCGCGTCCTGACAGGGCCCGGGTGTCTCTCCCGGGTCCTTGTCGCATAATCACATCACTTGTCCATCTTCTTCTGACGCATCATCTGCGTTCTGTCGATAAACTCATGCGTTACCGGATCATGGTAGCGTGACGGCCAGATGACCCATGGCTGTGTATCCAGCGCCGTGGCGATGATTAATTCGCCTTTCGGCCAGGGGCGGGTCAGGGCGTTCGCCAGCGTTGAAGAACTCAGACCGTGCCGTCGCGACTCTGCCGCCAGCGATGTTCCCCGTTTACGTAATCCAGCAACAATATCTGCGGGATGCCAGTCGATGAACTTATCCATAAATTCTCCTGGTGATAAAGATCCTGAACGGCCCATATGGGCGACGGAGACACTATACCCGCGCACCAGGTAAGGTTCTAACAAGTTCTGTTAAAGCGTCGGAATATTCAGAATGTATCAAGATATCCGGAAATTTACGGTAGGGAATGGGTTTTTACTGGAACTTTCCCGCGCATTGCGCGGGAAGGAGAGGGGATTAATGATCGCGCTGAACCGCGATATGCGCCAGCCCGATCAAGGCTTCACGCCAGGGGGTGTCCGGGAGAATCTGCAGCGCGGCAATCGCTTTGTCAGCTTCTTCTTCAGCACGTTTCTGCGTCCACTCCAGCGAACCGCAGGCAGCCATCGTTTCCAGGACGGCATCCAGCAGATGGCGGCCGTTGCCCTGCTCGATAGCCCCGCGGATCATCGCCGATTGATCGGCGGTACCATGGTGCATGGCGTGCAGCAGCGGTAGCGTCGGTTTGCCTTCGTTGAGGTCGTCACCGACGTTTTTACCGAGCCGCTCTCCGTCGGAGCTGTAATCGAGTAAATCGTCGATCAGCTGGAAAGCGGTGCCGAGATAGCGGCCATAATCCTGTAACGCGCGCTCTTCTTCGGCAGTGCAGTCGGCCAACAGTCCCGCACACTGCGAGGCTGCCTCAAACAGACGCGCCGTCTTGCTGTAGATGACGCGCATGTAGTTCTCTTCCGTGATATCCGGGTCATTGACGTTCATCAGCTGCAGCACTTCGCCTTCGGCAATGACGTTCACCGCTTCCGACATGACCTCGAGGATCTTCAGCGAGCCCAGCTGGGTCATCATCTGAAAGGCGCGGGTATAGATAAAATCGCCGACCAGCACGCTGGCGGCATTGCCAAACGCCGCATTTGCCGTGGCTTTGCCGCGACGCATATCAGACTCATCGACGACGTCGTCATGCAGCAGGGTGGCGGTATGAATAAATTCAATCAGCGCAGCAATGGTGACATGCGCGCTCCCCTGATAACCCACCGCGCGCGCGGCGAGCACAGCAATCATCGGGCGAATGCGTTTGCCGCCGCCGCTGACGATGTAATAGCCTAACTGATTGATAAGCTGAACATCGGAGTTGAGTTGCTCAAGAATCGTCGCATTGACACCCGCCATATCTTGCGCGGTTAACTCATTGATTTTTTCTAAATTCATCGCAAAAGCCGGGCCAAATGTCCTGTTACCATGAATCCAGGTGGGATCACAGAAGGATTAAGACAGAATTAAAAGAAGATATGATTGTACTGAAAAATTGCCGTAGATAAACGTTGTCGTGAAAGTTGTGTTTTTTTTCTGCATTGATCGCTAATCGCTCTTGTCAAAGGCTCGCGTTTTGCGTAATATTCGCGCCCTATTGTGAATATTTATAGCGCACTCTGAATCACACGAAGAGGTGCGCGGAAGCGGAGTTTTATATGTACGCGGTTTTCCAAAGTGGTGGTAAACAACACCGAGTAAGCGAAGGTCAGACCGTTCGCCTGGAAAAGCTGGACATCGCAACTGGCGAAGCTGTTGAGTTCGCTGAAGTGCTGATGATCGCAAACGGTGAAGAAATCAAGATCGGCGTTCCTTTCGTTGAGGGCGGCGTAATCAAAGCTGAAGTTGTTGCTCACGGTCGTGGCGAGAAAGTTAAAATCGTTAAGTTTCGTCGTCGTAAACACTATCGTAAGCAGCAGGGCCATCGTCAGTGGTTCACTGATGTGAAAATCACTGGCATCAGCGCCTAAGACCTGAGGAGTAGATTTAAATGGCACATAAAAAGGCTGGCGGCTCGACTCGTAACGGTCGCGATTCAGAAGCTAAACGTCTGGGCGTAAAACGTTTCGGCGGTGAAGCAGTTCTGGCAGGTAGCATCATCGTTCGTCAACGTGGTACCAAATTCCACGCTGGCACCAACGTTGGTTGCGGCCGTGACCACACTCTGTTCGCTTTGACTGACGGTAAAGTCAAGTTCGAAGTTAAAGGCCCGAAAAACCGTAAATTCATCAGCATCGTTGCTGAATAAGTTTTTCGCGTCCCGGTAACGGATGAAAGCCCCGCAACACGTTGCGGGGCTTTTTACATTCGTCTACCGGAAAATTTTTGCAGGGAAACAGGCATGAAGCAGCAGGCTGGGATTGGCATTATTCTGGCGCTTACCACCGCGATGTGTTGGGGAGCGTTGCCGATTGCAATGAAGCAGGTTCTTGAGGTGATGGCGCCGCCAACGGTGGTGTTTTATCGCTTCCTGATGGCCAGTATTGGCCTTGGCGCGATCCTCGCGATCAAAGGCAAACTGCCGCCGCTGCGGATTTTTCGCAAGCCGCGCTGGCTGGTCTTATTAGCGATTGCCACCGGCGGTCTGTTCGGTAACTTCATTCTGTTCAGTTCTTCCCTGCAGTATCTCAGCCCCACGGCTTCTCAGGTCATCGGCCAGCTATCGCCGGTGGGCATGATGGTGGCTAGCGTCGTGATTCTGAAAGAGCGCATGCGCGGCACCCAGGTGGTGGGCGCGTTGATGCTGCTCAGCGGGCTGGTGATGTTCTTCAACACCAGCCTGATTGAAATCTTTACCCGCCTGACGGACTACACGTGGGGGGTAATTTTCGGCGTTGCTGCCGCCACGGTGTGGGTAAGCTACGGCGTCGCGCAAAAGGTGTTATTGCGCCGTCTGGCATCGCAGCAGATACTATTTTTGCTGTACACTTTATGTACGATTGCATTACTGCCGCTCGCTGAGCCTGGGGTGATATCCCGGTTAAGCAGCTGGCAACTGGCATGCCTGATTTTTTGCGGGTTAAATACCCTGGTCGGCTACGGCGCGCTGGCGGAAGCCATGGCGCGCTGGCAGGCGGCGCAGGTCAGCGCGTTAATCACCTTGACGCCACTGTTTACGCTACTGTTTTCTGATTTATTATCAATGGCCTGGCCCGATGTTTTCGCCAGACCGATGTTAAACCTGATTGGTTATCTCGGTGCGTTTGTCGTGGTTGCGGGCGCGATGTATTCCGCCATCGGTCATCGTCTTTGGGGACGTTGGCGTAAGCGAGAGGCGGTAGTACCGCTGCCCCGCTCAGGCGAATGATTTACGGAGAGTAAAATGAAGTTTGTAGATGAAGCAACGATCCTGGTCGTAGCAGGTGACGGCGGCAATGGTTGCGTAAGCTTCCGCCGCGAGAAATATATTCCGAAAGGCGGCCCGGACGGCGGCGATGGCGGTGACGGCGGCGATGTCTGGCTGGAAGCGGACGAGAACCTGAATACCCTGATCGACTACCGTTTTGAAAAATCTTTCCGCGCCGAACGCGGGCAGAATGGCCAGAGCCGCGACTGTACCGGTAAGCGTGGTAAAGACGTGACGGTAAAAGTGCCGGTCGGGACCCGGGTTATCGACCAGGGCACCGGCGAGACCATGGGCGATATGACCAAACACGGTCAGCGTCTGATGGTGGCGAAGGGCGGCTGGCACGGTCTGGGCAACACCCGTTTTAAATCATCCGTTAACCGTACCCCGCGTCAGAAGACCATGGGTACGCCGGGTGATAAGCGCGACCTGCAGCTGGAGCTGATGCTGCTGGCGGACGTCGGAATGCTGGGGATGCCGAACGCCGGTAAATCCACCTTCATCCGTGCGGTCTCCGCCGCCAAGCCAAAAGTGGCTGACTATCCGTTTACCACCCTGGTACCAAGCCTGGGCGTGGTGCGTATGGACAACGAGAAGAGCTTTGTGGTCGCCGATATCCCGGGGCTGATTGAAGGCGCAGCGGAAGGCGCAGGCCTCGGTATCCGCTTCCTCAAGCACCTTGAGCGCTGCCGCGTATTGCTGCACTTGATCGACATCGAGCCTATCGACGGTTCCGATCCGGTTGAGAACGCGCGCATCATCATCGGCGAACTGGAGAAATACAGCGAGAAGCTGGCCTCCAAACCGCGCTGGTTAGTCTTTAACAAGATTGACCTGATGGACAAAGCGGAAGCCGAAGCTAAAGCGAAGGCGATTGCTGAAGCGCTTGGTTGGGAAGAGAAATTCTACCTGATCTCCGCCGCCAGCCAGCAGGGCGTGAAAGATCTGTGCTGGGACGTGATGACCTTCATCATCGAAAACCCCATCGTGCAGGCGGAAGAAGAGCAGAAGCCGGAGAAAGTCGAGTTTATGTGGGACGACTATCACCGTCAGCAGCTTGAAGAGGCCGAAGCCGAAGTGGAAGATGACGAAGACTGGGATGACGACTGGGACGAAGACGACGAAGAAGGCGTCGAATTCATCTACAAACGCTAATCCTGACTTCTTTGGATCAAAAAGGGCCGCATCTGATGCGGCCCTTTTGTTTTTAGTTGTTCTGGTACAGATCCTTATAAAGCCGGCTTTCAAAGCGCACCAACGGTATGCGGCGATTACGCTGATCGGCTGGCTCCACGGCGTAGCCGGAGAGGTATTGCACGAAGGCCACCTTTTGCCCGCTGGCGGTAGTGATGAAGCCCGCAAGGTTATAAACCCCCTGCAGTGACCCAGTTTTCGCCGAGACTTTGCCATCGACGCCCGCCTGATGGAGGCCGGCGCGATACTGCAGCGAGCCGTCATGGCCCGCCAGCGGCAGCATAGAGATGAAGTTGAGCTCGGTGTCGTGCTGGGCGATATACTGCAACACCTGCATCATGGTCGCCGGGGCGATCAGGTTGTGGCGCGACAGGCCAGAGCCGTCGGCGATGATGGTGTTGCCAAGATCAACACCAGCCTGTTGACGCAGGATCTGACGTACGGCATCGGATCCTGCCCGCCAGGTCCCTGGTACGCCGAACCGGGCATGACCGATGGTACGAAAAACGGTATCCGCAATCATGTTGTCGGATTTCTTCAGCATGATCCGCAGCAGATCGTGCAGCGGCGCCGACTGGGTGGTGGCTAATACCGTACCGGGCTCATTGGCCAGTGTCTGACGCAGCAGCGTGCCGCTATAGGCGATCCCCGCCTGCTTCAGCTCCGCTTTAAGGATCGCCCCGGCATAGCTGGCACCATCCTGTATCGCAAAGGCCAGCGGCAGCGGTTCGCTACGCTGCGGCAGGCAGCCGGTGAGGGTATAGCGGTTGAGGTCGCCCGGCACCACGTCCAGTTCGCAATACTGGGCTTCCGATGAGCCGCGCGCCAGGGTGCGAACCTGACTGAACATGGTGACCGGATAATAGGAGGCGACGCGAATGAAGGCGAGATCGCCCGGCTTCTGCGCGCTATACAGCGAGACCGAGAAGCAGTTGCGGTCGACAATCGCCGCCGCAGGCGGAGCGCTGAAGCATTGCGTCATGTCGTTCCACGGCCACCCCGGCGCTTTATCATGGCTGGCGAAGACCGAGGTATCGATAAGCACATTGCCGTCGATACGCTGCACGCCAGCTTTTTTTAGCGTCGCCACCATGTTGCGAATATCCTGCCGCTTCAGCGTTGGGTCGCCGCCGAAGCGGGCGATCAGATCGCCTTTCAGCACGCCGCCGTCCAGTGAGCCTTTGGTTTCCAGCGTGGTGGTGAAGCGAAAATCGGGCCCCAGTTGCAGCAGCGCCGCCAGCGCGGTGATGACCTTTTGCGTACTGGCTGGAAGTGCCATTTGCTGGCTGTGATAGTCGATTTCCGGCGTCGACGCGCCGACCTTTTGCGCCATAAAGGCAAGGTTCGCACCGGCGGGAAGCTGGGTGATGTACTCGTCAATATTCGCCGCCTGAGCGCTAAGCGCTATACCGGCAGTCAATCCGATGATAAATCTGGGAAATCGCATAATCTCGCGCTAACAACCTGAAGCCAGGCCGTCATACTACGGTGCAACGCCCAGTAAAGTAAACGATGACCCATAATGAACTTCGGGGTAAAATACCTATCAAATGAAAAATTGCTGCTGACCTGGGGAGTGTTTCCCGGGTCGGTTTCTTTTTGCTCGTGTCCTGCCCGTGTACAGGACAGGTGGCGGAGCGGGGCTATCCGTTCCCTGAAGGAATGATAAAGAGGTATAACTAATGCAAGCGATTCCGATGACCTTACGTGGCGCTGAAAAACTGCGCGAAGAACTGGATTATCTGAAGTCTGTGCGTCGTCCTGAAATCATTGCCGCTATTGCTGAGGCCCGTGAACACGGCGATCTGAAAGAGAATGCCGAGTATCACGCTGCGCGTGAACAGCAGGGCTTCTGCGAAGGGCGTATCAAGGACATCGAAGCGAAACTGTCCAACGCGCAGGTTATCGATATCACCAAAATGCCGAACAATGGCCGGGTGATTTTTGGTTCAACCGTCAGTGTGCTGAACCTCGATACTGACGAGGAGCAGACCTACCGTATCGTGGGCGATGACGAAGCTGATTTTAAGCAGAATCTGATCTCCGTGAACTCGCCGATTGCCCGTGGTCTGATCGGTAAAGAGCAGGATGACGTCGTGACTATCCGCACACCGGGTGGGGAAGTGGAATACGAAATTACCAAGGTTGAATACCTGTAAGGCGTATTTCCCGCTACGATGTTTATAGATTGTAAAGAAAGGAAAAAGGCCGCATAGCGGCCTTTTATCAACGTCACGAGCATGGCATTTTGCTCGCCTGGCCACAGAAATCCCTCGTTTTACACAAAGTTGTGTCGGGATTGAGGATATTCTTAGCGTGGCAGCGAGATTTTACGCTCTGGCGTTGGGCGGTACAGAACCAGCGTTTTACCGATGACCTGTACGTTACAGGCGCCGGTTTCGCGCACGATGGCTTCCACGATCAAGGCTTTAGTTTCGCGATCTTCTGAGGCGATCTTCACCTTGATGAGTTCATGGTGCCCTAACGCTTGTTCGATCTCGGCCAGTACCCCTTCGGTCAAACCATTGTTGCCAAGCATAACTACCGGCTTGAGCGGATGTGCCAGACCTTTCAGGTGCTGTTTTTGTTTAGTACTCAGATTCATCGTATTTTTTTGCTTACGTTGGGATTGAAAACGGGTCATTCTACCGCCATCTCCCATATATCGCCAAACTACCGCGTCGATTTTTACGCAGTAAAGTACGATGAACCCGAACGGGAATGTTAAATGACAGGTAAAAAGCGTTCTGCCAGCTCAAGCCGCTGGCTTCAGGAACACTTTAGCGATAAATATGTTCAACAGGCACAGAAAAAGGGGTTACGTTCCCGTGCCTGGTTTAAACTTGATGAAATACAGCAAAGTGACAAAATTTTTAAGCCGGGGATGACGGTAGTTGACCTCGGTGCTGCTCCCGGTGGCTGGTCGCAGTATGCGGTCACGCAGATCGGCAACAGCGGCCGCATCATCGCTTGCGATCTTTTACCAATGGATCCAATTGTTGGTGTGGACTTCCTTCAGGGCGATTTTCGTGATGAATTAGTCCTGAAAGCGTTACTTGAGCGAGTGGGCGACAGTAAAGTACAAGTGGTCATGTCCGATATGGCGCCGAATATGTGCGGAACACCGGCGGTGGATATTCCCCGGGCTATGTATCTGGTAGAACTGGCGCTTGAAATGTCTCGTGATGTATTAGCGCCAGGTGGTAGTTTTGTAGTGAAGGTGTTCCAGGGCGAAGGCTTCGATGAGTATCTTCGAGAAATTCGCTCCCTGTTTACGAAGGTCAAAGTTCGTAAGCCGGACTCTTCCCGCGCTCGTTCGCGTGAAGTGTATATTGTAGCGACCGGGCGTAAACCATAACCGGCAGATTTCAAACGAAAGTTTGAAAGAAACTGGATATAGAGTATCCTGACGCTGTTTTTAACACAGTTGTAATAAGAGGTTAATCCCTTGAGTGACATGGCGAAAAACCTAATACTCTGGCTGGTCATTGCCGTTGTGCTGATGTCAGTATTCCAGAGCTTTGGGCCCAGCGAGTCGAATGGCCGCAAGGTGGATTATTCTACCTTCCTGCAAGAGGTCAATCAGGACCAGGTTCGCGAAGCGCGTATCAACGGACGTGAGATCAACGTTACCAAGAAAGATAGTAACCGTTACACGACTTACATTCCGGTTAACGATCCGAAGCTGCTCGATAACCTGTTGACTAAAAACGTCAAAGTGGTTGGTGAACCACCAGAAGAGCCAAGCCTGCTGGCTTCCATCTTCATCTCCTGGTTCCCTATGCTGCTGTTGATCGGCGTCTGGATCTTTTTTATGCGGCAAATGCAGGGTGGCGGCGGGAAGGGCGCGATGTCCTTCGGCAAAAGCAAAGCCCGTATGCTGACGGAAGATCAGATCAAAACCACTTTTGCTGACGTTGCCGGGTGTGACGAAGCGAAAGAGGAGGTCGGCGAACTGGTGGAATACCTGCGTGAGCCGAGCCGCTTCCAGAAGCTGGGCGGTAAGATCCCGAAAGGCGTCCTGATGGTCGGTCCTCCGGGTACCGGTAAAACGTTGCTGGCGAAAGCGATCGCTGGCGAAGCAAAAGTGCCGTTCTTTACTATTTCCGGTTCTGACTTCGTAGAAATGTTCGTCGGTGTTGGTGCATCTCGTGTGCGTGACATGTTCGAACAGGCTAAGAAAGCAGCGCCTTGCATCATCTTCATCGATGAAATCGACGCCGTCGGCCGCCAGCGTGGCGCCGGTCTTGGCGGTGGCCACGATGAACGTGAGCAGACCCTGAACCAGATGCTGGTTGAGATGGACGGCTTTGAAGGTAACGAAGGCATTATCGTTATCGCGGCGACTAACCGTCCGGACGTTCTTGACCCCGCGCTGTTGCGTCCGGGCCGTTTTGACCGCCAGGTGGTGGTTGGCCTGCCGGATGTTCGCGGTCGTGAGCAGATCCTGAAAGTGCATATGCGTCGCGTTCCGCTGGCGCCGGATATCGATGCGGCAATCATTGCTCGCGGTACCCCTGGCTTCTCCGGTGCGGACCTGGCCAACCTGGTCAACGAAGCGGCCCTGTTTGCTGCCCGCGGCAACAAACGCGTCGTCTCGATGGTTGAGTTCGAAAAAGCGAAAGACAAAATCATGATGGGTGCGGAACGCCGCTCCATGGTGATGACGGAAGCGCAGAAAGAGTCTACCGCTTACCACGAAGCGGGCCACGCGATTATCGGTCGCCTGGTGCCGGAGCACGATCCGGTACACAAAGTGACGATTATCCCGCGCGGTCGTGCGCTGGGTGTGACCTTCTTCCTGCCGGAAGGCGATGCGATCAGCGCCAGCCGTCAGAAACTGGAAAGTCAGATCTCCACCTTGTACGGCGGTCGTCTGGCGGAAGAGATTATCTACGGTCCGGAACATGTTTCTACCGGCGCGTCCAACGACATTAAAGTGGCGACGAACCTGGCGCGTAACATGGTGACCCAGTGGGGCTTCTCCGACAAACTCGGTCCGCTGCTGTATGCGGAAGAAGAGGGTGAAGTGTTCCTCGGCCGCAGCGTCGCGAAAGCGAAGCATATGTCCGATGAAACCGCGCGTATCATCGACCAGGAAGTGAAATCGCTGATTGAGCGTAACTATGGTCGTGCTCGCCAGTTGCTGAACGACAACATGGATATTCTGCACGCGATGAAAGATGCGCTCATGAAGTATGAGACCATTGATGCGCCGCAGATTGACGACCTGATGGCTCGTCGCGATGTTCGTCCGCCAGCGGGTTGGGAAGAACCAGGTTCTTCTAACAACTCTGACAACAATGGCACGCCTCGTGCGCCGCGTCCGGTTGATGAACCGCGTACGCCGAACCCGGGCAACACCATGTCAGAGCAGCTGGGCGACAAATAAGCTGCCGCTGTTGATGTCTTGTTTTAACCTTAAAACCCCGGGGCGCCCGCTCCGGGGTTTTTCTTTTTTAACCTCTTCTGTCTCAGGGATTTTGTGATGAAACTTGTAGCCCAGGGCTCAACCCTCGATCTCTCTCACCCCCACGTGATGGGTATTCTTAATGTGACGCCTGACTCCTTCTCTGATGGCGGCGCCCATAATTCGCTGATTGAGGCGGTGAAGCATGCCAATCTGATGATCAACGCCGGGGCGACCATCATTGATATCGGCGGTGAATCGACGCGGCCAGGGGCGGCTGAGGTTAGCGTGGAAGAGGAGCTTGCGCGGGTGATCCCGGTGGTGGAGGCTATCGCCCAGCGCTTTGAGGTGTGGATCTCAGTGGACACCTCCAAAGCGGAGGTTATCCGCGAATCGGCCCGAGCGGGGGCGCATATCATTAACGATATTCGTTCGCTGACCGAACCCGGCGCGCTGCAGGCCGCGGCGGAAACCGGGCTGCCGGTGTGTCTGATGCATATGCAGGGACAGCCGAAAACCATGCAGGAGGCGCCGAAGTATGAGGATGTCTTCGCCGATGTAGAGCGCTTTTTTAATGAACACATCGTGCGCTGCGAACAGGCGGGGATCGCAAAAGAAAAATTGCTGCTCGACCCGGGATTCGGTTTCGGTAAAAATCTCACCCACAATTATCAGTTGCTGGCCAGGCTGGGAGAGTTTCATCACTTTGGTCTGCCGCTGCTGGTCGGTATGTCGCGTAAGTCGATGGTAGGTCAGTTGCTGAACGTTGGGCCGTCGGAACGGCTGAACGGCAGCCTGGCGTGTGCCGTCATAGCAGCAATGCAGGGCGCGCAGATTATCCGCGTCCATGATGTCAAAGAAACGGTAGAAGCGCTGCGCGTGGTGGAAGCCACCCTCGCCGCTAAGGGAAAAAAACGTTATGAGTAACCGCAAGTATTTTGGCACCGATGGTATTCGTGGCCGCGTCGGCGATGCGCCGATCACTCCGGAATTTGTGCTTAAGCTCGGCTGGGCGGCGGGTAAAGTGTTAGCGCGCCACGGCTCGCGTAAAATTATCATCGGCAAGGATACCCGTATTTCGGGCTATATGCTGGAATCGGCGCTGGAAGCCGGGCTGGCGGCAGCGGGACTCTCTGCATCGTTCACCGGGCCAATGCCGACGCCGGCGATTGCCTACCTGACGCGCGCCTTTCGCGCCGAGGCGGGGATCGTCATCTCCGCTTCACATAACCCTTTCTACGACAACGGCATCAAGTTCTTCTCCATTGAGGGCACCAAGCTGCCTGATGATGTGGAAGAGGCGATTGAAGCCGAAATGGAGAAAGAACTCACCTGTGTGGATTCGGCTGAGCTGGGTAAAGCCAGCCGTATCGTCGATGCCGCGGGGCGCTACATTGAGTTTTGTAAAGGCACCTTTCCCAATGAACTGAGCCTCTCCACGCTGAAAGTGGTGGTGGACTGTGCGCATGGCGCAACCTACCACATCGCTCCTAATGTATTCCGCGAGCTGGGCGCCCAGGTTATCGCGATGGGCTGTGAGCCTGACGGCCTCAACATCAACGAAGAGGTCGGGGCTACCGACGTGCGGGCGCTGCAGGCGCGCGTGCTGGCGGAAAAAGCCGATCTGGGCATTGCCTACGACGGCGATGGCGATCGGGTGATCATGGTTGACCATGAAGGCAATAAAGTCGATGGTGACCAAATCCTCTACATCATCGCCCGGGAAGGGCTGCGTCAGGGACAGCTGCGCGGCGGCGCCGTCGGTACGCTGATGAGCAATATGGGCCTGGAGCTGGCGCTCAAGCAGCTAGGCATCCCGTTTGCCCGTGCGAAGGTGGGCGACCGCTATGTGCTGGAGATGCTTCAGGAAAAAGGCTGGCGCATCGGTGCGGAAAACTCCGGCCATGTGATCCTGCTGGATAAAACCACCACCGGCGATGGCATCGTCGCCAGTCTGCAGGTGGTCGCGGCGATGGTACGCAACCACATGAGCCTGCATGACCTGTGCAGCGGCATGAAGATGTTCCCTCAGCTGCTGGTGAATGTGCGCTTTACCGAGGGCAGCGGCAACCCTCTGGAGAATGAGCATGTCAAAGCGGTGACCGCAGAAGTGGAAGCGGCATTAGGTAAGCGTGGCCGCGTCCTGCTGCGTAAATCGGGTACGGAGCCGCTGATCCGCGTCATGGTGGAAGGCGAGCATGAAGATCAGGTGCACGAGTTTGCGCATCGCATCGCCGAAGCGGTAAAAAGCGTCTAAGCTTGCCGGCTAAGTGGTTAAAAAGGCGGCGCTTGCCGCCTTTTTTATGATCGAATACCGGCTTTTTGCTGTTTTTTTCTGCAGTTGATACAATGTGTCGAAATTGCCCTTGCGAAGGTCATTCGCTTTGGTTAGTATTCACACCCGCTTCAGTGGGAAACGTTAAAACGTCCCGCTTTATTGGTCGAAGCACTTGGTATGCGGCAAATCCGCAAGGAACAGGTTGATTATGTACGAAGCTCTTTTGGTTGTTTTCCTTATTGTAGCGATTGGCCTCGTAGGTCTGGTTATGCTGCAGCAAGGTAAAGGCGCTGATATGGGAGCCTCCTTCGGTGCAGGCGCTTCCGGCACACTGTTTGGGTCCAGCGGTTCTGGTAACTTCATGACCCGTATGACCGGCATCCTGGCTGCGCTGTTCTTCATCATCAGTCTGGCGCTGGGTAATATCAACAGCAACAAGACCAGTAAAGGAAGTGAGTGGGATAACCTGAGCGCGCCGAAAACGGAGCAAACTCAGCCAACTGCGCCGGCTCAGCCGACCAGCGATATCCCGCACTAAGTATTCTGTACCGAGGTGGTGGAATTGGTAGACACGCTACCTTGAGGTGGTAGTGCCCTAACGGGCTTGTGGGTTCGAGTCCCATCCTCGGTACCAATATTCCAGAAGAAAGACGCTGAAAAGCGTCTTTTTTTGTTTTTGTCCCCACCGACCATTTATTATTAAACATCTCTTCGCTGGTCCCCTCCTTTTGCTGTCGTTAAAGTCGCCTCGTCAAATTAACAGAGGTGAAGTGACACAATGAACAAGATCGGGGTGCTTATCGTCGCCGGCGTGCTCGGTTTAGCGGGATGCAGTTCAACATCCCCATCCAAAACGGTGGAGACGATTAATACGCTAACCGTACCGGTATCGCACAGTGAGCCGGGGACTGCGGCGAACAATGCCCAGGCGGTGACGCGCTATTTCCAGGACAATACGGCACTGATTGGTCGCCTTAATCATTCGTTGAAAAGCCATTATTTGCAGGATGTGGAGCGCCGCGATGTGTTCGACAGACACAGCGAGGCATATCAGGTGTATGGCGCGTTGACCCGCCTGGAGCAGATGGCATCCATGAATGACGTTTACCGTAAAGAGAATAATATTGCTGGTCTGCAGGAGATCAACCGTGTACTGAAAAGCGTGCCACTGACCAGCTGAGATGAGACAGGGACTGCCGGAAGGCAATCCCTGTGCATGGATTAAAAGCGGAAGTTAACCCCGGCATAGGCCCCGTCGGCGAGGGTGTTGTCGCGGTTGCCATCTTTCCCCGCCATATCGATATAACGATAGCCAGCTTCGATATTTAGCGACGGAAGCACGTTAAGGCGTAGCCCGGCATTAGCCTCCACATAATCATCGACGCCGCTGGACATCGAGTCCGGCGAGTAATAACCCTCACCGAAGAGCGTGAAGTACTGGCCGAGTGGGAGTTCTGCTCCGCCACCTGCGGCGATAGCGTAACCTTCATCACCATCTTTAGGGTTCAAATAGACCCCTTTACCGCCCAGCGTCATCAGAAAGGGTCCGAGGTTAAAGTTGTAACCCATTCCCAGTCCTACGCTGTCCCCGTCATTGTCGCTGTGGGCCCACTGGGTGTTGAACGTCATGCCAGGTTCCCCGGCACCAAAGCTGGCGGACAGATTGGTAAACTCGGCGCCGGCTTCACCATGCAGGTTAACGGATGCGCAGGCAGCGCTGCTGGCCCCTAAAGCGATCATCACGGCAACCATTTTTGGAGCAATAGACTTCATTGTTGAATTCCTTCAGATAAAAAAAAGCCCGATACGGGCGTTCGGGCAAAATTAACGGGTTCTTGGATCTCATCGTTATGGTCGCTGCAGGCGGCAAACAAGAGGGGTCAACTCCCGCTGCCGCTGCTCACGCCTGGCCGATTTCCGGTGGCATATCCTGAGCTGATGCAGGCCCGGCGGTTAACGCCGTGAGTGGCAGTCTGCTGGTTGATCTCAGGGACATGTTGTCCACCGGTAAATTCAGGAACTCAGCATAAAATTTTTCTTTTTTTACCGTTAGCGTTTATTGATTTAAATTTAAACATTTTCAACAGTAAGGTGAATAACGACAAAAAGATGGTGACGGGCGCGGGTTAGAATTTTTCCGGAAGCGAGGCGATACTTTGCAAATAACCGCCGCGGGCAAAGGCAATATAACCGCCTTTCTTTAAGGCTGACAAGACATTGAGAATACTGCTGCGCGACAGATGGGTCCGGTCCTGAATATATTCCAGAATAGACACGCGCTGCCGAGTCTCTTCGGTTAAGAGCATCATTTCCAGCAGATGGTTACGGATCACCGAATAGGTTCGCTGCTGCAGGACCAGATCGTCACGATATACCATATACGAGGTATGATAAGCCAGCAGGCTGGTAACTTCTTCCCACAGGTTGTGCTGACGGAATAGCGCCGACGCCAGGTCATAATCGATACGCAGCAGTTCGGAAGAGACCTCCGCCCGCAGACT
Source organism: Klebsiella pneumoniae complex sp. WS1778 (assembly GCF_049472055.1). Taxonomy (NCBI): domain Bacteria; kingdom Pseudomonadati; phylum Pseudomonadota; class Gammaproteobacteria; order Enterobacterales; family Enterobacteriaceae; genus Klebsiella; species Klebsiella pneumoniae complex sp. WS1778. The sequence continues at coordinate 91,076 of NZ_JBKGTJ010000003.1, forward strand.
ATGGCTGCGGCTGGGCTGCAGCATTTCCGCCACGCCGAACAGATGCGGCTCATAGACGGTCACCATCAATAGCTTGTCGGAATTACGAATAATCGACAGCTCGCCTTTTTTAAAAATAAAGAGTTGGGTCTTACCTTTATATTCCCACGTTAGTCTTTTTCTGGCGATCGCGTTAACGGGCGTCGCGTGTGGCTCAAGCACATCGATCAGTCGGTCAATGGCCTTTTGCGGCCTGATCGGCGGTTTAATATTCATGATGTTTATCACCAGATATGAATTAATCAATTGAGGCTATTATAGTCAACAATTTTGCCGGCCGGGTGATAAGGAAAAAATGCCTCTTTTCGATTTTTCTGCTGCTGACTGGTAACAAAAAATAAAAAGCCGGCGGAGAGCCGCCGGCAGAGAGAGTAAACATCGTCAGGCGATTATTTGCCTTTGTTTTCCAGATTTTCAACCTGCGGTAAACCCGTCGCTGAGGAGGCGCTCAGCAGTCCAGACTGCGCGTAGCCGAACAGCTTCTCGCGAGTATCGGTGATATCCAGATTACGCATGGTCAACTGGCCGATACGGTCTTCAGCGGTAAACATGGAATCGCCTTTTTCCATGGTCAGGCGCTCTGCTTTATAGGTCAGGTTGTCTGATACCGTATTGAGGATCGAGTAGTCATTGCCGCGACGCAGCTCAAGGGTGACTTCGCCGGTGATCTGGCTGGCGACCCAGCGCTGCAGCGAATCACGCAGCATCAGCGCCTGGGAATCGAACCAGCGGCCCTGATACAGCAGACGGCCCAGCTGGCGACCGTGAGCGTGATACTGCTCGATAGTATCTTCGTTATGAATACCGGTCAGCAGACGCTCGTAGGCGATATGCAGCAGCGCCATCCCCGGGGCTTCATAAATGCCGCGGCTTTTCGCTTCGATAATGCGGTTTTCGATCTGGTCGCTCATGCCCAGGCCGTGACGACCGCCGATGCGGTTGGCTTCCAGCATCATTTCAACGTCATCGGCGAAGGTTTTGCCATTCAGCGCCACCGGGTGGCCTTGCTCAAAGCGTACGGTGACTTCTTCCGCAGGGATCTTCACGTTTTCGTCCCAAAACTTCACGCCCATAATCGGGTTGACGATCTTGACGCTGGAATTCAGAAACTCCAGATCTTTCGCTTCGTGGGTAGCGCCGAGCATGTTGGAGTCGGTGGAATAGGCTTTCTCGACCGACATCTTGTAGTCAAAGCCGCAGGCGATCATAAATTCGGACATTTCGTGACGGCCGCCGAGTTCATTGATGAAATCGCTGTCCAGCCACGGTTTGTAGATCTGCAGTTCAGCGTTGGTCAGCAGGCCGTAGCGATAGAAACGTTCGATATCGTTGCCTTTATAGGTGCTGCCATCGCCCCAGATGTTAACGCCGTCTTCTTTCATTGCCGCTACCAGCATGGTGCCGGTGACCGCGCGGCCCAGCGGCGTGGTGTTGAAATAGGTCAACCCGCCAGTGGTGTTATGGAAAGCGCCACACTGAATCGCGGCGATCCCTTCTGCGACCAGCTGTTTGCGGCAGTCGATCAGACGGGCACCTTCGGCGCCGTACTCTTTCGCGCGGCGCGGAATAGCATCGTAGTCGTCTTCGTCCGGTTGACCCAGGTTAGCGGTATATGCATAAGGCACGGCGCCTTTTTTGCGCATCCATAACAGCGCGGCGCTGGTATCCAGTCCACCAGAGAAAGCGATACCAATACGTTGACCAACCGGGAGATGCTTGAGAATCGTCGTCATAAAATAAAACCCTGCTCGATAGACTGTGGTGAGTTCGACCCAACAACCTTAACTGCATTTTTATGCATTAATTGTGAGTATTCATTTAACCATCTTTTACTGGCGACAGGAAGGGCTTCATCATCTTTTTGCTAAAAAAGCCTGAAATACCAGCACAAACGGCAATCGGGGGCGCTAAAATGCATGTTGACAAAATATACTAGTTGCCGTTACAATTCATCCCGATTTTATGTCCCGTCTTCGGTACCAAATCCCAGCAGTATTTGCGTCTTTTGCTCAAAAAGAGTAAAATATGCCACGTTTCAGGCGCGGGGTGGAGCAGCCTGGTAGCTCGTCGGGCTCATAACCCGAAGGTCGTCGGTTCAAATCCGGCCCCCGCAACCACTTTCCCATTAAGTACTTTTTCAAATATACTGTGAGGACTAGGTGTCCTTCGTAGCCGAATTTGAAAGAATTCTTGCGGAAGGTGTTCCAGATCGCCATGGCGATCTCAGGGTTCAGTTATCTAAAGCCCCGATTTATCGGGGTTTTTTGTTATCTGACTTCAGAATAACTGGGCTATACGCCCTTTTTTTATGTCTTGGGGGTGGGTTTGTCCACATTAGAGCAAAAATTGACAGAGATGCTCACTGCGCCGGTTGAAGCGCTTGGCTTTGAGCTGGTCGGCATCGAATTTATTCGCGGTCGCACATCCACACTGCGCATCTATATTGATAGTGAAGATGGCATCAACGTTGATGATTGTGCTGATGTGAGCCACCAGGTAAGCGCCGTCATGGATGTCGAAGACCCGATCACTGTCGCTTACAACCTGGAAGTCTCTTCGCCTGGTCTCGACCGTCCGATGTTCACCGCCGAACACTATCAACGTTTCACTGGCGAAGAAGTTGCGCTGGTGCTGCGCATGGCGGTTCAGAACCGTCGCAAATGGCAGGGCATTATCAAAGCGGTAGACGGTGAAATGATCACGGTAACCGTCGAAGGCAAAGATGAAGTGTTCGCGCTGAGTAACATCCAGAAGGCGAACCTGGTTCCCCACTTTTAACAGTCTGGATTGAGGTGAAAGGCCCCGATGAACAAAGAAATTTTGGCTGTTGTTGAAGCCGTTTCCAACGAAAAAGCGCTGCCGCGTGAGAAAATTTTCGAAGCGCTGGAAAGCGCGCTGGCAACGGCCACCAAGAAAAAATACGAACAAGAGATCGACGTTCGCGTTGAAATCGACCGTAAGAGCGGCGATTTCGACACTTTCCGTCGCTGGCTGGTTGTAGAAGAAGTGACCCAGCCGACGCGCGAGATCACGCTGGAAGCCGCGCGTTTCGAAGATGAAAGCATGAACGTCGGTGACTACGTCGAAGATCAGATTGAGTCTGTCACTTTCGACCGCATCACCACCCAGACCGCTAAACAGGTTATCGTGCAGAAAGTTCGCGAAGCCGAGCGCGCAATGGTGGTCGATCAGTTCCGCGAGCACGAAGGTGAGATCATCACCGGCGTGGTGAAAAAAGTGAACCGCGACAACATCACTCTGGATCTGGGCAACAACGCTGAAGCCGTGATCCTGCGTGAAGATATGCTGCCGCGTGAGAACTTCCGCCCGGGCGACCGCATTCGCGGCGTACTGTACGCAGTCCGTCCGGAAGCGCGTGGCGCCCAGCTGTTCGTGACCCGTTCCAAACCTGAGATGCTGATCGAACTGTTCCGCATCGAAGTGCCGGAAATCGGTGAAGAAGTGCTGGAAATCAAAGCGGCGGCTCGCGATCCGGGATCTCGTGCCAAAATCGCGGTGAAAACCAACGACAAGCGTATCGACCCGGTTGGCGCTTGCGTCGGTATGCGTGGCGCGCGCGTGCAGGCGGTTTCCACTGAGCTGGGCGGCGAGCGTATCGATATCGTCCTCTGGGATGATAACCCGGCGCAGTTCGTGATTAACGCTATGGCGCCGGCAGACGTCGCGTCCATCGTGGTGGATGAAGATAAACACACCATGGATATCGCGGTAGAAGCGGGCAACCTGGCGCAGGCGATTGGCCGTAACGGTCAGAACGTTCGTCTGGCCTCGCAGCTCAGCGGCTGGGAACTCAACGTGATGACCGTTGACGATCTGCAGGCTAAGCACCAGGCGGAAGCGCATGCCGCTATCGATACCTTCACCAAATATCTCGATATTGATGAAGATTTCGCGACAGTGCTGGTTGAAGAAGGCTTCTCCTCGCTGGAAGAGCTGGCCTATGTGCCGATGAAAGAACTGCTGGAAATCGACGGTCTGGATGAAGCCACCGTTGAAGCACTTCGTGAGCGTGCGAAAAACGCACTGACTACGCTGGCGCTGGCTCAGGAAGAAAGCCTGGGAGATAACAAACCTGCCGATGATCTGTTGAATCTCGAAGGTCTGGATCGTGCCCTGGCATTCAAACTGGCTGCCCGTGGTGTTTGTACGCTGGAAGATCTCGCCGAGCAGGGCGTTGATGACCTGGCTGATATCGAAGGGATGACCGACGAGAAAGCTGGCGAGCTCATCATGGCCGCTCGCAACATTTGTTGGTTCGGCGACGAAGCGTAATAAACTGTAGCAGGAAGGAACAGCATGACAGATGTGACTATTAAAGCGCTGGCCTCAGAGATTCAGACCTCTGTGGATCGCCTGATACAGCAATTTGCTGACGCAGGCATCCGCAAAACGGCTGATGATTCTGTGACCTCGCAAGAGAAACAAACTTTGTTGACGCACCTGAACCGTGAGCATGGTTCGGCGCCAGACAAGCTGACGTTACAGCGTAAGACGCGCAGTACGTTGAATATTCCAGGTACCGGTGGAAAGAGTAAATCGGTACAAATCGAAGTCCGCAAGAAACGCACCTTTGTGAAACGCGATCCGCAAGAGGCTGAACGCCTGGCCGCGGAAGAGCAGGCGCAGCGTGAAGCGGAAGAGCAGGCCCGTCGTGAAGCTGAAGAAGCAGCGAAACGCGAGGCGCAATTAAAAGCTGAACGTGAGGCCGCAGAACAAGCTAAACGTGAAGTCGCTGATAAAGCGAAACGTGAAGCTGCGGAAAAAGACAAAGTGAGCAATCAACATACCGACGAAATGACCAAAACCGCCCAGGCTGAAAAGATCCGTCGCGAGAACGAAGCCGCGGAACTGAAGCGCAAATCGGAAGAAGAAGCACGCCGCAAACTTGAAGAAGAAGCGCGCCGTGTAGCGGAAGAAGCACGCCGTATGGCAGAAGAAAACGAAAAAAATTGGTCTGAAACTTCAGACAGCCCGGAAGACACCAGCGACTATCACGTCACCACGTCACAGCATGCTCGTCAGGCTGAAGATGATAACGATCGTGAAGTTGAAGGCGGTCGCGGCCGCAGCCGCAGCAGCAAAGCGGCGCGTCCGGCGAAGAAAGGCAACAAACACGCTGAATCGAAAGCCGATCGTGAAGAAGCCCGTGCGGCCGTTCGCGGCGGTAAAGGCGGTAAGCACCGTAAAGGTTCTGCTCTGCAGCAGGGCTTCCAGAAGCCGGCGCAGGCCGTTAACCGTGACGTGGTGATCGGCGAAACCATCACCGTTGGCGAACTGGCTAACAAGATGGCGGTGAAAGGTTCTCAGGTCATCAAAGCGATGATGAAGCTGGGCGCCATGGCGACCATCAACCAGGTCATCGACCAGGAAACCGCACAGCTGGTTGCCGAAGAGATGGGCCACAAAGTTATCCTGCGTCGTGAAAACGAGCTGGAAGAAGCGGTAATGAGCGACCGTGACACCGGCGCGGCGGCTGAACCGCGCGCACCGGTTGTGACCATCATGGGTCACGTTGACCACGGTAAAACCTCGCTGCTAGACTACATTCGTTCTACTAAGGTTGCCTCCGGCGAAGCGGGTGGTATTACCCAGCACATCGGTGCTTACCATGTAGAAACCGACAACGGCATGATCACCTTCCTGGATACCCCAGGCCACGCCGCGTTTACCTCCATGCGTGCTCGTGGTGCGCAGGCGACGGATATCGTGGTTCTGGTGGTGGCGGCAGACGACGGCGTGATGCCGCAGACTATCGAAGCTATCCAGCACGCCAAAGCGGCGCAGGTGCCGGTGGTAGTTGCGGTGAACAAGATCGATAAGCCTGAAGCCGATCCGGACCGCGTGAAGAATGAACTGTCCCAGTACGGCATCCTGCCGGAAGAGTGGGGCGGCGAGAGCCAGTTCGTCCACGTCTCCGCGAAAGCCGGTACCGGTATCGACGACCTGCTGGACGCGATCCTGCTGCAGGCTGAAGTCCTCGAGCTGAAAGCGGTCCGTAACGGGATGGCGAGCGGCGCAGTGATCGAATCCTTCCTTGATAAAGGTCGTGGTCCGGTTGCTACCGTTCTGGTTCGCGAAGGTACTCTGCACAAGGGTGATATCGTTCTGTGCGGCTTCGAATACGGCCGTGTGCGTGCGATGCGTGACGAACTGGGTCGCGAAGTGCTGGAAGCGGGTCCGTCCATTCCAGTGGAAATCCTCGGCCTGTCCGGTGTGCCGGCTGCCGGTGACGAAGTGACCGTGGTTCGTGACGAGAAAAAAGCGCGTGAAGTGGCGCTGTATCGTCAGGGCAAATTCCGTGAAGTTAAGCTGGCGCGTCAGCAGAAATCTAAACTGGAAAACATGTTCGCTAACATGACCGAAGGCGAAGTTCACGAAGTGAACATCGTGCTGAAAGCGGACGTACAGGGTTCTGTCGAAGCGATTTCCGATTCCTTACTGAAACTGTCTACCGACGAAGTGAAAGTGAAGATCATCGGTTCCGGCGTAGGTGGTATCACCGAAACCGACGCCACCCTGGCTGCAGCATCCAACGCGATTCTGGTTGGCTTCAACGTTCGTGCCGATGCCTCTGCGCGTAAAGTTATCGAAGCGGAAAGCCTGGATCTGCGCTACTACTCCGTCATCTATAACCTGATCGACGAAGTGAAAGCGGCGATGAGCGGTATGCTGTCTCCGGAACTGAAACAGCAGATCATCGGTCTGGCTGAAGTGCGCGATGTCTTTAAATCGCCGAAATTCGGCGCCATCGCGGGCTGTATGGTTACCGAAGGGACCATCAAACGTCACAACCCAATCCGCGTGCTGCGTGACAACGTGGTTATCTATGAAGGCGAGCTGGAATCCCTGCGCCGCTTCAAAGATGACGTTAACGAAGTCCGTAACGGCATGGAATGTGGTATCGGTGTGAAGAACTACAACGACGTTCGCGTTGGCGATATGATCGAAGTGTTCGAAATCATCGAAATCCAGCGTAGCATCGATTAATCATCGGATGGCTAAGCCGCCGGGGAAGCGAAGCGCCACCCGGCAATCATTTTAAAAAGGGGCTTTAGGCCCCTTTTTTGTCTTTATTCTGGAGAATTTATTATGGCGAAAGAATTTGGTCGCCCGCAGCGCGTGGCCCAGGAGATGCAAAAAGAGATTGCGATTATCCTGCAGCGTGAAATCAAAGACCCGCGTCTGGGCATGATGACCACCGTTTCCGGTGTGGAAATGTCCCGTGACCTGGCCTATGCCAAGGTGTATGTCACCTTCCTCAACGACAAAGATGAAGCCGCGGTGAAAGCGGGCATCAAAGCGTTGCAGGAAGCCTCTGGCTTTATCCGCTCTCTGCTGGGGAAAGCGATGCGCCTGCGCATCGTGCCGGAGCTGACCTTCTTCTACGACAACTCACTGGTAGAAGGGATGCGCATGTCCAACCTGGTCACCAGCGTGGTGAAACACGACGATGAGCGTCGTGTGAACCCGGACGACAGCAAGGAGGACTGATGAGTCGTCCTCGTCGTCGCGGCCGCGACGTGCACGGCGTATTGCTGCTGGATAAGCCTCAGGGCGCCTCCAGCAACGATGTGCTGCAGAAAGTAAAGCGTATATATAACGCCAACCGCGCCGGACACACCGGCGCGCTGGATCCGCTGGCGACCGGCATGCTGCCGATCTGCCTTGGCGAAGCGACCAAGTTTTCCCAATACCTGCTGGATTCCGATAAGCGCTACCGCGTGATCGCCAAACTTGGCCAGCGCACCGATACCTCCGATGCCGACGGCCAGGTGGTGGAAGAGCGCCCGCTGACCTTTAGCGACGAACAGCTGGCGGCGGCGCTGGACAGCTTCCGCGGCGAGACGCAGCAGGTGCCGTCGATGTACTCGGCGCTGAAATATCAGGGCAAGAAGCTATACGAATATGCCCGTCAGGGGATTGACGTCCCGCGGGAATCCCGGCCGATTACCGTCTATGAGCTGCTGTTTATCCGCCACGAAGGCGATGAGCTGGAGCTGGAGATCCACTGCTCGAAAGGCACCTACATCCGGACGATTATCGATGATTTAGGTGAGAAGCTCGGCTGCGGCGCGCACGTGATTTTCCTGCGTCGCCTGGCGGTGAGCAAATACCCGGTTGAGCGGATGGTAACCCTCGAGCAGCTGCAGGCGCTGGTCGATCAGGCGGCGGCGCAGGATATTCCTGCCGCGCAGCTGCTCGATCCGCTACTGATGCCCATGGACAGCCCGGCCTCGGACTATCCGCTGGTGACCATCCCGGAGACCTCCGCGGTCTATTTTAAAAACGGCAACCCGGTACGTCAGTCAGGCGCGCCGCTTAACGGGCTGGTGCGGGTGATGGAAAGCGAATCCGGCAAGTTTCTCGGCATGGGCGAAATTGACGATGAAGGCCGCGTGGCGCCGCGTCGTCTGGTGGTGGAATACCCGGCGTAAGCGCTTTTCTTGCGATAAAAGCCTGCTACGAGTAGAATATCGCCGCTTAACGTCCGCTAAAGTGTTTTAACATTTTCGGGCGTTGCATCAGGGGTCGCTGAATTAGAGATCGGCACCCTTTCTTTCTTTTAATTTCTGGAGTTCTAAAATGTCTCTAAGCGTTGAAGCTAAAGCAAAAATCGTTTCTGAGTTTGGTCGTGGCGAAAACGACAGCGGTTCTACCGAAGTTCAGGTTGCACTGCTGACTGCACAGATCAACCACCTGCAGGGCCACTTTGCAGAGCACAAAAAAGATCACCACAGCCGTCGTGGTCTGCTGCGCATGGTTTCTCAGCGTCGTAAACTGCTCGACTACCTGAAACGTAAAGATGTTGCACGTTACTCCGCGCTGATCGAGCGTCTGGGTCTGCGTCGCTAATTCTGCGAGTTTCAGAAAAAGGGGCCTGACGGCCCCTTTTTTCGACCGGGCGGCAGCAATTCATTCAAAACTCATGTATTGTTGCTAGTAATGATCTTCATGCAGAGGTTCGCGCGGCTAATGAGAGGCTTCATCCGCAGGGGCGGGTAAAGGTTGTCATTAGTCGCGAGGATGCAGAGGATCGGGTCAATAGACGCTATGTCGTGGATATGGCGTGATTTATAGATAAAAAGGATAGAATTTTGCTTAATCCGATCGTTCGTAAATTCCAGTACGGCCAGCATACCGTGACCCTGGAAACCGGCATGATGGCGCGCCAGGCAACGGCCGCTGTGATGGTTAGCATGGATGACACTGCGGTATTCGTGACCGTTGTGGGCCAGAAAAAAGCGAAGCCAGGCCAGGACTTTTTCCCGCTGACGGTTAACTACCAGGAGCGCACCTACGCTGCCGGTAAAATCCCGGGTGGTTTCTTCCGTCGTGAAGGCCGCCCAAGCGAAGGCGAAACCCTGATCGCGCGTCTGATTGACCGCCCGGTTCGCCCGCTGTTCCCGGAAGGCTTCGTTAACGAAGTTCAGGTTATCGCCACCGTTGTTTCCGTTAACCCGCAGGTTAACCCGGATATCGTCGCGATGATCGGCGCTTCCGCAGCGCTGTCCCTGTCTGGTATTCCGTTCAATGGCCCAATCGGCGCCGCGCGCGTGGGTTACATCAACGACCAGTACGTACTGAACCCGACCCAGGAAGAGCTGAAGTCCAGCAAACTGGATCTGGTGGTGGCCGGTACCGAAGCGGCCGTACTGATGGTGGAATCCGAAGCGGAACTGCTGAGCGAAGACCAGATGCTGGGCGCGGTGGTCTTTGGCCACGAGCAGCAGCAGATTGTTATCCAGAACATCAACGACCTGGTGAAAGAAGCCGGTAAACCACGTTGGGACTGGCAGCCGGAAGCCGTCAACGAAGCGCTGAACGCGCGCGTTGCTGCGCTGGCTGAATCCCGCCTGAGCGATGCTTACCGTATCACCGACAAACAAGAGCGTTACGCTCAGGTTGATGTGATCAAATCTGAAACCATCGCTACGCTGGTTGCAGAAGATGAAACCCTGGACGCTAACGAACTGGGTGAAATCCTGCACGCTATCGAGAAAAACGTGGTTCGTAGCCGCGTGCTGGCCGGTGAGCCGCGTATCGATGGTCGCGAAAAAGATATGATCCGTGGTCTGGACGTTCGTACCGGCGTTCTGCCGCGTACTCACGGTTCCGCACTGTTCACCCGTGGCGAAACGCAGGCGCTGGTTACCGCGACGCTGGGTACCGCACGCGATGCGCAGAACATCGATGAACTGATGGGCGAGCGTACCGACTCCTTCCTGTTCCACTACAACTTCCCTCCGTACTCCGTAGGTGAAACTGGCATGGTGGGGTCTCCGAAGCGTCGTGAAATCGGTCACGGTCGTCTGGCTAAGCGCGGCGTTCTGGCCGTGATGCCGACTATCGAAGAATTCCCGTACACCGTACGCGTGGTGTCTGAAATCACCGAATCTAACGGCTCTTCTTCCATGGCTTCCGTCTGCGGTGCCTCTCTGGCGCTGATGGACGCTGGTGTGCCGGTGAAAGCCGCCGTGGCGGGTATCGCCATGGGCCTGGTGAAAGAAGGCGACAACTTCGTCGTGCTGTCTGACATCCTCGGTGACGAAGACCACCTTGGCGATATGGACTTCAAAGTAGCGGGCTCCCGCGACGGTATCTCTGCGCTGCAGATGGATATCAAAATTGAAGGTATCACCAAAGAAATCATGCAGGTTGCATTGAACCAGGCTAAAGGTGCGCGTCTGCACATCCTGGGCGTGATGGAGCAGGCGATTAACGCGCCGCGCGGCGATATCTCTGAATTCGCACCGCGTATCCATACCATCAAGATCAACCCGGACAAGATCAAAGACGTTATCGGTAAAGGCGGTTCTGTTATCCGTGCCCTGACCGAAGAGACCGGTACCACCATCGAAATCGAAGATGACGGTACTGTGAAGATCGCAGCGACTGACGGCGACAAAGCACAACATGCTATCCGTCGTATCGAAGAGATCACCGCTGAGATCGAAGTTGGCCGTATCTACAATGGTAAAGTGACCCGTATCGTTGACTTTGGCGCGTTCGTTGCCATCGGCGGCGGTAAAGAAGGTCTGGTTCACATCTCGCAGATCGCTGACAAGCGCGTTGAGAAAGTGACTGACTACCTGCAGATGGGTCAGGAAGTGCCGGTTAAGGTTCTGGAAGTTGACCGCCAGGGCCGTGTCCGTCTGAGCATCAAAGAAGCAACTGAACAGACTCCGTCTGCCGCAGCGCCGGAAGTTCCGGCTGCCGAGCAGGGCGAGTAAGGTTGCCGTTAGCCCTCCGCTTTTGCGGAGGGCGTTTTACGGGCAGGACGCCTCGTTTGCAGCCGGGGAACAGGACGTTCATCCAATCGTTGTCTTCGGGAGTGGGAAATGAAGCCTTTTTTGCGCTGGTGTTTCGTGGCGACAGCTCTCACGCTGGCAGGATGCAGTAGCACCGCCTGGCGTAAGGACGCCGTCCTCGCAGTACCATTGCAACCGACTTTACAGCAAGAAGTGATTCTGGCACGTATGGAACAAATTCTTGCCAGTCGGGCTTTATCCGATGACGAACGCGCACAGCTTTTATATGAGCGCGGAGTGTTGTATGATAGTCTCGGTCTGAGGGCATTAGCGCGAAATGATTTTTCACAAGCGCTGGCAATCCGACCCGATATGCCTGAAGTATTCAATTACTTAGGTATTTACTTAACGCAGGCAGGCAATTTTGATGCTGCCTATGAAGCGTTTGATTCTGTACTTGAGCTTGATCCAACTTACAACTACGCGCACTTGAACCGCGGTATCGCCCTGTATTACGGCGGCCGGGCTAAGTTAGCGCAAGATGATCTGCTGGCGTTTTATCAAGACGATCCCAATGATCCTTTCCGTAGCCTGTGGCTTTATATCGCCGAGCGTAAACTCGACGAGAAGCGGGCGCTTGAAGCACTCAGAGAGCGCTTAGACAAGTCGGACAAAGAGCAATGGGGATGGAACATTGTCGAGTTCTACCTTGGCGACATTAGCGAAAAAGAGCTGATGACTCGTCTGAAGGCAGACGCAACGGATAACACCTCGCTCGCTGAGCATCTCAGTGAAACCAACTTCTATTTAGGTAAGTACTACCTAAGTCTGGGGGACAAGGACAGCGCTACGGCACTGTTCAAACTGGCGGTCGCCAACAACGTACATAACTACGTTGAGCACCGATACGCATTGTTGGAATTATCGCTCTTGGGCCAGGAGCAAGATGACCTGGCAGAATCGGACCAGCAATAGCTGACGAACACATCAGCCCATAGTTTTTTGCTTGCCATCACCTTCGCGGGTGAGGGCGTTGTTGTTCGTTAATACACCTACTTTGAGCCGGTTCACACTTTTCAATGAAAATTACCGTAAATTTTCACGATGAGTTATGTAGACTGGCCGCCATTAATTTTGAGGCACACGTACTACATGGCTGAATTCGAAACCACTTTTGCAGATCTGGGCCTGAAGGCTCCTATCCTTGAAGCGCTTAACGATCTGGGTTACGAAAAACCATCTCCGATCCAGGCTGAGTGCATTCCGCATCTGCTGGACGGCCGCGACGTTCTGGGTATGGCCCAGACCGGTAGCGGTAAAACCGCAGCGTTTTCTTTACCGCTGCTGAACAACATCGATCCTGAGCTGAGAGCACCACAGATCCTGGTGCTGGCGCCGACCCGCGAGCTGGCGGTACAGGTTGCTGAAGCAATGACGGAATTCTCTAAACATATGCGCGGCGTAAACGTGGTTGCCCTGTACGGCGGCCAGCGTTATGACGTGCAGCTGCGCGCCCTGCGTCAGGGTCCGCAGATCGTTGTCGGTACCCCGGGTCGTCTGCTGGACCACCTGAAGCGCGGCACCCTGGACCTCTCTAAACTGAGCGGTCTGGTACTGGATGAAGCAGATGAAATGCTGCGCATGGGCTTTATCGAAGACGTAGAAACCATTATGGCGCAGATCCCGGAAGGGCATCAGACCGCGCTGTTCTCCGCCACCATGCCGGAAGCGATCCGTCGCATTACCCGCCGCTTTATGAAAGAGCCGCAGGAAGTGCGTATTCAGTCCAGCGTGACCACTCGTCCGGACATCAGCCAGAGCTACTGGACTGCCTACGGTATGCGTAAAAACGAAGCGCTGGTGCGTTTCCTGGAAGCGGAAGATTTTGATGCGGCGATTATCTTCGTCCGTACCAAAAACGCGACCCTGGAAGTGGCTGAAGCGCTGGAGCGTAACGGCTACAACAGCGCGGCGCTGAACGGCGACATGAACCAGGCGCTGCGTGAGCAGACCCTGGAGCGTCTGAAAGACGGTCGTCTGGATATCCTGATTGCGACTGACGTGGCAGCCCGTGGTCTGGACGTTGAACGTATCAGCCTGGTGGTGAACTACGACATCCCGATGGATTCTGAATCCTACGTTCACCGTATCGGTCGTACCGGTCGTGCGGGCCGCGCGGGCCGCGCGTTGCTGTTCGTTGAGAACCGTGAACGTCGTCTGCTGCGCAACATCGAACGTACGATGAAGCTGACCATCCCGGAAGTGGAGCTGCCGAACGCAGAGCTGCTGAGCAAACGTCGTCTGGAAAAATTCGCCGCCAAAGTCCAGCAGCAGCTGGAAAGCAGCGATCTGGACCAGTACCGTGCGCTGCTGGCGAAAATCCAGCCGACGGCGGAAGGCGAAGAGCTGGACGTGGAAACGCTGGCTGCCGCGCTGCTGAAAATGGCCCAGGGCGAACGCTCGCTGATCGTGCCGCCGGATGCGCCGATGCGTCCGCGTCGTGAGTTCCGTGACCGTGACGATCGCTTCGAGCGTCGTGGCGACCGCAACGATCGCGCTCCGCGTGGCGATCGCGAAGATCGTCCGAAGCGTGAGCGTCGTGACGTAGGCGATATGGAACTGTATCGCATTGAAGTGGGTCGCGATGACGGTGTTGAAGTGCGTCATATCGTTGGCGCGATCGCTAATGAAGGCGATATCAGCAGCCGCTACATCGGTAACATCAAGCTGTTCGCTTCTCACTCCACCATCGAACTGCCGAAAGGGATGCCGGGCGAAGTGCTGCAGCACTTTACTCGTACCCGCATCCTGAACAAGCCGATGAACATGCAGCTGCTGGGCGATGCGCAGCCGCGCACCGAACGTCGTGGCGGTGGTGAACGTCGTGAAGGCGGTCGTAGCTTCGGCGGTGAGCGTCGTGAAGGCGGTCGTGGCTTCGGTGGCGAGCGTCGTGAAGGTGGTCGTGGTGATGGTCGTCGTTTCAGCGGCGAACGTCGTGAAGGCCGTGCGCCGCGTCGTGACGATGCATCCGCGCCGCGCCGCGATGACTCTGCCGGTCGCCGTCGCTTCGGTGGCGATGCATAATTAACGCAGCCCGCTAGCGTAAACTAAATAATACAGCCCCGATCGTCATGATTGGGGCTTTTTTTATTTCTTTTGTACTCGTGTACTGGTACAGTGCTTCGCACCCATCGTGGGAAAGTATTTTTGACTGGAGATTTCGGTAAATGGCGACACTAACCACTACGGCAACCCGTCCGTCCCTGTTTGGCGGCGTGGTGATCATCGGCGGCACGATTATCGGCGCGGGTATGTTCTCGCTGCCGGTGGTGATGTCCGGCGCGTGGTTTTTCTGGTCGCTGGCGGCGCTGGTTTTCACCTGGTTCTGCATGCTGCACTCCGGTCTGATGATCCTCGAGGCCAACCTTAACTACCGGATCGGCTCCAGCTTCGACACCATTACCAAAGACCTGCTCGGCAAGGGCTGGAACCTGGTCAACGGCGTGTCGATCGCCTTTGTGCTGTATATCCTGACCTACGCCTATATTTCAGCCAGCGGCTCGATACTGCATCATACGTTTAGCGAGATGTCGCTGAAGGTGCCGGCGCGGGCGGCGGGTTTTGGCTTTGCGCTGCTGGTGGCATTTATCGTCTGGATGAGCACCAGGGCGGTGAGCCGCATGACGGCTGTTGTGCTCGGCGCCAAGGTGATCACTTTCTTCCTGACCTTCGGCAGTCTGCTGGGGCACGTCGAGCCGACGACGCTGTTTAACGTTGCGGAAAAGAACGCCTCCTATGCGCCATATCTGCTGATGACGCTGCCGTTCTGCCTGGCCTCGTTTGGCTACCACGGCAACGTGCCGAGCCTGATGAAATACTACGGCAAAGATCCACGCACCATTATCCGCTGCTTAACCTACGGTACGCTGCTGGCGCTGGGTCTGTACGTGGTCTGGCTGCTGGTGACGATGGGCAATATCCCGCGTCCGCAGTTTATCGACATCGCGCAGAAGGGCGGCAACATTGATGTGCTGGTGCAGGCCCTGAGCGGGGTGCTGAACAGCCGGAGCCTGGATCTGCTGCTGGTGGTGTTCTCTAACTTTGCCGTCGCCAGCTCGTTCCTTGGCGTCACGCTGGGGCTGTTCGACTACCTGGCGGATCTGTTTGGCTTTGACGACAGCGCGCTGGGGCGCTTTAAAACTGCGCTGCTGACCTTTATTCCGCCGATGATGGGCGGGCTGGTGAAACCCGATGGCTTCCTCTACGCCATCGGCTATGCCGGCCTGGCGGCGACGATCTGGGCGGCGATTGTACCGGCGCTGCTGGCTCGCGCCTCGCGTAAACGCTTCGGCAGCCCACAGTTCCGCGTATGGGGCGGAACACCGATGATTGTGCTGATCCTACTGTTTGGCCTTGGCAATGCGGTTGTACACATTCTGTCGAGCGTTAATCTGCTGCCTGTTTACCAGTAATTTTAATCTACCTGAGCCAGAATTACCGATCTGGCTCAATATATATTCCCCAGCATTCTCTTATTATCAGGTAAGGTCATTTTAAATAAGGGGATGTTTATATGCCTGAGCAAGACATCACTTTGCGTAAACTGGAAATTTTCCTTGGATATATGGAAACCATGAATATTTCTAAGGCAGCAGAGAATATGAAAATATCTCCGGTCAGTGTACACCGCGCCATTCATTCTCTGGAAGATAATCTACGCTGTGCTCTGTTTACGCATAATGGCCGAAATTTACAACCATGTCCCGCGGCCTGGGTGATGCAAAAGCATGCCAAAGAAGTGATGGATGCCATGGAACGCTGTGTTTACATGACGCGAGAAGCTTCAGGATATCACTCTCCGGCATTACGCTTAGGTCTGCTCTATTCACTGGTGCTGAAAACGGCGCCGCAGATTGTTCAGGGGTTGAAAAATCGTCGCCCGGAACTTTCTATAGAATTTATTATGAATTCTAATAAAGTTTTATTAGAAGCTTTAAATGCAGGAAGTATTGATGCAGCATTAATTTCAACGCCCGATGAATATAATTCTCATTTATTTGAAACCTGGACGATATTTTCTGATTCCATTTATTTAGCGGTTCCCGTACAGGATGCGGATACTCTATCAGTACCCGTTGACCTCTCCCTGCTACAGAGTAAAAAGTTTATCGCCCTGAGTGAGGGGTTCGCCACCTGGAGAGGTTTCCAGCAAGCGTTTCGTATCGCTGGATTTGAACCTGACATTGCGCTGCGGGTGCATGATATTTTTTCGTTAATGAGCATGGTGAATGCCGGAGTGGGTTACACGCTTATTCCCGGGCGCATGCGTGGGCTTTTTCGTAGCGGTATACGCCTGTTGCCTTTGCAGGAGGCCTTTCGTATGGAGCAGGAGATATCGCTTGTTTTTCCCCGTAGCCAGGAAAATCATCCAGGACTGCTATCTCTTCTCGCAGAATGCCGTATGTATGCCAGGCAGCTTATGCTGGAGAATAACGATGTAGAGAAAGCCCCATGATTTCCTGGGTAATCCGCTGATAAACCTGGGCTTCGCCGTACATGGCGACGGCGAGCCACCGGGGGGTGCTGACTAAGGCAATTTTCATGCGGATATGATCATCGCTGATAGTATTCGTTAACGCGTGGGTCAGCGCCTGGCGGCTGAGTGAGCATAAGGTGAAAATGGCCGATTCCTGCCTGGTGATGATTTGATTCTTCAACGCACAGCCGATGACGGAGCGCTGAAGTTTGTTTCGCAGTTCGTCAGGAGTGCCGCTGATAAACGCAAAGCCGATTCGGTGTTCGGGTTTATCGGCCAGTAACTTTTGCCGAAAAATCTCCTCTTCCTCCTGCGTGCACAGTGAGGCCTGCATCGCAATTTGCCCGGGCTTCATACGTTGAAATGAATCCATAAGTCTCCCTGGCGCCTGTTGCATAAAACAACAGGCGCATGCGGTTAAAAGAACGGGGATAAAGAGAGATAGAGCGCAGAGGGTGCCAGCAGACAGCCCAGGCCGGTATAGAAGGTGGCTGTCATTGCGCCATAAGGGACAAGTTTCGGGTCAGTCGCCGCCAGCCCTGCCGCCACGCCGCTGGTGGAACCCATTAGCCCGCCGTAGACAATGGCTGCAGCGGGAGAGTTCAGTCCGGCGGGTTTGGCCACCAGCGGCGTAACAATCATGATGGCGATAGATTTAATCACTCCGGCAGCGATACTGAGCGCGATAACATCCGAGCTTGCGCCAAGCGCCGCGCCGGTAACCGGGCCGACAATAAAGGTCACTGCGCCGCCGCCGATAGTCGCCATGCTGACCGCATCGGTATAGCCGAAGGCCCAGGCAACAATCGCTCCCAGGTAGAAGGAGAGCACGGTAGAGACGACCAGCGCCAGCGCGCCCGCGAGGCCCGCTTTTTTCAGCTCCTCAAGCTTCACGCCAAAGGCGGTGGCGATAATGGCAAAATCACGGAACATGCCGCCGCCCATTAGCGCAATACCGCTAAAAAGCGTGATGTCGGAAAGCCCTTTTTTGCCACCGGTGAGTTCGCCGCCTAGCCAGGCCAGCAGCAGACCCGCGGCAATGGCGATCGCCGAACTGTGAATTTTACCGCGAAAGACGTGGGTTGAAAGCCAGGCCGCAACCCAGCAGACAATACCAACCACCACAAAAGCGGTGACCAGGGCATTGCTGGTGAAGTTACTGGTAAGAATCTTTGTGAATTGTTCCATTCTTTATACTCTCCACCGGTTAGTCTGCTGAACGTGCCATCGTACTTTTGTTGCCGATTTTGCTCAGTGGTTTAATCAGCAGAAAACCAATCACCACTGCGCCAAGGCCAGCAATAAGCGCCACCGGGCCTCCTTTGAGCGCGGCCACAACGTTCTGGTTCGCGGACATGGCGACAACAATAGGGATATACATCGCGTTCCAGAATCCAACCCCCTGTTCGGCAGGTTTAGACAACAGCCCCTTATCCGTCAGCTTCTGGGAAATAACGACTAAAAAAAGCATGGCAAAGCCGACGCCGCCGATATTGGCGGCAATTCCAAGCAGCAAGCCCAAAAGATCGCCGACAATTAACCCGGCGAACATGCATAATCCCATTAACATCAATCCGTAAATAATCATGATGTTTCTCTTTCTATAACCACACTAAAAGCATAAGAGGCTACCCGAACCGGGAAATGACAATAAAGTAAGACAAGGGCTTTTAGCACAGTCTGTTTTTATGATGCGGACAGTCAACAGTCAATTTATACGTACACACTCTGCCTGTCATATCAGCGAAATGTTTATCGCTGATATGACTCAGGCATAATGGTTATATCACAAAGGAATGCCGCACTATTTATTTAGTATTAAAAACGTGACGGTCTACTCAGCGGCAATTTCAAATAAGACCATGCCTGGGTTTACGCGATCGCCTGCGTTCACCGCCAGTGACTTTAATACGCCAGCCTCCGGCGAGGCGACAGGCATTTTCATTTTCATGGCTTCCAGGATCACAACCGGCTGGCCCTTTTCAATTTTGTCGCCCACTGCAGCTTTAATTTCATCGACCACACCCGGTACTTTTGATTTAACTTCAGACATATTAATTTCCTTTAATATATTTCATTGAAAGATGTTTTATTAACCCGGCGACATCATGTCGCGTCATTAATTCGACATCGGTCTCACCTTTAGCCAGCAGGGTCAGACTCCCGCTAAACCATTCCTGGATATTGATAGAAAAACCGTTGGGTAAGTTAATTTCCCCATCAATACGCACTGAATATTGCTGAGCAATATCAGTCAGAAATGAGTAACAATCGCTTAACGCCATTTCGTGCCAGGGCGTAATGCGAATATCTAAATCGGAGCGACTGTCCGTCCATAGCCAGGGCGTCGCCATCTCCAGTGCCACCGACCCCCATACGCCGAGCCCGGTTTCCGGCCCGCGCCATGCCTGACGCAGGGCGTTAAAGGCACGTGTCGCGCTGGTACGGCTGACGGCAGGCAGGGTGGCCGTTTGCTCCGGCGTTGACACGCGCGTGACGGCCTGTAATGAAGCCACCGTCGCCAGCCGTAAACGCTGCCCTTGCCAGCGCTGCGGAAAGCAAAATCCCAGGGAAATACTCACTTCATCACGAATGCCTCTGCGCACAATGCCGGGGAGATATCCGGAGAGCAGATAGTCCCGCGCCTCTTCCCGCCATGAGGCGGGGAGGGCGCTAAACGCGCCGTTCATCTGCCTCGCAATCAGCCGCAGCTCAGCGCTGTCCAGCCAGCACAGAGTATGGCGTTGCAAGGCACTCATCGCTGCTTGCTCCATGCCGGATCGTTTTTCGCCTGTTGCTGTAAATCTCGCTGCGCCGCCAGCAGGGCGTCAAACTGCGCGGTGGCCTGCGGACCGATAACATCGACCGGCGCGGTTTTTGCCGCTTCCTCCCCAGGAACCGTAACGGGGTAGAGGCGGATATGGGTGGCGCTGGCCTGGGTTTGTAACTGCGCGCTGACCCGGCAAACACGCCCCTTGATACGTAAAATCGTCCGTGCCGTCCGCTCGATAATTTCCCGGTGATGGGCGGTAGTCGCCATCACCACCATGTCATATTCCGGCGTGGTGCGCTGACGCTTCCAGGTCTGGATTTTGCCCTGCGCATTACACAGATGGCCGTTGGTCGCCACGGGAAAGCTGTCGCCGGTCGGCAGGCCGCCAACGATAACTTCCCGCCAGTCACCGCCCTGCGGCGCGGCGACCAGCGAAATATCTTCCCGCAGCGGAAGGCCGTCCAGGATCAGCCAGCCGAATTCCTGGCAACCGTAGACATCATGCAGTCCATAACCCAGCGAAGCGCACAGCGGAACCAGCGCTTCATCAAGGGGCGTGCCTGCGGTAATCAGCGTCAGCGTTTTGGGTAAATACGCCAGCAGATTCATCTTTAGCGCCTGTTCGAGCGTGGCGCGTAAAAATGAGGACTCTCCCACCACCACATCCGGTTGCTGGCGACACAGGGCAATCAGCAGCGCGTCCCGGCAGGAGCGGGATAAAAAAGACCAGTGCAGACTGCTCTCGTCCAGCGCCTGACGCGTGAACACATTCACCAGCGGCGCGTAGGTCACCACCATATGCTGCCCTGCGGTTACGCCGCATTCCGCCAGCACACGCTTACCCGCCACGATACGCAACGGCAGTTCGTTCTGCGTTACGCCGACAATGTTTTGAAATGCGCTGCTGCCGGTGGTAAAGGTAACCAGAGCCAGATTCAACGGCGTGTGGATCTCCTCGATAACGTGAGCCGCTGTGGGGCCAGCGATGCCTTTATCGCTCAGCGTGCGGCGCGGCATCTCCGTCAGCGTGGGGATACCCTGCTGGGCGTCAACCAGCCATTCGAGTGTGGCGATGGGATCGTTCATAGCGCGAACTCCAGAATCAGGCCGGTTGATACCGCGCCGCGACCGCCCGATACTCCTCGCGCATCTGCGCCAGAATCACGTTGCGCATTTTTCTGCCGCCGCGCGCTTCGCCTGCGATCCCACGCCCCTGCGGACCTGTCGCCGTCACGCCAGCCGCCTGTTTCTGCTGGCGCACTTCTGCGATATGGCGAACGATCGTCCCTTTCATCTCCGGGATCGCCTTGATCAGCGCTTCCACCCCGCCCAACTGCCAGAAAAACTCCGGCCCGGCCGCGAAGACCGGATTGGTGCGGGAAAGTTCGCTCAGACGCTCCACGTCCTGACGGGTAATACGCGCGATACTGCTCAGCGGCATGACGTGGATCATGGTGCCAAATTCCGACGTCAGGCTCAGGATATGGTCGGCCTGTAAACCGTGGCAGAGAAACGCGCCGCTAATGGCGCGACCGATGACCATCGCGATAATCGGGTGTCCGGCATGGCGCGCCTCAGCCAGCGCCAGCTGATAGGCACCGGTGGCTTTATTCATGCCGATGATCTCTTCCAGCTTGCCCGGCCCGTTGCCGGGAGTGTCGACGATCAGCACCAGCGGACGTTTCTCGCCGACGGGCTTGTCTTTATCCATCGCCAGCGTGCGATAGACCGCCAGCGCCATTTTGTAGCCCTCTTCCAGCCCGATAACCCCGGCGTAGACCACCGGAAAACGCGGGTTAAAGGTCATGGCGTCGTTAGCAATAACGGTACAGACTTCACCGCTAATGCGGGCGCTGCCGATGACGGCCCCTGGGCCGTAATCCTCATAAGGCAGCTCGAGATCCGCCAGCGCGTTCTCTTCGAAGCTGTTTTCGTCAACAATCAAATCGATAGCGGCGCGGCCCTGGCCGAGTAAATTTTCCATTATGCTTCCTCCACCGGCAGGCGTTTAACGTTGCTCAGGAACGTGTCGAGATCCATATCCACCAGAGACTGGGGCGCGGTATTGCCCGCCATCGCCCAGACATCCCGCGCATCTGATGGCTCTGACTCGCTGATTTTTTGCGTGAGCGCCATCTGGGCGCGTACTTTTGCTTCGCTGCCGATGCGGCGCATGGCTTCAATCTGCGGCCAGGGCAGGTCGGCAATCAGCGCGGCCTGCTGGTGGAAGGCTGCCAGCGAGTCGGCAATCAGATAGTTGCAGTCGCCGACGATATACTTGTGCTTACCGCCGGTGGTGCGGAACACCAGCGCGCGGTCAGAAGCGTCGAACTCGCTGCGGCCCATCTCCTGTTCGATGACCTCAGGCCCGGTCAGCCCCAGGCGGCCCGATTCGCTCATCACGATGACGTCGGTAGCGGCAGCGACAAACCCCATCCCGCCAAAGCAGCCGATCTTGCTGCCAATCATCGCCACCACCGGTACGCGACCGCGCAGTGTTTGCAGCATGTCCATGCACTCGGCGTGGGCCAGCAGTCCGGCGTTAGCCTCATGCAGACGCACGCCGCCGGTTTCAAAGGAGATGAGGACGATCGGGCGGCGGGCAGGGTCGGTGGTCTGCGCCGCCAGTTCGTCCGCCAGCATCAGCGCGCCGACCATCTTGGCGCCGCCCACTTCACCCACTGCCCCCCCGATAAAGCGCCCCTCCTGGGAGATGACGATGGCCGGGTGCTGGCCCAACAGGCCGATACCGGTGACGATACCGTCGTCAAATTCAACCGCCTCATTGAGCACGGGCAGGTGCGGGCTGGTTCGCTTGGCCGCCGGGCCGATCAGTTCAGTAAAGGTGCCTTTATCCACCAGCGAACTGGCGCGAACCCGGGCGCTGGCTTCCAGATAACGCAGATCATTCATGATGGGTTTCTCCCGGCATAGCCTGCTGTAACGCTTGCTGAATTCGTAAAGCCACTACCGCGGGCGTGGCGTTATTGTCATTGATGCTGACCTGCATGTTGCCCAGCGGTCCATTTTCCAGAAACCGTTTCAGCACAATCTCCCAGATATGATCGAAACCGGTCACCGGCGTGGATATAGTGACTTCAATACCGCCCGCCAGCGCTTTCGGCTCCAGCAGGACCTCCAGATCGCCAGAGCCTACCACGCCGCAGTGCACGGTTTGCGGCAGAGATGCTCTTTCGCGGGTGCCGCTGAAATGATGTGATATTTGATGTAGAGCCATGTCCTTTTCCCCTACCAGTTACGGAATCGAGCGGGCGGGTTATAGAGTCCGCCAGACCAGTCAACCAGATCGCGAATGCTTTTCGCCGCCAGCATCTGACGGTTGGCGCGGCGGCGATCAATGCCTAAATCTTCCGGCGTTTTGACAATGCCAGCCTCTCGCAGCTGTGCGGTCTGTGCCGGATCGGCGGCAAGGCCAATGCCGGTGTAGCCCGCCACGGCGCGAATGGCCGCCATGCGCTGTTCCAGCCCTTCGCAGCGGTGCAGATAGGCGATGCCCTCTTCGGTCAGTACGTGGGTGACGTCATCGGCGTACACCATGACCGGCGGCAGGGCGAGGTTGGCTTTTTCCGCCAGTTCCCAGGCGTCCAGCTTGTCGACGAAAGCGGGCTGGCGCTTCTCGCGGAAGGTTTCCTGCATCTGCACCACCAGACGTTTGCCGCGCGGCATATCGCCAATCAGCTGCTGTTGGGTGGCCTTGAACTCTTCGCCGCATTTCAGCCAGGATTGCGTTGCATGACGGCGGCCTTTGGCGTCGCAGCCCATATTCGGCGCGCCGCCAAAGCCTGAAACGCGGCTGGCGGTGGCGGTGCTGCTGTTTCCGTACTTATCGATCTGCAGCGTGCCGCCGATAAACATATCGAGCGCGTAGTGACCCGCAGCCTGGGCGAAGGCGCGATTGGAGCGAAGCGTGCCGTCCTGGCCGATATAAAAGACGTCCGGGCGTTCGGCGACATATTTCTCCATGCCCAGTTCACCGCCGAAGCAGTGCACCGACTGGATCCAGCCGCTTTCGATCGCCGGGATCAGCGTCGGATGCGGGTTGAGTACCATATGGGTACAGACCTTGCCTTTCAGCCCCAGCTCCTCGCCGTAGGTGGGCAGCAGCAGCTCAATGGCAGCGGTGAAGAAGCCAATGCCGTGGTTAATGCGCTCAACGCCGTATTCGGCATAGATACCTTTCAGCGCCATCATTGCCATCAGCACATGGGTGTCGGTAATAAGCCCTGGATCGCGGGTAAAAAGCGGCTCGACGTAGAACGGGCGCGGCGCTTCAATCACCGCATTTACCCAGTCGCCGGGGATATCAACGCGCGGCACTTTATCGACAATCTTGTTGACCTGCGCGATCACAATCCCCTGGCGGAAATGGGTGGCTTCGGCAATAACAGGCGTATCTTCGGTGTTAAAGCCGGTGTAGAGATTGCCGTCTTTATCCGCTTCAAAGGCGGTGATTAGCGACACGCGCGGCGTGAGGTCGACAAAGTAGCGGCTGAACAGCTCCAGATAGGTGTGGATGGCCCCGAGCTTAATCTTACCGTCCTGGATCAGCTTCGCCAGACGGCCATCCTGCGGTCCGGCATAGGCGAAATCGAGCTTTTCAGCGATGCCCTTTTCAAACAAATCCAGATGGCTGGACAACGGTACGGATGACTGCACCATATGCAGGCCGGAGATCTTTTGCGGATCAAGCTGGCACAGGCATTCGGAGAGAAAATCCGCCTGTTTCTGGTTATTGCCCTCAATATTGACGCGATCGAAGCTTCGAATAACGGCTTCCAGCGCGGCGACAGTATCTTTGGCGTCGATAATTTTGCCGTCACGGAAATACGGGGCCAGCTGATTCAGGCGCTGTACCGTATCGTCCTTGAGTTGATGCCAGTTGTGCTCTTTTAGCATGGGTTGACTCCATTAATTCAGCAGGAATAGCGTGGAGATAAAGATCCCGGTGGCGATAGCCGAGACGATCAGACCGCTCACGCCCGCACCCATTGCCAGCGGCAGAATGATGGCGTAGGGATTCTCATGGTTAACCTCTTTCTGCGCGATTTTTGCCGTCGTCGGCAGGCAGGAGACGCCCGCGATACCGATAGCCGGGTTATAACGCCCCTTCGAGATAAACCAGATAAACCAGCCGCCCAGCAGAGCGCCGACGGCGGAAATGGCCAGCGCGCCGATACCAAGGATCAGGATGATGGCCACTTTCGGGTCGAGAATCGTTTGCGCTTCGCACAGTGTGCCCAGCAGCAGGCCGAGAAACAGCGTTGCGGTATAGGTCAGCGTGGATTCCAGTAATTTCTGGAACGGTTCGATCTCCGCTTCTTTAATCGCGATCCCGAGGAAGAACGAGAGGATCAGCGGCGCGGCGACCGGCAGCAGCAGGCACAACAGCAGGCAGGCGCAGACGGTAAAGATGAATTTCGCTTTCTTCGATACGGTGGGGTATTCAATTTCAACTTCCATGCCACGGTATTTTTTCGGTACCAGCAGGCGCACCAGGTACGGATAACCGGCATAGGTCAGGCTCAGGTAGAGATAAGCGATAATGGCGATGGGGACGAACAGGTTCGGTGCGAGGATAAGGGAGGCAAAGAGCACCATCGGCCCATCTGCGCCGCCGATAGTAGCAATCGACGCGGCTTCGTTGGCAGGCAGGCCGAATACTTCAATACCCAGCAGCAGCGCGGCGAAGGTTCCCGCCTCGGCGAACAGGGCGACAACAATGCTGGCCCAGGGACGGAGCAGAATAAAGCTGATGTCGCTCATTGCGCCAATGCCGAAGAAAACGATACAGGCGATGAGGCCATTGCTAAAGGTGAAGTTATAGACCGGCTGCAGAAAGTTTACCTGCATCAGGTTTACCAGCTCGTTAGGCTCGCTGACCATCGGGTCGAGAATTAAGGTCCCGGTTTGTCCCCCCGCCAGAAACAGTACCCCGGCGTTAACCGCAATCATACCGAGGCCCATCGGCACCATAATTAACGGTTCAAGCTTACGGCGGAATCCCATCCAGGCCAATATAAAGCCGAGAACAATGAGCAGAAAACGTGCAATGGCTATTTTCGGATCTTCTATAAAAAAAGTGCCAATGCCCGAAAAGAGCTTAACAAAGATATCCATAACTATATTCCTGATGGCAAAGGTAAAGTTCGTAAATTAATCGTCGGTGATATTTAATTTATTCATCATCTTGTTGACGCCAACAATGATGCCGACAACCGCAAATGAAATTACAATCGTTAAGCCATACGTTAATAAAGTATAAAAATAGATGTTCATATTCTTCCTTATGTCATATCTCCTTGCGGCTGGCGGCAAAGAAAATACATCGCCAGACACAGCGCTAATAAATCGGCCGAACCGCCAGGGCTGACCCACCTATCCAGGCACCATGAATTAAAATCAGCCAGCTCCTGCTCGATCGCAGGGTTAAACATTCCGCCCTGCGTCATCAGACGCCGGGCATATTGCTTCATTTCCGCCAGCGCCTGCTGGCCGCCGCGAAACAGCACGGTAGTGTCATCGCAATGGGCCATTAGGGTGAGCAGCGTATGAATTAGCGCTTCCCGCCAGGCCAGCCCGTTGTCCAGCGCCTGATGCAGCGCGGGTAAGCCAATCTGGCAAGCCAGTGGGAAGCCTTGCTCTGCCTCGCCGCGCACGCCGGTAATGCCGAATCCGACATACAATCTCTCACCGTGGGTTTGCGCCGGGCGTTCGGCCAGGACGGAGAAATCCCGACGGCAGAGATCGCGGCAGAGTTCAGCGACGCACTGGCTTAAGGCGTGATAAGAGAGGGTTTCCCCGCGCCCGGAAAGCCATCCTGCCGCTGTCGCCAGAATCGCGCCGGAAAAAAGAATGCCGCGCTGAGTATTAACCTGCTGTGTTGCCCGCAGCAGCGTATTTTCATAATGAATGCCAATGGCACGTATTGTTGTAAAGAGTTCCCCTGGTGAGCCCTGATGATTTTCCCCGGCATGGGCGCAGGCGCTAAAACAGGGGGCAATAGCCGATGTGCTGGTAATAAATAACCAGATATCCATATCTTTATGCGCCCCTTGTGAATGGGGTGTAACAAGGCCGGGTTTAGGCCAGGCGGAGACCTCCATTAACAGCGCTTTTAATAAGCACTCGCCGATCCACATAGCACGGGCAGTTGGTTGGCTCATGGGTATTCTCTTTTACCAGATTCAGGGTTGAAAAATAAAACAGAGGAAAACTAACACCGTTGAATGAGGGGGACAATTACGCCAGAGGTAATGTAATTACGCTCAACGTAATAAGACGGGGGTTATGCGAAAATATGAATGAAGACGATCACAAAATGGTTTAGGGGGCGAAAAGAAATGCGGCAAAAATGCCGCATAGCTCACTATCCCAACAATTCCTCTTTCACCTGCATCGCTAAATCGAAAGAATGCAGCCGCGCCTGGTGGTCGAAGATCTGGCCATTGACCATGATTTCGTCCGCCTCGGTTTCCCGCATAATCGACTCTAAGCCGTGGCGGACTCTAGTTTTATCACCCACCAGCGACATGCGCAGCGCCTGCTGCACGCCATACTGCTCGGACGCTGACCACAGCTGATGCATATTTTCCACCGGCGGCGGCAGCTGTCCGGTTTCGCCGCGACGCAGCTTCACAAACGCCTGCTGCATGGAAGTGAAGAGAAACTCCGCATCGCGGTTGCTGTCGGCGGCGATGATATTGATGCACACCATGGCATACGGTTTTTCCAGCCGCGCGGAGGGCGTAAAGTTGCTGCGATACAGGTGCAGGGCCTGGAACAGCATATCCGGCGCGAAGTGCGAGGCGAATACGAACGGCAAACCGAGCTGCGCCGCCAGCTGGGCGCTGTAGAGGCTTGAACCCAGCAGCCACACCGGAATGCGCTCCCCGTAGCCGGGAACCGGGCGCACGTGCGGGTTCGGATCGCGGGCGTCAAACCAGTCCACCAGTTCCCCCACGTCGCGCGGGAAGTTATCGACATCGCCGCTCATATGGCGACGCAGGGCGCGCATGGTGGGCTGATCGCTGCCCGGCGCGCGGCCAAGGCCGAGGTCTATACGCCCGGGATAGAGGGTGTTCAGGGTGCCGAACTGCTCGGCGATCACCAGCGGCGAATGGTTGGGCAACATCACGCCACCGGAACCCAGATGCAGGGTAGTGGTATTGGCGGCGAGATAGCCAATCAGCACCGAGGTCGCTGCGCTGGCAATGCCGACCATATTGTGGTGCTCCGCCAGCCAGTAGCGGTGATAACCGCGCGATTCGGCCAGCCGGGCGAGATCCAGAGAGTGGGTAAAGGCTTCTTTGGCAGAAGATCCTTGCGGGATCGGCGCCAGATCGAGCACCGAGAACGGAACAGATTTGTCAGTCATAAAGGCTCACTTTGCTACAGCATCGTCATCAGATTGAAGGTCTTCTTCCAGCCTGGTGCATCCAGGACGCGCCAGCCAGAAAAGCTGCATCTTTAATAATGCATTAAAATCTGAGCACTGCTGTTAACAAAGTGAGCGGTTTATCAGGCCTGCAGCGCCAGCCCGGGCAGCCGTTTCCAGTAGCCGTTGCAATCGCTGTTGCCGGTGAGCGCCAACGGCGCAGCGCCGTTTTCATTGGCGCGGAAGGCGTCGAGCATGGCGAAGGTCTCGTTGCCCATCGGCGACAGGCGTACCATATCCACCAGGCCGTGCATGGACGTCAGCTCATTGCCCAGGTTGTAGACATAGCCGCTCATGGTCTGGATACCGTTGAGCACGAACACCTGCTGGTTCTCCTGGGACAGCATGCTGCGTCCGGTTGGGTATTTGATGCAGCAGGTCTCGCACTCATCCTTTGGCCTATCTTCCGAGCGGGCGGTAAAGCAGCGGGCGGAATAAGCCAGCGGCAGATGGCCGTAGCTCAGCACTTCGACTTCAAACTGATTGCGAATGCCCAGCTCTTCGCACTGGGTCAGTAAATTAGCCAGCCAGTCGCGGGAAAGCTCCACCGGCATGCACCAGCGCACCATGCCCTGTTTTAACAGCAGGCGCAGGGTAACGGCGTTGTAGCAGTTCAGCGCATGCCCGGCGACGAACGGCAGCTTGCGTTCGGCGCAGAGATTGACCACGCCCAAATCGCTGGCCTCAATCAGGAACTCCCCGTTATCGACATAGCGCTTTAGCTCGCCCAGTTCGGAGGAGGCCTGCACCAGCGCGAGGGTAGACAGCACCACCTGTTTGCCGCTTCCGGCCAACGCTTTCGCCATCTCAATCCAGTCGCCGACTTTGGTGGCGCGGCGTTTGCTGCACACCGCTTCGCCGAGATAAATGGTGTCGGCGCTGCAGTTTGCTGCCTGCTGGTAAAAATCTTCCAGCGTCTCTTTTGGCCAGTAGTAAAGCACCGGCCCTAATGAATATTTCATGTTTCTCACTGCCATTTACGGTGGTAGGCGCCAAGGGTGGTTTGTGTCCCTTCGGACATGGAGCCAAGGGTTTCCATCCATGCGGATTGCGGCACGAAATTCTGTGGATCGGCTTTGCAGCGATCGATCGCCTGGCGCCAGACCTTCGCTACCTGGGTGACGTAGGCCGGGCTGCGCTGACGGCCTTCGATTTTCACTGAGGCGATATTGGCGGCCATCAACTCCGGCAACAGTTCCAGGGTATTGAGGCTGGTGGGTTCCTCCAGCGCGTGATAGCGCTCGCCATCGACCAGGTAGCGGCCTTTACACAACGTCGGGTAACCGGCGTTTTCCCCATCCTGATAGCGGTCAATCAGCACTTCATTGAGGCGCGATTCCAGCCCCTGTGGGGTTTGCTGCCAGCGCACGAAGCGGGCAGGCGAGCAGGCGCCGACGGTGTTGGGCGATTCGCCGGTCAGGTAGGAAGAGAGATAGCAGCGGCCTTCCGCCATGATGCACAGGCTGCCGAAGGCAAAGACTTCCAGCGGCACCGGCGTGGCGCGAGCCAACTGTTTCACCTGGTGAATAGATAACACCCGCGGCAGTACGACGCGCGCCACGTCGAAGTTGCGATGATAGAAGCGAATGGCCTCTTCATTGGTGGCGGAAGCCTGTACCGAGACATGGCGTTCTATATGCGGATAGCGCTCCGCGGCGTACTCCAGCATGGCGATATCGGCCAGAATGAGCGCATCGGCGCCCAACTGAGCCGCCATATCCACCGCGCGCTGCCAGCGGGCGTAGCCGTCGGGGTGGGCGAAGGTGTTGATGGCGATATGCAGCTTACGACGGTGCTGATGCACAAAGCTGACGGCTTCCTGCAGTTTCTTTTCGGTGAAATTAAGGCCGGCAAAGTGGCGGGCGTTGGTGTCATCTTTCAGCCCGATATAGACGGCATCGGCGCCGTTTTCGATGGCCGCCTTAAGCGCCGGAAGGTTACCGGCTGGGCAGAGCAGCTCCATAATTTTTCCTGAAAAATGCGGCCCGTCAGGGACGCTGAATGGTTAACGAGCAGGGATTTTAGTTAACCTTCTGGTGACAATTTTTGATTTGAGGCAGTTAAAAGTGTATTGGCGGCGCCAATAACGGGCTGCCGTCATCGCGTTTTTGTTGATTTACGCCGCTATGTTGTTTATGTGATATGGCACAATAGCGGCACAATTGCATTCATGGAGTAAAGCTTGTGTTGGATAAACTGCGTTCCCGGCTGGTCCACTTTGGCCCGTCTTTAATGAGCGTGCCGGTTAAGCTGGCGCCTTTTGCCCTCAAGCGCCAGGTGCTGGAGCAGGTGCTTAGTTGGCAGTTTCGCCAGGCGCTGGCGGAGGGAGAGCTGGAGTTTCTCGAGGGGCGCTGGTTAAGTATTCATGTGCGTGACATCGGTCTGCTGTGGTATACCTCGGTAGTCGATGGTCGCCTGGTGGTCAGCCAGCAGGCGGACGCCGACGTCAGCTTCAGCGCCGACGCCAGCGATCTGTTAATGATCGCCGCGCGCAAGCAGGATCCGGATACGCTATTCTTCCAGCGTCGTCTGGTTATTGAAGGCGATACGGAGCTGGGGCTGTATGTAAAAAATTTGATGGACGCCATTGAGCTCGAGCAGATGCCCAAAGCGCTGCGCGTGATGTTGCTGCAACTGGCGGATTTTGTCGAAGCTGGACTGAAGAGCCCGCAGAAACCTGAACAGACATCGGTAGGTGAGGCATGCTGATTCGAGTGGAAATTGGGATTGATGCACCGGGAATCGACGCGCTGCTGCGTCGTACCTTCGGCCGCGATGCCGAAGCGGAGCTGGTGCACGATCTGCGTGAAGATGGACTGATCACGCTGGGGGTAGTGGCGACGGATGATGAAGGCCAGGTGATCGGCTACGTTGCCTTCAGCCCGGTTGCGGTGGAAGGTGAAGAGCTACAATGGGTCGGCCTGGCGCCGCTGGCGGTGGATGAACGCTACCGTGGACAGGGCATTGGCCGGCAGCTGGTCTATGAAGGGCTGGATTCGCTGAATGAGTTTGGCTATGCCGCGGTGGTGACGCTGGGCGACCCGGAGTTATACCGTCGTTTTGGTTTTGAACCGGCCGCGCGCTTCGATCTCCGCTGCCGCTGGCCGGACAGCGCGGAGGCGTTCCAGGTGCACCGCCTGGCGGATGACGCCCTCGAAGGTGTCCACGGACAGGTCGAATACAGCGACCACTTTAATCGTTTTTGAGCCTTGCCAGCAGGGTTTCGACGGTATCCTCTCCGGCAACGAGGCGCTCTTTTTCGCGCTTCGTTAGCTGCTTAATGCGGTATTCCAGCCGCAAAGCAAGTGAGTGTTCACCAACTTCATGGCTAAAGGCCAGCTGCAGGTCGCCTTTGCCGCGCAACGCCTTCGCGCCTTTCCCTGCCTGATGCTGGCGAAAGCGGCGCGGCACATCGGTGGTGATGCCGGTATAGAGGCGATTATCCGCGGTTCGAATGAGATACAGAAACCAGCACACGGTTATAAAGTCACTATGGTAAGGTGTAGGCACCATAGCATAATGGAGAAGAAAGATGGATACGCTTGCCGCCATTGGCCGCTGGCTGAGTAAACAGCACGTCGTCACCTGGTGCGTCTCCCGCGACGACGAGCTGTGGTGTGCGAACGCCTTTTACGTCTATGACCCGGATAGCGTGGCCTTTTATCTGCTCAGCGATGAGCACACCCGCCACGGCCAGATGACCGGCGAGCGGGCGAAGGTGGCCGGCACGGTCAACGGCCAGCCAAAAACCGTGGCCCTGATCCGCGGCGTGCAGTTCCAGGGCGAGATCCGCCGATTGCGCGGCGACGAAGAGGCGCGTATGCGTCAGCGCTACGTCAAGCGCTTCCCGGTGGCCCGCATGCTGTCGGCGCCGGTTTGGGAGATTCGTCCGGACGAAATCAAGTTTACCGACAACACGCTGGGGTTCGGGAAAAAGCTACACTGGCGGCGCGATGCCGGCGCCGAGCAGGCGTAGCGCTTCGCGATTGAAGGCCGGCAGATCGTCCGGCGTTCTGCTGGTGACCAGCTGTTCGTTATCGACCACCACCTCCTGGTCGTAAAACTCGCCCCCGGCGTTTTTCACATCCACCACGATAGGCTTCACCGCCGTGAGCTTACGCCCGCGGATCACATCGGCGCTGATCAGCAGCTGCGGGCCGTGGCAGATGGCGAAGACCGGCTTCCCGCCGTTGACAAAATCGCGGGTAAAGGTGACAAAGCGTTCATCCCCGCGCAGCTGGTCAGGGGAATAGCCCCCGGGCAGCAACAAGGCATCAAATTCACCCGGTGTGACGTCATCAATGGCCCGATCGATGGCGACCTCTGCTTCTCCCTGTTTACCCTTCACCGTCTTGCCAGCCTGCTTTTCGATGGTCACGACCTGATGCCCGGCGAGCTTAAACGCCTCGGCGGGAGAGGTAAATTCAGAATCTTCAAAGTCGTCGGTAATGAGCACGGCTATCTTTTTACTCATGTTTCCTCCGCTATCTGGATGGTCAATGAGGTAATTCCATGATGATGGTGGATACTTACCTTGTAAGGTATTAAGCCTGGAACATGAGCCCGAAAGTGCAAGGCGGAGAATTCTGTAAAGGAGAATCAATGAGTCAGGTATTATTGACCGGCGCGACCGGGTTAGTTGGCGGTCACTTACTTCGGCTGCTGCAGAATGAGCCGAGCATCAGCGCCATCGCCGCCCCGACGCGTCGCCCACTGGCGCCGGCGGAAGGGGTGTTTAATCCGCACGATCCCCAGTTGACCGATGCCCTGGCGCAGGTGGTTGACCCGGTGGATATCGTTTTCTGCTGTCTGGGAACGACGCGCCGGGAGGCCGGGAGCAAAGAGGCCTTTGTCCATGCTGACTACACGCTGGTGGTTGATACCGCGCTGACCGGCAAACGGCTGGGTGCGCAACATATGCTGGTGGTCAGCGCGATGGGCGCCAACGCCCACTCGCCGTTTTTCTACAATAGGGTGAAGGGGGAAATGGAGGCGGCGCTGATCGAGCAGGATTGGCCGCGGCTGACCATTGCCCGGCCGTCAATGCTCTCAGGCGAGCGGGAAAAAAAGCGGGCCAATGAGACCTTCCTCGAACCGCTGTTCCGACTCTTACCGGGGAACTGGAAATCCATTGCGGCCCGCGACGTGGCGATTGCCCTGCTGGCGGAGGCGCTGTCGCCTACTCACGAAGGGGTGCAAATTCTCTCATCGTCCGAGCTGCGGGAGCGTGCCGCGCGGCAGGCGGAATAGCGGTTTGCAAACGCAGGCTTCCGGCGTAGTATTCACGGCTTCAATTCATATCCACATTTCTTGCTGGGGAATGCTATGGCTGGTCAGTCTTCATCTCAGGCGGCGTCACCATTTCAATGGTGGAAGCCCGCGCTTTTCTTTCTCGTCGTGATTGTCGGCCTGTGGTTCGTCAAATGGCAGCCATACTACGGGAAAGCCTTCACCGCTGCGGAAACCCACAGTATCGGTAAATCCATTCTCGCCCAGGCCGACGCTAACCCGCTGAAGGCGGCGTGGGACTACGCGGTGGTTTACTTCCTTGCCGTCTGGAAAGCGGCGGTGCTCGGCGTGCTGCTCGGGTCGCTGATTCAGGTGCTGATCCCGCGCGACTGGCTGCTGCGCACCCTGGGACAATCGCGTTTTCAGGGGACGCTGCTCGGGACGATTTTCTCGCTGCCAGGCATGATGTGCACCTGCTGCGCCGCGCCGGTCGCGGCCGGGATGCGCAAACAGCAGGTGTCGATGGGCGGGGCGCTGGCGTTCTGGATGGGCAACCCGCTGCTCAACCCGGCGACGTTGGTGTTTATGGGCTTCGTGCTGGGCTGGCAGTTTGCGCTGGTTCGCCTGGTGGCGGGCCTGGCGACGGTGTTGATTGTCGCGACGCTGGTGCAGAAATGGGTAAAAGAGGCGGCGACGCAGCCTGCCGTGGTGCCTGAAGCGCAAGCGAAAGCGGCCCAGGGCGGCTTCTTTAGCCGCTGGCTGCGGGCGCTGTGGACGTTGTTCTGGAACACCATCCCGGTTTATATCCTCGCGGTACTGGTGCTGGGGGCGGCGCGCGTCTGGCTGTTCCCGCACGCCGATGGCGTGGTGGATAATACCTTGTTCTGGGTCATCGCGATGGCGATCGCCGGCTGTCTGTTTGTGATCCCTACCGCGGCGGAAATTCCGATTGTCCAGACGATGATGCTGGCGGGGATGGGCGTTGCGCCGGCGCTGGCGCTGCTGATTACGTTGCCGGCAGTGAGCGTGCCATCGTTGATTATGCTGCGCAAAGCCTTTCCGGCCAAAGCGCTGTGGCTGACTGGCGGGCTGGTGGCGCTGTGCGGTGCGATTGTTGGAGCGCTGGCGCTGGTGTAGTTTGCCGTAAACGTACGGATAGCCGGATGGAGTGTCGGGCGGCGGCTACGCCTTACCCGGCACACAACGGACAGGGGGCGGTGGCCCGGCTAAGCGTAGCGCCAGCCGGGAAATTGCAGCTTTATTTAATGTAGGTAAAGGCGGTGGTCACCCGGGACACACCGCTCACCCGGCTGGCGATATCCGCCGCCGCGCGGCCTTCACGGTCGGTCACCAGTCCCATCAGGAAGACTTCGCTGTTTTCCGTGGTCACCTTCACGTTCGAGGATTTGACCTGATCGGTGCTCAGCAGCTGCGAACGCACCTTGGTGGTAATCCAGGTATCAGAAGAGGCGGTGCCTAAACCAATCGGCTGGCCCTGGCGCACTTCGTTAAACACTTCCGTGGTTCCTTCCACACCCATGGCGATTTGCTTGGCGCGGGCAGAGAGATCCGGCGTCGGCGACTGACCGGTCAGCAGGACTTTGCCCTGATAAGCGGTAACGTTGATGCGGGCCTGTTTCTTAATCTGTTCATCTTTCGACAAGGCGCTATTAACGCGCAGTTCCAGGGTGCTGTCATCGACCTGGGTTCCCACCGTACGCGGGTCCGTTGCGGCTTTAGTGCCGACTGCTGCCGTTCCGACTACCGCGGCGGCAACGCAGCCCTGCAGCAGTAGTGCTGAAAGCAGGATGGCGAGGGGCGAGAGAGCCTTCATGTGTTCTCCTTAATCGTCCTGGTGTGGAAAAAGAGTGTTATCTATCAAATCGCACAGACAGTTGACGGTCAGCATATGCATCTCCTGGATACGCGCGCTGCGGTGTGAGGGGATGCGGATTTCGACATCCTGCTGACCTAACAGGCCCGCCAGCTCACCGCCGTCATAGCCGGTTAACGCGACGATGGTCATGTCGCGGGTCACGGCGGCTTCCACCGCCTTGACGATGTCCCGACTGTTACCGCGCGTGGAGATTGCCAGCAGCACATCGCCAGCGTGTCCCAGGGCGCGCACCTGCTTGGCGTAAATCTCGTCATGCAGGCGATCGTTAGCGATGGCAGTTAAGACCACATTATCGGTGTTTAGTGCAATGGCGGGTAAACCAGGGCGTTCCGTTTCAAAACGATTAATCATGCTGGCAGCAAAATGCTGTGCGTTGGCGGCGGAAGTGCCATTACCACAACAGAGGATTTTGTTGCCGTTGAGCAGGGACTGCACGAGCGTCATCGCCGCCCGGGAGATGGCGTCCGGGAGTGCTTCTGCTGCGGCAATTTGGGTTTGAATGCTTTCGGTAAAGCAGGCTTTGATTCTGTCGAGCACGGGATCCCTTACTTCTGGTATTACGCTATTCGCCAAAGGCGTTTTTTAGCCATTGGATGTCGTTTCCGGTGAAGGCTACCACATCGAAACGGCAATCCACAGTCTCAAAGCTCCCATTCTGTCGGCAGAGCCACAAACGGGCGGCTTTAAGCAGGCGTTGCTGTTTTTGCGGGGTGACGCTGGCCGCCGCGTCACCGTACAGAGCGCTGCGGCGATAGCGCACCTCGACAAAGACGGTGACGGCGCCGTCGCGCATAATGAGGTCAATTTCGCCGCCACGCTCGCGAGCATTGGCGGCAATAAAACGCAGGCCCTGGCTTTCCAGCCAGCGGCGAGCACGGTTTTCCCATGCATCGCCGGTCTGTTTGCTTAGCTGGCCGGGACGATTTGTCCCTGCTGGTATTTGAGCCATGACAGTTTCCTGGTAATCACGCAGTCCTGAGTCGCCGTCAGATCGCCGGTATTCCCGTTCAGCTCGAAGCCCGGCGTCTGGCGCATTTGCGTGAAGTGGTTTGCCAGCGACCAGGCGTCAGCGCCCATCGCATACAGACGCACCAGCGAGTAGTCATTGCGCACCGCAGACAGCGCCTGCTGCATCAACGCCGGGTTGCTGCCAGCCAGCATCGGGATTTCGCTATACTGCAGGCCTTCCATCTCCAGACGGAAATCCGGACCTGCGGTGCCCTGTGCGCTGCGCGAGCTGGCGTACAGGGTGACATTGCTCTGGCTGCCGTTGCGCATCGCGATCATGGGTTTGATATAGCCAATCTGTTCCGGGGTGGCGAGGATATAGGCCGCGTCGACGCTGCCGCCGCTGCTAACCGGCATTTCATCCGCCGTGCCGAGGACGCTGTTCTGCGCTGATGGCAGGGTGGAGACCGGGGTGCCGCTCAGCGCAATGCCCCCTCCGCCGTTAACGCCGGCGCGCAGCTCCGCCGTGGAGCCAAAACGCTGCTGCAGGACGCTGGCGCCGCCCAGCTTCAGCCACTCGTCGGCAAACGCGTTGACCACACGATCGCCCAGCGCGCCGCGCGGAACCAGCAACAACGGCGTCTGTTTGCCCTGTTGATGGATGTGTCGGGCGGCGTCACGCGCTTCGTCTTCCGGTGACAGCGCGAAATAGCAGATATTAGCGCGGCCTTCGACCTTCTCCGGCTGGTTGAGCGCCAGCACGTTGAGCGGCGTATTGCTCTTGAGAACATCTTCGACATTCTCTTTTAGCAGCGGCCCGACGACCAGGGTGGCGCCGTCCTGCTGAGCCTGGGCAAGGAGCTGGCCGATCGGCTGGCTGGTGGTATCGTAAATTTTCAGTTCCGCAGAGGGATTGGCGGCGGTGGCGACCACTGGCTGCGGCTGTGCGGCCGGGGCGGTGACCGGCTGGGTGACCGGGGACGCGGTGGTCTGCGGCGTGGTGGTCGCTTCCGGCGCCTGAGCCGCCGGCTCCGCCGCTGGCGTTGCCTGAGTTTGCGCCGGGGCCTGCACCGGTTCAGCGCGACTTCCGGCAGCCGTCAGATCGCTAATTTCCGCCTGCGACGGGCTTACCACGTCATCGTTACCGGACGTGTTCGCCGCCTGAGCGACCTGAGCGGGAACCGCGCTGCCCGTCACCGACGGCGCGCCGTTTTTGGCGGCTTCGAAGCCCTGCTGGATGGTGCGGCCGAAGATCGAGGCCTGGCCGTTCAGCGGCAGGAAAAGCGCAATCTTGTTGATGGAGGCGGGCTTATAGTTTTGCATGTTCACCAGCGCCGTTGGCAGCATTTTGGCGCCAGGGTTTTGCGGGTAGCGCGTCTGCCAGTCTTTGACGCCGGCTTTCAGCAGTGTGGGATCGTTGCGGTTGTCAAACCACATCCGCTGCAGATCCAGCCAGCCCTGGAGGGTGTTTTCATCGGCATTGATCACCAGCGCATTGGCCTGATCCTGGGTCATCGCAGTCAGCGCTTGCCAGGTCGCGTCAATATTTTGCTGGCGCTGTTTGGCATCGCTCAGCAGCGACTGCTGGGCGATTAAGGCGCGCAGCAGAGTCACCGAGGGTTTGCCCTGGCTGGCATCGATTTGCGCCTGCCAGTAGCGCGCCTGCTGAGGCTGCTCCAGGCTTGCCGGGTCAAGCTTAGCCAGCAGAGTACGGGCCCCCTGATAGTCGTTCTGCGCCAGCTTTACTTCTATTGCCAGCAGTGACTGTTCACGGGCCTGGGTGCTGTCCAGGTTGGACGGCAGCTGGTTAAACAGGTCGATGGCCTGCTGCTGCTTTCCTTCCTGCAGCAGTGCACGAATGGCGAGTAATTGCCAGTTGGTCTTGCTATCATTCGTGCTTTGCTGCATCTGCTGCAAGTAGAAACTGGAGTTGGCCTGCGACGTACCCTGCATAAACGCCGTGCTTTGATCCTGCGTGTGGGTGCCGCAGCCAGCAAAAAGAAGAGTCGCCAGCAATACGGGCAGACAGCGCGCGGGCTTAGAACGAAGAAATGTTGACGGTACCATAAGTGTCCAGTGATATTTTTTTGGCTCAATGCTCAATATTAAATCGGCAATACGGACGAGACAATGAAACAACACGAATCAGCGGATAATTCTCAGGGGCAGCTCTATATTGTGCCCACTCCGATAGGAAATCTGTCTGATATCACGCAGCGCGCACTGGAAGTGTTGCAAGCCGTTGATTTAATTGCTGCGGAGGATACCCGCCACACCGGTTTGCTGCTGCAACATTTTGCGATTAACGCCCGTTTATTTGCGCTTCACGACCATAACGAGCAGCAAAAGGCGGAAACACTTCTCGCTAAACTGAAAGAAGGGCAAAACATCGCGCTGGTCTCCGATGCGGGCACGCCGCTGATTAACGACCCAGGCTATCATCTGGTGCGTACCTGCCGCGAAGCCAATATCCGCGTCGTGCCGCTGCCGGGTCCTTGTGCGGCTATCGCCGCCCTGAGCGCCGCTGGCCTGCCTTCCGACCGTTTCTGTTATGAAGGCTTCCTGCCGGCGAAATCGAAAGGCCGTCGCGATACCCTTAAAGCGCTGGAAGAAGAGCCGCGCACCCTTATCTTCTATGAGTCGACCCACCGGCTGGTGGAGAGTCTGGAAGATATCTGCGCGGTACTGGGAGAATCTCGCTATGTGGTGCTGGCCCGCGAGCTGACCAAAACCTGGGAATCGATCCACGGCGCGCCGATTGGCGAGCTGGTGGCGTGGGTCAAGGAAGACGAAAACCGTCGCAAAGGCGAGATGGTGCTGATCGTCGAAGGTTTTAAGGCGCAGGAAGAGGCGCTGCCGGCAGCCGCGCTGCGGACTCTGGCGCTGCTGCAGGCGGAACTGCCGCTGAAGAAAGCCGCCGCGCTGGCCGCGGAAATCCACGGCGTGAAGAAAAATGCGTTGTATAAGTATGCCCTGGAGCAGCAGGGGGAGTGATCCTGTAGACCCAATTGAAGTCTGGCAAGCAGCCCTTCAGATAGTGGAGGGCGGCTTGAGCGTCATCCGACATGTCGGAAGAAATGTCGGAAGAAATGTTGGATGAAAAGTGCAGCCCCGCCTTCCTTGCCGCACGGCCCCCCTAACCAAACAGCCTGGATAAATCCTGGCTAAAAAGGTTAAAGCCTTACGCTCTCGATCAGGTCACCGGCGCCGGGTTAAACACCGCCAGCTGGTTATGCAGACCCCATTGATCGGAGAAGGTTTTCTTGCGTCCGCTGGCGACGTCGAGAATAAATTCGAACAGCTTCAGCCCCACCTCCTCAATCGTCTCTTCGCCGGTGGCGATGGTGCCCGCGTTAATGTCCATTAAGTCATACCAGCGGTTAGCCAGCTCGGTGCGAGTCGCCATTTTTATCACCGGTACCGCCATCAGTCCGTAAGGCGTGCCGCGGCCGGTGGTGAACACCTGCACCGTGATGCCAGAGGCCACCTGCTGGGTGCCGCAGACAAAATCGCTGGCGGGGGTGGCGGCGTAAATCAGGCCACGTTTGGTCGGGCGCTGCCCGGGGGAAAGCACCTCAACGATGGCGCTTTTTCCTGATTTGGCAATCGACCCCAGCGCTTTTTCCACCACGTTGGCCAGGCCGCCTTTCTTGTTACCGGGTGAGGGGTTGGCGCTGCGGTCGGTTTTGCCCATATCGAGATAGTTATCGTACCAGGCCATCTCTTCCAGCAGGCGTTTACCCACCTCTTCGTTGATCGCCCGCGGCGTCAGCAGATGGATAGCGTCGCGGACTTCGGTCACCTCTGAGAACATCACCGTCGCGCCGCAGCGCACCAGCAGATCGGAAGCGTAACCCACCGCCGGGTTGGCGGTCACGCCGGAGAAAGCGTCGCTGCCGCCGCACTGCATACCCACCACCAGTTCAGAAGCCGGGCAGGTTTCCCGCTGACGCTGGTTGAGTTTCGCCAGATGGCGCTCGGCGACCTGCAGAATGTCATCGACCATCGATTTAAAGCCCACGTGCTTTTCATCCTGCAGGCTGACGATACTGGCGCTGTCCACCGGGATACTTTTGACATCTTCCGTCCCCTGCAGCAGCCGCTCGGGCTGCAGCTTTTCACAGCCAAGGCCAATGACCATCACTTCGCCGCCGAAGTTCGGGTTAAGGGCGATATTGTGGATGGTGCGTATCGGCACCACCGCCGCTGGCGCATTAATCGCTACGCCGCAGCCATAGAGGTGATTCAGACCCACCACGCCGTCGACGTTGGGATATTTCGGCAGCAGGTCGCGTTCAATGAGTTTCACCACGTAATCGACCACGCCCGCAACGCAGTGCACGCTGGTGGTGATACCCAGCAGATTTTTGGTGCCCACGCTGCCGTCGGCATTGCGGTAGCCTTCGAAGGTATAGCCTTCCAGCGGCGGCAGCGGGGCCGGCACTTTGGTGGCCAGCGGCAGGGTGTTCAACGGCGGTGCGGTGGGCAACGCCACTAACGACTCGTCAATCCAGCTTCCTTTGGGGATGTCGCGCATTGCCAAGCCAATGACTTCTCCGTAACGGATAATTTCACCGTGGGCTGGGATATCCACCAGGGCGACTTTATGACCCTGTGGAATGTGCTCGATGAGCGTCAGGCCGTCCGGGAAACGCGTTCCGGCGGTTAATCCCCGATCGTTGACAATAATCGCCACATTATCTGTCGGGTCAACTTTTATATAAAACGCGGTAGGCGATTGTTGTCGAATTGAAATATCAGCCATTGTCCAGTTATCTCCAAACAGGTGCTAAAAATATCATTAAATGGTAATTCTGGCGTTGTTAAGCAGAATAATGAAATAAAGCATGTCAGGTGTGTCGGCGTGAAGATGTGATCTGAATCACTCCTTGTCGCCATGGACGCGCGCGGAGGGTGGGGAATCGTAAGAAGTGTGGATTAGCGCCCATAGCTTAAGGCGATTGCCCAACTAAGGCTTTAAAAAATGTGTTTATATTGTGTTTATGCATAGTGTCTGGCGAGTGGGAGCTGACTATACTGAGTCGTGTTTTTGTGACGTCCGATATGCGCATGGTTTGCCTTTTAATCGCGGGTTAATAATTTAGCAGTCACCTAACGAATATTAAAAGATGGTTAATTTGCGATGGGCTTACATTTTCCGGACTCAAGGGCAGGAAATAAAAAAGGACACCCATTCGCTGGTTTATTCTGCGGATAATATTTGGGGTCAGGCGATACGCTTTTCCAGCCTAATGGGGCTCTCTCGCCGGGCTGGTGATATAACGAATGAATTGCAGAAGTTAGCAACGATTAACGCAAGGTAAAAATCATGGATAACGCAATTTTCCCGAACAAATTTAAGGCCGCGCTGGCGGCTCATCAGGTGCAGATTGGCTGCTGGTGCGCGCTGGCCAATCCGATCAGCACCGAGGTGTTGGGTCTGGCGGGTTTCGACTGGCTGGTACTGGACGCGGAACATGCGCCGAACGACGTCACCACGCTTATCCCACAGCTTATGGCGCTGAAAGGCAGCTCCAGCGCTCAGGTGGTGCGCGTGCCGACCAACGAGCCCATCATCATTAAGCGCATGCTGGATATCGGCTTCTATAACTTCCTGGTGCCATTTGTCGAGACAGCGGAACAGGCGGCGCAGGCGGTGGCTTCTACTCGCTACCCGCCGGAAGGGATCCGCGGAGTCTCCGTTTCCCATCGCGGCAATATGTTCGGCACCGTGCCGGACTACTTCGCGCAGTCCAATAAAAACATTTCCATTCTGGTACAGATTGAGAGCCAAACCGGGGTGGACAACGTCGAGGCGATTGCCGCGACCGAAGGTGTCGACGGCCTGTTCGTCGGCCCGAGCGACCTGGCCGCCGCGTTAGGTCATCTGGGCAATGCCGCCCATCCTGAGGTGCAGCGCGCCATCCAGCATATCTTCGCCAGCGCGAAGAAGCACGGTAAGCCAAGCGGCATTCTGGCGCCGGTAGAGGCCGATGCGCGGCGCTACCTGGAGTGGGGCGCCACTTTTGTCGCCGTCGGCAGCGATCTGGGGGTCTTCCGTTCCGCAACCCAGAAACTTGCTGATGCCTTTAAAAAATAATCACCAGGATGAAGAGAGAGAACAATATGACAATCAAAGTGGGTTTTATCGGTCTTGGCATTATGGGCAAGCCGATGAGCAAAAATTTGCTGAAGGCGGGTTACTCGCTGGTGGTGTCTGACCGTAATCCGGAAGCGATTGCCGACGTGATCGCCGCGGGCGCAGAGACCGCGGCCACGCCGAAGGCGATTGCCGAGCAGTGCGATGTGATCATCACCATGCTGCCGAACTCGCCGCATGTCAAAGAGGTGGCGCTGGGGGAAAACGGCATTATTGAAGGCGCGAAACCGGGCACCGTGGTGATCGACATGAGCTCTATTGCGCCGCTGGCCAGCCGGGAAATTAGCGAAGCGCTGAAGGCCAAAGGTATTGATATGCTGGACGCGCCGGTAAGCGGCGGCGAACCAAAAGCGATCGACGGCACCCTGTCGGTGATGGTCGGCGGCGACAAGGCGATCTTCGACAAATATTACGATCTGATGAAAGCGATGGCCGGCTCCGTGGTGCATACCGGCGACATTGGCGCGGGCAATGTGACCAAACTGGCCAATCAGGTGATCGTCGCCCTGAACATCGCTGCCATGTCCGAAGCGCTGACCCTGGCCACCAAAGCCGGCGTCAATCCGGATCTGGTTTATCAGGCGATCCGCGGCGGTCTGGCGGGGAGTACCGTGCTGGATGCCAAAGCGCCGATGGTGATGGATCGTAACTTCAAGCCGGGCTTCCGGATCGATCTGCATATTAAAGATCTGGCCAATGCGCTGGATACCTCCCATGGCGTGGGCGCTCAACTGCCGCTGACAGCGGCGGTAATGGAGATGATGCAGGCGCTGCGTGCGGACGGTCTGGGCACCGCTGACCATAGCGCGCTGGCATGCTACTACGAAAAGCTGGCGAAAGTGGAAGTGACTCGCTAACAAGAAGAGCCCCTGCGCGGCCTGGTGGTTATGCCTGGTGCAACAGTGCCAGACTGCCACGGCGGGGCGAGCATGGACGCGGTATTGATGCCGTTTCCGCGTGTTAACCTCAGTTGTGACGCAGGAAGCGGCGTTTCGCGGCGCGTTTGATAATATTTATCATGCATCGCGCAATATCGCCGCCACCCTGCTGGTCGGGATGACGACAGAGGGATGACAACGGGCGGTAAACCCACTATACTGCGCGCCGAAGCTGACCAGACAGTCGCCGCTTCGTCGTCGTCCTCCTTCGGGGGGAGACGGGCGGAGGGGAGGAAAGTCCGGGCTCCATAGGGCAAGGTGCCAGGTAACGCCTGGGGGGTGTCACAGCCCACGACCAGTGCAACAGAGAGCAAACCGCCGATGGCCCGCGCAAGCGGGATCAGGTAAGGGTGAAAGGGTGCGGTAAGAGCGCACCGCGCGGCTGGTAACAGTCCGTGGCACGGTAAACTCCACCCGGAGCAAGGCCAAATAGGGGTTCATAAGGTACGGCCCGTACTGAACCCGGGTAGGCTGCTTGAGCCAGTGAGCGATTGCTGGCCTAGATGAATGACTGTCCACGACAGAACCCGGCTTATCGGTCAGTTTCACTCCTTAGAAAACCCCGCTTCGGCGGGGTTTTTGCTATCTGAATCCGTGACGCGAATGAATGACTGTCCACGACGCTATACCAAAAACCCGCGGCTTACCGGTCAGCTAGCGTTATTTAACCACCTTAGGATTCTGTAGCGTCGGTACCGTAGAATCTTGCACCTGATGAACCTGGCCGATAATCGTGGCGATGCTGCCGTTGCTTAAAGACTCGACGTCTGCGCTGTTATGCGATCCAAAATTAAAGGTCAGACGTTTATCCGTTTTATTCTGCTCGTCGCGCATGGTCACGATAAAATAGTAGCTGCCGGCGATGCCGCTCATTCTGCGAATGTCGACAATCACGCCGCGCACTTTAACCCATTTACCCAGATAATCGCTGCTGGCCTTCGCCGGATTGAGAGTAAACGGCTGCAGAAACTGCGCGACGGAATACGTTTGCATCGAAGCGACGGCGTCATCTCCCGGCTGAAATAATTTATCGCCTGCGGAATAAAAGGCTTTAGAGGCCAGGCCGCAGCCGCTTAACAACAATATGAAAAATACCAACGGTAATACACGAAAGCGTAATAACATACCTATCTCCCTATTTATTTTTTTAATGATATCCCTGATTCACTGGATAACGTGATGTGCGCTGATTAAATTAAAGAAAAAGTCACCACTGTCAACTATTTGATCTGCTTCTTTAATTGAAAGTAATGAGTTAATGTTGTTGTATGGAGTGTACGAATTAACATAGTGACCTCATTCATGTAATCAATGTGTTTGGTGTTTTTATTCTTATCACGAATTAAAATAATCTTTAGGTATTATTTTTTACAATTATTCACTCCCGGCTGTAAAATAATAAACCGCTATTTCTGGCAATTTCA
This sequence comes from Klebsiella pneumoniae complex sp. WS1778, assembly GCF_049472055.1. Classification (NCBI taxonomy): domain Bacteria; kingdom Pseudomonadati; phylum Pseudomonadota; class Gammaproteobacteria; order Enterobacterales; family Enterobacteriaceae; genus Klebsiella; species Klebsiella pneumoniae complex sp. WS1778. The sequence goes on from NZ_JBKGTJ010000003.1 coordinate 135,745, forward strand.
CATCAGGATAAGACAATGAAATTAATAACCCGTATTGCGTTCGCCACCCTTCTGACCAGCGGTTTCTCTCTGACGGCACAGGCCGCGGACGTGCAGGCGGCGCCAGCGCCAGCGTAGGATCCTATTGTCCAGCACTTAAAACTCACCAGCGATCAGGTGGCGAAAATTAAAAGCCTGCATCAGCAGCTGGAAAATAATGTGCAGCAGATTTCACAGCAAGACATTAAAGATGGCGCGCTGATTAACGTGATTGATTCCGGTAAATGGAATGAGAAAGCGGTGAAGGATCAGCTGGCGGCTTTCAGTAAAATTGATCAACAGGTACGTTATTATCGCGTGAAGTACTATTTTGATGTGAATCAGGTACTGACACCCGAGCAGCGTACCCAGGTGAAAAAAGATCTTGCCGACGCGCTGAGTGAATAATGCCATCGGCCCCTTTCGGGGCCGATATAAGTGGGAAGTCATCAAGGATAGCCGAATAATCCATACTGCAGGTTCAGGCGAGACTTTCTTCATCCCGCAGGCGAATCTCCGCCTCGGCAACAATGGCTTCCAGTTCGCTAAGCATCTCATCATAACCAAAGCTGACGACGCCGACGGTTTCCGGCGGCGTCGGGGCTAGCGGCGTCGGAGACGCCTTTTTTCTGTTTTTCTTCTTACTCACTGACAGACTCCATCACTTCCGTTGTTACACCGGTAAATCTATCAGCAAAGCGCGCAGCGGCGTATCGGCGACGAGGGTAATGTTAGCTTCGTCACGAATAAATGCTCCATCACCACAGGTGAGAGCCTGTTTTGGTTGTTCCTGCGCGACGGCATGGACCGTGCCGTGGATCGACTGCAGGTAGGCGCGTGGCCCATGCAATTGCACGTTGATCTGCTCACCTTTTTCCAGCGCGATATGATAGACCCAGGCTTGCTGGCGAAGCTGGAGGCTATTATTCCCCCCATCCGGTGAGGCCAGCAGCTGTAGCGGCGCGTTGGCGACCTCGATTTTCTGCTGCAACGGGTTTTCCCGCTGCGGGCAGGCATCAAGCCACAGCTGCATCCGCGTTAACGACTGCTCTTTGCTCAGATTATGCTCGCTATAGCTCACGCCAGGCTGGGTGGCGATCAGCAGTGCTTCACCGGCTTTGGCCTGCACGTGGTTGCCGTCGCTGTCGCGATACTCCGCTTCGCCTTCCAGAATCAGGTTCAGGATATCGACTTTTGGGTACGTTCTGGCCTGGAAGGAAGCGCCTGGCGCCAGCACTTCCTGATTGAGAACGCGTAAGGACGCGAAGCCCAGTAATTTCGGGTCGAAGTAGTGGCCAAAGGAGAAGGTGTAGCGGGCCTGCAGCCAGCCGAAGTCTGCTTGTCCGCATTGTTTGGCTGTTCGGGTAGTAATCATGTTCTTGACCTCTCTTTACACTAAATCAATGGTAAAGGTATGGACGCTGTATTGTTAGCCAGATATTCTGCCCGGTATGTTCAAATTTCCTGAATGAGAAAGCGATGGCCAAAGAGAGAGCATTAACGCTGGAAGCGTTACGCGTGATGGATGCGATCGACCGTCGCGGGAGCTTCGCTGCCGCGGCTGATGAGCTGGGACGCGTGCCTTCCGCCCTGAGCTACACCATGCAAAAACTGGAGGAGGAGCTGGACGTGGTGCTGTTTGACCGCTCAGGTCATCGCACAAAGTTCACCAATGTCGGACGGATGCTGCTGGAGCGCGGGCGCGTGCTGCTCGAGGCGGCGGACAAGCTCACCACCGACGCCGAAGCCCTGTCACGCGGCTGGGAAACTCACCTGACGATCGTCACTGAAGCGCTGGTGCCCACGCCGGATCTGTTTCCGCTGATTGAGAAACTGGCGACCAAGTCCAACACCCAGCTGTCGATTATCACCGAGGTGCTGGCCGGTGCCTGGGAGCGGCTGGAGCAGGGGCGGGCGGATATCGTTGTCGCGCCGGATATGCATTTTCGTTCCTCCTCGGAGATTAACTCGCGCAAACTCTATTCGGTGCTCAGCGTGTACGTCGCGGCGCCGGACCACCCGATCCACCAGGAGCCTGAACCGCTCTCTGAGGTCACCCGCGTGAAATACCGTGGCGTCGCGGTGGCGGATACCGCGCGCGAGCGGCCCGTTCTCACCGTTCAGCTGCTGGATAAACAGCCGCGCTTAACGGTGAGCACCATTGAAGATAAGCGCCAGGCGCTGCTGGCCGGGTTAGGCGTGGCGACCATGCCCTATCCGCTGGTGGAGAAGGATATTGCCGAAGGACGCTTGCGGGTGGTCAGTCCGGAATATACCAATGAAATTGACATTATCATGGCCTGGCGACGGGACAGCATGGGCGAAGCGAAGTCCTGGTGCCTGCGCGAGATCCCTAAGCTTTTTGCCGGCAGATAGTCGAGAACGCTCCTCCCGCTAGCGGGAGGAGCAGGAAGATTTAGTATGAAAAGGGTTTTGGATCGGGGCCGAATCGGTTGTTGCCTTCCGTTCCGCGCTGGCAGTTAAAGATCAGAATCACCAGCCAGCCGATGACCGGGATCAACAGCAGCAGCAGCCACCATGCCGAGCGGTCGGTGTCGTGCAGACGCCGAAACTGCACCGCCCACCACGGTAAAAAGACCAGTATGCCATAGATGGTCGTCAGAATGCCTTCGCCGCCCGCCCGCTGCCAGCCCAGCATTTTATCGATGATGCTCAATACGCCGGTCAGGATGAGGTTGACCAGAATAAACATCCAGTACTCTTTGCGCCGCGCACGGCCGCCAAATCCTATATAGTTTTTTAATACCTTGAGATACCAGTCCATTTCTACGCCTCAATTAACCGTCAATCACTTGTTTTTTAAGCGATCGCAATAAGAATAGACGTGAATGAATGGTGGGTAAATATCTGTTTTCTGAATTATTGGGCGCCATCACTGGCGCCCGACGGATCAACGGAAGCGCTGGTCGCGACCGTGCGGTTCGCTGAGATCCTGCTGCGGCCCAATGGAGATGATGCCGGTAGGGTTAATGGTTTTATGGCTGCGGTAATAGTGGTGACGAATATGCGGAAGACTCACCGTCTCCGCGATACCCGGCATCTGGTAGATGTCGCGCAGAAAACCGTAGAGATTGAGATAATCGCTGATGCGTCGTTTGTCGCATTTAAAATGGGTCACATACACCGGGTCGAAGCGTACCAGCGTCGTCCACAGGCGAATATCCGCTTCCGTCAGCTGATTGCCCGTCAGGTAACGATGCTGACCGAGGATCTGCTCCAGCCGCTCCAGTGAGGTAAACACCGCATCCACCGCTTCGTCGTAAGCCTGCTGACTGGTGGCAAAGCCGGCTTTATACACGCCGTTATTGACGTTGTCGTAGATCCAGCCGTTCAGCTCATCAATTTGTTCCCGCAGCGCCGGCGGGTAGTAATCCCCGGCTCTGGCGCCCAGGCCATCGAAGGCGGTATTAAACATACGGATGATTTCTGCCGACTCATTGCTGACGATGGTCTGCTGTTTTTTATCCCAGAGTACCGGGACGGTGACGCGGCCGGTGTAGTGCGGGTCGGCGTGCAGATACAGCTGATAGAGAAAATCGTGCTGATAAAGGGTGTCACCGGTGGCTTCCGGGAAGCTGTCGTCAAAGGTCCAGCCGTTTTCCAGCATCAGCGGATGGACCACGGAGACAGGAAGAAAGGGCTCCAGTCCTTTCAGCTTACGCATAATTAACGTGCGATGCGCCCACGGGCAGGCGAGAGAGACGTACAGATGATAGCGATCTTTTTCCGCCGCAAATCCCCCTTCGCCACTCGGGCCGGCCGCGCCATCGGCGGTGAGCCAGTTACGGAAGGCGGAAACGGAACGCTTAAAACGCCCACCGGTGGATTTTGTGTCATACCAGGTATCCTGCCAGACGCCGTCGACTAATTGTCCCATCTTTGTTCCTCCTTCTGACTTCAGATAGCAAAAGCGAGGAGTGGTCTCCTCGCTTTTTTCATTCAGTATAGTGCGCTTACCATTTCTTATTCAGTACACGGTCGATGCTGAATGCGCCCGGTCCGGTAATGGCCAGCAGCAGGTAACCGCCAGCGATGGTCAGGTTTTTCATGAACATCAGGGAGTTCACGCCTTCCGCAAAGTTGCTGTGGAACAGGAACGCGGTCAACAGGGTAAAGCCTGCGGTGAACAGCGCGGTGGTCCGGGTCAGGAAACCGAACAGAATCGCCAGTCCGCCGCCGAATTCAAGGAGGATGGTCAGCGGCAGCAGCGCACCCGGTACGCCCATGGCTTCCATATACTGCTGGGTTCCCGCATAACCGGTGATTTTGCCCCATCCTGCAGTGATAAACAGAATCGGCATCAGAATGCGCGCTACCAGTACACCAACATCTTCTAATTTTTTCATTTCTTACTCCAGAAAACCCAAAGGGCGGCGGTTTTGTTTTTTAGCGCAATCCCGCGTAGTTACACGGTGTTGCTGTCGATGGAGAGGATAGTAGCGAGGCGGAGAGGGAATTGTTAGCAAGGAAAACTGTAGATCTAGTTCAAAGTTTCTGAGTAATCGGCAAGAGGGGGGCGAAAGATTCCTGAACGCGATAGATCACTACCGCTCCTGGTATAGGCCTGGCCAGGCGGGTAAGAGGACTGGCTGACCGCGGATGGCGGCCAGGAGGCAAGCTGTTACGAACGGCGTTGCGTATCGGGCAGGGAAGTGGCAGAGCGGGGCGCCGGGAAAAGCGCCCGCGCTCCGGGCGGCTAGCGGACTGTCGACTGGCGCATAATCCCGCGGACCAGCCGCCAGGTACTCCATAAACCCAGTCCGCGTTTGGTCCAGCGCATTAAAAAATGCGGGTGCCGTACGGACCACACGGCCATCAGACCGCTGCCTACCATCAGCCACGAACGTAAACTGAGCAGCGTATGCCAGCCTCGGTCTAAGGGCGCAGTCGCATCCAGCCAGTGGCGGCGACAGGCGCTCAGCTCCAGCCGTTGCTGCTGGATCTGGCGCAGCAGTTGCGCCTTTTGCCGTTCACACTCCTGTCGGCCATTCATGGTTTATCTTCCTCCAGAAGGGCACGGTCGTTCTCCAGCTCTCTTCGCGTGAGGCGCAGCAGCGTGGAGCGTCGCGCCTTACGTAAGGTAAGGATTCCGACAATCGCGGCGGCGAGTAGCAGCACGACGGTGGTGGCGATCATGACGTGCAGGCGGTACTGAGCGTCAACGGCCCAGATAACCAGCACCAGCAGACTCATGAGGCCAAACGCGGCAAACAGCAGCGTCAGTCCGGTCATGATCAGCAACTGGAAGAGGTTGGCTTTCTCCTCCTCCAGCTCCACGACGACCAGGCGCAGCCTTGTTTCCACCATTTCGACCAGCAGCGTAACGATACGCTGGCCAATGGAGAAGACGCGCTGACCCGGCCCCTGCGTGTGTTGTGTATTCGCCATAATCAGCGACGCGACAGCAGGACACCCAGCACCAGCCCGACGGCGGCGCCAATCCCGACCCCAGTCCACGGATTTTCGCGAACATAATCATCCGCTCGCGCGGCGGTCTCACGAGTTTGACGCAAAATCGCTTCGCTGGTCTCACCCAGGCGGGCGCGGCTCTCTTTCAGCGCGCTCTCCGCTTTACTGCGCAGTTTACCCATCTCTTCTTTCGACTTGTCCGCCGAGGAATTCAGTACTTCCTCCAGGGTGTCCGCCAGCGTTTTCAGTTCTGCACGAAGGTCGTCAGTCACATTCTCTTTAGCCATGTCGTTCTCCTGTAGCGTGGTCCGTATTGCGAAAGTTAATGGTGATTAGTAATCCCGAGACTCCAGCGTTTTCAACTCCTGTTGCGCTTCATTGAGTTTATGCTGGCGTTTGTTGATTTTGTCCGCATCGCCTTTCTTCCGGGCTTCCTGCAGATCGCGCTGACGTTCAGCGATCTCTTCCCGCTGTTTGGCAATTTTTTGCTGATGATCGGCTTTGAGTTTACTGTCGCTGCAGTTCTCCCGTACCTGACGTAGCGCGGTATTTAGCCCATCAATGCGACTTTGATTGTGATGCTTTTCGGCATAGCTGATCTCTCGTTGAATATCCTGCTCTTTTTCCTGGCAGGGAGAGGCGGCTATGGCGCTGGCGCTAAGTGAAGACAGGGCCAGAAGCAGAGCGATGCGGTGTTTCATGGATAGTACCTTCCATTGTCTTAGGGTATACCCGGAGGATAAACCCGTTCCCGTTGGTAAACGTGAATGCGTTGATTCACGCAGGTTTAAGCATAGTAACAAATGCGGGAAACCACCAGACTGTGTTGAAAACGCAGTCTGGTGGCCGTTTACCCGAGCCGATGCGGCGCGTCACGCAGGCGGGATAACCAGGCGGTGGGCGAGTTATCGTCCTCCAGCAAGGCGATAATATAACCATGTGGCAGAGCGCGACCGAGAACCTCTTTCGCCGCCGCGCCCTGGGCGGTGGAATCAAACTTAATCAGCAGGCCATCCTTTTGCGGCGTAATGCTCTTGAAGCGGATACCGTTAGCGTCGAGGTGATGCCAGACGGAGAAACCATCCGGCATACTGACGCCCTGGCCAACCGGACGGATCGCCAGCGTGGCCTCCTGCTGCTGAACCGCCAGCCAGAGCCAGAACAGCGAGCAGAGCAAAAGAGAGCCACCCAGCAGCCAGCTGAGCTGGCGCAGGGAAGGGCGTTTTATGACCATCATCAGCCCCGGCTTCTGTATTTTTTCTTCCACAGCACCACCAGCGAGCCGATCAGTCCGAAGACCAACAGCGCAACCGGCAGGAGCATCAGGCAGGACATCAGCTGATCTTCATACTTAAGGAATACCGGGGTTTTGCCCAGCAGATAGCCCAGCGAGGTCAGGATGAGCACCCACAGTAGGCCGCTCATCCAGTTAAAGAACTGAAAGCGGGCGTTATTGAGACCGGAAAGCCCGGCGATGGTCGGCAGCAGCGTGCGCACGAAGGCGATGAAGCGGCCGATCAGCAGCGCGGAGAGGCCATGCTTATGAAACAGGTGATGCGCGCGCTGATGATAGTGAGAGGGCAGATGCGACAGCCAGTTTTGCACGATCCGTGTGTTGCCTAGCCAGCGCCCCTGGATGTAGCTCAGCCAGCAGCCGAGGCTGGCGGCGGCGGTGAGCAGCAGCAACGTTTCCGGAAAGCCCATCGCCCCTTTGGCGATCAGCACGCCCACGAGCACAAGCAGGCTGTCCCCCGGCAAAAACGCGGCAGGCAGTAACCCGTTCTCAAGGAACAAAATCATAAACAAGACAAAATACAGCATGCCAATCATGGAGGGATTCGCGAGCGTTTCGTAATCCTGAGCCCACAAGGCATTCAATAACTGGGTTAATAGTTCCATTCACGATTCCTGGTACATCGGTTAACGGCACGTCTGAGCGCGTGGCATGTAGGGCGACAAGATTTTTATGAGATTATGGTCGCTGCTTCGGCGCTCTGAACGCTTCCCTGTATAAAACTGAAGTAAGTCAATACCTACTCCCAGAACGGCAAAATGCATCTAATTGTAACAAATCGCCTGACTTTCCGTCAGAGAAATTGCAATGTGTTGCTCGTTGATTTTGCTGATTGCGGCGATGTGAGGCGAGAGGATTTACACAGGCTGACACTATATATGTTTTGCTTACCTCAGCCTGCCTGGGGAACAGGCGCGCAGGGGCCGCGCGCCGGGGGGATAAAGGCTTATTTCGCGCCGTTGGCCGCCGTATCGAGATGAACCACCGGGTTTTCGGCAAATAAGTAGCGATCGGCATTAAATTCAAAGTCGTCGCTGGTTTCGTTAAACAGCATTTGCTTGGTATTTTCCAGATGCTGCCACATCGCCAGTTTGGCGGCGTTCGGATCTTTTCGCAGCAGAGCCTTCAGGATCTGATCGTGGTCGTCGCACCAGTTATCGACGGTGCGCAGGTCAATATGCTCATGCAGCTTTTTCCAGTACGGGTTATGCACGCGCTGGGTCCACATTTTTTCCACGATCGCCGCCAGGGCGCTATTCTGCGTGGCCAGCGCCACCTGGACATGAAACTGCAGATCCCACTCGGAGTCGCGGAAACACTTCTCGTTGCGCGCTTTCTCCTGAATCTCCATCAGCTTCATGATGTCCTGCTTGGTCACCTGAGTGGCCGCGAATTCGGCGATATTGCTTTCAATAAGCTGCCGCGCCTGCAGCAGCTCAAAGGGGCCATAGTTGGCGAACTCAAGGCTTTCATCGGCCACTTGCTGGTATTTCGGATGGTTAGAGATAACGTGAATGCCCGACCCTTTGCGGACTTCGACATACCCTTCCACTTCCAGCATGATAATGGCTTCACGAACCACGGTGCGGCTAACGTTTTTTTCATCGGCGATAAAGCGCTCGGCGGGCAGCTTATCCCCTACAAGGTAGACACCTTGTTCGATGCGCGTCTTCAGCTCAGCGGCAAGCTGCTGATAAAGACGGCGTGGTTCAATGATTTCCATATTCGCTCCCGCAAGATGGCGACAATATTCGATTTGTTATACCACTTTTACGCGATTTCCACCACTGGCAGGGATGAAAAAGCCGCCTGAGAAGGCGGCTTGGCAGGCGATCACCTCAGCATAAGCGTCTCTAACTCTGGGTGGCCGGTTTGCGGCTGCTAAGCGGCGGCGTGTCATCGTCAGCCGGTTTGTTTTTCAGCACCGTCCAGATGACCAGCGCGCCCAGCAGGTCAAAGACCGCCAGTACGGCAAACAGCGGGCTGAAGCCGATGGTGTCTGCCAGCGCGCCGACGACCAGGGCGAACATGGTGCTCGCCAGCCAGGCGGCCATCCCGGTCAGACCGTTGGCGGTAGCGACTTCGTTACGGCCAAAGACGTCGGAAGAGAGGGTAATCAACGCCCCGGACAGCGCCTGGTGAGCGAACCCGCCGATGCACAGCAGGGCAATCGCCACGTACGGGCTGGTGAACAGGCCGATCATCCCCGGGCCAATCATCAGCAGGGCGCCCATGGTGACCACCATTTTACGCGACACGATCAGATTGACGCCGAACCAGCGCTGGAACAGCGGCGGCAGGTATCCACCGACGATGCAGCCGAGGTCGGCGAACAGCATCGGCATCCAGGCGAACATGGCGATCTCTTTCAGGTTAAAGCCGTAAACCTTAAACATGAACAGCGGGATCCAGGCGTTAAAGGTACCCCAGGCCGGCTCGGCGAGAAAACGCGGCAGGGCGATACCCCAGAACTGACGGTTGCGCAGGATCTGCCACGGCGACATTTTCTTCGCGTTATTGGTCTGGTGTTGAGACTCCTGGCCGCCAATGATGTAGTCGCGTTCTTCGTCAGATAATTTCTTCTGATCGCGCGGGTGTTTGTAGAAGATCAGCCAGGCGATGGCCCAGGCGAAGCTCAGCACCCCGGAGATAATGAACGCCATCTGCCAGCTGTGCATGACAATCGCCCACACCACCAGCGGCGGCGCGATCATGGCGCCGATAGAGGAACCCACGTTGAAGTAGCCCACTGCGATAGAGCGCTCTTTCGCCGGGAACCATTCGGAGCTGGCTTTCAGCCCGGCGGGGATCATCGCTGCTTCCGCCGCGCCCACCGCGCCGCGGGCCAGCGCCAGGCCACCCCAGCTGCCGGCGAGGGCGGTCGAGCCACAGAATATCGCCCAGGCGATAGCGAAGAAGGCATAGCCGACTTTAGTCCCCAGAATATCAAGGACATAGCCTGCGACAGGCTGCATGACGGTATAGGCAGCGGAATAGGCTGCAATGATATAGGAGTACTGTTGGGTCGAGATGTGTAACTCTTCCATCAGCGTCGGCGCGGCCGCCGCCACGGTGTTACGGGTCAGGTAGCCCAGCACGGTGCCCAGCGTCACCAGTGCGATCATGTACCAACGTAACCCTTTAATTTTACGCATGTAAACCTCATCGTCTGTAATTTCTCCGCACCAGGTGCGGCCTCTCCTGACGGCGATACGCGGTCGGGAAAGCGAAACGGAGGGTTCAGGAGGGCGGTCCCCTCTGGCCCGAACCTTACCATCAGTTGTTATGTAAAAAGTCGGTATCCATTCCGTATAAGCCGATGCCATCAACACCGGTAAAGCATTCCGTCGGTTTATATGTTGCGACGGCAGAAAGATAACTTGTCATACAACTTTAAAAGTTGAGTGCTGTCACAAAAGTGGGAAAGTTAGTGTGGTCTTTATGACTGGCGAGGAAAGCCAGATACGGCGCGCCCTGGCGAGACGTTTGCCGTGGAGAGGCGGTTTTTTTTATCAGCGTTTATTGATCTAACTCACGAAAAACAGTTCGGTCTGTGGAAATTGGTGTGATAACTTTGTCAGCATTGTAGTCAATCATCTGAAAGGCTCCTGTTCCGGAGCGAAGAGGACACACGAATGACACCGTTTATGACCGAAGATTTTCTACTCGATAGCGAATTTGCCCGCCGCCTGTACCACGATTACGCGAAAGATCAGCCTATTTTCGACTACCATTGCCACCTTCCGCCGCAGCAGGTTGCCGAAAATTATCGTTTCAAAAATCTGTATGACATCTGGCTGAAAGGCGATCACTACAAATGGCGCGCGATGCGCACTAACGGCGTGCCGGAGCGTCTGTGTACCGGGGATGCCTCCGATCGCGAGAAATTTGACGCCTGGGCAGCCACCGTGCCTCACACAATTGGCAACCCGTTATACCACTGGACCCATTTAGAGCTGCGTCGCCCATTTGGTATTACAGGTAAGCTGCTGTCACCTTCCACCGCCGATGAGATCTGGGAACAGTGCAATGCGTTACTGGCGCAGGACGCCTTCTCCGCCCGCGGGATCATGAAGCAGATGAACGTGAAGATGGTCGGCACCACCGACGATCCGATTGATTCCCTGGAACACCATGCGGTTGTCGCCAAAGACACTTCATTTGATATCAAGGTGTTGCCGAGCTGGCGTCCGGATAAAGCGTTCAACATCGAGCAGGCGACCTTCAATGACTATATGGCTAAGCTGGGTGAAGTGTCCGACACCGATATTCGCCGTTTTGCGGACCTGCAAAGCGCGCTGACCAAACGTCTGGACCACTTTGCCGCTCACGGTTGCAAAGTCTCCGACCACGCCCTGGACGTAGTGCTGTTTGCGGAAGCGACCGACGCCGAGCTGGACGCCATTCTGGCGCGTCGCCTGGCTGGCGAAACCCTTAGCGAACGCGAAGTGGCGCAGTTCAAAACCGCGGTGCTGGTGTTCCTCGGCGCAGAGTATGCTCGTCGCGGCTGGGTGCAGCAGTACCACATCGGCGCGCTGCGCAATAACAACCTGCGTCAGTTCAAACTGTTAGGCCCGGACGTTGGCTTTGACTCGATCAACGATCGCCCGATGGCTGAAGAGCTGTCTAAGCTGCTGAGCAAGCAGAACGAAGAGAACCTGCTGCCGAAAACCATTCTCTACTGCCTGAACCCGCGCGATAACGAAGTGCTGGGCACCATGATCGGTAACTTCCAGGGCGAAGGGATGCCGGGCAAGATGCAGTTCGGCTCCGGCTGGTGGTTCAACGATCAGAAAGACGGCATGGAGCGGCAGATGACCCAGCTGGCGCAGCTCGGCCTGCTGAGCCGCTTTGTCGGGATGCTGACCGACAGCCGCAGCTTCCTCTCCTACACGCGCCACGAATACTTCCGCCGCATTCTGTGCCAGATGATCGGCCGTTGGGTGACCGCCGGCGAAGCGCCTGCGGATATCGCGCTGCTGGGCGAGATGGTGAAAAACATTTGCTTTAACAATGCGCGTGACTATTTCGCCATTGAACTGAACTAAGACCAGAGGTCGGTTGATATGCAATACATCAAAATCCATTCGCAGGATAACGTCGCGGTCGCGCTGGCGGATATGACGGCCGGTAGCGTGGTGACGATCGACAATGACCCGGTCACCCTCGGTCAGGATATCGTTCGCGGACACAAGTTTGCACTGCGCGCTATCGCGAAAGGGGAAAACGTCGTTAAGTATGGGCTGCCGATTGGCCATGCGCTGGCGGATATCGCGCCGGGCGAGCATGTCCATGCGCACAATACGCGCACCAATCTCAGCGACCTTGACGCGTATCGCTATCAACCGGAGCAGGTTGCCCAACCGCCGCAGCCAGCGGATCGCGAAGTGCAGATTTATCGTCGCGCCAATGGTGACGTCGGCGTGCGCAATGAGCTGTGGATCCTGCCGACCGTCGGCTGCGTCAACGCCATGGCCCGCCAGATGCAGAACCGTTTTCTGAAAGAGGCAAACGGCGCGGAGGACATCGATGGGGTGCATCTCTTCAGCCATACCTATGGCTGCTCGCAGCTCGGGGACGATCACCTCAATACCCGCACCATGCTGCAGAATATGGTTCGCCATCCGAACGCCGGGGCGGTGCTGGTGGTGGGCCTTGGCTGTGAAAACAACCAGGTGGAGGCCTTTCGCGAAACGCTGGGCGAGTATGATCCGCAGCGCGTGCACTTTATGGTTTGTCAGCATCAGGACGATGAAGTGGAGGCGGGAGTGGCGCATCTCCACCAGCTGTATGACGTGATGCGTCAGGATAAACGTCAGCCGGGTAAGCTGAGCGAGCTGAAGTTTGGCCTCGAGTGCGGCGGGTCTGACGGCCTGTCCGGTATTACCGCCAACCCGATGCTGGGGCGCTTCTCAGACTATGTGATCGCCAACGGCGGCACCACCGTGCTGACCGAAGTGCCGGAGATGTTCGGCGCTGAACAGCTGCTGATGAGCCACTGCCGCGACGAAGCGACCTTCGACAAGCTGGTGACTATGGTCAATGACTTTAAGCAGTACTTTATCGCGCACGACCAGCCTATTTACGAAAACCCCTCGCCGGGCAACAAGGCCGGGGGGATCACCACCCTCGAGGATAAGTCGCTGGGCTGTACCCAGAAAGCGGGCTCCAGCCAGGTCGTGGATGTCCTGCGCTACGGCGAACGTCTGAAGGTTCATGGTCTGAACTTGCTGAGCGCGCCAGGCAATGATGCCGTCGCCACCAGCGCGCTGGCCGGCGCCGGCTGCCATATGGTGCTGTTCAGCACCGGCCGCGGCACGCCGTACGGCGGCTTTGTGCCGACGGTGAAGATCGCCACCAACAGCGAGCTGGCGGCAAAGAAAAAGCACTGGATCGACTTCGATGCCGGACAGCTGATCCACGGCAAAGCGATGCCACAGCTGCTGGAGGAGTTCGTGGATACCATTGTGGCTTTCGCCAACGGCAAACCGACCTGTAATGAGCAGAATGACTTCCGCGAGCTGGCCATCTTTAAAAGCGGTGTTACCCTGTAAAGGCGCATTCATATTGGCGCCCGGGCGGCGTTGATCGCGCATTGGCCTGATAGCGCAGCGTCATCGGGTAAGCAGCAGCGGCGTTTCAGCCTGTGAAGCGCCGTTTGTTTTTTCTCTCAGGGAGCTTTCATGACCGCGTATTGGCTGGCTCAGGGCGTCGGCGTCATCGCCTTTCTTATCGGCATTACCACCTTTATCAACCGCGACGAACGTCGCTTCAGGCTTCAGCTGGCGGTCTATAGCGCCGTTATCGGCGTCCATTTTTTCCTGATGGGCGCCGCGCCTGCCGGGATGAGCGCCGGGCTTAATGCGCTCCGCACGGTCATTTCCCTGCGCACCCGCAGCCTGTGGGTGATGACAGTCTTTATCCTGCTGACGTTGATCCTCGGCCTTGGCAAGCTGCAGCATGCTATGGAGCTGCTGCCGATTATTGGCACTGTCGCCAGCACCTGGGCGCTGTTTCGCTGTAAAGGGCTGACCGTCCGCTGCGTGATGTGGTGCTCCACCGCCTGCTGGGTGACGCATAACCTGTGGCTGGGTTCGATTGGCGGGACGCTGATTGAAGGCAGTTTCCTGATCGTCAACGGCCTGAATATCATTCGCTTCCGCCGGATGCAAAAGCGGGGTATCGATCCGTTCAGGGTTGAAAACGCGGTGCAGGAAGAGAGCCCCTCCGCGCGGTAGCGGAGGGGAAAGGCATTAACTGCGCAGGGCGTTTTTCGCCAGCTGGTCGTCTTCCGCCATGCAGGCGGCGGCGGTAAACAGGGCGTCGGTGGAGGAGTTCAGCGCGGTTTCGCAGGAATCCTGCAGCACGCCGATGATAAAGCCGACGGCAACCACCTGCATCGCCACATCGTTCGGAATACCAAACATATTACAGGCCAGCGGGATCAGCAGCAGCGAACCGCCCGCCACGCCGGAGGCGCCGCAGGCGCACAGCGAAGCGACCACGCTCAGCAACAGCGCCGTCGGCAGATCCACCGGAATGTTCAGCGTATGGACCGCCGCCAGCGTCAGCACGGTAATCGTGATTGCCGCGCCCGCCATATTGATGGTCGCCCCCAGCGGAATGGAGACCGAATAGGTATCGCGATCCAGGTTCAGCTTCTCGCATAGCGCCATATTCACCGGAATATTGGCGGCGGAGCTGCGGGTGAAAAACGCGTAGACGCCGCTTTCGCGCAGGCAGGTCAGCACCAGCGGATAGGGGTTACGGCGAATCTTCCAGAACACCAGCAGCGGGTTAATCACCAGCGCCACCAGCAGCATACAGCCCACCAGTACCAGCAGCAGCTGGGCGTAGCCCCACAGCGTTTCAAAACCGGTGGTCGCCAGGGTGGAAGAGACCAGGCCGAAGATCCCCAGCGGCGCAAAGCGGATCACCACTTTAACGATAAAGGTCACCGCGTGGGAGATATCGTTGATCAGGTTTTTCGTGGTGTCGTTACCATGGCGCAGGGCGAAGCCAAGCCCCACCGCCCACACCAGAATACCGATATAGTTGGCGTTCAGCAGGGCGTCGACCGGGTTGGACACCATGCTCATCAGCAGACTACGCAGCACCTCAACAATCCCCGACGGCGGCGTGATGCTGTCGGCGGCGGTGGTTAAGTGCAGAGTCGACGGAAAGAGAAAACTGAACAACACCGCAGTCAGCGCCGCGCTAAAGGTGCCCAGCAGATAGAGAAACAGAATAGGGCGAATACTGGTTTTTTGTCCGTGCTGATGGTTGGCGATCGAGGCCATGACGAGCATCAATACCAGCACCGGCGCTACCGCCTTTAACGCGCCGACGAACAGGGTCCCCAGCAGGCCGACGGCGATAGCCGCTGGCTTAGAGACCAGCGCCAGCAGCACGCCAAGCACCAGGCCGATTAAAATTTGTTTCACCAGGCTGCCTTGCGCCAGGCGGGAGAGCCACCCTGATGGGGGAGTGCGTGTTGTCATAATTCATTCCTTCCAGTGATGTAGCAAGCCATCCCAGCCACGTATTATTTGTTACGTTTATGTCAGGATGTAAATAGATGTTTGCATAGCCGAGTATACGGAAAGAAAGCCTGGCGGGAAGCGTAAAATACTGTGATTTTAATCTGGATCTTATTTTTTAACTATGCAGTAACATAATTGTGACATGAGCAGGCATTCTCGTTACGAGAAGGTCTGTTATAGCCGATTACCGCGCCGTCAGCGGGAGCCGACGGCGCGCCAGGCAGGTTATTCAGGCAGTTTGCGCTGCTTGTCGTGCTGCTTGTTGACCCAGGCGTTAATCAACAGCGTGACGGTCAGGATGCCGCCCACGACCCCCAGCGAGATGGCGACCGGGATATGGTAGAAGTCGACGATCAGCATCTTCACGCCAATAAACACCAGGATCACCGACAGGCCATATTTGAGCATCGAGAAGCGCTCAGCGACCCCCGCCAGCAGGAAGTACATGGCGCGCAGGCCGAGAATGGCAAACAGGTTCGAGGTCAGCACGATAAACGGGTCGGTGGTGACCGCGAAGATCGCCGGGATACTGTCGACGGCGAATATCACATCGCTCAGCTCGACCAGAATCAACACCAGCAGCAGCGGCGTGGCGAACAGCACCCCGTTTTTACGGGTGAAGAAGCGCTCGCTCTCGATTTTATCGGTCATTCGCAGATGGCTGCGGATCCAGCGCACCAGCGGTTTGTCGCCGATGCCGGAATCATCCTCTTTCGCCAGCGCCATCTTCACGCCGGTAAACAGCAGGAAGGCGCCGAAGACGTACAACAGCCAGTCGAACTGGGAGATAAGCCAGCTGCCGGCGAAGATCATAATGGTGCGCAGAACAATCGCCCCGAGGACGCCATACACCAGCACCCGGCGCTGCAGAGCAGGCGGCACGGCGAAGTAGCTGAATAGCATCAGCCAGACGAAGACGTTATCGACCGCCAGCGCTTTTTCAATCAGATAACCGGTGAGGAAGGCCAGGGCCTGCGGATCGGCGACGGCGCGGCCCTGGGTTTGCACCAGATACCACCAGAACGCGGCGTTGAACAACAGAGAAAGTGTGACCCAGAGGATAGACCAGCCAGCGGCCTGCTTCATGGTCATGCTATGCGAACCGCGTCGTCCCTGAAGCAGCAGGTCGATCGCCAACATGATCGCGACGACGACAGCGAATCCACCCCATAGCAACGGCGTGCCGACAGTATTCATTTGATATTCCTTACATAAAAACAAAAACGGCTGACGTCGGAAGACGGCAGCCGCTGCGCTTTTATGCATAGACCTCGCCTTCCGGCAAGGTCTCACTTACAACAACCAAAGTTCATCGCGATGGGCTTTGGTGATTGCCCGGCGACCGGATGCGGTATTACACGCATCGTAATGACGATCGGCCGGCAAGGAAGTTACTCCCCTTTGCTCGTAACAAAATATGTCACGAGGCGGTTTTCGTCAATGGCGGCCAGACGGGCCTTTACACTCTTTTACGCCAGCGGCTGCGTATCGGCCGGGAAGATCACCCCGGTCTGGCGACGAATTTCGCTCGACAGTTTCGCCGTGATACGGCTCACAGCCAGGCCCGGATGGTCGACATCCTCTGTTTCCACCAGCCGCGCGAAGGTCTCCGCCTCATACAGCATAGTATTGATATGCTGCGGCTGCGTCAGGTCCTGGGCTTTGCCGCCGCGCGGCACAAACGCCAGCTTCTGGCACTCGGAGATTTTTTCGATCACCAGTACCCCCTCTTCCCCCTGAATTTCGCTGGGGATCGCCGAGTCGCTCACCTTGGAGTGATGCAGCGTCACGTCGAAGTCGTCATAGCTCAGCACCACGGTGCCCTGGGCGTCCACGCCGCTGTCCAGCAGGCTGGCGGTGGCATGAACGGCCCGCGGTTCGCCCCACAGCGCCACAGCGGACGCCAGGCAATAGAAGCCGATATCCATAATCGAACCGTTGGAGAACGCCGGATTAAAGGTGTTGGGGTTTTCGCCGTCGAGGTAGCGCTGGTAGCGCGAAGAGTACTGGCAGTAGTTTATGAAGGCTTTACGCAGTTTACCCACTTTGCCGAGGGTTTCCTTCAGCAGCAGAAAGTTGGGCAGGCTGGCTGTTTTGAAGGCTTCAAACAGCACCACGTGGTTGGCTTTCGCCACCGCGATGGCCGCCTCGACCTCCTGTAGATTCGACGCCAGCGGTTTTTCGCAAATGACGTGCTTCTTGTGGCTCAGGAACAGCCGCGTCTGCGGGAAGTGCAGGGAGTTCGGGCTGGCGATATACACCGCATCAATGGCGTCGCTTTGCGCCAGCGCCTCCAGCGAGGTATACAGATGCTCGACCGGATAGTCATTGGCGAAGGCTTGCGCCTGTTCGAGGCTGCGGGAGTAGATGGCGGAAAGTTTATATTTGCCGGTTTCATGGGCGGCATCGACAAACTGCTTAGTGATCCAGTTTGTGCCAACAACTGCGAAACGTATCATAAACGGTGACGAACTCCATTAAAGGGAACCTGTCGCCACTCTATCATGCCCCCATGACAAAACCAGTGCGTGACTACGCAGAACGCTTCAACGAAAGGTGCGTCAGCCACAGGCGGGTGTCGAACTCCAGCTGGTGGTATTGCGGCTCCATATGGCAGCACAGCTGATAGAAAGCCTTGTTGTGATCCTTCTCTTTCAGATGCGCCAGCTCATGAACCACGATCATGCGCAGAAAGGCCTCCGGCGCGTCGCGAAATACCGTCGCCACGCGGATCTCCGCTTTGGCTTTCAGCTTGCCGCCCTGAACGCGGGAAATGGCGGTATGCAGGCCGAGCGCATTGTTCAGCACGTGGATCTTACTGTCATACATCACTTTGTTGATCGGCGCCGCGCCGCGCAGAAAGCGGTTTTTCAAGTCCTGGGTGTACTGATATAGCGCTTTATCGCTGTTAACGTCGTGCCCTTGCGGATAGCGCTTTTGCAGCACCTCGCCGAGGCGGTCTTGCTCGATTAACGTGGTCACCTGCGCCAGCAGCGATTCAGGATAGCCCTGTAAATAAATGAGTTTTGTCATCGTCTTATCATTACGTCTGTCAGGAGGGCAGTTCAGCCACGGTCATGGTAAAGACCAGCGGCGCAGTACCCTCATTGCGGTAACCGTGCTCTATTTCGGTGCGGGCCACCGCGGATTCTCCGACCGCCACCGTGCGGCAGGTCTCGCCAAGCGTCAGCGTCAGCGCGCCGGCTTCCACGTGCAGCAGCTCGAAGGTCGTCGCCGGGTGGCCGGGCGAGGTAAAGGCTTCGCCGGGCTGCATCTCCCAGCGCCACAGCTCAATCATATTCGGCCCGGCGGTGCCGGCGAGAAGCCTGGCGCTGCCTCCCAGCGGGCCTTGCCAGAGGGTGGGGATCTGCTCGGCGGGAATAATATGCAACGCGGGTTCGCTTGCCACATTGACGATATCCGCCACCGAAACGCCCAGCGCGGCGGCGAGTTTGCAGAGGATCGCAATGCTGGGGTTGGCGGCCTCTTTTTCCATCTCGACCAGCATACCTTTGCTGATGCTGGCCCGGCGCGACAGCTCGTCCAGCGACATTTTTTTCGCTTTACGGTAGGCCTTCAGCCGCGTGGCGACGGCGCGACTTACCTGGTCGACATCAGATCCTGAATCGGTCGTTATATTGACTTTTACGTTCATTGGTCACTATGATGAAACAAATTGGTCATTACAGGATTATCGAATGCGTAGCGTAACGCCGTCAATCGAATCTGCGGTCAGCCGCCTGGCGCCGGGCTTTCGGGCATTAAGTATTGTGGTGGAGAGTGCGCCGGTGGCCAACCCCGCCATCGCGGAGCAGGCGCTGGCCGAGGCCTGCCAGGCGGTGCAGCAGGATGATGTGCCCTGGGCGCAAGCGCACCTGGCGGCATGGGATGAAGCCTTCAGCGCCTTCGGCGCGAAGGCGAAACGTACCCCCTGTTCGGCGCAGGCGCTGCGCAAGCGGGTGCTGAAAGAGGGGAGCCTGCCGGCCATCGATCCGGTAGTGGATATCTACAACGCGATCAGCATTCGCTATGCCGTCCCGGTCGGTGGGGAAAATCTGGCCGCCTACCGTGGCGAACCGCGGCTGGCCATTGCCCGCGGCGATGAGCCATTCGATACGCTAAAATCGGCAGAGCCGGTGGTGGAATATCCGGAGCCGGGCGAAGTCATCTGGCGGGATGATATAGGCGTAACCTGCCGACGCTGGAACTGGCGACAGGGCGTACGTACCCGGCTGGACAGCGGCGCGCAGACGATGTGGTTTATTCTCGAAAGCCTGCCGGCGATGCCGTTGTCGGCCCTGCAAGAGGCGGGAGAGCGGCTGGTAGGCTATCTGCAGCAGCTGATGCCCGGCGCCCGCGCGTCGATAACGCTGCTGCAAGCCGATGGCGAGGGCGATCTACGCTGAGCGGCGATGATCAGCGATCTCTCTTCAACTGGACAGGATTTGCGTATAAACTCGCGGGTTTTACTATTCCGGAGGCGGAGAGGCGATGAGCCAGGCAGAGTTAAACGGTGAGTTATTCACATTAGAGCGGTTCCCACCTAACGCTGAAGAAGAAGCGCTTCAGGCGTGGGAAGCGGCGGATGAATATCTGCTGCAACAGGTGAATGACGTCGACGGCCTGACGCTCATCTTCAACGACGGCTTCGGCGCGCTCGCCTGCGCGCTGGCGGAGCGCAACCCCGTCAGCATCAACGATTCCTTTATTTCCGAGCTGGCGACCCGCCACAACCTGCGGATGAACGGCATTGATGAAGAGAGCGTGCGCTTTCAGGATAGCCTGAGCCCGCTGCCGGCCGCGCCGGCGCTGGTGCTGATTAAGGTGCCAAAGCAGCTGGCGCTGCTGGAACAGCAGCTGCGCGCCCTGCGCCAAGTGGTGACGCCGGAAACCCGTATTATCGCCGCGGCGAAAGCCCGCGATGTGCATAACTCGACGCTGGCGCTGTTTGAAAAAATTCTCGGCACCACCACCACCTCGCTGGCATGGAAAAAAGCGCGTCTGATCCACTGCGTTTTCACCGCCCCTGAGCTGGCCGATGCGCCGCAAACCTACAGCTGGAAGCTGGACGGCACGCCGTGGACCATCCACAACCATGCCAACGTTTTTGCCCGCAGCGGTCTGGATATCGGCGCGCGCTTCTTCGTGCAGCATTTACCGTCTAATTTAGAAGGCGAGATCGCCGATCTCGGCTGCGGCAACGGGGTGATTGGCCTGCAGGCGCTGGCGCAGAACCCGAACGCGCGGGTCATGTTCACCGATGAGTCGCACATGGCGGTGGCTTCCAGCCGGTTGAACGTCGAGCACAACCTGCCGGACGATATCGACCGCTGTGAATTTATGGTCAACAACTCGCTCTCCGGCATTGAGCCGGACCGCTTTACGGCGATCCTGTGCAATCCGCCGTTCCATCAGCAGCACGCCATTACCGACCATATTGCCTGGCAGATGTTTAACGACGCCCGCCGCAGCCTGAAATACGGCGGCGAGCTGTACGTCGTCGGCAACCGCCACCTCGATTACTTCCGTAAGCTGAAGCGCGCGTTTGGTAATTGCACGACGATTGCGACGAACAATAAGTTCGTCATTTTGAAAGCGACCAAGGTGCGTAAGCAGCGCTGATTCGTGTTGCTGTTTCCCCGGCTACCGGCTGACGCCTTCGCCGGGCTAGCGTGCGGGATTATCGTGGTAGCCCGGGGAAGGCGCATCGCGCCGCCCCCGGGACACGGCTAAATCGTCAGCGCCAGCTTCGTGCCCTGGGCAATCGCCCGGCGCGCATCCAGCTCCGCCGCCACGTCGCAGCCGCCGATCAAATGCACCGTTTTCCCTGCCTCGCGCAGCGGTTCCGCCAGATCGCGGCGCGGCTCCTGACCGGCGCAGACAATCACATGATCCACCGCCAGCAGCTGGCGTTCACCGCCGATAGTCACATGTAACCCCTCATCATCGATCTTCTCATAGCTGACCCCCGGGATCATTTTCACGCCGCGCGCCAGCAGCGTCGCGCGATGGATCCAGCCGGTGGTTTTGCCGAGCCCTTCGCCCGGTTTGCTCGCTTTGCGCTGCAGCATCACAATTTGTCGCGGGCTTTGACTCAGTTGCGGGCCCTCAGGACTCAGCCCTCCCGCCGTTTGCAGGCTGGTATCGATACCCCATTCGCGACAGAATTCGCCGATATCCTGGCTGGTGGCCACGCCCGACTGGCTTAGGTACATCGCGGTGTCGAAGCCGATGCCGCCGCAGCCGATGATCGCCACCTTCGCGCCAACCGGCGCTTTGTCGCGCAAGACATCCAGGTAGCTGAGCACCTTGGGATGATCGATCCCGGCGATCGCCGGCAGGCGCGGGGCGATACCGGTGGCGAGGATCGTCTCATCGAAAGCCAGCAGATCATCTGCCGTAACGCGGGTGTTCAGGCGCAGATCGACGCCGTTAAGATCGAGCATGGTGCGGTAGTAACGCAGCGTCTCGTGGAACTCCTCTTTGCCAGGGATCTGTTTGGCGATATTAAACTGGCCGCCGATCTCCGGCAGCGCATCGAACAACGTGACCTGATGGCCACGGGCGGCGGCGTTAACGGCAAAGGCCAGACCGGCCGGCCCGGCGCCGACCACCGCCAGCCGTTTAGGCGCGTTGGCAGGCAGGACCGGCATCAGGGTTTCATGACAGGCGCGCGGGTTGACCAGACAGGAGGTGACTTTGCCGACGAAGATCCGATCGAGACACGCTTGGTTGCAGCCGATGCAGGTGTTGATCTGATCGGCACGATCGTTCTGCGCTTTTGACATAAATTCGGCGTCGGCGAGGAACGGGCGGGCCATCGATACCATATCGGCATCGCCGCGGGCGAGAATATCCTCCGCGACCTGCGGATCGTTGATGCGGTTGGTGGTGATCAGCGGGATCGATACCGCGCCTTTCAGCTTGCGGGTGACCCAGCTAAAGGCGCCGCGCGGTACCGGCGTGGCGATGGTTGGAATGCGCGCTTCGTGCCAGCCGATCCCGGTGTTGATGATGGTCGCTCCCGCCGCTTCAATCGCTTTGGCCAGTTCAGTGACTTCCGCCAGCGTGCTGCCGTCGTTGACCAGATCGAGCATCGATAGGCGGTAGATGATAATGAAATCGTGACCGGCGCGCTGGCGCACGGCCTTGACCACTTCAACGGCGAATCGCATACGGCGCGCGTAATCGCCGCCCCATTGATCGCTGCGCTGGTTAGTGCGCGCGGCGAGGAATTCGTTAATCAGATAGCCCTCAGAGCCCATCACCTCGACGCCGTCATAGCCCGCTTCCCGCGCGAGCTGGGCGCAGTGGGCAAAATCATCGATCAGCGTGAGGATCTCGTTGTGGCTCAGCTCATGAGGGGTGAACCGGTTAATCGGCGCCTGCAGAGGCGAGGGGGCGACCAGCGCGGGCTGGTAGCTGTAGCGCCCGGTGTGCAGGATCTGCAGAGCGATTTTGCCGCCTTCCTGATGTACCGCGTCGGTGATCTGGCGATGATGCGCCAGATGGCTGGCATCGTTGAGCACCGCGCCGCCGGCCATGGTCACCCCGGACGGGGCGGGAGCGATGCCGCCGGTGACGATCAGTGCCACGCCGTGACGCGCACGCTCGGCGTAAAAGGCCGCTAACCGCTGCGCGCCGTCGGGCAGTTCTTCCAGACCGGTATGCATGGAGCCCATCAACACGCGGTTTTTAAGGGTAGTGAAGCCCAGCTCAAGCGGGGCGAAAAGCGACGGATAGCGGCTCATAATGGCTTCCAATGTAAAATTATTGTTATGTGGTCGGATGAGTTACTAATTTAGCCGTCGTGGAGAAAAAGGGAAAAGGGGAGTGCGGTGATTGTGATGGGATTCAAAGAACGGCGAAGCGTTGCCCCTCACCCCGGCCCTCTCCCAAAGGGAGAGGGAGAAAGGCGGATCGGTACCGGTGGTTAGGGTGACGGGGAAGACGCAACGCGCTGGCGGCGTTCCAGACCCGGCGCCTGCCACATCGATGTTGTCAGCCCGCTATCGACAAGACCAAGCTGATCGGCATACACCGACTGCCATTTACTCATCATCTCCTGATAAAGCTCGCGATGCTGCGGATTAGGGCTGAATTCGCGGTGCCAGCTCACTAACTTTTCTCCAGCGCTGGCCATATCGCCGTACAGCCCGGCGCCAGCGCCGGCGGCAATGGCGCAGCCGAGGGCAGTGGCTTCGCGGACCACCGGCACCCGCACCGGCAGGCCGGTGACGTCGCTGAGGATCTGGCTCCACAGCGCTCCCTTCGAACCGCCGCCGGCAAACACCAGGCTGTCGAAAGTCACCCCGGAAAACTGCGAAATCTGCGCCAGGTTGCAGGCGGAGACAATCGCCGCGTTCTCCTCCAGGGCCCGGAACAGGGTGGCTTTATTGCACTTCTCCGGATCGATGGAGAGGTTAATAAACGATGGCGCAGCGTGGTACCACTGCTTAAAGTGCATGGCGTCGGAAAAAATAGGCATCACGCCGTGGGAACCGGCGGGTACGCGGCTGGCCATCTCCTCCAGCAGCGAATAGGCATCGACGCCGAGACGCTCGGCAATCAGCTTTTCTTCAGCGCAGAAGGCGTCGCGGAACCAGCGCATGGTCAGTCCGGTAAAGAAACTGATCGATTCCGCCTGCGCCATGCCGGGGATCACGTGAGGATTGACGCGGATATTCATCTGCGGGTCGGTGCGCACCTGCGGCAGATTGACCACCTGCTGCCAGAAAGTGCCGCCGAGTACCGCGCTTTGCCCGGCGCGTACCACCCCGAGCCCGAGGCAGCCGAGCTGCACGTCGCCGCCGCCCA
Organism: Klebsiella pneumoniae complex sp. WS1778; assembly: GCF_049472055.1. Lineage (NCBI taxonomy): Bacteria > Pseudomonadati > Pseudomonadota > Gammaproteobacteria > Enterobacterales > Enterobacteriaceae > Klebsiella > Klebsiella pneumoniae complex sp. WS1778. The sequence continues at coordinate 159,847 of NZ_JBKGTJ010000003.1, forward strand.
TCACCACCGGCGTCCCGACGCGCAGGCCGCTCTGCTGGGCTGCAGCTTCGGTGACGGCGCCCAGCAGCGTGCCGGTCTCTTTCACCGGCGAGAGCATATCGGCGCGTAGCCCGGCCATATCCAGCAGCGCCGGACGCCAGTCGCGGCTGAACAGATCGAGCATGCCGGTGGTGCCTGCGTTTGACGGGTCGACCGCCAGCTCGCCGGAAAGCTTCGCCGCCAGCCAGTCGCTGATCATGGTGATAGTCGCCGCCTTGCGGTAGATATCGGGACGATGGTGCGCCAGCCACAGCAGGCGTGGCATGGCGCTGAGCGCCAGCGTTTGCCCGGAGACCTCGTACACCTCGGATTCAAAACGATAGTCGTGGATCTCCTTAAGCTCCGCCACTTCGCGGCTGGCGCGGGCATCAACGTTGGCGCAGGCCCAGATGGCCTCGCCGTTGCGGTCATAGAGGACGATCCCTTCGCGCATCGAACAGCAGGCGACGGACTGAATATCGGCGGCAGAGAGCCGGGCGGCGTCGAGCGCCTGGCGAATGCACTGGCAGGCCAGCTGCCAGTTGGTGGTAAGGTCGAACTCCATCGAGCCGGGGACGTTATCGACGCTCAGGTGTTTCCATTCGGCCTGGCCCACCGCCAGCTGGCGGCCATTAAGATCGAAAATGACCGCCCGTATGCTGCCGGTCCCGGCATCTAACGCTAACAGGTAACTCATGACATGCGCCTCACTGTTGTCGCGCGGCGCCGGGCCGTCAGGAGGCCAGTGCGAGCACCGCGCGTGCTGTTGTCTCTTCCGTTACCAGGCCATTAATGCGCTTGCCAATCAGAGCGGCATGAATCGCCTGCGCTTTTTGTTCTCCCCCGGCGACGCCGACGATGGTCGGCAGCTGCGCCAGCTCATCAAGGGTCACGCCGAGCAGTTCCCGATGGATCTCCAGTCCTTCTACCGGCCGGCCGTCGGCCTGCAGGAAATAACCTAAAATGTCGCCGACCGCCCCTTTGCGGGCGTACATCAGCTGTTCGCCCTCGCTGATATAGCCGGAGCGCAGAATGGTCGCGTCGCGCCGCTGATCGATAGCGCCAATGCCAACCACCGCCGCGTCCGCCGCCGTCGCCGCCAGCATCACATCGCGCACGCTGGATTCGCGGCGCAGGATCTCAGCGACCTCCGCCGACGAGACCCGCAGCGGCGCCGGAATAATACTGACGCTGCAGGCGGCATCCAGTTGGCCGATGCCGGTCATATAGGGGCCGACGCCGCCGGAGAGAGTGACCAGTCGCACCTGCTGCGAGCCGATAAAGCCGCTGAGATGCTGCAGGCAGCTCATGGTGGCTTCGCCGAAGCCGACCGCCAGCAGCTGTCCCGGTTGCAGAATGCCCATCAGCGACTGCGCGGCACCGATCCCCAGCCGGGTATTCATCGGCGGGGTGTTGAGCGCCGGCAGCACACGGGCAATCTTGAGGCCAAAGCGCTGCTGGAGTTCACTTTCCAGCGCCAGACAGCCCTCATAGCGCGAGTTGATCTGCACGCGGATCACCCCGGACTGGCGGCCTTTCTCCAGCAGGCGGGAAATCTTCAGCCGCGGCAGCCCCAAACGCTCGCCGATGTCGTTTTGCGTCAGGCCGTCGTGGTAGTAACACCACGCCACCCGCGCCACCAGCTCTTCCTCGGCTAACGCCAGCCCGGCGTAGCGATGGTCTTCCGTAATGCGTTTTTCGCTCATAAATTGAACTCTTATAAAAATTTAGATCATATGTTCGCTATTGCGCGGCCGGAAAGTGTGAGCCGACTGGCAAAACGGATCTTTCATCTCTGGCCGCTTTTTTCCGGACGATCTAAAGCGCCAAACTGTGATCTTCGCACGGTTGTAAATATAGTTCACCGTCTACGCTTTTGAACATTATTAAATTTAAAAATCATTTGTTCAAACGAGGCGCGACGATGAAGCCACTGCTTGAAGCTCGCCAGATCCGCAAACAGTTCTCCGGCGTTGCCGTGCTGAAGGGCATCGACTTTACGCTATGCGCGGGCCAGGTGCATGCGCTGATGGGGGGCAACGGCGCGGGTAAATCGACGCTGATGAAGATCATCGCCGGCGTCGAAACCCCGGATAGCGGTGAACTGACGATCGGCGAACGCGCGTTTGCGCGCCTTAACCCGGCGTTGGCCCACCAGCTGGGCATCTATCTGGTGCCGCAGGAGCCAATGCTGTTTCCCAACCTCAGCGTGCGCGAGAACATTCTCTTTCGTCTGCCGAAGCGGGCGGATACCACCGCGCGGCTGCAGGAAAAACTGCAGCAGCTGAACTGCCAGATCAACCTCGATGCCAGCGCCAGCACGTTGGAAGTGGCCGATCAACAGATGGTCGAGATCCTGCGCGGCCTGATGCGCGAGGCGCGGATCCTGATCCTGGATGAACCCACCGCCTCTTTAACGCCGGGTGAAACCGAGAGACTGTTTAGCCAGATCCGCGCGTTACAGGCGCTGGACGTTGGGATCGTCTTTATCTCGCACAAACTGCCGGAAATCCGCCAGCTGGCCAGCCATGTGTCGGTGATGCGCGACGGGGCAGTGGTGCTCAGTGGCGAAACGGCGGGCTACGGCGACCAACAGCTTATCAGCGCCATGACGCCGGCCAGCCGCGACCATGCGCTGAGCGACACGCAAAAGCTGTGGCTGGCGCTACCGGGCAATCGCCGTACCCAGGCGCAGGATTTTCCCGTGCTGCGGGTGGAGGATCTAACTGGCGAAGGTTTTATCGATCTCAGTCTGGAGATCCGCGCCGGGGAGATCGTCGGCCTTGCCGGGCTGGTGGGATCCGGGCGCACCGAATTTGCCGAAACCTTATACGGCCTGCGTCCGCCGCGCGCCGGGAGGATCTGGCTGGAGAACCGCGAGATTAGTCAGGAGAGCACCCGCGCCAGGTTGGCCAGCGGGCTGGTCTATCTGCCGGAAGACCGCCAGGTCTCCGGGCTGTTTCTCGATGCGCCGGTGCGCTGGAACACGGTGATGTTCAATCAGCCGTCGTGGTGGCAGCAGGGGAAACGGGAGGCGGCGGTGGTCGAGCGCTATCACCGGGCGCTGGGGATCAAGCTGGCCGATGGCGACCAGCCGGTACGCACTCTCTCCGGCGGCAACCAGCAGAAGGTGCTGCTGGCGCGCTGTCTGGAAGCTAATCCGTTGCTGCTGATTGTCGATGAGCCGACGCGCGGCGTGGATGTCTCCGCCCGCGCCGATATCTATCAGCTGCTGAAAAGCGTCGCCGCGCAAAATGTGGCGGTGCTGATGATCTCTTCCGATGTGGAGGAGTTCGTCGGTCTGGCCGACCGGGTGCTGGTGATGCATCAGGGCCGCCACAGCGGCGAGCTGGCGCGGCAGGCGGTGACCGTCGATCGCATGATGACCCTGGCCTTCGGAGGGCAGGCATGAAAACGTTATTCAAGAATCGCGAACTGAGCGCCTTTTTTGCCATCGTGGCGCTGTTTGCCGTGCTGGTGGCGCTCAATCCGGCCTATTTCAGCCTGCAGACGCTGGCGATGATTTTCGCCAGCTCACAAATCCTGTGCCTGCTGGCGCTGGGGGCGACGCTGGTGATGCTGACCCGCAATATCGACGTGTCGGTGGGCTCCACCGTTGGCCTGAGCGCCATCGCCGTTGGGGTAGCGCTGAACAACGGCTACGGGCTGGCGACGGCGATCGCCTTCGCGCTGGCGATAGGCGCGCTGGCCGGGGCTTTTAACGGCCTGCTGGTGGTGGGGCTGCGCATTCCGGCGATCGTCGCGACGCTCGGCACGCTGGGGTTGTATCGCGGGGTGATGCTGCTGTGGACCGGAGGGAAATGGATCGAAGGCTTGCCCGACAGCCTGAAATCGCTCTCGGAGCCCGCGTTTATCGGCGTGTCGCCGCTGGGCTGGCTGGTGCTGGCGCTGCTGCTGGCGGGCGGCTGGCTGCTGTCGCGCACCGCCTCTGGACGTGATTTCTATGCCGTTGGCGATAACCTCGCCGCTGCCCGCCAGCTGGGCGTGGCGGTCAATCGCACACGGATGCTGGCTTTTACCCTCAACGGTATGCTGGCGGCCTGCGCCGGGATCGTCTTCGCCGCGCAGATTGGCTTTGTGCCCAATCAGACCGGCAGCGGCCTGGAGATGAAAGCCATCGCCGCCTGCGTGCTGGGCGGAATATCGCTGCTCGGCGGCACCGGTACGCTGCTCGGCGCGTTTCTCGGCGCCTTTTTCCTCACCCAAATCGACACCGTGCTGGTGCTGTTCCGCCTTCCTGCCTGGTGGAATGACTTTATCGCCGGCCTGGTGCTGCTCGGGGTGCTGGTGCTTGATGGACGCCTGCGCCAGGCGCTGGCCCGCCATCAGCGGGCGCTGAAGTACAGTCGTTTCCAGCCCGGCAACAAAGGGGGCAAACAGGTTGCCCGCTTTCCCGAACGCAAAAGCAAAGAGGTGGCTTAAATGAAGCTGAAGCTTAACTGGGAAAGCGCGCTGCTGGCGTTATTAGTCGTGGAAATCCTGCTGTTCGGCGCGCTGAATCCGCGCATGCTGGATCTCAATATGCTGCTCTTTAGCACCAGCGACTTTATCTGCATCGGCATCGTCGCGCTGCCGCTGACGCTGGTGATTATCAGCGGCGGGATCGATATTTCGCTGGGCTCGACCATCGGACTGTGCGCCATCGCCCTCGGGGTGATGACCCAGGCGGGCTGGCCGCTGTGGCTGGCGGTGTCGCTGACGTTGCTGCTGGGGCTGCTGTGCGGGCTAATCAACGCCGCGCTGATCCACTACACCGGCATCAGCCCGTTGGTGATCACCCTCGGGACGCTGTATCTGTACGGCGGCGGCGCGCTGCTGCTTTCCGGCATGGCCGGCGCCACCGGTTATGAGGGGATCGGCGGCTTTCCCGACAGCTTCACCGCCTTCGCCAATTTAACTCTGGGCGGGCTGCCGCTGCCGCTGGTGCTGTTCGCGGGTGTCACCTTTCTCTTCTGGCTGCTGGCCCATCGCGGGCGCTTTGGCCGCCACCTCTTTTTACTCGGGCAAAACCCGCGCGCCGCGCGCTATGCGGCGCTGTCGGTGAACGGCATCCCGTATGTGCTGTATGGCCTGGTCGGTATTGCCTCGGCGGTCGCGGCGCTGGTGATGGTCTCCTATTTCGGCTCGGCGCGTTCGGATTTAGGCCGTGACCTGCTGATGCCGGCGCTGACCGCGGCGGTGCTCGGTGGGGCCAATATTTACGGCGGCTCGGGATCGATACTGGGTACCGCGCTGGCGGCATTGCTGGTGGGGTATCTGCAACAGGGTTTACAGATGGTCGGCATCCCCAACCAGGTGTCGAGCGCGCTGTCAGGGGCGCTGTTGGTTGTGGTGGTGATGGGGCGTTCGCTGAGCCTGCACCGTGAATGGGTGCGCGCGACCTGGCGGCGTCTTTTCTCGCGTAAAACAATCGGAGCACAACAATGAAAACAAAACGTATCCTGCAGGTCAGCACGCTGGCGCTGGCGATGAGCGTGGCAACCGCGCAAGCGGCGGACCGTATCGCCTTTATTCCTAAGCTGGTCGGCGTCGGCTTCTTTACCAGCGGCGGCAACGGCGCGAAAGAGGCGGGGAAAGCGCTGGGCGTGGATGTCACCTATGACGGCCCAACCGAGCCCAGCGTCTCCGGCCAGGTGCAGCTTATCAACAACTTCGTCAACCAGGGCTACAACGCGATTATCGTCTCAGCCGTCTCACCGGACGGCCTGTGTCCGGCGCTGAAGCGGGCGATGCAGCGCGGGGTGAAAGTCCTGACCTGGGATTCCGATACCAAGCCGGAGTGCCGCAGCATCTATATCAATCAGGGCACGCCGCAGCAGCTCGGCGGCCTGCTGGTGGAGATGGCGGAAAAGCAGGTGACGAAGCCCGCTGCCAAAGTGGCGTTTTTCTACTCCAGCCCGACGGTGACCGACCAGAACCAGTGGGTGAAGGAAGCCAAAGCCAAAATCGAAAAAGAACATCCGCAGTGGCAAATCGTCACCACCCAGTTTGGCTATAACGATGCCACCAAATCGCTGCAAACTGCCGAGGGGATCTTAAAAGCGTATCCGGATCTCGACGCCATTATCGCGCCGGATGCCAATGCCCTGCCGGCGGCGGCGCAGGCGGCGGAGAACCTCAAGCGTCAGGGCGTGGCGATCGTCGGCTTTAGTACCCCCAATGTGATGCGCCCCTACGTGGAGCGCGGCACGGTGAAAGCCTTTGGTCTGTGGGATGTGGTTCAGCAGGGCAAAATTGCGGTTAATGTCGCCGATCGATTACTGAAAAAGGGCGATCTTAACGTCGGCGATAGCGTTGAGGTGAAAGATATCGGCTCGCTGAAGGTCGAACCGAACAGCGTGCAGGGCTACCAGTATGAGGCGAAGGGCAACGGTATCGTGTTGCTGCCGGAGCGCGTGGTGTTCAGCAAAGAGAACATCAATAACTACGACTTCTGACGGAGGATGAGATGGCTGATTTAGATGATATCAAAGAGGGCAAGGACTTCGGCCTCGACCGCCCGCAGCAGAACACGCTGTACACCCTGAAAGGCTGCGGCTCGCTGGACTGGGGCATGCAGTCGCGGCTGGCGCGCATTTTTAATCCGCACAGCAACCGCACGGTCATGCTGGCCTTCGACCACGGTTACTTCCAAGGGCCAACTACTGGGCTGGAGCGTATCGACCTGTCGATTGCGCCGCTGTTCGAGGAGACCGACGTGCTGATGTGTACCCGCGGCGTATTGCGCAGTCAGGTACCGGCGGCGACCAATAAACCGGTGGTGCTGCGCGCCTCCGGCGGTAACTCGATTTTGAGTGAACTCTCCAACGAATGCGTGGCGGTGGCGATGGAGGACGCCCTGCGTCTCAACGTTTGCGCGGTGGCGGCGCAGGTCTATATCGGCAGCGAATACGAACATCAGTCGATCAATAACATCATCAAACTGGTGGACGCCGGCAACCGCTACGGTATGCCGGTACTGGCGGTCACTGGCGTCGGCAAAGAGATGGCCCGCGACGCCCGCTACTTCTCGCTGGCCAGCCGGATTGCCGCCGAAATGGGGGCGCAGTTTGTGAAGACTTATTTTGTTGAGGACGGTTTTGAGAAAGTGACCGCCAGCTGCCCGGTACCGATCGTCATCGCCGGGGGCAAAAAGCTGCCGGAGCATGAGGCGCTGGAGATGTGCTGGCGGGCGATCGACCAGGGGGCGTCCGGGGTGGATATGGGACGCAATATCTTCCAGTCCAGCGCCCCACGGGCGATGCTGAAGGCGGTGAAAAAGGTGGTGCATGAGAATCTGAACGCGCGCGAAGCGTACCAGTTCTGGCAGGAAGAGAAACAGGGAGAGCGGAAATGAACGTGACGCTGGTGGAGATCAATATCAAACCGGAGCGGGTCGACGAGTTTCTCGAGGTATTTCGCGCCAACCACGAAGGCGCGCTGCGGGAGCCGGGCAACCTGCGCTTTGATGTCCTGCAGGATCCGGAAGTGAAGACCCGCTTTTTTATCTACGAAGCCTATAAAGACGATGAGGCGGTGCTGGCGCACAAGAAAACCCCGCACTATTTAGCCTGCGTCGAAAAGCTGGAGGAGATGATGTCGCAGCCGCGGCAGAAGCGCAGCTTTATCGGCCTGCTGCCGCAGGTGTGAGACGAGCCCTCACCCCGACCCTCTCCCTGTGGGAGAGGGGTAGGGTGAGGGGAAAACGCTACGGCTTACGGAAAAACTCGTTATACAACATATATAAATGCGCCGCGCTCCACGAGAAGTTGGGCGCCCCCTGCTGGGCGCCGGTCAGCGGATTGTAGTTCTCCTGAATCGGGCCATCGGCGGTTAAGCCTTTGGCGTGCTGGAAGAAGGCGTCCGCCAGCTTCAGCGCCTCATCGCGATGACCGTAGCGCTCCATTCCCTTCAGGCCGAACCAGAACTGATCCACCCACACCCGTCCACGCCAGTAAATATCGGCGCCAAAGGCCGGGTTGGTCAGTGCGGCGGTGCCCAGCGGCACAAAGGTGTTGAACTCTTTCGGGTCGAGCATCACCGAAATCACATCGTCAGCATGTTGCTGCGTCGCCGCGCCGTTAAACAGCGGCGACCAGCCTTCCGGCCCTTTGCCGCGCTCGACGATCGGTTTACCGGCGCAGCCGTTGGCTAGCGGTTGTTCCTCGATACGAATGTCGTAATAGAAGCGGGTCTGCGGGTCAAACATGCAGGTATTGATATAATCCGCCAGCTTCGCCGCCAGCGCCTGATAGCGCTTTGCCTCTTCCGCTTTGCCAAGAACGGTCGCCATCTGCGCCAGATAGTGGTTATCGCTGTACATATAGCTGGCCTGATCGACCGACTCCTGAAGCAGCGAATACCCCAGCAGGTTGCCGTCGCGGTCGCGGTTTTCGGCGAATTTGACCGTCCAGTCGCTGCGTTTGCCGCCGTTGGCGACATATTTATCCAGCTGTTCTTTATCGATAAAACCAAATACCGCCGCATCGTCTCGCCCGGATTCCCACGATGCCGCTACCTGCGCCGGGATTTCGAGGCTGTCGTAATCGCCTTTGGCCGTCACCTGCTCGTATGCGCTGAGGCCGGAAAGCGTCTGCTCGGTTTGCCCTTTTTTCACCGTGAACAGCATGGCGCCGTCGGCGGTGTTGTGCGCCTTATCGCGGGTCGCGCCATATTCCGGCACGCCGTTACCGTTATGGTCGCGATTGCGCAGCCACCAGTCGTGATAGGCCACCAGCTTCGGATACATCTCTTCCAGCCACGCTTTATCTTTGGTGACGTTATACACCTCCATCACCGACCAGGCCGCGAGGCTTGGCTTAGTGTTGCGTTCGTTCCAGTTGCCGCCGTCGCCGCCGCGCTCGGGGCTCAGGTTCCAGGCAATCAGATCGGGCACAAATCCGGCATCCTGCGGACGCACCTTATCATTGGCTTTAATCTGCCAGGAGAAGACGGCGCGGATATTCTCTTTGGCGATATCCGGGTTGAAGTGGGCCATGGCGTAGGCTTGCTTCCAGGTATCCCACGGCCAGGTCTGGTTGCCGGAGAACCAGCGGCCGGTCACGGATGGGGTGACGGTGTGGTAATGCACCGCGCCGCCCGGCGCGCGCCAGTTGCCGTTGAGCGTCTCAATGGCTTTCACCGCTACGCGAGTCTGTTCGGCGGTGGCGTCCGGATTAATGAGCCCTTTTTGCAGATAGCCGTCCCAGCGCTGTTCGGAGGCGGCGAGATAATACGCCGGGCGCGCCAGAATATCGCGGATTTGCGCTTTTTCCTGGCGCGCTTGCTCCGCGGTAAGTAGGTGCGAATAGGTAGTGTACAGGATGGTGGAGCCGCGGATCTCCGCGCTGCTGGTAAAGCGGTGGCCGTCGATACGGGTCTCGGTTACCAGCGAACGGTGGATCTGATACTGCGATTCGCCGGAGGTCATCAGGTCGGAGGCGGCGCGAACCTTGCCAAAGCTGACCGTCAGGCCGTCGGGCGTGGCGCTCAGACGGCGCTGATAGTCCGGGAAGGCTTCATCAATGGTTTTGTCCGATAGCGCTTTACCCTCTTTGGCGGCCAGTTTTTCCAGCAGTTCGCCATCCCACACCAGCTTCAGCGGAGTGTTGCTGGTGATTTTGGTCTCCAGCAGTGAAGTGTGGGCGCTGGCGAAGCGCAGCGTCATCTCCACCTTCACGCCGGGCGCGGTCAGCGTTTGCTTCAGCGCGCCGGGCAGGCTCCAGGCCTGCAGGGTGAAATCGACCTTTTTGCCGTTCTGATACACCGTCAGGCGATCGAAGTTGGTGGCCATAAAGTTGATGTACTCTTCGGTCAGCAGCGCCGGGCCGGGGAAGCCGCCCATGGTCGCCGGGCCGTCGGGCAGCAGGTGGCCGTGCCACGCCCCGAGGTCGAAGAAGGGGTTGAAGCGCTGGTGGTCATCGGCGTCGAAATCCTGCATATACTGCGGCGCGCCGCTGCGGTCGATGACGTTTTTAAACGCCTGCGCGGTGACGGCGTGGGCGGAAAAACTCAGCATCAGCGCGCAGGCCAGCGGCGTCAGCGTAGTGGTGAGGTTCATGGTATCTCGGCTCCTTGTTACCAGTAGAAGTATTGCATCAGGAAAATTTTGTCGCTCGGGTCGCCGCTGGCGTTGCTGGTATAGAAACGGCTGTCGGCGGCGGTGGCGAAACGCCCGCCGCCGTATTCGTACCAGATGCCAAATTGCATAAACGCGGTGGTTTCATCAGCGGCGTGGTCCGGGCGGTGTTTGGCGTAGCTGTATGCGGTGGAGAAGTAGAGTCCGCTTAATGCTTCATACATGGCGCTGGCCATAAAGCCGGTTTCGCTGCCGGGAACATCCAGCCCTTTGGCGCGGCCGGTATGGTGCCAGGCGCGGAAGGCCAGATTGGGCGACAGAACGCCGGTCAGGAATAGCTGTCCGGTGCCGTCGGTCACTTCAAGGCCGTTCATCCAGGTGACATCTTTGACGATGTCGTACTGAACGTAGCCGTTGACCATTGCCGGGTAGGTGTACTTATCGTCATAGCGATCATATTTGCCGAAGTGCAGCCAGGCCTTGCTTTCATCGTGATGACCGGCCGGCGTGGCGGTGACGCTATAGCGGAAATCGCCGCTGCGGTTTTGTACTTTCAGCGCGTACATGATGTCGCGGGTATTGGGGATCACATAACCCAGATCGGGGGTAAAGTCGCCCCACCACTGCAGGTCGTCCAGCGACGAATCCTGGCGCAGGCTGAGCATGATCTCGGTGTTGTTATCGGTTTTATAGCCGCCATAGAGGCGGTTAAGGCCGCCTTCCACGCCACCCCAGCTGTGGCCGGGCGTCCAGGCATTGCCCTGGCTATCGGCCTGTACCGTCCAGGCTTCGCCGTAAATCAGCCCGAACCAGTGGCCGTTTTTGACCTCCAGCCCGCCCTCGATATAGGTGCCATCGCTGTATCTATGTTTGTCCTCGCCTTCTAAATCCATGTATCCGCCAACCCCCAACTCGCCGTAAAAGCGATAGGAGGTGGTGGTTAATTCCGGCGTTTTGGTATCGTCGTGCTCGGCCGGATGGACGGTCTCAGCGGCCGCCGCAGGGGCGCAAAAAGTTAGGGCAACGAGTGCCCCGTATAAGTAAGAGTTAGTTTTCATTTTTTTAAGGTATTTAAGAGGTATGGGAAGCCGGAGCCGCTTCTATTTGTTGTTGTTCCTGGGTTAATCCTTTGACGTATCTGCTGTATTTCCACCACGCGAAGCCAAGGAAAATCACGATCCCGCCAACGTTGTAGAAAATAATGGTCAGGATGTTGCCGCCGGTTGGGAAGGTTGAGGCGACGAAACCGATGGCGAAAATCACAATTAGCATGGATACCACCACGATGCCGGTGGTACGCGAGCCCATGCGGAAATCGCGCGGCAGATGGTCGAGTTTGCGGCGCAGGTTGAGGTAGGCCAGCATGATGAACAGCGGCGGCAGCATGGAAGCGGCGGCGGTCATGTTGATGATGGTGTTCATCAGATCCTGCACGGTGTTGGATCCCAGCGTCGGGATGATCATCAGTGGAATAACGATCAGATACTGGATCCAGGCCGCGCGCGCCGGGACGCCGTTCTCATTGAGCTCGACGGTTTTTTTACCAAAGATGCCGGAGGGAATTTCCGAGAAGAAAATTTTAACCGGAGTGGCGGTCCACATCAGTAGCGAGCCAAACATCGCGGTAAACGAAACGAGGCCGACGAAGCGGTTCATCAGCATTTCCGGCAGGCCAAAGTAAGCCGCCAGGCCGTGGAACACCTGCACCGATCCGCCGGTAAACTTCAGCTCTTTGCTGCTGACGAAGACGTTGATCAGCACGGAGGAGATCGAGTACAGCACGCCGATGAAGATCCCGGCGAGGATGATCACTTTAACGAAGGATTTCGAGCCGCCTTTCACATCGTTGACGTACACCGCCACCGATTCCGCGCCGCCCGCCGCCATAAAGATCCACGTGGTAATACCGAGGAACGCCCAGTTGAAGTTAGGGATCATCGCTTCGACGGTGATCGGATCCGCTGGCTGCACGCCGCCCACCAGTGCGGAACCGGCCAGCAGAATATAAGAGAGCGTCAGCAGCAGCATCAGCGATGAGGTGACGGAGGTGATAGGCCCCAGCATTTTCGCGCCGTTGGTGGAGATCCAGGTGGAGAAAGCGAACAGCGCCATGCTCAACACAGTAGTGGCGAACGGCGTCAGAATGTATTCGTAGCCGAGGAAGGCGTAAGAGGCATAGGCGATCACGCGCGGCAGCAGCGAGGTGAAGAAAAACAGGTTTACGAACCAGTAGGTATAGGCGGTGATAAACGCCCAACGGCCGCCGAGCGAACTCTTCACCCAGGCGTAAACCCCGGCCTCGGAGTTTTTATTCAGCGACACGAACTCGGCGATAATCAGGCAAAACGGAATGAAGTAGAACAGGGTAGCGAGGAAGAACATCGGCGCCGACGCCAGCCCCAGTTCGATATTGTTGTTGATGACGTTATTGAAACTGTAAACGGCGGCAAAGGTCAGCGATAACAGGCCGAACTTGCCGATGGTATTACGTTTAGTATCAGACATAACACATCTCCACACATTGTCCTTCAGAGGGTCGCTGAAGGGGGTTGTGTTGTTTGTAGGGTAGAGGTAGTTAAGAATTAATGTCGATTTTAGTAAAAGTTTTAGTAAATAGAAGTAAAGAAACCGAATAGCTTTAACTCGATCACGAAAAAGGTTGAGTAATACGTAATCAGGTGAGGGTTAAAAAAATCCCGCCAGCCGATGAGGGGCTGACGGGACGACAGGAACGTTATTTACCGGCGGCGGCAGTGTTAACCGGCGCCGCGGCGCGCAGACGTTGCTGCTTTTTTTCAAAGCGGGTGATCCACCACCACGCCAGGCCGGAGAAGACCGCGGTCATAAAGACGTTGATAAAGAAAGCGTTAACCAGATCGACGCCCGGCGGGAAGGCGGAAGCGGTCATGCTAACCACGAAAATCACTATCAGCATCGATACCACGCTCATGCCCACTTTTCTTGAGCCCATACGGAAGTCGCGCGGCGTGTCATCGTGTTTCCAGCGGAAGACGAAGTAGGCGGCCATGATGAACAGCGGCGGCAGCATGGCGGTACCAGCGGTGAGATTAATGGCGGTGTTCATCATCTGCTGCACGCTGGCGGAACCGAAGCCGTTAACAATCAGCATCAGGAAGACGAACAGGAACTGCCACCAGGCGGCGCGTACCGGCACGCCGTGAGCGTTCAACTCGGTGGTTTTCTGGCCGTAGATACCTTTCGGGATTTCCGAGAAGTGGATTTTGACCGGTGCGGCGGTCCACATCATCATGCTGCCGAAGATGGCGATAAACAGAATGATGCCGACGAAGCGGCCCATCAGCGCTTCAGAAATGTGGAAGTAGGCGCCGAGACCGGTAAAGATTTCCACCATTCCGCCGGCGAAGGTCAGGTTCTCTCGGGCGACAAAGACGTTAACCAGCAGCGAACCTAAGGCATACATACCGCCAATCAGCACCCCGGCGGTGATGATGACTTTAATAAAGGATTTCTGCCCGCCCTTGGTGTCGTTGAGGTAGGCGGCAACGGTTTCCGCGCCGCCCGCGGCCTGGAAAATCCAGCACATAATACCGAGCGTCGCCCAGTTGATGGTCGGTTCCATCGCCGCCAGGGTAATCGGCTGCGCCGGGACGTGACCGGAACCCAGCGCGGTCAGCGCGCCGACGACGTAAATCGCGAACAAAGCGAACACGCCGTAGGCCACGCATTCGGAAATTTTACCCAGCCAGGTCGCCCCTTTGGTGGATATATGGGTAGCCATGGCGAACAGCACGATGGAGATAAGCGAGGTCACCATCGGCGAGAAGGGGATCGCGTAACCGGTGATCGCGTATGAGGCGTAGGCCACCACGTTCGGCAACAGCGAGAGGAAAAAGAACAGGTTCACAAACCAGTAGAGGAAGGAACCAAGATAGGCGGCGCGTGTGCCCAGCGGCTGCTTCAGCCACGCGTACATCCCGGATTCGGAGTGTTTATTGGCCGAGACGAATTCGGCGATGATAAACACGAACGGGATAAAGTAAACGATAGTGGCGAATAAGAAGATAGGCGCGGAACTGAGCCCTAACTCAATGTTGTTATTGACGATATTTCGCACGTTAAAGACGGCGGTAAAGGCCATCGATAACAGCGCGAACTTGCCGATTTTGGCACGTACAGCTTCGGACATACGTCCTCCAATCATTCATCTACCCGCCGCAGCGGGCTGGAACCGAAAGGCCAACGGGCGTACCCGTTGACCTCCCTTGTCGCTTAACGCGGGTTTACTTATTGAGGAAGTAGCCGTCTTCAACCGTGACTCGCAGCACCACTTTTTTTACCGGCGCATCGCAGATAAAGCGGTAGGCTTCGTCGATATCGCAAATCACCATCTGCCCTTCGTGAACCTTCACCGTTTCACCGATCCCTTTCAGGTATTCGCGATCGGTTTCGTCGCGGTAGCAGGCGACAGTTTGCAGATTTTCTTTGGCGGCAAACTCGATTTTCTGCTGCCCCTGCAGGTAATAGTGCACCTCAAAGTAGCGGCGGTTGCCGACAAAGAGCGCGTCGGTCGTACTATCGGTTTCCACTCGATAGGAGAGCGAATCGCCAATGGAATGCGCCACGCCCGGGCGGATGTTGTCGATGTTATTGATGGCTTCCACGCAGCGCTGCCATTTGCGGCCGCTATGATAAACCTGCTGAAACTGTTCTAAATTATCGAGAATTCTCATTGTTCAGCCTCGCTGTGTGCAACGGGGGAAAAGAAACCGGCGCCGAAGCTATGGTTCGCCAGTACCTGCGAGGTGCCGCATCCGCCCTCCAGCGGCAGCAGCGTAAAGCCATAGTTGAAGGTGTTGAGCCAGACGCGCCAGCTATCCAGCACTTCGCTGCCCCAGGAGTTGGAGCCGAGGCCGAGCAGTTGCGCATCGATATTCAGAGTGATGTCATCGCTGCGCTGTAGTTCGTTGCAGTGCTGGGCGGCGTGCAGGTTTTCCGCCGTATAATGCCAGGCGCTGATATTGAGCGGATTGCGCGGTACGACCAGCAGACCGCTGCCGTGGCGGTCGCTGAACGATGCCCAGCGCACGTGCTGACGGTTGCCGTTGTTCTGCGGGAACGGATAATTGACAAACATATCGTCGACGGTGGTATGCCAGATATCAATGATGTTGCTTTGCTGGCTGTCGGCGTAGTTCTCGCCCGGTCCGCGGCCATAGTAGTTCACCTGGTCGAACTCACCGTTAATGCCCAGCATAAAGCCGATGCACGGGACGATGTGCGGATAGTCGCCGTAGCGCTCGCCGGCCAGCTCAACGTTGATGTGGCCCTGTGGGGTAATCTGCCAGCGATAGGTACAACGCATACCGAAGTCGAACACCGGCGGCGCAATTACGCTGCGGGTGGTGATCACCACCGTTTCGCCCTCTATTTCGGCGCTGAATTCGCGCAGATGTTCCTGCATTATCTGCAGGTGGGCCGGCTGCCACAGTCCTTCGTATTCCTGTTTATGGTTATCAATCATGGGCTTGAAGAAATTGATCTTCGGCTCGCGGGTTACCTGGTCGACGCCGTTGACCTGCCATTCGCTCAGTTTGCCGCTGACCTTACTGAACACCACGCGGAAGTTATGGCCGCAGATGGTGTAGCTGAGGCGTTCATCGACAATCTGCAGCGGCGTGGCGCTGGCGTTTAACAGCGGGGTTCGCGCCGCGGTTCGCGCTTTAAGCGGGAACTGATAGACGGCGATATCGTGATTGGCTTCGCTATACGGGGTACGCGAATCTTTGGTCACCATGATGTTGACGAAAGCTTCACGCTCGTCGAGCTGCGGCAGGGCGATTTGCAGGTCGCGGCCGCTATTCGGCGCCAGGTCTTTCACTTTCAGCAGCTGACTGGAGAGCGTTTCGCCTTCGGCGCGCACTTCAACGCGCAGGGTGTAGTCATCGAGAGTGGAGAACCACAGTTTGTTTTCCACTCGCAGTTCGCCGCGGCAGATATCCCGCGCCTGTACTTTCACTGGGGCGATGACCTGTTTGTATTCGCGCAGGCCCGGCCCCGGCGTCTGGTCGGAGAAAATCAGACCATCGAGGCAGAAGTTGTAGTTGTTCGGGTAGTCGCCATAATCGCCGCCGAATTTGTACCACACCGCGCCGTTTTCGTCGGTGGCCTGAATACCGTGATCGCACCATTCCCACACGTAGTGGCCCTGGATGCAGTCGTGCTGGTAGAAGACGTTCTGGTATTCGGTTAATCCGCCGGGACCGTTGCCCATCGCATGGGCGTACTCACAGATAATGCGTGGTTTTTCATGCGGATGTTCGCCAAATTCGTTCATCAGCGGCACGCGGGTGTACATGGTGGAGATGATATCCACCACCTCGGCGTCGCGATCCTCTTCGTAGTGCACCAGCCGGGTATCATCCAGCGCTTTAGTGGCGTGGTACATGGCGCGGATGTTGCAGCCATAACCGGATTCGTTACCCAGCGACCAGATGACGATCGACGGATGGTTTTTCTGCGCGTGGACGTGGCGCACGATGCGCTCAACGTAGATGTGTTCCCAGGCCGGGTCGTCAGTGATGGCGCTGAGGTTGCCGACGTTGGCGAAACCGTGGGACTCCACGTCGGTTTCCGCCATCACGAACAGTCCGTAGATATCGCACATTTCATAGAAACGCGGGTCGTTCGGGTAGTGGGCGGTGCGAACCGAGTTGATGTTGTGCTGTTTCATCAGCAGCAGATCTTTTTCCACGCGATCCATGCCGACCGCGCGGCCTTTCAGATGATCGTTATCGTGGCGGTTTACGCCGTGCAGCATCACGTAGCGGTTATTGATATAGAACAGGCCGTCACGCACTTTGATATCGCGGAAACCGACGCGCTGCGGGATGATTTCCAGCACCTCGCCGGCGGCGTTCTTTAACGTCAGCACCAGATGATAGAGATACGGGCTTTCCGCCGACCACTGCTGCGGCGCGCTCACATCAATCGTGAAGCCGGTGTTCAGCTGCTGACTGACCTGCAGTTGACCGACGTTGCCCGAATATAGCGCCTTTTCGCCGTCGAACAGGGTATATTCCAGCGCCGCCGCCGCCGTCTGCGGAGCCAGGTTTTCCAGCGTCAGTTGGCAGGAGAGGGTCGCGTCGATGTAGTCATCGTTAAAATCGGTGCGCACGGTGAAATCCTGCACGTGCAGCGGATTTTTCCCCACCAGATAGACGTCGCGGAAAATGCCCGCCGACCACCACATGTCCTGATCTTCAATATAGGTGGAGTCCGCCCACTGCATCACGCGCACGCACAGCAGGTTGTCGCCGGTTTTCACCGCCGCGCTGATATCGAACTCGGCGGTCAGGCGGCTGCCTTTGCTAAAGCCGATGTACTGGCCGTTAACGTAGACTTCGAAATAGGTTTCGACGCCATCGAATTTGATGATGGTTTGTTTGCCCTGCCAGCCGTCGCCGAGGGTGAACAGGCGCTGGTAGGCGCCGGTCGGGTTATCGGTCGGAACATACGGCACGTCGATGGGGAAGGGGAAACCTTCGTCGGTGTACTGCAGCTGACCGTGGCCTTCCATCTGCCACATACCCGGTACGGTAATCGGCCCCCACTCGTTCTGAAAGCACGAGGTAAAGCTCTCCGGTACCAGCAGCGGGTTGGTGAAAAAGCGGAAGTTCCACTGCCCGCTGAGGGACAGGAAGCGGCTGCTGGTTTCGCGGGCGAAGGTCCGCGCCTGGGCCAGTGAGTCGTAAGAGAAGAAATACGCCCGCGGCGGCAGCCTGTTTTCATGAGTGAGTTGAAGGTTTTCCCAGCGATTCATATCGCCTCCCTGAACGGCTTAATAAGATAAACCTCATTTTAGTAAAACTTTTACTAAATAAAATCGTCAGGGATGATTTACTTTAACTTGATCACAAAATGAGCCGCTTTTGTGCCGGGTGGCGGCTTCGCCTTACCCGGCCTACAGAGTGGCGTTCCGGCCAGGACCGGTAGCCCGGCTAAGCGTAGCGCCGCCGGGATGTGGTTGGATTAACGGGTGGTTCCGCGCAGCTTCAACACGCTGGGAACAAAAACGTTAAGCGGCAGGGCGCGGCCATCGCGGGCCTTCTCGATCAGCAGGTTCACCCCCTGGCTGCCCATCATTTCGGAGTGGATCCGCACCGTCGACAGCGGCGGGAAGGTAAAGCGCGCGGTGGGGATATCGTTGACGCTAATCAGCGAAATATCTTCCGGGATCGCCAGCCCGCGTTCGTGAATGGCGCGCAGCACGCCGATGGCGATGGAGTCCGAGGCGACAAACAGCGCCCGCGGAAACTCCGCTTGCGCCAGCATCTGCTTCGCCAGCTCATAACCGGACGAGCTGGAAAAACCGCCGCGCCAGATATCATCGGCTGAAACCACGCCCTTCAACTGGCCGTACTCCACAAACGCCACTTCACGAATATCGGCCTTGCCGGGCTGGTCCTGGCCGCCGATAAATCCAATACGCGACGCGCCTTGCTGGATAAAGAAGTCGACCACCTCTTTAGCGATACGTACCAGGTCGATATCCACCGCATCGTACGGGCTACCGGCTTCGTGGAAATCAATAAAGCAAATATTGTCGGTCAGCGCGCTGGCGGTCTCGCGCAGCTCGCGCGTCGGCTGGCCGATAATCAATACGCCGGTGACCTTTTTCAGCTCGGGCAGGGTGTTATTGAGATAGCAGTTGGTGAGCTCGATGGCGAGCTTTTCGCATTGGGTTTCAATACCGTGGCGAATGGCAAGATAGTAAGGGTCGTTAATTTCCAGCTCTTGCTGGTAGCTATACAGCGCCAGGATATGATGATGGCCGACGGGTAGGACCTGGGTTTTACGCGCGCTGCTGCTTTTATACTCCAGCTTCTCCGCAATCTCCAGAATACGATGCTTGGTCTCTTCTTTTACATTCAGGGTGGGATCGTCGTTTAACACCCGGGAAACCGTCGCCAGCGAAACACCCGCTTCGGTCGCAATGTCTTTTAGCGTTGCCATCTTTTTCCTTTATCGGACGTTGCCCATGTTTGCTCATCCATTGTAAAGCAAGCGTCGCGTCCTGCACCTTATTTCAGTAAAAAACGCCTGCGTGGGAGGGCTATTTTCCCCGGCGATAGCGTGACAGAAGTAGCATTATTCTCAGTATCATGCAGACGAACGGCAAAAATTTGCTATCTTTTAGTAAAAATTTACTAGAGGTGAGAGATGGATACCGTAGCTTACGCTGATTTTGCCAAACTGGAGATGCGCGTCGGCAAGATTGTCGAGGTGAAGCGCCATGACAATGCTGACAAACTGTACATTGCGCGGATTGATGTCGGCGGCCGCACGCTGCAGACGGTCACCAGCCTGGTGCCCTACTACAGCGAAGAGGAGCTGCTGGGGAAAACGGTGGTGGTGCTGTGTAATCTGGCGAAAGCCAAAATGCGTGGTGAAACTTCTGAGTGCATGCTGTTATGCGCAGAAACCGAAGACGAAAGCGAAAGCGTGCTGTTGACGCCGGAGCGCGTCATGCCGGCAGGCGTGCGGGTGGTATAACGAAAATACCCTCTCCCGACCGGGAGAGGGTTGTGTGTGAATTACGCCTCTGCAACCGAGACGCGCAGAGCCGCCAGCGCCTTACGCGCCGCCTTCAGCACCTGCTCGCACTGCTCAAGGGTGAGCGTCAGCGGCGGTTCAACGCGGATCGTCTTGGCGTTGTTTAACGTCCCGGCGACCAGCACCCGCTGCCTGAACATCTCGCTGGCAAAGTCGTAGCCAATCTCGTTATCGACAAACTCGATGGCCATCAGCATGCCTTTCCCGCGCACATCATTCACCAGGTCCGGATACTCCTGCGCCAGCAGGCGGAAACCGTCCAGCAGTATATCGCCTTTCTGCGCCGCCTGCGCCGGCAGGTTTTGCGTCAACAGCACGTTGATGGTCGCCAGCGCCGCCGCACAGGCCAGCGGGTTGCCGCCGAAGGTGGTGGTGTGCAGGAACGGGTTGTCGAACAGCACCGAGAAGACCTCCTCCGTAGCCACCGTCGCGCCGATCGGCATCACGCCGCCGCCGAGCGCTTTCGCCAGACACAGGATGTCAGGCTGAACGTTCTCATGCTCGCAGGCGAACATCTTGCCGGTGCGGCCCATACCGGTCTGCACTTCGTCGAGGATCAGCAGGGCGCCAAACTCGTCGCACAGTTTGCGCACCGCCGGCAAATACCCCGTCGGCGGCAGGATCACCCCCCCTTCGCCCTGAATCGGCTCAAGGATCACCGCCGCGACGTCGTCGCCGGTTTTCTTGCACTCGCTCAGCATGGTGCGCATGGCGTTGATATCGCCGAACGGCACATGGCGGAAGCCCGGCAGCAGCGGCATAAACGGTTTGCGGAAAGTCGACTTGGCGGTGGCCGACAGCGCCCCCAGCGATTTGCCGTGGAAGGCGCCGCTGGTGGCGATGAAGGTGAATTTACCTCGCGGCGACTGATAGGCTTTCGCCAGCTTGATGGCCGCCTCTACCGATTCGGTACCGCTGTTGCAGAAGAAGCTGTACTTCAGTTTGCCGGGCGTTAAGGCCGCCAGGGTTTTCGCCAGCATCGCGCGTAGCGGGTCCAGCAGTTCCTGACTGTGAAGCGGTTGTTTCGCGAGTTGATTCTCGACGGCGGATACCACAACTGGATTACGGTGCCCTACATTGAAGATGCCAAACCCGCCAAGGCAGTCGATAAACTCCTGTCCCTGGGTGTCGACAAGCGTATTTAACCCTCCCGCTTGCCACTCTACGGCTCCGTAATCCCCGCCGGCTGTGACCGATTTTCGATACTCTAAAAACCCCGGATTCACATGCTCTTTAAAGTATTCTCTAACCTCCTGGTTAAGTGCTTTCATTTCCTCATGGTCAAGCGTGCGCTTTTCAATGAGATTCAGTGCGTGTGCGCTGCAGGCCAGAGCCGATGCGCTGGAAGGTAACCTGTTCAAAATGTGCTCCTGGGGCGGACGTATCACACGATACTGGATTAAGTATTGCAGGGATTACGCCAGTTCGGCAGAAGCGGTGAAAATCGGGATAAATGCAAAGTAAAAGACGAAATGTGTAAAATTTAATCTCATGGCGCCATTATTGGCACGTTTTATTCCTGAGCTGGCGAGATTTTCTGCCTTGCGGCCTTTAGCGGGACGATCCGTCGTGGTGCGGGCTGCCCCAGCGCGGGGCAGCCGATGGTGAGAAAAGAGGCTTAGTCTAGCTGGGATATTTCCATCGCCGCTCGGTCGATAATGCCAATGATCTGCTTGAGCTGGGCGGCGCTGCTGGCCTGCTGGTTCACTTTCAGGTCGAGGACCGCTTTGAAATTCTCCAGCGCGCGCTTCATCTGCGGATCTCTGCGCAGCTCGCAGCCGACCATCCGCGCCTGCAAACGCTCCTGGATATGGGCCAGGTGCTCCTGGTTCTCCGCGTGCAGCTGTTTCCCCTCTTCGCTGATGACGATTTTTTTGCGTCCGTTGTCGTCTTCCACGCTGATAAGGCCCTGGTCCTGGAGCAGATCCAGCGTCGGGTAGATCACCCCCGGGCTGGGGCTGTAGTTCCCCTGGGTGAGGGTTTCGATCTCTTTGATCAGCTCATAGCCGTGGCTGGCGCTGCGACTGAGGATGTCCAGAATAATCAGCCGCAGTTCGCCGTGGCCAAAGAAACGCTGGCGACGTCCGCCGCCGCGGCGGCCATGTTCGCCGTGTTCGCTGGGATCGCTGTGGCGCCCGCGTGGCCCACGCCCCTCTTCATGATGATGTCGCATGGTTACCTCTCGTTGTTTTTTGATATATCTAATTTATATCTAAAAAGTGAATATTCGCAATGCAACTTACGATTTATTTTTTAATGCTTTGATATTTATATATTTATTTTTGATATACGTATTTTAATGCGGTTTGTTTTGACTATATCAAAAAAAGACTTGCATTCTTTTTAGTTGGCAATCATTATCATTTGCATCGAGTTTAGATATATCTATTTACTGTTCACGAAGGCGATCGATGATGACAAAAACCAAAGCAGACAAGTACCCGCAGCGTGTCCGCAATGAGCTGCGTTTCCGTGAGCTGACGGTGCTGCGCGTGGAGCGCGCAGGCGCGGCCTTCCAGCGCATCGTGCTGGGAGGCGAGGCGCTGGAAGGTTTCGTTTCCCGCGGCTTTGACGACCACACCAAGCTTTTCTTCCCGGAGCCGGGCGCGGCGTTTGCGCCGCCGCAGGTGACCGAGGAGGGGATCGACTGGGGTGAGGGCGTGCGGCCTGCTACCCGCGACTATACGCCGCTGTACGATGCCGAACACCATGAGCTGGCGTATGACTTCTTTATCCACGATGGCGGAATTGCCAGCCGCTGGGCGCTGGAGGCAAAAGTGGGCGATAAGCTGGTGATCGGCGGTCCGCGCGGCTCGCTGGTGGTGCCGGAGGATTACGCCTGGCAGTTATATGTCTGCGATGAGTCCGGTATGCCGGCGCTGCGTCGTCGCCTGCTGGGATTGCGTCAGCTGGCGGTGACGCCGCAGGTGACGGCCATCGTCACTATCGCTGATGCGTCATATAAAGATTATTTGGCGGATCTCGACGGCTTTAACATCGAGTGGGTGGTGGGCCACAATCCGGCGTTCGTCGCCGAGCGTCTGGCCCAGGTGAAGGTGCCGGCGGAGGATTATTTCATCTGGCTGACCGGTGAAGGCGCGGTGGTGAAATCGCTGCTGGCGCGCTTTGAAGATGAGAGCATCGATCAGCAGCTGGTGCGTTCGCAGGCGTACTGGCACAGCAAGTAAAAAGCCATCGTGGTAAAACCCGGATAGCGGCGCGTAGTGCCTTATCCGGGCTAACCGCGATGCCGTTTTTTGTCGGGTGTCGGCTAACGCCTTACCCGACCTACCCTTCGGCGCTGTGACGTTGCCCCGGTAAGCGCAGCGCCACCGGGGAGGCTTATCGTTCCGCCAGCGCCTTAAACACCATCGCCACCGCGTGGGCGCCTGGGTCCATGTTGCCGAGCAGGCTGTCGCTGTTGAGATAGGACGCTCGTCCGGCGCCGGCTTTGCTCGACTGGCAGGTGCGATCCGCGCCGGCCTGCGCCGCGGCAAAAGCGGCCTGCAGGTTCTCCGGTTCGGCCAGCAGCGCCGTCAGCGCCGGCTGCAGAGCATCGATCATTGTCCGGTCGCCTTCATCGGCGCCGCCGTAAAATTTCATCTGCTCCAGACCGGCGTTCAGCGCCTCGGCCACGCTGGCGCCTTGCTCCAGTTTCTGCCCGGCAGCGGTGAAGAAGATCGACATCAATACCCCGCTAGAGCCGCCCATCACCACCGTCAGGCGTTCGCCCGTGAGCGCGAACAGCGTGGGTAGATCGTTGAGCGGCAGCTGCTGGCGCTGCAGCAGGTCGGCAATCTCACGCGCCCCGGCGGCGAAGGTGGAGCCGGTATCGCCATCGCCCACTTTGGCATCCAGCGCGTTGAGATGATCTTCAAGCCCGACGAGGGTGCTGGTCACCTGCGCGACGTAATCGCCCACCTGCGGGTTGGCAGAGGGCGTAAAGTCGACGCGTGCGCTGGCGAGAGTGGAGGGCATGATGTTAACTGTCCGCGGCTGCACCGGCCGTGGCCAGCCGGCGGTTTCCACATCCGCCAGCAGCGCTTTCTCAATACTCTCTTCCAGCACGATGGCGCTCAGCGAGAAACCCTTCATATCCAGGGCCGTCACCAGCGAGGCCGGGCCAATCAGCCAGTCAACGCGCGCCTGTAGCGGCGTGTTAGCCAGTTCGCGGGTCAGGATCGCCATTTCGGCCACCGACACGCCGCCGAGGTTATTGAGCATCACCGCCAGACGGCCGGTTTCCGGCAGGGCGGCGGTCAGTTTTTCCACCATCAGGTTGATGATGTCCGCACTGTTTTGCGTGGCGATGGTGGAGGCGCCAGGCTCGCCGTGGATGCCCATTCCCAGCTCGGCGTGACCGGCCTGATGGCGCGGCGCGCTGTCGGCCTCCTGTGGCAGATGGCAGCTGGCCAGCGCCACCCCGATGCTGGCGGTGTGGTTGGCGGCGTACCGCGCTTCGCGCAGAACGGTGGCGAGGTTGTAGCCGCGTTCGGCAAAATAGCCCGCCACCTTATGGACGAACAGCGTACCGGCGATGCCCCGCGGCTGTTTGTTATCCGGCAGCGAAATGTCGTCGCCAACGATCAGCATTTCCACGTTGTAGCCAAGACGGCGCGCTTTCTCCGCCGCCAGGCCGAAGTTCAGTCGGTCGCCGGTATAGTTTTTTACGATCAGCAGGCAGCCCGCCTCGCCGGTCACCGCCTGAATGGCGGTAAGCACCGCGTCGACGCTCGGCGAGGCGAACAGATCGCCACAGACTGCGGCGGTCAGCATGCCTTTACCAATAAAGCCGACGTGCGCCGGTTCGTGGCCGGCGCCGCCGCCGGAGATCACCGCCACGTTGTTTTTATTCAGGTCGCGACGGACCACCACCCGGATCGCCGGGTCGCTCTCCAGCCGGGCGAGGTTATTCCACGGACTGGCGATGATGGTTCCCTCAATCACATCGTTGACGAGGCTGGCGCGCTGGTTAAAAAAGAATTGAGACATAGTGGTTCCTGAAGAGTAAGCGAAAACTCACCCTCCGGAGGCAGACCTCCGGAGCGGTAACGGTCAAAGTGGATTTAGTGGCGGATAAGGCGCTGGTGGCGCATATCGAGCGCGATGGGCTCGCCGGGCTGCACGCTGTTCAGCGCCTCGCCCTGCTGGCACAGCCAGGCGATCCCCGCCGCGCGGGCGATAATCGCGCCGTGGGCCTGTTCGCTGCCGTCGCGCAGGCACAGGCCTTTGACTCGACTGGCATCCAGTTGCAGGACGGTCGACGGGAACATGTTGTCGGCGATAATAATGGTCGGCTCGCCGGGCGTCGGCAGCGTCTCCTGAACGTCCTGCAGATGGCGCAGGGTGCGCTGCAGAATATCTTCGATATCGATATAGCGCGCCTGCAGATAGGGATCATCCAGCTGGCGATACTGCTGGCTGAGCTCCATCAGCACCTGATGCCACGCCCATTCCGCCGAGCACGGCTCGGTGAGCAGACGATCGTTGGCGGCATCAAACAGATCCTCATCGTCGAGCAGGGTGTGGTGCCCGGCGAAAATCGCCGCGATGTCGGCGTTAAATTTATTCTCCGCCAGCTCGGTCAGGGCGGTGAGCTCCGCCAGCGTCTGGTCGATGGCCCGGCGCAGTCGCTGCTGCTCGCGGGCGACATCGGCGGCGGCCGGACGCACCGGTTGGATCAGGGCCAGCGGATAGCGCAGCGCGATGCCTTCGACGCGCCCGGAGGCGGCCGGGGCTGCTGCCGGTTGCGCCGCAGGCGATTCGCCGAAGTTATCGGCGGCCAGCGCCTGAAACGCCGCCAGCGCCGCATCGGCCTCTGGCCCACGGGCCAGCAGGCGCAGCTTGTCGTTGCGTCGCACCTGCAACAGGGCGATTTGGTTGAGGCTGTCCGGTTTGACGCACTTCCCGTTTTTCTCCAGCAGCAGATCGGCGTTAAAGCCTGCCAGCGCGGCGACCAGCTTCGACGCCGGACGCACGTGCAGGCCGTTGTGGTTCTGTATGACCACCGCAAGCGATTTGCTGTCGCCATCGTCGGCAAGCGTCGGCGTCGGGGCGGCGTCAGGGGTTGGCGAAGGTAAACCCAGCTGGATCCGTTTGGCCTCCAGGGCGTTCATGGCGTCGG
Source organism: Klebsiella pneumoniae complex sp. WS1778 (assembly GCF_049472055.1). Taxonomy (NCBI): domain Bacteria; kingdom Pseudomonadati; phylum Pseudomonadota; class Gammaproteobacteria; order Enterobacterales; family Enterobacteriaceae; genus Klebsiella; species Klebsiella pneumoniae complex sp. WS1778. Next base: position 185,661 of record NZ_JBKGTJ010000003.1, read on the forward strand.
CGATCACTTTGTCGATCCCGGCGCCGGAAGCGGCGCTGACGGTGGCCGCCAGCGTCCCCTCCACCAGCGGCGCGGCGCACAGCCGCACCTTCGCGGCAATCGCCGGATCGAGCAGATCGAGAGCGGTCTCGGCGCTGAGCAACGCGCTGCCGATATCCATCATCACCAGCACATGGTCGGTGTCGGCGACGGATTCGATCGCTTCCATGACCTTGATCGGGTCGGTGCCGATCGGGCTGTCGGGGTCGTCGATCCCGGCGGCGATCGCCAGCTTGCAGCCGTCGTTGATTAACATCTGCCGGGCCAGTTCTCCGACACCTTCGCCCAGCCGGGCGCTATGAGAAACAATAACCAGGTTTACCATCGCGATTTCCTTACTCTTTGGCCGCGGCGGCCAACATCTGCATCATAAACATCACTGACGTGGCGCCCGGATCCTGATGGCCGATGCTGCGTTCGCCAAGGTAGCTGGCGCGGCCTTTGCGCGCCTGCATGGTGATGGTGCTGTGGGCGCCGGCTTCCGCTGCTTTGCAGGCGGCATCCAGCGCGGCGGCGATCGACAGGTGCTGCTCGCTGGACTGGCGCAGGGAGTCCACCACCGGCAGCCAGACGTCGCACATGGTTTTATCCCCCGGCTCCGCTTTGCCGCGGTTGACGACGCCGTCCGCGCCTTCGCGGATCATCAGGTACAGTTCGTCGAGCGTCAGGCTCTGGTGAGCCTGAGTGACCTGCGCGGCGCGAATGAAGAAGGTGCCGAACAGCGGGCCGCTGGCGCCGCCGACGTTGGAGAGCAGCGTCATGCCGGTGTTTTTGAGGATAAAGCCAATATCTTTATCGGCAATCGACGGCAGCTTTTCCACCACCTTGCTGAAGCCGCGGTGCATGTTCAGGCCGTGATCGGCATCGCCGATCTCTTTATCGAGGCCGGTGAGAAAATCGCTCTCTTTGGTGAAGATATCGCCGCAGCGGTACAGCCAGTCGACGATTTGCGTTCTGTTCAGTGACATGTCGTGCTCCTTAGTTTCCCCAGTTCAGCGCCGGGGTATGAACCGGGGCGTCCCATAGCGCCAGCGTCTCATCATCCACTTTCAGCAGAGTGATGGAGAAGCCCGCCATATCCAGCGAGGTGCAGTAGCTACCGACGAGGTTGCGTTCGATGATGATGCCGGACGCTTCGCAGCGCTGGGCGAGACGGTGATACACGCCGTACAGTTCGGACAGCGGGGTGGCGCCGAGGTTATTGACCAGCGCGATGACCCGGTCGCCGTTTTGCAGCGCGGTTTTGCTCTGCTTCACTTCCTGCCACGCGCCCTTGACGGTATCCCACTGGCGCAGCGTGCGGCTATAGGCGCCATTCTCCAGCAGGGTATCGAACATCTCATCGACGGTTTGGTCCAGCGAGCTGAAGCGACGGCGGTCGATGCCCGGCTCGCCGTGAATGCCGACGCCGAACTCCATTTCATCGTCCTGCAGGGTAAAGGAAGGTTGTCCGGCGGCCGGTACGGTGCAGGCGCCGAGGGCGATGCCAATGGAGTGGCCGAGATTATTCAGGCGGCGCCCCAGTTCAGCGCAGGCCTCCAGCGAATCGCCGCGCTCGGCGGCGGCGCCGACCAGTTTTTCGATCAGTACGGTATTGGCGACGCCGCGGCGGCCTGCGGTATAGAGACTGTCCTTCACCGCCACGTCGTCGTCGACCACCACGGTGGTGACTTTAATGCCGCTCTCATGCAGCAGCTCGGTGGCGGTTTCGAAGTTCAGGATGTCGCCGGTGTAGTTTTTGATAATCAGCAGGACGCCTTCGCCGCCGTCAATCTGCATCGCGCATTCGAACATTTTATCTGGCGTCGGCGAGGTGAAGATTTCCCCCGGGCAGGCGCCAGAAAGCATCCCCTGGCCGATATAGCCGCAGTGCATTGGCTCATGGCCGCTGCCGCCGCCGGAGAGGAGAGCGACCTTGCCGGCCACCGGCGCATCGGCGCGGGTGACGTACAGCGGGTCCTGATGCAGGGTAAGCTGCGGGTGGGCTTTAGCCAGCCCCTGTAATTGTTCATTCAGTACATCTTCAACACGGTTAATCAGCTTTTTCATTATTCAGTGCTCCGTTGGAGAAGGTTCGATGCGGCCTCTCTGCTGGCGGAGGCGGTCATCGCGTAGGGGTATCGTCTGACGGTGCAGCGTGCCTGGCGATATGATGATTCTGGCTGAGCGGACGAAAAAAAGAATGCCCCGGCGATCGGGTTTCATTACGAAACATCGCCTGCTTATTTTGTTTCTTTATGGAACGTTTTTGCTGAGAAAACGGTGAAAATGCGAGCTAGCGCGCTTTTTTTCACCTGCTTTAAGCCCCGGTCATCGCAGCCGGCACAGTAGGCGGAAAAAATTTTTCGCTGATTTTCACGCAGCTGCGCGGGAAAAGCCTGCCGCTAAAGGGGGATGGTAGGGGAATTATGCGGCAGAGGAGCGGATCGGGATCGCAATCCTGACGGAGAACAGGGCTTTTTGTTCCAATATGGAACGTAAAAATTTAACCTGTGTTTCATATCAGAACAAAAAGGCGAAAGATTTTTTTGTTCCCTGCCGGCCCTACAGTGATCGCACTGCTCCGGTACATTCCGTTGAGGCCGCGCTTTACCGGCCGGCGCGGATAACGCCAGGGCTCATCATGTCTACATGCGCACTTATTTGAGGGTGAAAGGAATGCTAAAAGTTATTCAATCTCCAGCCAAATATCTTCAGGGTCCTGATGCTGCTGTTCTGTTCGGTCAATATGCTAAAAACCTGGCGGAGAGCTTCTTCGTCATCGCTGACGACTTCGTGATGAAGCTGGCGGGGGAGAAAGTGGTGAATGGCCTGCAGAGTCACGATATTCGCTGCCATGCGGAACGGTTTAACGGCGAATGCAGCCATGCGGAAATTAACCGCCTGATGGCGATTTTGAAAAAACAGGGCTGCCGCGGCGTGGTCGGCATCGGCGGCGGTAAGACCCTCGATACCGCGAAGGCGATCGGGTACTACCAGAAGCTGCCGGTGGTGGTGATCCCGACCATCGCTTCGACCGATGCGCCGACCAGCGCGCTGTCGGTGATCTACACCGAAGCGGGCGAGTTTGAAGAGTATCTGATCTATCCGAAAAACCCGGATATGGTGGTGATGGACACGGCGATTATCGCCAAAGCGCCGGTACGCCTGCTGGTCTCCGGCATGGGCGATGCGCTCTCCACCTGGTTCGAGGCTAAAGCCTGCTACGATGCGCGCGCCACCAGCATGGCCGGGGGGCAGTCCACCGAGGCGGCGCTGAGCCTGGCCCGCCTGTGCTATGATACGCTGCTGGCGGAGGGCGAAAAGGCCCGTCTGGCGGCGCAGGCCGGGGTGGTGACCGAAGCGCTGGAGCGCATCATCGAGGCGAACACCTACCTCAGCGGCATTGGCTTTGAAAGTAGCGGCCTGGCCGCCGCCCACGCGATCCACAACGGTTTCACCATTCTGGAAGAGTGTCACCACCTGTATCACGGCGAGAAAGTGGCCTTCGGCACCCTGGCGCAGCTGGTGCTGCAGAACAGCCCGATGGACGAGATTGAAACCGTGCTGGGCTTCTGCCAGCGCGTCGGCCTGCCGGTGACCCTCGCGCAGATGGGCGTCAAAGAGGGGATCGACGCGAAAATCGCCGCGGTGGCGAAAGCCACCTGCGCGGAAGGGGAGACCATCCACAATATGCCGTTCGCGGTGACCCCGGAAAGCGTGCACGCCGCTATCCTCACCGCCGATCTGTTAGGCCAGCAGTGGCTGGCGCGTTAATTCGCGGTGGCTAAACCGCTGGCGCCGGTCAGCGGTTTTTCTTTCTCCCCTCTGGCAGTGGCTGCCGGAGGGGTTCTCTATGGTAAAACGCGGAAAACAGTATGACTGTTCAGACTCAGGATACCGGGAAGGCGGTCTCTGCCGTCATCGCCCAGTCATGGCATCGCTGCAGCAAGTTTATGCAGCGTGAAACCTGGCAAACGCCGCACCAGGCCCAGGGCCTGACTTTTGACTCTATCTGTCGGCGTAAAACCGCGCTGCTGACCATCGGTCAGGCGGCGCTGGAGGACGCCTGGGAGTTTATGGACGGTCGCCCCTGCGCGCTGTTTATTCTTGATGAGACCGCCTGCATCCTGAGCCGCTGCGGCGAACCGCAAACGCTGGCGCAGTTGGCTGACCTGGGATTTCGCGACGGCAGCTACTGCGCGGAGAGCATTATCGGCACCTGCGCGCTGTCGCTGGCCGCGATGCAGGGGCAGCCGATCAACACCGCCGGCGATCGGCATTTTAAGCAGGCCCTGCAGCCATGGAGCTTTTGTTCGACGCCGGTGTTCGATAACCACGGGCGCCTGTTCGGCTCTATCTCGCTTTGCTGTCTGGTGGAGCACCAGTCCAGCGCCGACCTTTCCCTGACGCTGGCCATCGCCCGCGAGGTGGGCAATTCCCTGCTCACCGACAGCCTGCTGGCGGAATCCAACCGCCACCTTAATCAGATGTACGGCCTGCTGGAGAGTATGGACGACGGGGTGATGGCGTGGAACGAACAGGGGGTGCTGCAATTTCTCAATGTTCAGGCGGCGAGACTGCTGCATCTTGATGCCCAGGCCAGCCAGGGGAAAAATATCGCCGATCTGGTGACCCTTCCGGCGCTGCTGCGCCGGGCCATCAAACACGCCCGCGGCCTGAATCACGTTGAAGTTACCTTTGAAAGCCAGCACCAGTTTATCGACGCGGTGATCACCTTAAAACCGATCGTCGAGGCGCAAGGCAACAGCTTTATTCTGCTGCTGCACCCGGTGGAGCAGATGCGGCAGCTGATGACCAGCCAGCTGGGCAAAGTCAGCCACACCTTTGAGCAGATGTCAGCCGACGATCCGGAAACCCGGCGGCTGATCCACTTTGGCCGCCAGGCGGCGCGCGGCGGCTTCCCGGTGCTGCTGTGCGGTGAAGAAGGGGTGGGGAAAGAGCTGCTGAGCCAGGCCATCCACAATGAAAGCGAGCGGGCGGGCGGGCCCTACATCGCCGTCAACTGCCAGCTGTATGCCGACAGCGTGCTGGGCCAGGACTTTATGGGCAGCGCCCCCACTGACGATGAAAATGGCCGCCTGAGCCGCCTTGAGCTGGCCAATGGCGGCACCCTGTTTCTGGAAAAAATTGAGTATCTGGCGCCGGAGCTGCAGTCGGCCCTGCTGCAGGTGATTAAGCAGGGAGTGCTTACCCGCCTCGACGCCCGCCGCCTGATCCCGGTGGATGTGAAGGTGATCGCCACCACCACCGTCGATCTGGCCAACCTGGTGGAACAGAACCGCTTTAGCCGCCAGCTGTACTATGCGCTGCACTCCTTCGAGATTGTCATCCCCCCGCTGCGCGCCCGGCGCAACAGCATCCCGTCGCTGGTGCATAACCGGCTGAAGAGCCTGGAGAAGCGTTTCTCTTCGCGGCTGAAAGTGGACGATGACGCGCTGGCCCAGCTGGTGGCCTACTCGTGGCCGGGAAATGATTTTGAGCTTAACAGCGTGATAGAGAACATTGCCATCAGCAGCGACAACGGCCACATTCGGCTAAGCAACCTGCCGGAATATCTCTTTTCCGATCGGCCGGGGGTCGATAGCGGCTCATCGCTGCTGCCGGCCAGCCTGACCTTTAGCGCCATCGAAAAAGAGGCCATCATTCACGCTGCCCGGGTGACCAGCGGGCGGGTGCAGGAGATGTCGCAACTGCTGAATATTGGCCGCACCACCCTGTGGCGCAAAATGAAGCAGTACGATATCGACGCCAGCCAGTTCAAGCGCAAGCATCAGGCCTAGCCTCCTCGATACGAGCCATGGAGAACAGGGCGTCCGACAGACGATTGCTGTAGCGTTTGAGCGCGTCGCGCAGTGGGCCAAATTGGCCATCCTCTGCCGTGCGAATGCGCTAGCGATGAGTGTGACGGGGCCCGCCGCATAACGGCGGGTAACGAGGTTAACTTTCCCCGGCGAGCGCCGGGGGAAGGCTTATTTTTTAATAACAGAGTTGAGGTCGCCGAGTTTAGCTGCGGGGTTCTTGTGGCACTGCAGCAGCATTTTCGGCACCGAGACGGTCTCGACTTCATGCCAGTCGACATAGTCCCCGCCGCTGAAGTCGGTGTTGCGATTCACTACCCAGAAGGCCACCGGGGTCATGCTTTTCGGGTTCATATCCATAAATTCCTGACAGGTCATATTCTGCGGTGTGGTTTCCTGTACCGCGAATGCCGGGCTGGTCATCAGACAGAATGTGGTCGCCGCCACGGTCAATACGAGTGCTTTAGGTAAATTCATTTTCTTCTCCAGTCATAAAATACGGCTTAAGCCCGAGCATGCTTCATCTTATTTCTCAGGACCAGAAAGCCGATGGCGCTAAATATCATTTCAACGCCGATAAATGCGGTAATAAATAACCAGCTTTGCTGCGGGTTCATTGCCAGCCACAGGCAGGCGATAATTAAATCCAGCAGACCGATAAAAATATTCCAGCCAGCGCCGCTTTGTTTTCGGGTTTTACATCCGCTGACGATGCGGGAAATACCGCCGAGAACAAATAAAAAGCCGAATAAAAAGGCCAGACTGCTCATGCCGTTGAGGGGATTGACGACAAAACTCAGGCCGAGCACGATCCAGGCGATGGCGAAGATCAGCGCCACCAGGCGTGATTTCCAGTGCTGCTGACGGAAAACAATCAGGCTGTATAGCGAATAGAAGCCGCAGATCATGAGCAACATGCCGGTCACCGTGGCGAGATACCAGCCGGCGACCAATGGCCAGGCCAGACAACAGGCTCCGCAGATAAACAGCAGGGCGGCCATCATGCCGGCATGCCGTTTATATCGAATGAAGACGCGTGGGCTAAACGCATTTAAGGTGTAATGGCTAAACATAAACATAATTGCTCCGCAGATCCGGTTGGCGGCCTGACGCTGAATAAAAACGTTATGATTTATTCAGCGGGCCAAAAGAAAGGTCTGAGGAAAATAGTAGGCCGTGCCATCGCCAGGCGTAAATAAGAGTGCTGAGGTCACTTTATACGCCTTGTCTGACAGCTGTCAGACAAGGCCCGCAATATCGATTCCGGGCTCTGATTCTCAATAACCACGATATTTTTTAAGCTGGCTGCGTTTGGTGATGCTTACCGATTTTAATCAGGAGTTAACGATGAAAAAAGTCATTCTGGCGAGCCTGCTGGCAACCATGATGGGTACCTCTCCGGTGTGGGCAGCAGATAACGCGACGGCAGCGCCTGCCGCGGCAGCCACAGCGCAGGTGCAGAAAGAAGCCGCCGATGTGTTACAGGTGGCGGTTCAGGGCGCGAACGCGATGCGCGACGTCCAGTTCGCCCGTCTGGCGCTGTTTCACGGCCAGCCGGAGAGCGCCAAAAAACTGACAGACGACGCCGCCGCGCTGCTGGCCGCCGATGACGCCAGCTGGGCGAAGTTCGTGAAAACCGACGCGACAGCCAAAATGATCGCCGATCGCTATGTGGTGATCAATGCGACCATCGCCTTGTCTGAAGACTATGTGGCCACCCCGGAAAAAGAGAGTGCCATTAAATCTGCCAACGAAAAACTGGCGAAAGGCGATCAGAAAGGGGCTATCGATACCCTGCGCCTGGCCGGTATTGGCGTGATTGAGAACCAGTATCTGATGCCGCTTAACCAGACCCGTAAGGCGGTGGCGCAGGCGCAAAAACTGCTGAAAGCCGGGAAGTATTACGAAGCGAATCTGGTGCTGAAAGGCGCTGAAGAGGGCATCGTGGTGGACAGCGAGATGCTGGTGGCGGGTAACTGATACCTGTTCCACCCTGAGAGAGCGCAGAGGAAGAGACTGACAAGGATGTCCCTTTAACGGTCGGGCAGCGGACTGCCCGACCGGAACGGCTAGCGGCCGATGAGGGCGTCGATTTCGCCATCGATCTCGCGCATGACGCCGGTGATGCGCTGTACCACCTCCAGACAGCTTGCCGGCGTCAGCGAATCAGGCCGCTTAGCCTCAAAAGGGGCGCACAGTTGTTGTAGCGCAGTAATCCCCAGGATTTGTGCTGAACCGTGCAGACGGTGCAGCGCCCGCAGAAAGGTCTGCGGTTCATGCCGGGCGATAGCCTGTCCGGCGGCCTGTAAATCTGTGGCCGACGCATCGCGGAACGTCTCCAGCATCTCAGCCATCAGCGCCTGGTCTCCCCCCGTATTTTCGGTCAGCACGCTGAGCTTCAGATGCCGGGCGACGTTAGGTGATGCGTGGCCCACCGCTAAGCGGCTGAGCTCATGGCTCAGCGTCTGAACCGACACTGGCTTAAACAGACACATATTCATGCCGCTGGCCAGACATGCCTCCCGCGACTGCGGCAGCGCGCTGGCGGTCACTCCCCAAATCACCAGGCTCGGGTAGCGTCGGCGTAACGACGCCGCCAGCGCCAGGCCATCTTTCTTCGGCATATTGAGGTCCGTGATCAGCAGATCGTAATGTTTGCCGGCGAGCTTATTCTCCGCTTCTTCACCGTCGCAGGCTTCATCGACACTGTAGCCGATAGTGTTGAGCTGGCGTTTGAGCAACAGCCGGTTGGTGGGGTGGTCGTCCGCTATCAATATCGACAGCCCGGGCAGGGCCTGCGGCCTGGCGGGCAACGCCTGTGGCGCGTGAATCGCGCAGCGACTCACCCTGACCGGCAGCGTGATGGTGAAAGTGGTCCCCACACCCGGACGGCTGACCATCTCCAGCCGGCCCTGCATCAGCGTAACCAGCTCCTGGCAAATGACCAGCCCCAGCCCGGAGCCGGTCTGCTGGCGTCCCTGGCGCGCCTGGGCATAGCGATGAAAGAGGGTGGCCTGCTCAGCTTCACTGATCCCGCAGCCGCTGTCGCTAACGATGAGGGTCAGTTCTCCCTGTGTCTCATCCGCCTGCGCCAGCCGGCAGGAGATCTGAATCGCGCCCTCGGCGGTAAACTTCAGCGCATTGCCGATGAGATTATTGAGAATTTGCCGCAGCGCCTGAGGGTCGACCCACAGCGCGATCCCCTCCTGCAGAGGGAGATGGCTATGCAGCGCGATCCCCTTCTGCTGCGCCAGCGCGCCGAAGGTGTGGCACTGCTGCGACACCACCTGCGCCACATCGCTCCACTGTGGGGTGATCTGGTATTTTCCCGACTCAATCTTGTCGATATCGAGAATATTGCCGATAAGTCCCAGCAGGGTTTGCGCCGTCGACCCAGCCAGCTCGATCGCCTCTTTACGCTGACCGACGTTCAGCTCCGGTTTCGCCAGCAGTTCCAGAAAGCCGACGATGGCGCTCACCGGCGTGCGCAGCTCGTGGCTCATGCTGGCCAGAAAGCGACTCTTGGCTTTTGTCGCTTGAATCGCTTTGTCTTTTTCCCGCTCCAGCGCGCAGGAGAGGGCTTCCTTCTGCGCCAGCTCCTCTTCCAGCCGCTGCTGAGAGTCTTTGCGTTTGCGTACTTCCCGGCACAGGGAGAGTCCCCAGCCGAGGCTGATGGCGATCAGCACCAGCGCGAAGGCGATCAGCTGGTAAAACTGGCGGCTGTACTGGCTCCAGTTCTCTATTTGCTGGCTGGAGATTTTCGACCACTTCTCGGTCATCTGCAGAATGTCCCGCGGCGGAATGGCCTGCAGCGCTTTGTTGAGCACGGCGGCCAGCACCGGTTCATCGCGTGGGATCGCCAGCCGAATGGCGGCGACCGGGAGTCCATCGATGCGGGTGTAGTGAAGATCTTGCGGATAGTAGTGATCGATCATATAGCGGGCGGAAAGCTCCGAGGCCACGGCGGCATCCACCTCGCCTTCCTCCACCATCTTCATGGCGACACCAACGTTATCCGTCTCCACCCAGTTAACCTGCGGAAAGCGCGCTTTCAGGTCGTGGGCGGCGATCGGCCCCACCGGCAGGGCGATCCGTGCCGGGCGCGTCAGCAGATGCGGGTCGGGCGCGCTGCCGCGGGCGACCAGCACAAAGGCCACGTTAATGAGCGGCTCGCTGAGGGTGACGTAAGCCTGCGGCTGCGGGGTCAGGGTCGCGGCGGGCATGATCGCCCAATCCTCTTTTTCCATGCGCTTTGCCAGATCCTGACGATTGCGCACCAGAATAGGGTCAAACTGCAGCCCGGTCTGTAGTGAGAAAATATTCAGCATATCGGCCATGATGCCGCGCAGCTCATCTTCGTCATCCACCAGGGTAAAAGGTGGAAAGTAGGGGTTAACCAGCAGGCGGATGTGACGATGCTTCCGCAGCCAGCGCTGCTCCTCAGCGGTAAAAGGCAACGGGGTATTAAGAAACGACAGATCGCCGCGGTTGAGCCAGTTTTGCATGATCCGCATCGCGGTATCGCTGTCGATGGCGTGGATAAAACGGTCAAGGAGCTGGTGCAGCGCCGGTCGATCTTCACGGGTGACAAAGCGGTTGTGCTGCTCCTGCTGACGAAAATAGTGCGTGATGACCAGCGATTGCGAGAAATATTTCGAGATGCAGTGGCCGGTGGTGATGTTGTTGCCGATGAAATACTGATTCTCGCCGCTGACCACCGAGGCGAGGGCCTGATAGTCGCTATCATAAAGGGTGATTTTGGCGTTGGGAAACGCCTGTTGAATAATATCGAAAAAGGCGCAATCGCGGGTGCAGGCTAGCTTGACGCGGCGGTCGGTGGTTAGCGGCGGCAGGGGGGATTTTAGCGAGGTGACCAGCGTCGGCCAGGTTTTGATCAGCGGTGCGGATTGAACCAGGCCCGGGGCGAGCGCATCCCGGTGCGCCACCTGAGTGAGCAGGGTATCGACCTGGCGGTCGGCCAGGGCGGCCAGCGCCTGCTGCTCGGTGTCATATTGGCGGATAACCACCTTTAGCCCGAGGCTGTGCGCCATCAGCGCCAGATAGTCGGCGTTAATCCCCTGATAGCTTTCTTCGTCGCTGTCGTAGACGACGGGCGTCATCTCAGGGAGCCAGGTGCCGACGATCAGCGTTGGCTGGGCGGCCAGCCAGGCCTTTGCCTTATCGTTGAGCGGAATGTCGATCGCCGCAATGTGGGCATGGCTTTTCAGCTCCAGTTGCTTCATGGCAAACGCGGAGGGAGAGAGACTCAGCGCCAGCCCGACAATCAGGGATAAAATAAGACGAACGACCATGCCATCACCCTATTTTATTGCGTTGCGCAAAGTCATAAAGCTCAAGCAGGGAGCTGCAGCCTAATTTATCCATCAGACGGACCTTATAGGTGCTTACCGTCTTATTGCTGATATTCATTTTGCTGCCGATGGTGGTGTAGTCGATGCCGCTGAGAATATAGCGGAAGACCTTCATCTCCTGCGTTGACAGCGTATCCAGTCGGTCCTGATCGGTGATGCCGTGGGTGCAGAAGCGCTCCAGTGAAAAAGGGAAATAGCTGTAGCCATTATTGGCCGCGTCGATCGCGGCGAGGATATTATTCATTCCCTCTTTTTTACTCACAAAACCATTGGCCCCGCAGTCGGCGCTACGTTTGCCGTAAAACAGTTCATTCTTGGCGGAAATGACGATGATTTTTCCCCGATAGCGGCGTTTTCGCAGCTGCTCCAGAACGTCTATGCCGCTGAGTTCCGGAATATCAACGTCGACGATCAGCAGGTCAGGCTGCATGGTTTCGGCGGTCTGTACCGCATGGGCGCCGCTGTCGAGTTCCGCTGCGACGGTAATGCCGTTGCTGTCGAGAAGGTTGCGAATGGCGATACGTGCCAATGGATGATCGTCAATGATTATCGCATTCATGGGGGCGTAAATCCTGATATGAAAAAAGAGGGCGATGCCTGATGCAGGTGCGGCGGGGGTTATTTTTATCGGTGCCGTAATAAGGCGCAATTGTAACACAAATCGTTTTCGGCCGGGAAAATATTGTGGATGTGTGCCTGCCGAATATATTTGCATATCGGGATGACAGCTGTAGGAAAAGGCGTTCGCTTGCTTCAGCGCTGTCTGCTGTTAAAAAAAATGCAAACGATTAATCTGCGCTTTTTAAGGTGAGGTGCCGGGAATATCGTCCGGTGACAGCTGGCAGGTAAAATAATAACAATGGTAAAAGCAAAGCGCCCCCTCTGGCGAAAATGGGCTTGGAAACGTCTGATGGCAGGAATAATCGTCCTGGCAATAAGTAACGCCGCGGTGGGAAAGGACGTGACGACCACTGAGGCGCGGACGCGCGATATGATGCGCTGTCAGGATTATCTGCAGCTGGATCCGCGCACCTGGACGCCGATGGTGATCTGGCTGATGAACGATCCTTTTTCCCTGCAGCCGCCGGAGTGGACCGACTTCCATGAAGCCGAGCTGGTGCTGACGCCGATCCTCACCGAAATCTGCCGTCAGGAGCCAGATGCCTGGCTGACTTCGCTGCGGGAACGGCTCAATTCTTATCAGCAGGTGCGGTCGCTGAACTAAGCGACCGCGGTAAAGCGGCAGAAAAAGTGACTAAACATGCAGTTAGCGGCCAATTTCTGCGCCGAAGATCAGCAGCGGCCCGCTTTTTTCGACAGGGCGTCGCAGGTTTTGCTCGCTGGCGTCGGGTTCGCGCCGGCACAGATGGCATCCGAGACGGTGCTACTGCCGCCCAGCGGGATCAGTCCATACAGTTTCGGCTCGGCGGCTTTAGTCACATAGCAGCGATGGCGGGTGTTGCCGATGGTCGCCACAAAGTTGGTTTTCACATCCTGCTGCTTCGCATCGGAAATGGTCACCTGCGAAACATCGACATTAAAGGCAAAAGCGGCGGCTTCTTTCATTTCGCTTTCCGTCGCCATCGGTGGTTTAGCTACGCAACCCGTTAATAACAGTGCCAGACAGGTACTGACTGATATATCCCGTATTTTCATATTTTCATCCTTTTGTGTGAGTCAGCGGGTTGTATATATGAGCGACGGGAGGGGGGCGTTGATTTTGATCAGCTGGTACAGGGAAGGGGTATTTTTCGGAAATTGGCCTGAATTGTTAAAGTTATCGTGAGCAGTATGAATTCCAGCGTTGCGGGAATGAAAGGTGTTTTATGCCGACCTTGCGTAGTAAGACAGAGTAAACAGGAACGCGGCAATGATGGACTGGCTTCGGGAGGTGGACAACGCAGATGGCCTGCGCAAACTTTTGCCAGGATAGAGCACTGTCTATTTTAGCGTAAGCGTAAATTTTCCTTTTCGCGATAACGGATTTTTTTATCCTCTTAGCGGAATGGCAAGAAAATGCTGACCACGCGCATTGCTCAACGGCTTATGTTGCCATTTTATCGCTGTTCTAAAATTTAGAAACAAAAAAGCCACTCTTTCGAGTGGCCTAACTGTATGTATTTACTGCTAAAATTTGGTGGCCCCTGTTGGGTTTGAACCAACGACCAAGCGATTATGAGTCGCCTGCTCTAACCACTGAGCTAAGGGGCCGTGGCGAGGGATTATAAAGTAACTGACGGTTGCAATCCAGCGTAAAGCGCGCAGCTGCTGTTTTTATAAACAATGCATTTTCAATCCTTTATAATCATGTTTTAGCCATACAGCCGGAGAAAACATGATTAGCGATATCCTTGCGCCGGGCCTGCGCGTCGTCTTTTGCGGTATCAACCCGGGGAAGTCTTCCGCCCATACCGGCTTTCATTTTGCCCATCCTGGCAACCGCTTCTGGAAGGTCATCCATCAGGCCGGCTTTACCGATCGGCAGCTCAGGCCGGAAGAGGAGCTGCAGCTGCTGGATACGCGCTGCGGCATCACCATGCTGGTTGAGCGTCCGACGGTGCAGGCCAGCGAGGTCGCCCTGCAGGAGCTGCGCAGCGGCGGCCGTGAACTGGTGAAGAAGATTGAGGAGTATCAGCCGCAGGCCCTGGCGGTGCTCGGCAAGCAGGCCTTCGAGCTGGCCTTTAACCAGCGCGGGGCGAAGTGGGGGAAACAGGCGATGACCATTGGCACGACCCAGGTGTGGGTGCTGCCCAATCCCAGCGGTTTAAACCGGGCGATGCTCGATAAGCTGGTGGCGGCCTATCGTGAACTGGATGATGCCCTGGCGACCCGCGGTCAGTAGCGGAGAGCGGCGGCTTTCCCCGAGCGGCCAGCGAAACGCCATAAAAAAAGCTCCCCGCAGGGAGCTTTTTAACCGGCTTTGGACGCTGTCCCGCGACGATTAATCGTCGAGGAAGCTACGCAGCACTTCAGAACGGCTCGGGTGGCGCAGTTTACGCAGCGCCTTCGCTTCGATCTGACGGATACGTTCGCGAGTAACGTCGAACTGTTTACCCACTTCTTCCAGCGTGTGGTCGGTGTTCATGTCGATACCGAAACGCATACGCAGGACTTTCGCTTCACGAGCGGTAAGGCCGGCCAGCACGTCGTGCGTTGCCGCACGCAGGCTCTCGGTGGTCGCGGAATCCAGCGGCAGCTCGAGTGTGGTATCCTCGATGAAATCCCCCAGATGCGAATCTTCATCGTCGCCGATCGGCGTTTCCATGGAGATAGGCTCTTTGGCGATCTTCAGCACTTTACGGATTTTGTCTTCCGGCATCAGCATGCGCTCAGCCAGCTCTTCCGGGGTCGGTTCACGGCCCATCTCCTGCAGCATCTGACGGGAGATACGGTTGAGCTTGTTAATGGTCTCAATCATATGCACCGGAATACGGATGGTGCGCGCCTGATCCGCGATGGAGCGGGTGATCGCCTGACGGATCCACCAGGTAGCGTAGGTCGAGAACTTGTAGCCGCGACGGTATTCGAACTTATCCACCGCTTTCATCAGACCGATGTTGCCTTCCTGAATCAGGTCGAGGAACTGCAGACCGCGGTTGGTGTATTTCTTGGCGATAGAGATAACCAGACGCAGGTTCGCTTCCACCATCTCTTTCTTCGCACGGCGGGCTTTCGCTTCACCGATGGACATGCGACGGTTGATATCCTTCACCTGCTCGATGGTCAGGCCGGTCTCTTCTTCGATCTGCTGCAGCTTCTGCAGGCCGCGCTGCACGTCTTCTTTCACTTCCAGCAGCTTCTCGGACCACGGCTTGTTCATCGCCACCGCGGCGTTGAACCAGGTTTCGCTGGTTTCGTTGCCGGTGAACAGGGTGATGAAGTTTTTCTTCGGCATTTTGCACTGCTCAACGCACAGCTTCATGATGATACGTTCCTGAGTACGAACGCGATCCATCATGCTACGCATGCTGTTGACCAGGTAATCGAACTGCTTCGGCACCAGGCGGAACTGCTTGAAGACTTCAGACAGCTTCAGGATCTCTTCCTGGGCGGCGGCATGGCTACGACCTTTGGCTTTGATAGTGTCGCGGGTCAGCTCGTACTGGGTACGCAGCTCGGCGAACTTCTCACGGGCCAGCTCAGGGTCGATGCTGTTGTCGTCATCGCTGTTGTCGTCGGCGTCTTCATCTTCGTCTTCGTCTTCGTCGTCATCCATCTCTTCCTGAGACAGCTCGGAGCCAACGTGGGTGGCGGTCGGCGCCATATCTTCTTCGGCGTTCGGATCGACGAAACCGGTGATCAGATCGGACAGACGGGCTTCTTCCGCTTCCACGCGGTCGTACTGCTCAAGCAGGTAGGTGATCGCTTCCGGGTATTCGGCAACGGAGCACTGCACCTGGTTGATGCCGTCTTCAATGCGTTTGGCGATGTCGATTTCGCCTTCACGGGTCAGCAGCTCTACGGTACCCATTTCACGCATGTACATGCGCACCGGGTCGGTCGTACGCCCGATTTCGGATTCCACGCTGGAGAGCACCTGCGCGGCGGCTTCGGCAGCATCTTCATCCGCGGTGTTTTCGGCAAGCATCAGATCATCGGCATCCGGTGCTTCTTCCATCACCTGAATGCCCATGTCGTTGATCATTTGGATGATGTCTTCGATCTGATCGGAATCGACGATATCTTCCGGCAGATGGTCATTGACCTCGGCATAGGTCAGATAGCCTTGCTCCTTACCACGTTGGACAAGAAGCTTCAGCTGTGACTGCGGGTTTTGCTCCATAAGACGGTATCCACACTTAATTCGTTTGATTGGTGTCGGCAGGCGGGCTGTCGACATTTAAAGCGAGGGCGTACTTATATTATTGCCGCTGCGCCTCTGCGCGGCTGTCGGGGGCTTCCCGATCGATACTCGGCACTTAAGCCGTTAAATACGGTGTCCTTCACGTTGCTCTGCGTTCTGCTGCTGCGTCAATGCAACGTGAATGACTGAGTCTGTCATTTATTTTTTCGCCAGCTCCTGGCTGATGGTCCAGAGCTCCCGGCGTTCCTCACTGCTTAAACCGTGTGTGCGATCGCGAGCTATCAACTCTTCCTGTCGCAGTTCCAGCAGTGAATCAAACATATGGTTGAGCGAGTCGGTGAAGGTTTGTTCAGCGATATCTTTATCTGCTATATCGTCCCACATCGACAGTTTTTCAAGGGTTGCGGCCTCTTTTGTGCCGCGATATTGCTCTAAAAGTTGCCCGGTTGTCAGACCAGGCTGCGCCAGACAGCTCTTCACCAGCTCGCCGAACAGGCTCAGCCCCGGCATTTTGCGCGAGTCCAGCCCCTCCAGCGGTGGGACTAACGGCGCCAGATCCGGGTTTTGCACCAGCAGTCCTATCAGTATACGCATGGTCGTGCGTTTTAGCTGTGGTGCGGGGCGCGGGGCGCCATTTTCCGCCTGTTTTGGCATTAAACGTTCAAGCTGGGCGTCATCTAAAATGCCCAGCTTGTTGCCCAGCTCCTGACGCAAATAGATGCGCAGGGTTTCGCCCGGCACCTGGGTTATCAGCGGCAGCGCCAGCGTGCTCAGCTGCGCGCGCCCGTCCGGCGTGCTGAGGTCGACCTGCGGCAGCAGGCTGTTAAACAAGAACGTGGAGAGCGGCTGAGCCTGCTCCATCCGCGCCTCGAACGCCGCTTTGCCCTCTTTACGCACCAGCGTATCCGGGTCTTCGCCGTCAGGCAGAAACATAAAACGCAGCTGGCGACCATCGGTCATGTACGGCAGCGCCGTCTCCAGCGCGCGCCAGGCGGCATCGCGGCCGGCCCGGTCGCCGTCGTAGCAGCAGATGACGTTATTGGTCACCCGGAACAGCAGCTGGATATGATCGGCCGTGGTCGAGGTACCCAGCGAGGCGACAGCATAATTGATGTCGTACTGCGCCAGCGCCACGACGTCCATATAGCCTTCGACAACCAGCAAACGCGGTGGTTCGGGGTTGTCCTGCTGCGCTTCATACAGGCCATATAGCTGACGGCCTTTATGGAATATGTCGGTTTCCGGGGAGTTGAGATACTTCGGCAGGGCATCGCCCAGCACCCGTCCGCCAAACCCAATCACCCGGCCTCGCTTATCGCGGATGGGGAACATCACCCGTTCGCGGAAGCGGTCGTAACTGCGTCCCTGATCGTTGGTGACCAGCATGCCGGCATCAATAAGCGACTGGCGGTTTTCCTGATTGCCGCCAAAACGTTTTAAAACGTTATCCCAACCTGGGGGAGCATAGCCGATGGCAAAGCGCGTAATCACCTCGCTGCTTAACCCCCGTTTTGCCAGGTACTGGCGCGCAGGGTCGGCGGCGGGCTGCATCAGAGACTGTTGATAAAACGTATTCAGACCATCCAGTAACTGGTAGAGGTTCTGCCGTTGATGGCGCTCTATCTGGCTGGGTCCGTTGCCTGCTTCATAAGGCACTTCGAGGTTGTGCATGGCGGCCAGCTCTTCGACCGTTTCCACGAACTCGAGCTTGTCGTAGTTCATCAGGAAATCGATAGCATTGCCGTGCGCCCCGCAGCCGAAGCAGTGGTAAAACTGTTTTTCACCGTTGACGGTGAAAGAGGGGGTTTTTTCGTTATGGAACGGACAGCACGCGTGAAAATTTTTGCCCTGCTTTTTCAGCTTTACCCGCGCATCGATCAGATCGACGATGTCGGTTCTGGCAAGCAGATCGCTAATAAATACACGTGGAATTCGTCCAGCCATAAGCCCCGTTATTTCTGATGACTATAAACGAAAATAAGCCGCGCATTCCTTTCGGAAG
This sequence comes from Klebsiella pneumoniae complex sp. WS1778, assembly GCF_049472055.1. NCBI lineage: Bacteria > Pseudomonadati > Pseudomonadota > Gammaproteobacteria > Enterobacterales > Enterobacteriaceae > Klebsiella > Klebsiella pneumoniae complex sp. WS1778. The sequence goes on from NZ_JBKGTJ010000003.1 coordinate 203,679, forward strand.
CACGGCCTTACAACTACAACTCGGTCTGAATTGAGAGCGTCGCTCTCAACAGATTAGTACAGACGAGTACGGCGTGCGTTTTCGCGAGCCAGTTTCTTCGCGTGACGTTTCACTGCAGAAGCTTTAGCGCGCTTACGTTCGGTAGTCGGTTTTTCATAGAACTCACGACGACGAACTTCCGCCAGAACACCTGCTTTTTCGCAGGAACGCTTGAAGCGACGCAGAGCTACGTCGAACGGCTCGTTTTCACGTACTTTAATTACCGGCATGTGCCTCTCACCTTTGATTAATTCGGTTTGCCGCTGGCCGCAATGCCAGCTTATTTCAAAATGGTGCGGAATTTTACTGCAACTACTGCTGCTTTGTAAAGCACCTGCGCCTTTTTTGAAAGGGACTTTTATAAGGGTGAGGAGTATACACGAAGAGAACACCAGGGGTGAGCAAAGTTTTACATCGCCGGTCATTGGACCTACACTGCGCGGTATTGAAGCGAGGTAAAACAACTCATGCGTGTACTGGGCATTGAAACATCCTGCGATGAAACCGGCATCGCGATTTATGACGACCAGCAAGGTCTGTTAGCCAACCAATTGTATAGTCAGGTGAAACTGCATGCGGACTACGGCGGCGTGGTGCCGGAGCTGGCATCGCGCGACCACGTGCGCAAAACTGTGCCGCTGATCCAGGCGGCGCTGAAAGAGGCCGGCCTGACGGCGAAAGATATCGACGCCGTCGCCTATACGGCGGGTCCTGGGCTGGTCGGCGCGCTGCTGGTCGGGGCGACCGTTGGCCGGTCGCTGGCCTTCGCCTGGAACGTGCCGGCGATCCCGGTACACCATATGGAAGGGCACCTGCTGGCGCCGATGCTGGAAGATAACCCGCCGGCGTTCCCGTTCGTCGCGCTGCTGGTTTCCGGCGGCCATACGCAGCTGATCAGCGTCACCGGTATCGGCCAGTACGAACTGCTGGGCGAGTCGATTGACGATGCGGCGGGCGAAGCCTTTGATAAAACCGCGAAACTGCTGGGGCTGGATTATCCCGGCGGGCCGATGCTGTCGAAAATGGCGTCCCAGGGTACTGAAGGCCGCTTCGTCTTCCCGCGTCCGATGACCGACCGTCCGGGGCTGGACTTCAGCTTCTCCGGACTGAAGACCTTCGCCGCCAACACCATTCGCAGCAACGGCGACGATGAACAAACCCGCGCCGACATCGCTCGCGCGTTTGAGGATGCGGTTGTCGATACGCTGATGATTAAATGTCGCCGCGCGCTGGAGCAAACCGGCTTTAAGCGTCTGGTGATGGCGGGAGGCGTGAGCGCCAACCGCACCCTGCGGGCGAAGCTGGCGGAGATGATGCAAAAACGCGGCGGTGAGGTATTCTACGCCCGCCCTGAGTTCTGTACCGATAACGGCGCGATGATCGCCTACGCCGGCATGGTGCGTCTGCAAACCGGCGCCAAAGCTGAGCTCGGCGTGACGGTCCGCCCGCGCTGGCCGCTGGCCGAACTACCTGCCGCCTAAAGCGTCCTGAAACAGGCCGACGTCACGTCGGCCTGCCTACCTGACTACTCCATACTTTTACACAGTGAGCAGATGGCACCCTGATGCTTATGTGAATGCATCACGTCCGGGCGCTCGTACTCTTCCTCACAGCTAACGCATTGATACACGGTGGTCGAGGCGTTCCCCGCCGCGTCATAGCGCGGTTCGGCGATCCCGTCATCCACCTGCTTAATATAGTAGCGCCCGCGGGTGAGGATCCCCATCAGCGGGGTCATGACAAAGGCGACGACCAGCGCGATCAGCGGCGAGAACGGCGCCAGCGTCGTCCCCAGCAGGCCGAAGAAAGCGCAGATCGACAGCCCGGCGGCCAGGCCAAAGGAAACCACGCCCACCGGGTTAACGTTGTAGATCATGCCGCGACGATATTCCGGCTGCGCCGGGGCCAGCTTGAGCAAGCCTTTATTAAAGGTGATGTCGGTCGCCACCACCACGACCCAGGCGATAGCGAAGTTGGAGTAAAAGCCGAGGATCCACGACAGGGCGCTGAACATATCGCCTTCCATCAGCGCCAGGGCAATCGCCAGATTGACCACCACAAAAATAATCCGCCCCGGATAGCGTTTGGTGGTGCGGGTCCAGGCGCTGGTCCACGCCAACGAGCCGGAGTAGGCATTGGTGACGTTAATTTTGATCTGCGAGATCACCACCAGCACCACCGCCAGCGTCAGGGCCAGCCAGCCGGGCACCAGATTATCGAAGACGCTGACGAACTGCTGCACCGGTTCGGTATTGTGCACCGCCGGAAAACGGGTCAATAGATAGAAGCCGAGGAAGGCGCCGATGATCTGTTTGATCGCGCCTAGCACCACCCAGCCCGGACCGGCGGAAAAGACCGCCAGCCACCAGGTTTTACGGTTCTCCGCGGTTTTAGGCGGCATAAAGCGCAGGTAATCAATTTGCTCGCCAATTTGCATGATAAGCGACAGGCATACCCCGGCGCCGAGCATGATGGCGGTGATATCCACCGTCGACGCGCTGTTTTTACCAGCGAAATGCAGGAAGCCGTCCACCAGCTGCGGATCTTTGACAATCAGCCACACCACCGGCACCACCATCAGCACCAGCCACAGTGGAGTGGTCCATACCTGCAGGCGGGTCAGGGCTTTCATGCCATAGACCACCAGCGGGAGCACCATCAGGGTGGCGATCAGATACCCCATCCACAGCGGTATCCCGAGGCCCACCAGCAGCCCCTGGGCCATGATCGAGCCTTCGAGGGCGAAGAAGATAAAGGTGAAGCCGGCAAAAATAATGCTGGTGATCACCGAGCCGAAATAGCCGAAGCCGGCGCTGCGGGTGATCAGGTCAAGGTCAATGTTGTAGCGCGCGGCGGTGATCGCCAGCGGAATGCCGGTGAGGAAGATCACCAGCGCCGCCACCAGGATCGAATAGATGGCGTTGCTGGTGCCCCAGGCCATACCGATGCTGGCGCCGATGGAAAAGTCCGCCAGATAGGCGATGCCGCCCAGCGCCGTGACCGCGACGACGCCCGGTCCCCAGCGGCGGAAGCTCAGCGGGGCGTAACGTAAGGTGTAATCTTCTAAGGTTTCCCGGGAGCCGGAAGTCCGCGCTGTCGCGGGTAATTCAGGGTTGAGATCCAGTGATGACATAGTCATTCCTTAATGGTTAGGCATGACTTGAATTAGCAAACCTTATGCCATATTGCAGGGTAGGCGTGGCGGGGAGGGGAGCGCAGGGTGATAGAAGAGAGAGCATGGGTTGCACCATCCGGACGCGTCTGCGCCCGGCTGGTGCAACAGGCCTATTTGCCGAGCATGCCTTTGTCTTCGAGGAAGGCGATAATGGTGCTCAGGCCGTCTCCCTGCTTCAGATTGGTGAAGGTCCATGGGCGATCGCCGCGCATACGCTGGGTATCGCTGGCCATCACCTCCAGCGAAGCGCCGACATAGGGGGCAAGGTCGGTTTTATTGATCACCAGAAAATCGGATTTGGTGATCCCCGGCCCGCCTTTGCGCGGGATCTTCTCCCCTTCGGCCACGTCAATGACGTAGATGGTCAGATCCGCCAGCTCCGGGCTGAAGGTGGCGCTCAGGTTATCGCCGCCGCTTTCCACGAAGATAAGGTCGAGGTTACCGAACTTTTCACTCAGCGCTTCCACGGCGGCGAGGTTCATCGAGGCATCTTCGCGGATCGCCGTGTGCGGGCAGCCGCCGGTTTCTACACCGACAATGCGTTCAGGGGCCAGCGCGCCCGCTTCGGTGAGGATGCGCTGATCTTCTTTGGTATAGATGTCGTTAGTGACCACCGCCAGCTGCCAGGTATCGCGCATCGCTTTGCACAGCGCTTCCAGCAGGGCGGTTTTACCAGAGCCGACCGGGCCGCCGACGCCGACGCGCAGCGGGTGTTTATAAGAATTCATGGCTTCTCCTAGGAACGGAATAATCGGGAGTATTGGGTTTCATGCCGGGCAGAGGCGATGGCGGCGAGCGGCGTGGCCGATCCGATATCGCCGTCCGGCGCGGCCAGTGCGCGGGGCATCGCCGCTGCATAGTGGTCGCAAAGACGTAAAATGAGCTGCTGGGCGGCCTGCTGGCCGAAGGGCACCAGCTTGACGCCGGCCATTACGGCGCTCTCAATCCAGCTGTAGCCCAGGCTTAAGGCCATCTCGGGCAGCGCGATGCGCCAGCGCACGCCGAGCCAGGCCATCCCGGCGAGCTGGCTTTGCTGGCACAGCGTGCGCCACGGCGGCGGACAGTCCGGCTGCCAGTCGCCCAGCAGGCGGGCAAACGCCGCGCCGCGGTTGCGCTCTTCCTCCCGCAGTTCACGGGTCTCCCGGCAGGCCAGCAGATAAGCCGTCCAGCGCCGGGCCGCGGCGATATCGCCTTGGTCGCAGGCGCGGTACAGGCGGGCGAACAGCGGCAGGTCAACGGTAAAAAAGCCTTCCGTCATCTGCCGTCGCTGCCAGCGCTCGAAGGCCGCGACGTCCGGCACCCAGCCGGCTTCCACAGCCCACTCCAGCCCCTGGGACCAGCTGTAACCTCCTACCGGCAGGTTGCTGCTGGCCAGCTGCATCAGCCGCAGGCGTTGTTCCGCTGTCGACATGCTAGTGGCTGTGAGCGTGGTGGTCATGATGAGCATGATGATGACCGTGGCTTTCGCTGGCGTAAGCGCCGGCTTCCGGCTCGAACGGCAGCTGGCCAAAGGTCACCGTCAGGCCGAACTGGCGCAGCATATCGTCCAGCACGTGATCGTGATGGTAGCGCAGCTCGCCTGGCATAATCTGCAGCGGTACGTGACGGTTGCCGAGGTGATAGCAGGCCTTCGCCAGCATAAACGGGTCGTCGCAGCGCACCACCGACACCCCTTCATCAGCGGCAATCACCTGCACAAATTCGGTGCCGTCTTCGTTACTCAGCACATCGCCGCCGCGCAGCAGCAGGCCGCGGGGCAGCAGCAGACCGGCTTCCCGGCCATCGTTGAGGGTGACTTTTACCCGGCTTTTGACGCGAACATCAATCGGCAGCGTAACGCTGGCGGTCGCGGCGGCGGGGGTCTCCAGACGTTGAGTTAAATAAAGCATCCGCACTCCTTAAAACAGAAAATAACGTTGCGCCATCGGCAGAACCTCTGCCGGCTCGCTGGTGATGAGTTCGCCATCCACCCGCACCTCATAGGTCTGCGCGTCGACGGTGATGTTAGGCTGCAGGCTGTTGTGCACCATGTCGGCTTTCTGCACCGTGCGGCAGCCTTTCACCACGGCAATCGCGCTGCGCAGGTTCAGCCGCTCGGCTACGCCATGGTCCGCCGCTGCCTGCGACAGGAAGGTGAGGCGGCAGTGATGGCGGGCGCTGCCCAGCGCGCCAAACATCGGACGGTAGTGTACCGGCTGCGGGGTCGGAATAGAGGCATTGATATCGCCCATCGGCGCGATGGCGATCATGCCGCCCTTGATCACGGTGGCCGGTTTCACGCCGAAGAAGGCAGGCGACCAGACCACCAGGTCCGCCAGCTTACCCACCTCAATGGAGCCGACTTCGTGCGCGATGCCGTGGGTCAGCGCCGGGTTGATGGTGTATTTGGCGATGTAGCGCTTCACGCGGAAGTTGTCGTTATCCCCGGTCTCCTCCGCCAGCGCGCCGCGCTGCACCTTCATGCGGTGCGCCACCTGCCAGGTGCGGAGAACCACTTCTCCGACGCGGCCCATGGCCTGCGAATCGGAGGAGGTGAGCGAGAAGGCGCCAAGGTCGTGCAGCACGTCTTCTGCGGCGATGGTTTCCCGGCGAATGCGCGACTCGGCAAAGGCCACGTCCTCGGCGATGTCCGGGTCCAGATGGTGGCAGACCATCAGCATATCGAGATGTTCGTCGATGGTGTTGAGGGTGTAGGGCAGCGTTGGGTTGGTGGAGGACGGCAAAATGTTCGGGTGGGCGCAGGCGGTGATGATGTCCGGCGCATGGCCGCCGCCGGCCCCTTCGGTATGGAAGGTGTGGATGGTGCGCCCGCCGATGGCGGCGAGGGTATCTTCCACAAAACCGGACTCATTGAGGGTGTCGCTGTGCAGGGCGACCTGAATATCCATCTCATCGGCGACGGTTAATGCGCAGTCGATCGCCGCCGGGGTGGCGCCCCAGTCCTCATGGATCTTCAGGCCAATAACGCCCGCCGCCACCTGCTCGCGTAGAGCGTCCGGCTGAGAAACGTTGCCCTTGCCCAACAGGCCGACATTAACCGGCAGGCTGTCGGCCGCCTGCAGCATGCGTGAGATATACCAAGGCCCCGGGGTGCAGGTGGTGGCATGGGTACCCGCCGCCGGGCCGGTGCCGCCGCCGACCATGGTGGTCACGCCGGAGACCAGCGCCTCTTCCGCCTGCTGCGGACAGATCCAGTGAATATGGGTATCGATCCCGCCGGCGGTGACGATTTTTCCTTCGGCGGCAATCACTTCCGTCGCGGCGCCGATGGGGATGGTGACGTTGGGCTGGATGTCGGGGTTGCCGGCTTTGCCGATGGCGAAGATCCGGCCGTCCTTCACGCCGATATCGGCCTTAACGATGCCCCAGTGATCGACGATCAGCGCGTTGGTGAGCACCAGGTCAACACAGTCGGCGGCCAGCATCTGTCCCTGGCCCATCCCGTCGCGGATCACTTTGCCGCCGCCGAATTTGACCTCTTCCCCGTAGGTGGTCAAATCGTCCTCCACCTCGATCCACAGCTCGGTGTCGGCCAGGCGCACCTTATCGCCGACGGTGGGGCCGAACATGTCGGCATAGGCCTGGCGTGAAATATTACTCATCGTTTGCCTCCAGTGGGCCCATGACTTCGCTGCGGAAGCCGAAGACGGCGCGGTGACCGGCGAAGGCCACCAGCTCAATCTCGCGTTTCTGGCCAGGTTCAAAGCGTACCGCCGTGCCGGCCGGGATATTCAGGCGATAGCCGGTGGCCTGCTGACGGTCGAACTTCAGCGCCGGGTTGACCTCGGCGAAATGGTAGTGCGAACCGACCTGAATCGGCCGATCGCCGTGGTTTTCAACGACCACGCGACAGGTCGCCCGGCCGGTGTTGAGGGCTATCTGGCCGGGCTTAACGTGATATTCACCAGGGATCATGGCGCTGCCTCAGATAATCGGGTTGTGAACGGTGACCAGCTTCGAGCCGTCCGGGAAGGTGGCTTCGACCTGGATATCCGGGATCATTTCCGGGACGCCTTCCATCACCTGCTCGCGGGTCAGGACGTGACGACCTTCCTCCATTAGCGAGGCCACGCTTTTGCCGTCGCGGGCGCCTTCCATAATAAAGGCGCTGATCAGGGCCACGGATTCCGGATAGTTGAGCTTCAGGCCGCGGGCCAGGCGGCGTTCCGCCACCAGCGCGGCGGTAAACAGCAACAGCTTGTCTTTTTCTCGGGGGGTCAGTTCCATAACGTTCTCTTAAGTCAGCCAGATTCGGGGGAGTACGGGGGACTTGCCGGTGAGATGAGGACGCAGAAACTGCCAGACGTCGCGCATCACCTGCTGGCAAATCAGATTATCGTCACTGAGGAAGCGCACCGTCAGTAGGTGGTCGGTCAGGCTGGCGCCGGCGTAGAGGCCGAGCGGCGCCAGCGCGTCGCGCACCCCGTCGAGCAGGGCATCGGTTGCCGGATAGCACAGCAGCGTGCCGACCCAGGGACGTCCAGCGATGCTGGAGAGCTCTCCCTCCTGCAGGTGCAGGCGCTCGACCAGCAGCGGCTCATCGTCCACCCATACCTCCAGCCGGTTGCTGAGGGTGCCGTGGCTGAAGGTTTCGCCGATCACCGGGCGGCCAAGGCAGAGCAGATCCCAGGCCAGCAGGGTGCTGGAGGCACACAGGTGAAAGGCGGTGGACAGCCGGGCGTTCGCCCCGGGAAAGAAGATGGCATCCTGCGGGAGCCACTCCAGGGTCGCCTGCGGGGCGAGGGTCAACTGCTGGCGCAAAAGCGCTTGCGCGCCGCTGCTGCGGTAAAACTTGCTGGCGCCAGGCATGGTGATCAGGGTATGGCAGCCGGGATCAAGGTGGGCGCTAATCGTCAGTTCATCACCGCCGACGATGCCGCCGGGGGGGTGAAGCAGATAGAGGTGACAGGTCTCTTCTTCCGGGTAAAACGGGCGCTGGACGGTCAGCGGGCCGACGTGTTGGGCGCTGGCGAGAACGGTCTTGCCGCCGGCCTGCTGAAAGCGCAGATCCAGCGTGGCCTGCCAGCCTTTTTTGAGTGGTGGTAACACGGTGCCGTGCAATGTTGCGCCCCTGCAAAATCAAGATAAAACAGCAGCAATGAGTATTGATCGGCGGGAGATTATCCCGGTCATACGAAACGCTTATGTCATCTGTTACCCGCAGCGTCGCATTGGGCGCAAGGGGAAAGCGGCATAACCGCTCCGGATTATTCACCCGGATAATCATTGCCGTCAATATCCTGATCCGCTGCCTGGCCGCGGCGGAAAAGGCGCCAGCGGGGGGAACGCCGCGCCGCTGGTCGCTGGCGTGATTTTTGCTGTGGGTCACCGCTAACGCATTGTTACAAAAGAGGGATGTGGTGAAGATCGCCAATCATGACGACGTAAGGCGAAAAGGCGGGTGAGACAGGTAAATAGAAGCGGGGATCCCTCCGGCTGGCGGGGCCGGGAGGGGAGATTACTTCTCTTCTGGCGTTTTTTTCTTCTTCACACGCGTCCAGATTTTGCTCTCCTGGCGGCGCCACAGACGCTGAATGTTGTCGTGATGGCGCAGGAGGATCAGGCAGGAGAGCATCGACACCGGGAAGGTGTACTGCGGTTTAAACCACCAGACGTAGAACGGAGCGATCAGCGCGCTGACGATAGCGCCAAGGGAAGAGTAACCGCTGAGCAGGATGGTCAGCAGCCAGGTCCCGGCCATCACGCCGGTCAGGTCGAGGCCGATGGGGGCGATAGCGCCGAAGGCCGTGGCGACGCCTTTACCGCCGCGGAAATGAAAGAAAACTGGCCAGATATGGCCCACGCAGGCGGCAATCGCCACTAAACCCAGCCAGAACGGCGTCAGGCCCAGCGCCCAGGCGCCCCATACCGGCAGCATGCCCTTCAGCACATCAAAAATAAGTACCGCTACGGCCGCCCCTTTTCCGCCAATTCGTAGTACGTTAGTGGCCCCGGGGTTGCCTGAGCCGCTGTCGCGTGGGTCGGGCAGGCCAGCAAGGCGACATACCAGAATGGCGCTGGAAATGGAGCCGCAGAGGTAGGCGAGGAGTACCAGTCCAGGCGCGATTGCACTCATAACGCTGTTCCGTTTTGAAAATGTCGTTGTATTCTCTGCATCTGTGGATAATACGCATAATTCGCCGGAAGTGGTATCCGGTTTAGCTAAAAAGCAGGCAGGGCGTGATGGATATTGTATTTATAGAGCAACTTTCGGTAATCACCACCATTGGTGTTTATGACTGGGAACAAACCATTGAGCAGAAGCTGGTGTTCGATATCGAAATTGCATGGGATAACCGCAAAGCGGCCGCCAGCGATGATGTCAGCGATTGCCTCAGCTATGCTGATATCAGCGAGCGCGTCATCGCGCATGTTGAGGGGGGAAAATTCGCGTTAGTGGAGCGGGTGGCGGAAGAGGTGGCCGACCTGCTGCTGGAGACATTCCAGTCGCCATGGGTGCGCATTAAAGTCAGCAAACCTGGCGCCGTGGCTCGCGCGGCAAACGTCGGGGTGATTATTGAACGTGGCCTTAATCTGAAACAAAACTTTTCAGGTCATACTTGTTAAACAAATTGCGTTTATACCGGTCATAGCATCCGGTCATCAGGCAATTTTACTGGCGATCTTCTACCAGAACGGCAGGCGAATCCTTGTGTACGCCGTGTATGCTGCGGATTGTGCGCCCTCTGGCAGTCGGGTTGTGCCTGTTGAACGATACCGTGTTCCTGGTTTTTTTCATTTTACTTTTTTAAAGGGTTTAATTGGATGAGCGATATACACTCGCTGCTGGTGGCGGCAATATTGGGTGTGGTTGAGGGGTTGACAGAGTTTTTACCTGTTTCCAGTACCGGTCATATGATTATTGTTGGTCACCTGCTGGGGTTTGAAGGTGATACGGCAAATACCTTTGAAGTGGTTATTCAGCTAGGCTCGATACTCGCCGTGGTGGTCATGTTCTGGCGTCGCCTGTTCGGCCTGATCGGCATCCATTTCGGCAGGCCGCCGGAGCACGAAGGTAAAGGCAGCGGTCGCTTGTCGCTTATCCATATCCTTCTCGGCATGATCCCCGCGGTGGTGATGGGGCTTATTTTCCACGACACCATTAAGTCTTTGTTTAACCCGGTAAACGTGATGTACGCCCTGATTGTCGGCGGTGTGCTGTTAATTGCGGCGGAAGTGCTGAAGCCGAAACAGCCGCGCGCGGTCGGGATTGACGATATGACCTATCGTCAGGCGTTCGTTATCGGCTGCTTCCAGTGCCTGGCGCTGTGGCCGGGCTTCTCCCGCTCAGGGGCGACCATCTCCGGCGGCATGCTGATGGGCGTCAGCCGCTACGCGGCGTCGGAATTCTCATTCCTGCTGGCGGTACCGATGATGATGGGCGCCACGGTGCTGGACGTCTACAAGAGCATCGGCTTCCTCAACATGGGCGATGTCCCGATGTTTGCCGTCGGCTTCGTGATGGCGTTTATCGTGGCGCTGATTGCGATTAAAACCTTCCTGCAGCTGATCAAACGGATCTCGTTCATTCCGTTCGCTATCTACCGCTTTATCGTCGCGGCAGCGGTTTACGTGGTCTTCTTCTAAGGCCTGCGCCCTCAGCCTTGCGGCTGGGGGCAACGCTGTTCCTTCCACTGCGCCACCGCCGCAATTCTCCGCCGCGTCAGCTCCTCGCGAATTTCCGCCCCTTTAAACCCCGCCGCCACCACCTCTTTGGTGGAGACCGACCGCGCCACTTCCCAGGCCTCTAATAGCAGGCGCCCCTGCGGATAATCGCTAGCCTCGAAACCGGTGCGCCCGCGAACGTCGGCTTCGCTGGTGAGGGCGATCTGCTGCACGCGCTGCGGTTTACGCCAGGCGTCAATGCTGTCGAAGAGTTTGACGAGGGTTTTCGGCTGCAGGATCGGCAGGGTGTGGATCAGATCATGATACTCCGCCACCAGTTTCGCGAGATCGCGGATATCGTTCGGCACCCGCAGACGCGCGCAGAGCTGTTCCACCAGCTTGACTCCCGCCGGGCCATGGCCGTGGTGACGCGGCCAGAGCGCTTTCGGCGTCAGCCCTTTGCCGAGGTCATGGCATAGGGTGGCGAAGCGCACATCGACGTCCGGCGACAGCATCGCGGCCATCGTGACGGTCATCAGGGTGTGCAGGCCGGTGTCGATTTCCGGGTGCCATTTGGCTGGGGCCGGCACACCGTACAGGGCGTCAATCTCCGGGAACAGCACCTTGAGGGCCTGGCAGTCGCGCAGCGTCTGAAAAAAGACCTGCGGGTTGCGGGTGGTCAACGCGCTTTCCGTCTCTTTCCACACCCGCTCCGGCGTTAAATGGGCCAGTTCGCCGGCCTCAACCATGGCGGCCATCAGGGTCTGGGTCTCTTCGGCAATGCGAAAACCGAGATGGGCATAGCGGGCGGCAAAGCGCGCCACGCGCAGCACGCGCAGCGGATCTTCGCTAAAGGCGGGGGAGACATGGCGCAGCAGACGCTGGCGGAGATCGTTTTGTCCGCCGTAGGGGTCGATAATTGCGCCGTCGGCGTCCTGGGCGAGGGCGTTGACCGTCAGGTCACGGCGCAGCAGATCCGCTTCGAGGGTGACGTCCGGGGCGGCATAGCAGGTAAAACCGGTATAGCCTGCGCCGGATTTGCGCTCGGTGCGGGCCAGGGCATACTCTTCCCGGCTTTGCGGATGAAGGAACACGGGAAAGTCGCGGCCTACCTGCTGATAGCCCGCGTCAAGCATCTGTTGCGGGGTGGCGCCCACCACCACCCAGTCTCGGTCTTTGACCGGCAGTCCTAACAGCGCGTCGCGCACCGCACCGCCGACCAGATAACTCTTCACGCCTGATTCTCCCGTATCTGTTTTTTGCAAGATGATACGTAAGTCTGGCAGAGAAGACGAATTAGTTCATCCACCGGTCTTTACGTTTGCGGCTTGGCACCAGATGCGGCAGCACCAGACCCAGCAGCAGACCGACGCCCAACACGCCGCCGCCGTACATAAACCACTGCATGATAATGGTGCGCTGTTTGTCATCAAGCTGCAGATTCGCCGCATTCACCTTCTTCTGCGCGACAACCAGCTCATTTTTCAACTTTTGGTTCTCGTCTTTCAGCGCGTTGATCACGCTGTCGCTGCCGGCGACTTTCTTCTGCATATCCGCCGTGCGCTGGTTCCAGGTGGCGTCGATATTATTCAGCTTATCGGTCAGCGTTTTGACCTGGTTTTCCAGATCCGGGACGCGGGTGCGCAGGCTGGGCTCGTTGCTCAGCTCTTTCAGCGGGATCCAGGCAGTACGCCCATTGGCGTCGCGGATCTGCGCGTAACTGGTGCTGTCGTTGGTTTGCAGCACCGCCACTTCTTCCCCGGCGTTGATGGTGCCGACCAGACGATAATTATCGCCCGGGCCGCTGCGAACCCAGGTGTTCAGCTCATCGGAAACGTAGCGCTTTTCTTCTGCGTGAACCGCCGTGGCGGCGCTAAGCGCGAGCAAAGTAAAAGTAATCAGGCGTAATTTTGGCATCAGGTCATCGTTTGGTCATAAAAAGTGGAACGATAGTAGAGGCATCGCCAGAGCGACGCAAAGTTTTCCGCCACAATCGGAATCATCCAGGAGGTGGCCCGGCAAAAAGCGCGTTGCATGGCGATTCGCCGCAAAATACTATCTACTGACAAAAAATATCGTCGTAAGTTCGCCGCAATTTGTCGGCGCAGCACAGAAGCGGAAGAATTCAGTCATGGCTCAAGAAATCGAACTTAAGTTTATCGTCGCTCAGGATGGGGTAGAGACGCTGCGCGAGCAGCTCAATGCGCTCGAGGCGAAACATACGCCCGCGGGCCAGTTGCTGAACATTTATTACGAAACCGCCGATAACTGGCTGCGTCGTCACGACATGGGGCTGCGCATCCGCGGCGATCAGGGCCGTTATGAAATGACGCTGAAAATCGCCGGTCGGGTGGTGGGCGGCCTGCACCAGCGCCCGGAATACAATATTCCCCTGGATAAACCGGAGCTGGCGCTTGAGCGCCTGCCGGCGGAGGTCTGGCCGCAAGGAGAACTTCCGGCCGCGCTGGCGGAGCATGTCCAGCCGCTGTTCAGCACCGACTTTGCCCGTGAACGCTGGGTGATCCAGGAAGGAAAGAGTGAGATTGAGATTGCCCTCGATCGCGGCGAAGTGAAGGCGGGCGAGCATCAGGAGCCGATCTGCGAGCTGGAGCTGGAGTTGCTCGCCGGGGAGACCGCCGATCTGCTGCGCTTCGCGCATCGTTTGCTGGAGAGCGGCGTCCTGCGTCAGGGGAGCCTGAGCAAAGCCGCGCGCGGGTATCATCTGGCGCAAGGCAACAATGAGCGCCCGGTGGCCCGGCTGGCGGTGCTGCCGGTGGCGGCGAAGGCCAGCGTGGAGCAGGGGCTGGAGGCGGCGCTGGAGAGCGCCCTGGCGCACTGGCTGTATCACGATGAGGTCTGGCTGCGCGGCAACGCGAAAGCTAAAGCGGAAATCCTGCTGGCGTTGGCCCGCGTGCGCCATGCCCTCGTGCTGTTCGGCGGCATCGTGCCGCGGAAGGCGACCACCCACCTCCGCGCCTTGCTGAACGACGCCGAAGCCGCGCTGCTGGCCGCGGACACCGCCGAGGAGGCGTTATTCTGCACCGAGGTCGTCGCCGCCAAACTGGCGCTGACCGAATGGCTGGTCCAGCGCGGCTGGCGTCCGTTCCTCAACGAGGCGGGAGAGAAAAAAATAGCCGGATCGTTCAAACGGTTTGCCGATATTAACCTCTCGCGGGTGGCGGCCGAGCTGCGCAGCGCCGTGCAGCATCTGGCGGTTGAAGATGCCGCCGACCAGTTGCCGAAGCTGTCCCGCGATATCGACAGCGTCCAGCTGCTGGCGGGCGCCTATGGCGACGCCGTCGCGCCGTGGCTGGAGAACTGGCAGGAGCTTCAGCGTGCGATAGAGCATGACGACCGCAGCGTCTTTGAATATTTCCGTCGCCAGGCGCTGGCTGCCGAGCCGTTCTGGCTGCATAGTGGAAAACGATAATTACAGGCCAGGGAGCCCTATGATGCCGCTTTCTTCGCAGTTACAGCAGCACTGGCAGACGGTCGCTGACCGCCTGCCAGCGGATTTTCCCGTCGCCGAACTGAGCCCGCAGGCCCGGTCGGTGATGGCGTTCAGTGATTTTGTCGAACAGAGTGTGATCGCCCAGCCAGGCTGGCTGAACGAGCTTGCGGACTCCTCGCCGGAGGCGGAAGAGTGGCGGCATTACGAGACCTGGCTGCAGGATCGCCTGCAAGCGGTGGCTGACGAAGCGGGGTTGATGCGAGAGCTGCGTCTTTTCCGCCGCCAGATGATGGTCCGCATTGCCTGGGCGCAGGCGCTGTCGCTGGTAAACGAAGAAGAGACGCTGCAGCAGCTGAGCGTCCTGGCAGAGACCCTGATTGTCGCCGCTCGCGACTGGCTGTATGCCGCCTGCTGTAAGGAGTGGGGAACGCCCTGCAACGCCGAGGGTCAGCCGCAGCCGCTGCTGATCCTCGGGATGGGAAAGCTGGGCGGCGGCGAGCTGAACTTCTCTTCCGATATCGATCTGATTTTTGCCTGGCCTGAGCATGGCGCCACCCGCGGCGGCCGCCGCGAGCTGGATAACGCCCAGTTCTTTACCCGCCTGGGACAGCGGCTGATCAAGGCGCTCGACCAGCCGACGCAGGACGGCTTTGTCTATCGGGTGGACATGCGCCTGCGACCGTTTGGCGACAGCGGGCCGCTGGTGCTCAGCTTTGCGGCGCTGGAGGATTATTACCAGGAGCAAGGCCGGGACTGGGAACGCTACGCGATGGTGAAAGCGCGGATCATGGGCGATAACGACGACGCCTACGCCAGCGAGCTGCGCGCGATGCTTCGCCCCTTCGTCTTCCGCCGCTATATCGACTTCAGCGTGATCCAGTCGCTGCGTAACATGAAAGGGATGATCGCTCGCGAAGTGCGGCGTCGCGGGCTGAAAGACAACATCAAGCTCGGCGCCGGCGGGATCCGTGAAATTGAATTTATCGTGCAGGTCTTTCAGCTGATCCGCGGCGGTCGCGAACCTGCGCTGCAGCAGCGGGCGCTGCTGCCGACGCTGGCGGCGATTGATGAGCTGCATCTGCTGCCGGAAGGCGACGCGGCGCTGCTGCGCGCGGCCTATCTGTTCCTGCGCCGGCTGGAAAATCTGCTGCAGAGCATCAACGATGAGCAGACCCAGACTCTGCCGCAGGATGAACTGAACCGCGCCAGGCTGGCGTGGGGGATGCATACCGATGACTGGGAGACGCTGAGTGCGCAGCTGGCGAGCCATATGGCCAGCGTGCGGCGGGTGTTTAATGAGCTGATCGGCGATGATGAGGCTCAGTCGCCGGATGAGCAGCTCGCCGAGTACTGGCGCGAGCTGTGGCAGGATGCGCTGGAAGAAGATGACGCCAGCCCGGCGCTGGCGCATTTAAACGACGCCGACCGCCGCAGCGTGCTGGCGCTGATTGCCGATTTCCGTAAAGAGCTGGATCGGCGCACCATCGGCCCGCGCGGCCGCCAGGTGCTGGATCAACTGATGCCGCATCTGCTGAGCGAAATCTGCTCGCGCGCCGATGCGCCGCTGCCTCTGGCGCGGATCACGCCGCTGTTGACCGGGATCGTCACTCGCACCACCTATCTTGAACTGCTGAGCGAATTCCCCGGCGCGCTGAAGCACCTGATTACGCTCTGCGCCGCGTCGCCGATGGTCGCCAGCCAGCTGGCGCGCCACCCCCTGCTGCTTGATGAGCTGCTGGATCCCAACACCCTCTATCAGCCGACGGCGACCGATGCCTATCGCGATGAGCTGCGTCAGTATCTGCTGCGGGTGCCGGAAGAGGATGAAGAGCAGCAGCTGGAGGCATTGCGCCAGTTCAAGCAGGCGCAGCTGCTGCATATCGCCGCGGCGGATATCGCTGGCACGCTACCGGTGATGAAGGTTAGCGATCACTTAACCTGGCTTGCCGAAGCCATCCTCGACGCGGTGGTGCAGCAGGCATGGGGACAGATGGTGGCCCGCTACGGCCAGCCGACCCATCTGCACGATCGCCAGGGGCGCGGCTTCGCCGTCGTCGGCTACGGCAAGCTCGGCGGCTGGGAGCTGGGCTACAGTTCCGATCTCGACCTGGTGTTCCTCCATGACTGCCCGCCGGAGGTGATGACCGACGGCGAGCGGGAGATCGACGGCCGTCAGTTCTACCTGCGGCTGGCTCAGCGGATCATGCATCTGTTCAGCACCCGCACTTCGTCCGGTATTCTCTACGAGGTTGACGCCCGGCTGCGCCCTTCCGGCGCGGCGGGGATGCTGGTCACCACCGCTGACGCGTTTGCCGACTATCAGCAGAACGAAGCCTGGACATGGGAGCATCAGGCGCTGGTGCGCGCTCGCGTGGTCTATGGCGACCCGGCGCTGCAGGCGCGATTTGACGCCATTCGGCGCGATATTCTGACCACCGTGCGGGATGGCGCGACCCTGCAGACCGAGGTTCGCGAGATGCGCGAGAAGATGCGCGCCCACCTTGGCAACAAACATGCCGATCGTTTTGATATCAAAGCCGATGCCGGTGGGATCACGGATATTGAATTTATTACCCAGTATCTGGTCCTACGCTATGCCAGCGACAAGCCAAAGCTGACCCGCTGGTCTGATAACGTGCGTATTCTCGAGCTGCTGGCGCAGAACGACATCATGGACGAGGAGGAAGCGCGAGCTTTAACGCACGCGTACACCACCTTGCGTGATGCGCTCCATCACCTGGCCCTGCAGGAGCTGCCGGGACACGTGGCGCCGGAGGCATTCAGCCGGGAACGTGAGCAGGTCAGCGCCAGCTGGCAGAAGTGGCTGATGGCTTAACTATAAAATCGGGTGTGCTATTATCGCGCGCAAAGTTTGCGTCTCGCAGGAGAGAGTCATGAAAGTAACGCTGCCGGAGTTTGAACGTGCAGGAGTGTTGGTGGTGGGTGATGTGATGCTGGACCGCTACTGGTACGGCCCCACCAGTCGTATTTCCCCGGAAGCCCCGGTGCCGGTGGTGAAGGTGGAAAATATCGAAGAACGTCCTGGCGGCGCGGCAAACGTAGCGATGAACATCGCCTCCCTGGGGGCAACGTCGCGCCTGGTGGGATTGACCGGGATTGATGACGCCGCTCGCGCGCTGAGCCAGGCGCTGGCCAACGTCAATGTGAAGTGCGACTTCGTCTCCGTCCCGACTCACCCGACCATCACCAAGCTGCGGGTGCTGTCGCGCAACCAGCAGCTGATCCGCCTCGACTTTGAAGAGGGCTTCTCCGGCGTTGATCCGCAGCCGATGCACGAGCGCATTCAGCAGGCGCTGGGCGCCATTGGCGCGCTGGTTCTCTCGGATTACGCCAAAGGGGCGCTGACCAGCGTCCAGACGATGATCAAGCTCGCCCGTGAAGCAGGCGTGCCGGTACTGATCGATCCGAAAGGCACCGATTTCGAACGCTATCGCGGCGCGACGCTGCTCACCCCGAACCTCTCTGAGTTTGAAGCGGTGGTGGGCAAGTGCCAGGACGAAGCGGAGATCGTTGAGCGCGGCATGAAGCTTATCGCCGAATTCGAACTGTCAGCGCTGCTGGTGACGCGCTCTGAGCAGGGGATGACGCTGCTGCAGCCGGGGCGTCCGCCGCTGCATATGCCGACCCAGGCTCAGGAAGTGTACGATGTCACCGGCGCCGGCGACACGGTGATTGGCGTGCTGGCGGCGACCCTGGCGTCCGGCAACACCCTGGAAGAGGCCTGCTATTTCGCTAACGCCGCGGCGGGCGTGGTGGTCGGTAAGCTGGGTACATCCACCGTTTCCCCTGTCGAGCTGGAAAACGCGGTCCGCGGCCGGGCTGAGACCGGCTTTGGCGTGATGAGCGAAGAAGAACTCAAACAGGCGGTTGCGGCGGCGCGCAAGCGCGGCGAGAAAGTGGTGATGACCAACGGCGTCTTCGACATTCTGCACGCCGGCCATGTCTCCTATCTGGCGAATGCGCGCAAACTGGGCGACCGTCTGATCGTGGCGGTCAACAGCGATGCCTCCACCAAACGACTGAAAGGCGAAACCCGCCCGGTAAACCCGCTGGAGCAGCGGATGATCGTGCTGGGGGCGCTGGAGGCGGTCGACTGGGTGGTCTCCTTCGAAGAAGATACACCGCAGCGCCTGATTGCCGGGATCCTGCCGGATCTGCTGGTGAAAGGCGGCGACTACAAACCGGAGCAGATCGCCGGCAGTGAAGAGGTCTGGGCGAACGGTGGCGAAGTGCTGGTGCTCAACTTTGAAGATGGTTGCTCAACCACCAACATTATTAAGAAAATACAAAAAGATAGCGAAAAATAACCGTTTCGTTATTCCCCCGCCATAACGGTGCGGCATCACGGCCTGCGATAGCGATATCGCGGGCCGTTTTTATTTAATGATGTGGAAAATGATTTGGCGCAATAAATAATCATATTAAGCGCATTTTTCGTACAGATGGCGTTAAGGTAAGCGTAAATACTGAAGTGAGTAAAAGGCATATGACTGATCAGAACATCCACCGCTGAAGGAGTATGCGCATGAACCATAACGACATGTATTCAATGAAGAATTTTGATTTTTTGGCACGGAGTTTCGCCAGAATGCACGCCCAGGGCCAGCCAGTTGATCTTCAGGCCATTGTCGGCAATATGGATGAAGAACATCGTGAATGGTTTTGCCAGCGCTATGAACTGTACTGTCGTCAGGTGAACAGCCCGGCGGAAGCCGCACACTAAGCCAACGCAAACGGGCCCCTGAGGGCCCGTTTTTTTACTGCTGCTCTTCGCTGTCAGGCGTCGTCGCCGGGCGGTTTTCGAGGTCATTCAGGCGCTGTTCCAGCAGCGCCAGTTTTTCGCGGGTCCGCAGCAGAACCTGAGTCTGCACGTCAAACTCTTCGCGGCTGACCAGGTCCAGACGGGTCAGCTGCGACTGCAGCGCCTGGCGGATTTTCTTTTCAACATCCTCACCCAGATCGCGAAGTCCTTTTGGCATCGACTCATGGACCTGGCGGGCGATTTGTTCAATTTTTTTCGGGTCAATCATGGTGGTTTCCTGCTCGGGTCGGATGATTGATCATTGTAGTGCGAACCAGGCCGCCTATAAACCAGAAATGTTTGAAGCTTATGCATTGCCGAGGATAGTCAATAGCGTTATAGTTATCTCGCTTATTCTCAGGGCGGGGCGAAATTCCCCACCGGCGGTAAATCAACCATGGCGTTGAAAGCCCGCGAGCGCTTCCCGTGACTACGGGAAGGTCAGCAGATCCGGTGTAATTCCGGGGCCGACGGTTAAAGTCCGGATGGGAGAGAGTAACGGCACAGTCGGGCCCAGGCCCGCTCGCGTTGACTTTTGCCGCTAAACCGGCGCTCCTAAGACTGCCCTGATTCTGGTAACCATAATTTTAATGAGGTTTTTTTACCATGAATCAGACGCTCCTTTCTTCTTTTGGTACCGCTTTTGAACGTGTGGAACACGCTTTGGACGCCCTGCGCGAAGGCCGCGGCGTGATGGTGCTTGACGATGAAGACCGTGAAAACGAAGGCGATATGATCTTCGCCGCCGAAACCATGACCGTAGAGCAGATGGCGCTGACCATTCGTCACGGCAGCGGCATTGTGTGCCTGTGCCTGACCGAAGATCGCCGCAAACAGCTGGATCTGCCGATGATGGTGGAGAACAACACCAGCGCCTACGGCACCGGCTTTACCGTAACCATCGAAGCGGCGGAAGGCGTGACCACCGGCGTTTCCGCTGCTGACCGCGTGACCACCGTCCGCGCGGCGATTGCCGACGGCGCGAAACCTTCCGATCTCAACCGTCCTGGCCACGTTTTCCCGCTGCGGGCGCAGCCGGGCGGCGTACTGACCCGCGGCGGCCATACCGAAGCCACTATTGACCTCGTGACCCTCGCTGGCTTCAAACCGGCAGGCGTGCTGTGCGAGCTGACCAATGACGATGGCACCATGGCGCGCGCGCCGGAGTGCATCGCGTTCGCTCAGCAGCACAATATGGCGGTGGTCACGATTGAAGATCTGGTGGCCTATCGTCGCGAACATGAGCGTAAAGCCAGCTAATCAGCGGCTGACAACGCCAGTGAAAACAGCCCGCTTATTAGTGGGCTGTTTTGTTTCTGTGCCTTAACCGATGCCCATCGTCTGGAGCACCACCAGACTCAGCCCCATCACCGACATCCCGCATAGAACGCCATAGCTCGGGTTGCTTTGCGGATCGATCTCTTTCGCCAGCGGCATCAGTTCATCGACCGACAGCGCCACCATAATCCCGGCGACGGCGGCCATGATCGCGCCCATGACCATCGGCGAGACCAGGCTACCCAGAATCAGCCACGCCAGCACGCCGCCCAAAATCTCCGCCATGCCGGAAAGACCGGCCCAGAGCACCGCCTTACTGCGCGATCCGGTGGCGGCATATACCGGCCCGGCAACGGCCAGTCCTTCAGGAATATTGTGCAGGGCGACGGCAAGCGCCACTCCCATGCCAAGCTCGAGGTTGTTGCTGGCCGTGACATAGGTGGCGATCCCTTCCGGAAAGTTATGCAGGCTGATACCCAACGTCAGCAGAGTGGCGGTGCGGCGTAAATTGCGCGGGCGCGGCGCGGCGGGGGTCATCAAATCCTGCGGGTGGGCATGCGGCAGCAGGCGATCGAGACCAAAGTAGCCCAGCAGGCCGAAAACAAACATTCCGTAGCCGAGCAGCGGCGACATGTCCTCGGCGGCCAGCGCGGCAGGCAGCATTTCCATCAACGAAATCAACAGCATGATCCCGGCGGCAAAGCCGAGGGAGAAGCCCAGCAGGCGGTTAGAGGGTTTCTGGCCAATCACGCCGAAAATGGCGCCTATAAAGGTTGCGCTACCGGCTAACAGCGTCAATATTAAGGGTGATGACATCGCTTCTCTCCCTGCGAAAATAAGTGCATAGGAGTATATTGCCTGAGGATGCGCGTACGGGACAGCTCCCTTTACCGCGAATTACATTCAAATTTTCTGACGATCATCATCATGGTTATCTGAGTTTATCCTGGCGCAAAAGCGCGTAATGTGAGCACATCACATTGACACCCTAAGGATATCATCATGTCCCGTACCCGAATGCCCGCGTTGTTTCTCGGCCATGGCAGCCCAATGAACGTGCTGGAAGACAACCGCTATACCCGCGCCTGGGCTCACCTGGGCGAAACCCTGCCGCGTCCGAAAGCGATCGTGGTGGTCTCTGCGCACTGGTTCACGCGCGGTACGGGCGTGACGGCGATGGAGGCCCCGAAGACCATTCACGACTTTGGCGGTTTCCCGCAGGCGCTGTATGACACCCATTACCCGGCGCCGGGCTCCCCGGCGCTGGCGCAACGGCTGGTGGAGCTGCTCTCGCCGGTGCCGGTCACTCTCGATAAAGAAGCCTGGGGATTTGACCATGGCTCGTGGGGCGTGCTGATCAAGATGTATCCGCAGGCGGATATCCCGATGGTTCAGCTGAGCATCGACAGCACCAAACCGCCGGCCTGGCATCTCGAAATGGGGCGAAAGCTGGCCTCGCTGCGTGATGAAGGGATTATGCTGGTGGCCAGCGGCAACGTGGTGCATAACCTGCGTACCGCCCGCTGGCATGGCGAGAACACGCCGTATCCGTGGGCGGAGTCCTTCAACAACTACGTGAAGGCGAATCTGCAGTGGCAGGGCCCGGACGATCAGCACCCGCTGGTTAACTACCTGGCACACGAAGGGGGCTCGCTCTCCAACCCCACGGCGGAGCATTTCCTGCCGCTGTTATACGTGCTGGGGGCATGGGATGGCGTTGAGGCGATTTCGACCCCGGTCGATGGCATCGAGATGGGTTCGCTGAGTATGCTGTCGGTGGTGGTTGGCGCCTGATAAAAATTGAGCTCCGGCGGCGGTATCGTCGCCGGAGCGCGACATTATTCGACGAAAATGTGCGGATAGAAACGCGACAGATCCTGGGTAATCAGCGCCCGGTCTTCACGAATGCCGATCCCGGCGGGCTGATCGTTGATGAGCCAGCTGCCAATCAGCGTGTAGCTGTCACCAAACTTCGGCAGCGGGTAAAATTCCTGCACGATAGTGCCTTCTTCCCCATACGGACCTTCCACCGACTCCACCACCTTGCCCTGTTCAACGATCGACACGTTGGCGCCTTCGCGGGAGAAGATCGGCTTAATGACGTACTTCTCCATCTCCGGATGGGCATCTTCGCTGAAGTAAGCCGCCAGCAGATTCGGGTGATTGGGGAACATTTCCCACAGCATCGGCAGCAGCGCTTTGTTGGAGATGATGCTCTTCCACGCCGGCTCCAGCCAGCGAACGCCGGCGTCTTCCAGCTTGGTGGAGAACATCTCCCGCAGCATAAACTCCCACGGATAGAGCTTGAACAGGTTGCCAATCACCTGATCCTGGAGATCGGTAAACTGGCCTTTTTCACCCAGTCCAATATCTTCGATGTAGAGGAATTCCGTCGCCAGCCCCGCCTCGGCGGCGCAGTCCTGCAGATATTGCACGGTGCCGCGATCTTCAACGGTATCGCGGCAGCAGGCCATATGCAGCAGCTGGAAGCCAAACTGCTCGCGCAGCTCACCGAAGCGATCGATCAGCTTCTCCTGCAGGCTATTGAACTGGTCGCTGCCCGCCGGCAGCTTGCCGGCGTTGAGCTGGTCTTCCAGCCAGATCCACTGGAAGAAGGCCGCTTCATACAGCGAGGTCGGCGTGTCGGCATTGTTCTCCAGCAGCTTCGGCTCGCCGACGCCATCCCAGGCCAGGTCGAGACGTGAGTAAAGTGACGGCTGGTTGGTTTTCCACGACTGGCGCACAAAGCCCCAGGTGTGTTTAGGGATGCGGAATTTGGCCATCAGCTCATCGCTGGCGATCACTTTTTCCACCACCTGAAGACACATCTGATGCAGCTCGGCGGTGACCTCCTCCAGCTTTTCCACCTGGGCGAGGCTCAGCTTGTAATAAGCCTCTTCGCTCCAGTAGGGCTCGCCGTACATGGTGTGGAAGTTGAAGCCGTATTCGGTCGCTTTCTCGCGCCAGTCCGGGCGCTCGGTAATGCTGACTCTTTCCATGTTGCTTAGCCGCCCATTGAGCGAGAAGAAGAGGTTGAGCCTGCGGCGCTACGCTGCATAGTCGACTGCTTCGCCACCGACTCGCCGAAGCCCCCGCGGGTGACGGTCGTGGTGGTTGCCGGTTTCGGCGCCATCGCGGTTTTCGGCACGTTCATGGTGCGGCCCGGTTGGGCGGCGCCATAGCTCTTACCGCTGGCGTCAGTGTACTGACCGTAGGCTGGGCTGGCAGGGTTTTTGGAGCTGAACAGCGGCTGCTGTTGCGCCATGCCGCCGCCCATCAGGCGGCCCATCATGTAACCGGCCATCAGCGGCATCCAGAAGCTGCCGCTGCTTTGCGCCTGGGCCTGGTTTTCCGGGGCGACGCCCGCCTGGGCAGGCGTTTGCTGGCACTGACCTTCGCCAAACTCGGCGACGCAGTCTTCGCGGGTGGCATATTTCGGCGCGGTGCGCTCTGCCTCTTTCACCGCGTTGGTGTAGGCCGTGGTGCATTCGGCTGCTTTGCCCGGGTTGGCGGCGGAGCAGTCATCGGCGTTCTGGTACAGCGAGACCGTTTCGTCGCTTTTTTCACAACCGGCAAGCATAAAGACCGCGGTGACGGCCAGGGCGACCGGCGTCAGGTGGCGTGCGCTCCAGCTTTTGCGGAACGACGAATGATTAATATTTTTTGTCCGTTTCATATTTGTCTTCCAGGACCCAGTGGTATGGCGTGTGTTAACGCTCAGGATAGAGGATGAGTGGTGGAAAATGAAGCGAAGAGGGGCGCTAAGCGGGGGATCTTTACGTTGCCTTACGTTTAACGCATCGCCTGTCCGACGGACAGGCGATGCGCGTCACAGTATGAAAATTACTGACGGAACGGATTGCTGCCGCTGCTATGGGTCGTCGTCCGTGCGGACGCCGGCTTCATAGCCGCAGTCGTGTTGCCGTAACCATCGGCAGTAGCATCCTGCTGCGGATTTTCCGGCGCGACGCTGTCGGCAGAGGTCGAGATCGGTTTGCCCAAGGTATTGTTCAGGGCGATCAGATCCTGCTCGTTCAGCGTACCTAACGCCGACTTTATGTTCAGCTCGTTGATCAGGTAGTTGTAGCGCGCATTAGAGAGCTGCTGTTTGGCGTTGTACAGCGTGGTGGTGGCGTCGAGGACGTCAACGATAGTACGGGTACCCACCGAGTAGCCAGCTTCCATCGCATCCAGGGAGCTTTGCGCAGAGACCACCGCCTGTTTGTAGGCGTTGATGCTGCTGATAGAGGCATTCACGTTGTTAAACGAAGAACGCACGGTCTGGACCACGCTGCGGTGAGCGCTTTCCAGCTGCTCGCTGGCGCCGACGAAATTGTACTGCGCCTGTTTGACCTGCGAGTTAACCATCCCGCCCTGGTACAGCGGCAGGGAGAAGCTCAGGCCGATTTTATTCTGACCGATATCAGCATCTTGCGAGATGCTTTTTGAGCCGCTGTAGCGGTTGTTGGAAACGCCAGAAGAGGCGTTTAAATCCAGGGTCGGCAAATGGCCGTCCTGCGCCTGGCGAATCTGCTCGCGGGCCAGGTCCTGATTCAGACGCGCCTGCAGCAGCGACAGGTTGCGGTTCTCCGCTTCCTTCAGCAGGGCGTTCACCGCCTGCGGTTTGCTGGTTTTGAAGCCGTCTACGTTCAGGGAGGCCAGCTCCGGGTAGTAGTTGCCGGTAACCTGGCGCAGCTCTTCCACGGCGTTGTCGAGATCGTTACGCGCGGTCACTTCGTTCGCCAGCACGGCGTCGTATTGTGAGCGGGCGTTCTGCACGTCGGTGATCGCCACCAGACCGACGTTAAAGCGCTGGGTGGTTTGATCCAACTGACGGTAAATAGCCTGTTTCTGCGCTTCGGTATAAGAGAGCGTATCGATGGCGGCCAGCACTTTGAAATAGGCCGTCGCGGTATTCAGAATCAGCGTTTGCTGATCGGTCTGATACGTGACATCCTGAATGCCTGCCGCTTTTTCCTGCAGCGTCAGGGCGCGCCATTTCGACATATCAAACAGAACCTGCGTTAACTGCAGCGAGCCGCTGGTGACGTTAGAATTCTGGTCTTTATAATCACGGAAGCCGCTGGTATAGGTATAATCCGCTCCCAGCCCGAGCTGAGGCAGTAATGGACTGCGCGCTTCGTTGATCTTTTCGAATGCGGCGTCACGATCGGCTGCCGATTTACGCAGATCGGGGTTGCTGATGCGCGCCTGCTGGTAAACCTGAAGCAGGTTTTCCGCCTGGCTCATGGCGCTGAACCCGGTCAGGCTCAGGCCGATAAGAATGGGGAGCAATTTCTTCATTTGCATTCCTTGTTGTGAAGCATTTAGCGCTGGTCTAATTCTAAGAAAAATTCCGCTGATTGTATCGATTCTGCCGCCGTAAAAAGTTGGCGTTACGTGCCATCCGGCGGTAATTTGCACCAATCTAACATACGGACCGTAAAACGGTAGCCAAACGGTCTGGAAATCCCTCATTTCGGATTAGCAGGACATAACAATGAGCAAACCCATCCACCAGGGAATTACCTTCTCCAAAAATGATGTAGAAATTATTGCACGCGAAACGCTGTATCGTGGTTTTTTTTCACTCGATTTATACCGTTTTCGCCACCGCCTGTTTAACGGCGGCATGAGCGGCGAAGTCACCCGTGAAATTTTTGAGCGCGGGCATGCCGCCGTCTTGCTACCCTTTGACCCGGTGCGGGACGAAGTGGTGCTGGTCGAACAAATCCGTATCGCCGCCTATGATACCAGCGAGAGCCCTTGGCTGCTGGAAATGGTCGCCGGCATGATCGAGGCGGGTGAGACGGTGGAAGATGTCGCCCGTCGGGAAGCGCTGGAAGAGGCCGGGCTTGAAGTTGGGCGGACGAAACCAATATTAAGCTATCTGGCCAGTCCTGGCGGCACCAGTGAACGGTTATCGATCCTGGTGGGCGAAGTTGATGCATCGACGGCAAAAGGCATTCACGGCCTGGCCGAGGAAAATGAGGATATTCGGGTGCATGTGGTAAGCCGGGAGCAGGCTTACCAGTGGGTAGAAGAGGGGAAAATCGACAACGCAGCCTCTGTCATCGCCTTGCAATGGCTGCAATTGCATTATCACAATTTACGAAACGAGTGGACAAAATGAAGCGTTATACACCTGACTTCCCTGAGATGATGCGCCTGTGCGAGACCAATTTCGCCCAGTTGCGCCGCCTGTTGCCGCGAACGGATGCAGCGGGTGAGAAGGTGAGCTATCAGGTGGGAAGCGCGCAATATCGGTTAACGATAACGGAATCAACCCGCTACACTACTCTGGTGGCGATAGAGCAGACTCTGCCAGCGGTGAGCTACTGGAGTCTGCCATCCATGACCGTTCGCCTCTACCATGACGCCATGGTGGCCGAAGTGTGTTCGAGTCAGCAGATCTTTCGCTTCAAAGCGCGATATGATTATCCTAATAAAAAGTTGCATCAACGCGACGAAAAGCATCAAATTAACCAGTTTCTGGCCGACTGGCTGCGTTACTGTTTAGCACATGGAGCGATGGCGATTCCGGTTTGTTAGCGTCGTTAAACCTAAGGACACCATTTGGAAAGCCTGTTAAACCTACCTCTGGCTGGTGAGGCCAGAGTCAGGATCTTACAAATTACTGATACTCACCTGTTTGCTGAAAAACATGAAACGTTGTTAGGCATCAATACCTGGGAAAGCTATCAGGCCGTACTGTCGGCCATTCATGCCTCACAGCGTCCATGCGATTTGATTGTCGCAACAGGCGATCTGGCGCAGGATCACTCCTCCGCGGCCTACCAGCATTTTGCTGAGGGCATCGCGAGTTTTGCTGCACCCTGCGTCTGGCTACCGGGCAACCATGATTTCCAGCCGGCGATGTACAGCACCCTGCAGGAGTCGGGCATTTCCCCCGCCAAGCGCGTGTTTCTCGGCGACCACTGGCAGATCCTGCTGCTGGATAGCCAGGTGTTTGGCGTTCCCCATGGTGAGCTGAGCGACTTCCAGCTGGAATGGCTCGAACATAAGCTGGCGGAGGCGCCGGAGCGTTATACCTTACTTCTGCTGCATCATCATCCGCTGCCGGCCGGCTGCAGCTGGCTGGATCAACACAGTCTGCGCAACGCTGGCGCGCTGGACAGCGCGCTGAGCGCCTGGCCGCGGGTGAAGCATCTGCTGTGCGGCCATATTCATCAGGAACTGGATCTCGACTGGAATGGCCGACGTATGATGGCGACGCCGTCGACCTGCGTTCAGTTCAAGCCGCACTGCGCCAATTTCACCCTCGATACGGTGTCGCCGGGCTGGCGCTGGCTGGAGCTTCACCCTGACGGAACGCTGACCACCGAAGTGTGCCGCCTGGAAGGCGCGGCGTTTCATCCGGATATTGCTTCAGAAGGCTACTGATGGCGACGCTTCTTTATCTGCACGGCTTTAACAGTTCCCCGCGCTCGGCGAAGGCGACGGCGTTAAAGACCTGGCTGGCGCAGCACTATCCTGAG
Organism: Klebsiella pneumoniae complex sp. WS1778; assembly: GCF_049472055.1. NCBI lineage: Bacteria > Pseudomonadati > Pseudomonadota > Gammaproteobacteria > Enterobacterales > Enterobacteriaceae > Klebsiella > Klebsiella pneumoniae complex sp. WS1778. The sequence goes on from NZ_JBKGTJ010000003.1 coordinate 231,548, forward strand.
ATCGCCATGGTGGTGCCTGAGCTGCCGCCTTACCCGGCGGAAACGGCGGAGCTGCTGGAGTCCATCGTGCTGGAGCACGGCGGCGAGCCGCTGGGGGTCGTAGGGTCGTCGCTGGGCGGCTACTACGCCACCTGGCTGTCGCAATGCTTTATGCTGCCAGCGGTCGTGGTTAACCCGGCGGTGCGGCCGTTTGAGCTGCTGAACAATTTTCTCGGCCACAATGAGAATCCGTACACCGGGCAACAATATGTGCTAGAGTCTCGCCATATTTACGATCTCAAAGTCATGCAAATCGACCCGCTCGAAGCGCCGGATTTACTCTGGCTGCTGCAGCAGACCGGGGATGAAGTGCTTGATTACCGCCAGGCCGTTCATTACTACGCCTCCTGCCGGCAGACGGTGGAGGAGGGCGGTAATCACGCATTTGTCGGCTTTGACGATCATTTCACTCAGATTATCGAATTTCTCGGCCTGCGCTAAACGGCCCTGAACGACCTACGAATACACACCATGACGCAATCTTCATATAACGCTGATGCCATTGAGGTACTCACCGGGCTAGAGCCGGTGCGCCGCCGTCCGGGCATGTATACCGACACCACCCGTCCTAACCATCTTGGTCAGGAAGTGATTGATAACAGTGTGGACGAAGCGCTGGCAGGCCACGCCAAACGCGTGGAAGTGATCCTTCACGCCGACCAGTCCCTCGAGGTGATTGACGACGGGCGCGGGATGCCGGTCGACATTCACCCGGAAGAGGGGGTGCCGGCGGTTGAGCTGATCCTCTGCCGACTGCACGCGGGCGGTAAGTTTTCCAACAAAAACTACCAGTTTTCCGGCGGCCTGCACGGGGTGGGGATTTCGGTGGTCAACGCCCTGTCTAAACGCGTGGAGGTCAACGTGCGTCGCGACGGTCAGGTCTACAGCATCGCCTTTGAGAATGGTGAGAAAGTAGAAGACCTGCACGTCACCGGCACCTGCGGTAAACGCAACACCGGGACCAGCGTCCATTTCTGGCCTGACGAAAGCTTCTTCGATAGCCCGCGCTTCTCCGTTTCGCGTTTGACCCACTTGTTAAAAGCGAAAGCGGTGCTGTGCCCGGGCGTGGAAATTGTTTTTCGCGATCAGGTCAACAACAGCGAGCAGAGCTGGTGCTATGCCGATGGCCTTAACGACTACCTTAGCGAAGCGGTGAACGGCCTGCCGCTGCTGCCGGAAAAACCCTTCGTCGGCACCTTCTCCGGTGAGACGGAGGCGGTGGACTGGGCGCTGCTGTGGCTGCCGGAAGGCGGCGAGCTGCTGACCGAGAGTTATGTCAACCTGATCCCGACCATGCAGGGCGGGACGCACGTCAACGGCCTGCGCCAGGGGCTGCTGGACGCGATGCGTGAGTTCTGCGAGTACCGTAATATTCTGCCGCGCGGGGTGAAACTGTCGGCGGAAGATATCTGGGATCGCTGCGCCTACGTGCTGTCGGTGAAGATGCAGGATCCGCAGTTCGCCGGGCAAACCAAAGAGCGCCTGTCGTCGCGCCAGTGCGCGGCGTTCGTCTCTGGCGTGGTGAAAGACGCCTTCAGCCTGTGGTTGAACCAGAACGTGCAGGCTGCGGAGCTGCTGGCGGAGATGGCCATCTCCAGCGCCCAGCGTCGTCTGCGCGCCGCCAAGAAAGTGGTGCGCAAAAAGCTGACCAGCGGTCCGGCGCTGCCGGGTAAGCTGGCCGACTGCACCGCCCAGGATCTGAACCGTACCGAACTGTTCCTCGTCGAAGGGGACTCGGCGGGCGGGTCAGCCAAGCAGGCGCGCGATCGTGAATATCAGGCGATCATGCCGCTGAAAGGCAAGATCCTTAATACCTGGGAAGTCTCTTCCGATGAAGTGTTAGCTTCGCAAGAAGTGCACGACATTTCGGTGGCGATTGGTATTGACCCGGATAGCGATGATTTAAGCCAGCTGCGCTATGGCAAAATTTGTATTCTGGCGGATGCGGACTCCGATGGCCTGCACATTGCCACGCTGCTGTGCGCGCTGTTCGTGAGACATTTCCGTACTCTGGTGAAAGAGGGGCACGTCTACGTGGCGCTGCCGCCGCTGTACCGTATCGACCTCGGCAAAGAGGTTTACTACGCGCTAACGGAAGAAGAAAAAACCGGCGTGCTGGAGCAGCTGAAGCGCAAGAAAGGCAAGCCAAACGTCCAGCGCTTTAAAGGTCTCGGCGAGATGAACCCGATGCAGCTGCGGGAAACCACCCTCGACCCGAATACCCGCCGCCTGGTGCAGCTGGTGATCAGCGATGAGGATGAGCAGCAGACCACGGCGATGATGGATATGCTGTTGGCCAAGAAACGTTCTGAAGACCGTCGCAACTGGCTGCAGGAGAAGGGCGATATGGCGGACCTGGAAGTGTAAGACCGCACGCTGCGCCAGACGTAAAAGGGAGCCTCAGGCTCCCTTTTCTTATTCCGTTTCAGCGTCGGCGGGCTTAGACGCCGGCCTGCAGGATACGGATGGTGGTCTCCAGCACATCGCCTTTGACCGCTTCCGACCAGGCTTTCATGTGCGGGGTCTGCAGGTGCGCTTCAAGATGCGCGACGCTTTCCCACTGCTCCACCATGACGATAGAGTCAGGAGCGGTGGTCTGGAAGCTGACGCCAGCGGCATGATCCACCATAGGCGCATAGCCGTGGCAGCCGGCTTCCTGCAAAACGGTCGGAATAATTTTCGCGAACTGATCGAGAACCGCCTGGCGGTGGTGCTGGCCCGGACGGGTACGGATTTCTGCAATCACTGTTAACATGGTTAACTCAACTCCTTCTGTGTGGATCTTGTCATACTCCAGGTTCCAATAACTCGAAATATGTAGAGCATAGACCCCTAGTTAACCAAAAATTTCCGCCAGATGCTTGCGATATTCTGCGATATACCGCGGGACATCAGGCATTTTTATCACGTCGTTGGCGATAAAGGTTGGCAGCGCCTCCATACCCAGGAACTGGTTGGCTTTATGGAACGGCAGGTAAACGCCGTCAACGCCAACGCCGTGGAAGAACTGCTCTTTGTCGGTGAAGGCCTCCATTGGCGCGTTCCAGGTCAGGGAGAGCATATATTTTTTCCCCTGCACCAGGCCGCCGGAGCCATATTTTTTGCTGGCGTCGGAGCGGGTACGGCCGTCGCTGGCGTACAGCGAACCGTGGCCTTCGGTAAAGACGTCATCCATATATTTTTTCACCGTCCACGGGGCGCCCATCCACCAGCCCGGCATCTGCCAGATCACCACATCGGCCCAGAGGAAATTCTGCACTTCGGCTTTTACGTCGTACTCGCTTTCGGCGCGAACGCTTTTAACATCGTGCCCGGCGTCGCGCAGATAACTCTCCGCGACCTCGGTCAGGGTGTCGTTCAGTTGGCCATTCGAGTGGGCGAATTTTTTTGCGCCATTGATAATCAGGATGTTGCTCATTAGTTGTCCTCAATCTTGAAAATTTGCCGACGATCTTACCCCGCGAAGCGGGGCAGTAAAATGAGCAAAATGTGCAAAGTCTTTTGCTAAATGAGCAATAATCCCGCTACCAGCCAACGCGGGCTTCGAAGCCGCCGTCGCGGGCGTTGGCAAACTCGACGCGCATGCCATGCAGCGAGGCGATGCGCCGGACGATAGACAAGCCCAGGCCGCTGCCCGGAGCATCCTGACCCGGTGGGCGATAGAAACGCTCGCCGATGCGCGCCAGCGCCTGCGGGCTGATGCCGGGGCCGTTATCGCGGACCCGAAACTCGCGGGCGTTGAGGGTGATATCGACCTGGCTGCCGCGCGGGCTGTAGCGCACCGCGTTATCCAGCAGATTGCGCACCAGCAGGCTGAGGAGCAGCGGCTGGCCGGTGCGGGAGATGCCAGAGGCATTAAGATGCAGGCGCAGCTCAATCCCGGACTGCTGCGCCGGGTGGTACATCTCCATTACCGCCGACTGCAGCAGGTCGTCGAGGGCGACCGGCTGCAGGTCGTCCAGCTGGGCGAGCGAGTCCAGCCGCGACAGCGTCAGCAGCTGATCCACCAGACGGGTGGCGCGATCGATCCCCTGATGGAGCTGAGCCAGGGCTTTCTCCCGCCCTTGTGGATCGTCCAGAGAGAGCTGGGCGACTTCAGTCTGCACCTTCAGCGCCGCCAACGGGCTGCGCAGCTCGTGGGCGGCATCAGAGGTAAACCGACGCTCGCGCAGCATGACGTCGTGGGTGCGCTGGAACAGCTGATTCAGCGCTTCGACCAGTGGGCGGACTTCAGGGGGGATCTTCTCCACGCTGAGCGATTCCGCCGAGTCCGGCGCGCGCAGACGCAGCGTGCGCGCCAGATGTTTCAACGGCGCCAGTTCGCGGCTTAACAGCACGATGAGCAGCACGAACATCAGCGGCAGGGCGACCATCCACGGAGTGAGCTGCGAGGTGACAATGTCCATCGCCATTTCGCGGCGATAATCCCACTCCTGGCCGACGGCGATGCGGTGGCGGCCATCGGCGGTGGTTAACCACAGGAAGCGCCACTCGTCATCATCGCCGCGCAGGTAGCCATCGCTAAAGCCCTCACGCTGCGAGTGCCACTGTATATCCTCTCCGTTCTCGCCGTCGTTAAGCACCATTTTGCCGTCGCGGGTGAAGATGGCGAACGCCAGCGCATCGTCGTCGATATGCCCGTGGCGCACCTTTTTCTTTTCCCCGAGCGATACCGGCGGGGCGCGCAGTTCATCGAAATGCATGGCGCTCAGGCGGCGGGCGAACAGCAGCTGCTGGGTATCAAACAGCTTATCCAGCTTTTTACTGGTTTGCTGCCAGGCGATCACGCTGGCCACGCCCCAGGCGGCGGCGGTCAGCACGGCAAACAGCAGCGTCAGGCGCAGGCGCAGGCTCAGGCGGGCAAGTCGTTTCATGCGTCACCCAGGGTATAGCCGATGCCGTGGACGGTGCGGATAAATTCACTGCCGAGTTTGCGCCGCAGATGGTGGACGTGAACTTCCACGGCGTTGCTGGAGACCTCGTCGTCCCAGTTGTAGAGCTTTTCTTCAATAAGCTTACGCGGCAGCACGCGCCCGGCGTTACGCAGCAGCAGTTCCAGCAGGGCGAACTCCTTCGGCTTCAGCGTCAGGCTTTCGCCGTCGAGGCTGGCGGTTAAGCGGTTCGGGTCAAGGCGTACCTTGCCGTGGCGCAACTCGCTGCTGCTCTGGCCGTGGGCACGGCGGATCAATGCTTCGAGGCGGGCCGCTACCTCAATCAGGGCGAAAGGTTTGCACAGATAATCATCGGCGCCCAGGCGCAGCCCCTCCACCCGCTGGCTGAGCGCATCGCGGGCGGTGAGGATCAGCACCGGTTCATGGCGGCCTTTGTCGCGCCACTCGCGCAGAATATCGAGGCCATCAACGCCAGGAAGAGTGAGATCAAGAATTGCCGCGTCGTAGGGGGCGCTGTATAGGGCGTTTTTGCCCTCCAGCCCGGCGGTAAACCAGTCGATGCTGAAGCCCATTTTGCTTAGCCCGGCCTTAATGCCATCGCCGATTAACTTGTCATCTTCCACCAATAATATGCGCATGTTTCCCTCTGACGATCCTGATTCTTTGCGCAGTAAACCGCGTTGAAGCGGGTGATGTACAGCATTAAAATTTCTTTTTTCCGCTTAAGAAGTCGTTAAGTTTTGTCGGGCGTAATAGGAGCCATACCAACACAAAAGGGAGAATATAAGATGAAAAAAATTGCTGCGATGACCGCGATTATTGCCCTGGTTTCCATGCCGGTACTGGCCGCCGGGCAGGGAGGATTCACCGGACCGTCTACTACCACTACCACCCAGGGCGGCGGCTTCACCGGCCCGAGCGGCGCGATCACCACCGTCACCAATGTCAAATCGCTGCGGGACGATACCTGGGTGACCCTGCGCGGCAAAATCACCGAGCGCGTTTCCGACGATCTGTATAAGTTCCAGGATGCTACCGGAGTGATCAATGTCGATATCGACCACAAACGCTGGAACGGCGTCACCGTCGGCCCACAGGACACGGTAGAAATTCAGGGGGAAGTCGATAAGGACTGGAACTCGGTGGAAATCGACGTTAAACAGATCCGTAAAATCGCGCCATAAGTCTCCGTCGGATAAGCGCAAGATCGGTCAGGCATCGCTATCCTCGCTCTGTCAGAGTATGTCGCGAGGAGGAGACGATGAACGATATTAAGGCCAGCCCGGGGTATGTCGGGCGCTTCCAGCGCGTCTGTAGGTACATTGCGCACCATCTTGATGAGCCGCTGTCGCTGGAGATGCTGAGCGCGATAGCGCACAGTTCGCCTTACCATTTTCACCGGCAATTTAGCGCTTATACCGGCATTCCCTTGTACCGGTATATTCAGTGGTTGCGTCTGCGACGCGCCTGTTGGCGCCTGGCGTTCAACCCCCGCGATAAAGTCATCGATATTGCCCTTGATGCCGGATTTCAGAATGCGGAGTCGTTCAGTCGTGCCTTCCGTACCGCGTTTGACCAAAGCCCGACCCAGTTCCGTCAGCAACCGGACTGGGCCGAGTGGCATCGACGCGTACCGAAACATACGCTACAGGAGCAAACGTCGATGGACGTCAACATTATTTCGTTCCCCACCACCCGGATAGCCGTACTGCAACATCGCGGCAGCCCGGACCTTGTCAACGCCACCGCCGCGCGTTTTATCGCCTGGCGTAAAACGAGCGGATTATCGCCCATCGCCACCTGCGATACCTGGGGGATCGCCTGGGACGATCCGCAGACCACCCCGCAGGGGGAATTTCGTTTTGACATCTGCGGTACGGTCGCACGGCCGGTCGGTGAAAACGCCTTTGGCGTGATTAACGGCGAAATCCCCAGCGGACGCTGCGCCGTCGTGCGCCATCACGGCTCGCTGGACACGCTGGCGAACAGCGTTTGGTTTCTCTATCGCGACTGGTTACCCGCTTCAGGCGAGACGTTACGGGATTTTCCGGTGTACTTCCGTTACCTCAATTTTGTCCATGAGGTGGCTGAGCATGAGCTGCAAACCGATATTTATCTGCCGCTGGCCTGATTAAGGTGACGGAATCCTCAACCGATCTCACGGCCTGTGACTCAGGGCGTGAGATCGGGTATTATCGCGGGTAGTTTTGCCGTCCGAACGGTCGGTACCCAGATTGAGGATCCACGATTAATGAGCGATATGGCAGAGCGCCTTGCGCTGCATGAATTTACGGAAAATGCTTACCTGAACTACTCCATGTACGTGATCATGGACAGGGCATTACCGTTTATTGGCGATGGCTTAAAACCGGTCCAGCGTCGCATCGTCTATGCGATGTCCGAACTGGGGCTGAACGCCAGCGCCAAATTCAAAAAGTCCGCCCGCACCGTCGGCGACGTGCTGGGTAAATATCACCCGCACGGCGACAGCGCCTGCTATGAAGCGATGGTGCTGATGGCGCAGCCCTTCTCCTATCGCTATCCGCTGGTGGATGGCCAGGGGAACTGGGGGGCGCCGGACGATCCGAAATCCTTCGCCGCCATGCGTTACACCGAATCCCGCCTGTCGAAGTATGCCGAGCTGCTGCTCAGCGAGCTGGGGCAGGGGACGGTCGACTGGGTGCCAAACTTTGACGGCACGCTGCAGGAGCCGAAAATGCTGCCGGCGCGCCTGCCAAACATCCTGCTCAACGGCACCACCGGCATCGCGGTGGGCATGGCGACCGATATTCCGCCGCACAACCTGCGTGAAGTAGCGAAAGCGGCGATTACGCTGATTGAGCAGCCGAAAACGACCCTCGACGAACTGCTGGATATCGTGCAGGGGCCGGATTTCCCGACCGAGGCGGAGATCATCACTTCGCGGGCGGAAATTCGCAAAATCTACCAGAACGGACGCGGCTCTGTGCGCATGCGCGCGGTGTGGAGCAAAGAGGACGGCGCGGTAGTGATCAGCGCGCTGCCGCACCAGGTCTCCGGCGCCAAAGTTCTGGAGCAAATTGCGGCGCAGATGCGCAATAAAAAGCTGCCGATGGTGGATGACCTGCGCGACGAATCGGACCACGAAAATCCGACCCGTCTGGTGATCGTCCCGCGCTCCAACCGGGTGGATATGGAGCAGGTGATGAACCATCTGTTCGCCACCACCGATCTGGAGAAGAGCTACCGCATCAACCTCAATATGATCGGTCTCGACGGCCGCCCGGCGGTAAAAAACCTGCTGGAGATCCTCAGCGAATGGCTGGTGTTCCGTCGTGATACCGTACGTCGCCGTCTGAACCACCGGTTAGAGAAGGTCCTTAAGCGCCTGCATATCCTCGAAGGTTTGCTGGTGGCGTTCCTTAATATCGATGAAGTCATTGAGATCATCCGCACGGAAGATGAGCCGAAGCCAGCTCTGATGTCGCGCTTTGCCATCAGCGAAACCCAGGCGGAAGCGATTCTGGAACTGAAGCTGCGCCATCTCGCCAAACTGGAAGAGATGAAGATCCGCGGCGAGCAGAACGAGCTGGAAAAAGAGCGCGATCAGCTGCAGGCGATTCTGGCCTCTGAACGTAAGATGAACAATCTGCTGAAGAAAGAGCTGCAGGCCGATGCCGATGCTTTCGGCGACGATCGCCGCTCGCCGCTTCACGAGCGTGAAGAAGCGAAAGCGATGAGCGAGCATGACATGCTGCCGTCTGAGCCGGTGACTATCGTTCTGTCGCAGATGGGCTGGGTGCGCAGCGCCAAAGGGCACGACATTGACGCCCAGGGCTTAAGCTATAAGGCGGGCGACAGCTGGAAAGCCTCGGCGAAGGGCAAGAGCAACCAGCCGGTGGTGTTTATCGATACCACCGGGCGCAGCTATGCCATCGATCCGATTACTCTGCCCTCGGCGCGTGGCCAGGGTGAGCCGCTGACCGGTAAGCTCACGCTGCCGCCGGGCGCGACCGTGGAACATATGCTGATGGAAGGCGACGATCAGAAACTGCTGATGGCCTCCGACGCCGGCTACGGTTTTGTCTGCACCTTTAACGATCTGGTGGCGCGCAACCGCGCCGGTAAAGCGTTGATCACCCTGCCTGACAACGCGCATGTGATGCCGCCGCTGGTCATTGAGGACGAGTCCGATATGCTGCTGGCCATCACCGCCGCCGGGCGGATGCTGATGTTCCCGGTCAGCGATCTGCCGCAGCTGTCGAAAGGCAAGGGCAACAAAATCATCAACATTCCCGCGGCGGAAGCCGCCGCCGGCCAGGACGGCCTCGCACATCTGTTTGTCCTGCCGCCGCAGAGTACGCTGACCATTCACGTCGGCAAACGGAAGATCAAACTGCGTCCGGAAGAGCTGCAAAAAGTCACCGGCGAGCGCGGCCGCCGCGGTTCGCTGATGCGCGGGCTGCAGAAAATTGACCGTGTTGAAATTGACTCGCCGCGCCGTGCCGCGGCAGGCGATAGCGAAGAGTAAGCGCTTCTCCTCCCGTCTTTGACGGGAGGAGGCGAAAAAATGCCGCAAAATCGTTGTTTATTCAGGCGTTGCGATTAACAATGTCCATCATCAGGGACCCAGGAAGAACGGTCCCGGCCTGCGCAGAACTCGTGAGCCTGCCTTCTGCCAGCAGCGAATAATTCTAAGCGGTTTGGGTTTTAGAGGTAGCTATGCTATTCATTTTTCGAGTAATTTTCGTGGTCATTTATTGCATCGTGGTGTGCATACTTGGCTGTCTGTACTGCTTGTTCAGCCCGCGTAATCCAAAACACGTTGCCACTTTCGGCCATCTGTTTGGCCGCTTATCCCCGGTGTTTGGCCTGAAGGTGGAGCTGCGCAAACCTGCCGACGCGGAAAGCTATGGCAACGCGATCTACATCGCTAACCACCAGAACAACTATGATATGGTGACGGCGTCTAACATCGTGCAGGCCCCGACGGTTACCGTGGGGAAAAAGAGCCTGCTGTGGATCCCGTTCTTTGGCCAGCTGTACTGGCTGACCGGTAATCTGCTGATTGACCGTAATAATCGAACCAAAGCGCACGGCACCATTGCCGAGGTCGTTAACGCCTTTAAAAAGCGTAAAATTTCGTTCTGGATGTTCCCGGAAGGGACCCGCAGCCGCGGCCGCGGTCTGCTGCCGTTTAAAACCGGCGCCTTCCACGCGGCTATTGCCGCCGGAGTGCCGATTATTCCGGTGTGTGTCTCGAATACATCGAATAAAATAAAGCTCAATCGCTGGAACAACGGTCTGGTGATTGTGGAAATGCTGCCGCCGGTGGATACCAGCCAGTTCGGTAAAGACAACGTGCGCGCGCTGGCGACGCATTGCCGCGAGCTGATGGCCGCCAAAATCGCTGAGCTGGACAACGAAGTGGCCGAGCGCGAAGCGGCCGGCAAGCAATAAGACAGGAAACGCCGCCACCGCGCGCGTATTGCTGGCGGGAAACGAATTCCCTTTTTCATTTGTCAGTATGTCATGGAGTTAATATGTCACTCAGTCGGCGTCAGTTTATTAAGGCTTCCGGCGTAGCGCTGTGCGCTGGCGCCGCGCCGCTGAAGGCCCATGCCGCCGGCCAGCAGCCTGCGCTGCCGGTTCCGCCGCTGCTGGAATCCCGTCGCGGTCAGCCGCTGTTTCTGACGCTGCAGCGTTCGCACTGGTCGTTTACGCCAGGCACCCGCGCCCCCGTCTGGGGGATCAATGGCCGCTATATGGGGCCGACGATCCGCGTCTGGAGCGGAGACGACGTCAAGCTTATCTACAGCAACCGTCTGACAGAGAACGTCGCGATGACCATCCGCGGCCTGCAGGTGCCGGGCCCGCTGATCGGCGGCGCGGCGCGCATGATGTCGCCGAACGCCGACTGGGCGCCGGTGCTGCCGATCCGCCAGAGTGCGGCGACGCTGTGGTACCAGGCCAATACGCCGAACCGGATGGCGAAGCAGGTCTATAACGGTCTGGCCGGCATGTGGCTGGTGGAGGATGAGGTGAGCAAGAACCTGCCGATCCCTAACCACTATGGCGTCGATGACTTCCCGGTGATAATTCAGGATAAACGGCTGGATAACTTCGGCACGCCGGAATATAGCGAACCGGGCAGCGGCGGCTTCGTCGGCGACACGCTGCTGGTCAATGGCGTGCAGAGCCCCTATGTCGAAGTGTCGCGCGGCTGGGTGCGACTGCGCCTGCTGAACGCCTCCAACTCCCGGCGCTATCAGCTACAGATGAGCGATGGCCGACTGCTGCATGTCATTTCCGGCGACCAGGGGTTCCTGCCGGCGCCGGTTTCGCTCAAGCAGCTGTCGCTGGCGCCGGGGGAACGGCGTGAAATCCTGGTCGATATGACCAACGGCGATGAAGTGTCCATTACCTGCGGCGAAGCGGCGAGCATTGTCGACCGTATCCGCGGCTTTTTTGAACCGTCCAGCATTCTGGTCTCCACGCTGGTGCTGACCCTGCGCCCGACCGGGCTGCTGCCGCTGGTCACCGACAGTCTGCCGGTGCGTCTGCTGCCGACCGAGCTGCTCTCCGGTACGCCGATCCGCAGCCGGGATATCACCCTCGGCGACGATCCAGGGATTAACGGTCAGCTATGGGATCCGCAGCGTATTGATATTACGGCGCAGCAGGGGACCTGGGAGCGCTGGACAGTGCGCGCCGACCGCCCGCAGTCGTTCCATATTGAAGGGGTGATGTTCCAGATCCGTAACGTCAACGGTTCGACCCCTTTCCCGGAAGACCGTGGCTGGAAGGACACCGTGTGGGTCGACGGGCAGGTCGAACTGCTGGTCTACTACGCCCAGCCGTCGTGGCCGCACTTCCCGTTCCAGTATCTGAGCCAGACGCTGGAGCTGGCCGACCGCGGTTCGATTGGCCAGATGCTGGTGAATCCCGCGCCGTAATCTCTTCGACCCTGGCCGGCATACGGTCAGGGTTTGAGAAAATCCTCCTTCATTTCCACTATCATTCCGGCTTATAATTCACGCCCTTTTGGTTATTTTTTTATCATTTTCCCCGGAAGCAATATGAGCGCAATATCCCTGATCCAACCGGATCGTGACCTTTTTTCCTGGCCGCAATACTGGGCTGCCTGTTTCGGCCCTGCGCCATTTTTACCGATGTCGCGTGAAGAGATGGATCAACTTGGCTGGGATAGCTGCGACATTATTCTGGTGACCGGCGACGCCTACGTCGACCACCCGAGCTTCGGGATGGCCATCTGCGGCCGTATGCTGGAAGCGCAGGGGTTCCGCGTGGGGATCATCTCCCAGCCGGACTGGAACACCAAAGACGACTTCATGCGTCTGGGCAAACCGAACCTGTTCTTCGGCGTGACCGCCGGCAACATGGACTCGATGATCAACCGCTACACCGCCGACCGTAAGCTGCGTCATGATGACGCTTACACCGCCGGCAACGTGGCGGGCAAGCGTCCGGACCGCGCCACCCTGGTCTACACCCAGCGCTGTAAAGAGGCGTGGAAAGATGTGCCCGTGATCCTCGGCGGCATCGAAGCCAGCCTGCGCCGTACCGCCCACTATGATTACTGGTCCGATACCGTGCGCCGCTCGGTGCTGGTGGACTCCAAGGCCGATATGCTGATGTTCGGCAACGGCGAGCGTCCGCTGGTGGAAGTGGCTCATCGCCTGGCGATGGGCGAAACCATCGATCAGATCCGCGATGTGCGCAATACCGCCATCATGGTGAAAGAGGCCCTCCCGGGCTGGAGCGGCGTTGACTCCACCCGTCTGGATACCCCGGGCAAAATCGACCCCATCCCGCACCCGTATGGTGAAGATCTGCCGTGTGCAGACAACAAACCGGTGGCCCCGAAAAAAGCCGAGGCTAAAGCCGTTGTCGTGCAGCCGCCGCGGCCAAAACCGTGGGAAAAGACCTATGTGCTGCTGCCCTCCTTCGAGAAGGTGAAAGGCGATAAGGTCCTGTACGCTCACGCCTCGCGCATTCTGCACCATGAAACCAACCCCGGCTGCGCCCGGGCGCTGATGCAAAAGCACGGCGAGCGCTACATCTGGATCAACCCGCCGGCAATCCCGCTCTCCACCGAAGAGATGGACAGCGTTTTCGCGCTGCCCTACAAGCGCGTGCCGCATCCTTCCTATGGCGATGCGCGCATCCCGGCGTATGAGATGATCCGCTTCTCTATCAACATCATGCGCGGCTGCTTCGGCGGCTGTTCGTTCTGCTCGATCACCGAGCACGAAGGACGCATTATCCAGAGCCGTTCTGAGGATTCGATCATCAATGAGATCGAAGCCATTCGCGACACGGTGCCGGGCTTTACCGGCGTGATCTCCGATCTCGGCGGACCCACCGCCAACATGTATATGCTGCGCTGCAAATCGCCACGCGCCGAGCAGACCTGTCGCCGTCTCTCCTGCGTCTACCCGGATATCTGCCCGCACATGGATACCAACCATGAGCCGACGATCAACCTTTACCGTCGCGCCCGCGAGCTGAAGGGCATCAAGAAGATCCTTATCGCCTCCGGGGTACGCTATGACATCGCGGTCGAAGATCCGCGCTATATTAAAGAGCTGGCGACCCACCACGTCGGCGGCTATCTGAAGATCGCGCCGGAGCATACCGAAGAGGGCCCGCTGTCGAAGATGATGAAGCCGGGAATGGGCAGCTACGACCGCTTTAAAGAGCTGTTCGACACCTATTCGAAGCAGGCGGGTAAAGAGCAGTATCTGATCCCGTACTTTATCTCCGCCCACCCGGGGACCCGTGATGAAGACATGGTGAACCTGGCGCTGTGGCTGAAGAAGCACCGCTTCCGTCTCGACCAGGTGCAGAACTTCTATCCGTCGCCGCTGGCGAACTCGACCACCATGTATTACACCGGCAAAAACCCGCTGGGCAAGATCGGCTATAAGAGTGAAGAGGTGGTGGTGCCGAAGGGCGATAAACAACGCCGTCTGCACAAAGCGCTGCTGCGCTACCACGATCCGGCCAACTGGCCGCTGATCCGTCAGGCGCTGGAGGCGATGGGCAAGAAACACCTGATTGGCTCTCGTCGCGACTGCCTGGTGCCGGCGCCGACCCTGGATGAGATGCGCGAAGCGCGTCGCCAGAACCGTCATACCCGCCCGGCGCTGACCAAGCACACGCCGATTGCGCATCAGCGTTCTAACGGTGGCGCAACGGCGAAAAAGCCCGTCAAACGGGGTAAAGTCGCCGGGCGTTAAGCCTGACTTTGCGCCCGGCTGCGTTTCGCTGGCCGGGTGGTTTCTCAAGCCGGGCACGCATCAGCGCAGCCCGGCTTTTTTACCTGTTATCCGCCGAACTGATCCGGGTCAGGACCCAGACGCTTGCCCTGATCCAGCTTCGCAATCTCACCCAGCTCCTCTTTATCCAGGCGAAAATCCCAGACGTTAAAGTTTTCAGCGATGCGCGACGGCGTGACGGATTTCGGGATCACCACCAGACCGCTGTCTAGATGCCAGCGGATGACAATCTGCGCCGGCGTTTTACCATATTTATCAGCCAGCTGATGGATGACTTTCTGATCGAAGACGCCCTTACCGCCCTGGGCCAGCGGGCTCCAGGATTCGGTCTGGATCTTGTGGGTGGCGTTCCAGGCGTGCAGCTGCCGCTGCTGAAGCAGCGGATGCAGCTCTATCTGGTTGATCACCGGCGCGACGCCGGTTTCATCAATCAGCTTCTGCAGATGCGGCACCTGGAAATTACACACGCCGATGCTCTTCGCCAGCCCCTGCTGCTGCAGCTCAATCAGCGCCTGCCAGGCCTCGACGTAATGGCCGATAGCCGGCACCGGCCAGTGGATTAAATAGAGATCCACATAGTCCAGTTTCAGCTTGCTGAGACTCTCTTTCAGCGCCTCGTGCGGCCGTTTTTGATCGTCGTTCCATAGCTTGGTGGTGATGAACAGCTCATCGCGATTGACGCCAGCGCTTTGCAGCGCGTTGCCGACGCCAGCCTCATTTTGGTACGCGGCGGCGGTGTCAAAAGAGCGATAACCGACTTCCAGCGCCTTATGAATGGCGGAGACGACTTCCTCGTTGCCAGCTTTCCACACGCCGAGACCCAGCTGCGGCATCAGGTTGCCGTCGTGTAGTTTTATAACGGTTGGATGTGTCATGCCTTCCTCCTGTTAATGAACTCGGCGAAGCAGGATCCGCCGAGGGGTAGCATTAAGTCTGGACGAAATAGCTAAAAACGGTAGTAAAAACACCCCTCCCCGACGTTTGTTTAACGTAAGGAGAGGTGAATCAGGCGGGGTAACTTAGCGGGCAGCCTCGTAGATACGGCGGCTGACGTCAAGGGTGATATCCTGATGCTCGCCCAGTTTGGTCATGCCGTGCTCTTCCAGTTTCGCCAGCAGCGCCGGGATGGAGCTCCCGTCGAGACCGTAATCGGAAAGGCGGGTCGGCACCCCCATCTGCTCGAAGAACTGGCGCGTCGCAGCGATGGCGGCATCGATGCGCTGGTCGTCGGAGCCCTCGGTGATATGCCACACGCGCTCAGCATATTGCAGCAGCTTCTCGCGCTTGGTATCGCGCTTCTCATTCCACAGCGCCGGCAGAACGATAGCCAGCGTCTGGGCGTGATCGAGACCATGCATCGCCGTCAGTTCGTGACCAAGCATATGCGTTGCCCAGTCCTGCGGCACGCCAGCGCCGATCAGGCCGTTCAGCGCCTGGGTCGCGGCCCACATAATGTTGGCGCGCACGTTATAATTTTCCGGCTCCTGCAGCGCTTTCGGGCCATCCTCGATCAGGGTCAGGAGAATGCCTTCGGCGAAGCGGTCCTGAATTTTGCCGTCAACCGGGTAGGTGACGTACTGTTCGACGGTATGGACGAAAGCGTCAACCACGCCGTTGGCGACCTGGCGCGGCGGCAGGGTATAGGTGTAGACCGGGTCGAGGATCGCGAACTGAGGCTGAACGTGCGAAGACATAAACGCGCGTTTGTCGCCGGTAGTTTTCCGCGAAATCACCGCCCCTTTGTTTGATTCAGAACCGGTCGCCGGCAGAGTGAGAACCGAGCCCATTGGAATGGCGCTGGCGATCTTACTGCCATAGGTTTCCAGAATTTCCCACGGATCAATGTTGGCGTCATAGTGGGCTGCTGCCGCGATAAATTTGGTGCCATCCAGCACCGAACCGCCGCCGACCGCCAGCAGGAAAGTGACCTTCTCTTCGCGGGCGAGCTTCACCGCATTCATTAGGGTTTCGTAAGACGGGTTCGGCTCGATGCCGCCAAATTCAAGGACGTCCAGGCCATTCAGGGCGGTCAGTACCTGATCCAGGACGCCCGTTTTTTTCACGCTGCCGCCGCCGTAGGTGATCAGTACGCGAGCTTCCGCCGGGATCTGTTCACGCAGCTTTTCAATCGCGCCTTTGCCAAACAGAATGCGGGTTGGGGTATGCAGGTCAAAATTATTCATTGCTTGGGTCCTCCAAAGAGTAAAACTGCCGACAGGGACGATACCGCTGCCCGATGACGGTTATTGTGGTCCTCGCGCCGTTGCCCCTCAATGCACATTTCTGCCTATGTCTTGCCTATTTCTCCATATGGCTGGAGAATCCGCGGCGACCTGCGCACAATATATAGGTGAAGAAACATCGGGAGAGACGGTGGCAATGCAACACGCAGAGATATGTCGGACACTGACAGAGAAGGTTAACCAGCTGAAAGATAAGCACGAAATGTTAAGTTCGCTGCTACCTGACGTTCGCCTGCTGTACGGGACGCAGCCGGGACCGCGGATGCCGGTGATGTACCAGCCGGGGATCGTTTTTCTCTTTTCTGGCCATAAAATTGGTTATATCAATGAGCGGACGTTTCGCTACGATACAAACGAATATCTACTGCTGACCGTACCGCTGCCCTTCGAGTGCGAAACCTTTGCCACCCCGGAGGTGCCCCTGGCCGGGATGCGCCTGAACGTCGATATCCTGCAGCTGCAGGAGCTGCTGATGGACATTGGCGAGGATCCGCTGTTTCAGCCCGCCGTTGCCTCCAGCGGGATAAACTCCGCAGTGCTTTCGGAGGACATCTTGTGCGCTGCTGAACGGCTGCTCGACGTGATGGAGCGGCCGTTGGACGCGCGGATCCTTGGCAAGCAGATCGTCCGTGAAATCCTCTACTATGTGCTGACGGGACCCTGCGGCGGCGCGCTGCTGGCGCTGGTCAGCCGGCAGACCCACTTCAGCCTGATTAGCCGCGTGCTCAAGCATATCGAGAGTCAGTACACCGAAAACCTCAGCGTCGATCGGCTGGCGGCCGAAGCGAATATGAGCGTGTCGGCGTTTCACCATAATTTTAAAGCGGTGACCAGCACTTCGCCGCTGCAGTATCTGAAAACCTACCGTTTGCACAAGGCGCGCATGCTGATGATCCATGACGGCATGAAGGCCAGCGCGGCGGCGATACAGGTGGGCTATGAAAGTCCTTCCCAGTTCAGCCGCGAGTTTAAGCGCTACTTCGGGATGACGCCCGGGGAAGACGCCGCGCGTATTCGTATGATGCAGGGGATGTAAGACCGGGGGAGGGAGCAGGCCGGGCGGGC
This sequence comes from Klebsiella pneumoniae complex sp. WS1778, assembly GCF_049472055.1. Lineage (NCBI taxonomy): Bacteria > Pseudomonadati > Pseudomonadota > Gammaproteobacteria > Enterobacterales > Enterobacteriaceae > Klebsiella > Klebsiella pneumoniae complex sp. WS1778. The sequence continues at coordinate 249,068 of NZ_JBKGTJ010000003.1, forward strand.
GCAGCCCCCCCGGCAGTCAACGTCAGGCGCTGCAGTATTTCTTTTTGATCACCACGAACAGCGTGCCGAGCAGGCCAGCCAGCAGCAGGGCAATTGGCAGGATCATCAGGCAGGTCATCACCTGATCTTCATGACGTTTCACGAACGGGATCATGCTCAGCGCATAGCCGAGGCCCGTGACCACGCCGACCCACAGCAGGGCGCTCAGCCAGTTGAAGAACTGGAAGCGGCGGTTCGGCAGACCGGAAATCCCCGCCATGGTTGGCAGCAGGGTACGGACAAAGGCCAGAAAGCGGCCCGCGAGCAGCGCCAGCAGACCGTGGCGGTCAAACATGCAGGTGGCGCGCTGATGGTACTTATGCGGCAGGTGCGCCAGCCAGCCTTTCACCGTTTGCGTATTGCCCAGCCAGCGCCCCTGTACATAGCTCAGCCAGCAGCCGAGGCTGGCGGCGGCGGTCAGAATGGCGATAGTGGGCACAAAGTCCATGACGCCTTTAGCAATCAGCGCGCCGGCGAGCAGCAGCAGGCTGTCTCCAGGTAAAAAGGAGGCAGGCAGCAGCCCGTTTTCCAGAAACAGGGTCGCGAACATAACCAGATATACAACGCCCACAACATGAGGGTTCGCCAGTGCGGCAAAATCATGTTGCCACAGCGCGGCGACAATCTCTTGAATGACAACCATGGACTTTCCTAAGTGGTACCGTATTGTTGACTAGTGTACTCCTGAAGAGACCCGAGCACCTTGATCCCGGGCGCAACAAAAGCGGCCGCTCCGATAAAAAGCGTCCGCTATTGTTGCCACTGACTGTCACTTTACACGATACGCGCGAAGCCCGCTGCTAAATCCGCCTGCAGATCGTCAACATTTTCGAGACCAATGTGCAAACGGATCAGCGTGCCGCTGAAGTCGACTTCCGCATCCGGTCGGATGTGAGCGATTTGCTCCGGCTGATTGGCCAGTATCAGCGATTCAAAGCCGCCCCACGAGTAGGCCATGCTGAACAGGCAGAAGTTGTCGAGATACTCTGCCAGCTCAGCGTCGTTGAGACGCTTGTTGAGCACAAACGAGAACAGCCCGCTGCTGCCGGTAAAATCGCGTTTCCAGAACTCATGGCCTTTACTGCCGGGCAGGGCGGGGTGGTTGACCCGCGCCACCTGCGGATGCTGCGCCAGCCACTCGGCGATGCGCAGGCTGCTTTCATGATGCTGACGCAGGCGGACGCCCAGCGTGCGCAGGCCGCGGCTGGTCATATAGGCGGTATCGGCGTCCAGCATTTGCCCCATCAGATAGGCATTCTCACGCAGCTGCGGCCAGCAGCGCGCGTTCGCCACCGCGGTGCCGACCATGGCGTCGGAGTGGCCGATCAGGTATTTGGTGCCTGCCTGGATGGAAATATCAATGCCAAAATCCAGCGCTTTGAACAGAATCCCCGCCGCCCAGGTGTTATCGATCATGATAATCGCTTCCGGCGCGACCTGACGCACGGCGGCGACAATCGCTGGCACATCATGCACTTCCATGGTGATGGATCCGGGCGATTCCAGGAACACCACGCGGGTCTCCGGCCGAATAAGTTGGGCAATATCAGCGCCGATTAAGGGATCGAACCAGCTGGTGGTGACGCCGAGTTTAGCGAGAATTTTGGTACAAAAGTCCTGGCTTGGCTCATAGGCGGTATTGGTCATCAGCACATGGTCGCCCTGCTCGACAAACGCCAGGATAGTGTTGGCTACCGCGGCGGCGCCGCAGGGGAAGAGGGCGCAGCCGGCGCCGCCTTCCAGCTCGCACATCGCTTCCTGCAGCGAGAAGTGGGTCAGGGTGCCGCGACGCCCGTAAAACAGCTCGCCGTTGGCCCGATTGCGAGTGGCGTGCTTTTTGGCCTCTACGGTGTCGAAAACCAGCGATGACGCGCGCTGGATCACGCTGTTCACTGAGCCCTGGGTGTACTTTTTGCTCCGCCCGGCGTTGACCAGCGCGGTATCAAGATGTTTATCAGCCATGTTGATGAACCTGTTTTTATACGTCTGGACGTCTAAACTAGCATGATTCTTCTTTTCTGTACCAGCGCGCTGCCGATACAGGCGAAAATTTTACCAGGCCCGCGGTTAGCCACTTTTTTACTGCGTAAGCGCAAGGAAAATAAACGTGATTTGCTGCACAGTGTAAATACTAATGAGAACCACTATCAATTCGATGTCGTTTTGATATTATTGAGGGCAGATTTTGTGATTATCGTCGTGGAGATAGAGCGTGGGTAATAATTTGATGCAGGCGGATCTCTCCGTTTGGGGTATGTATCATCATGCTGATATTGTCGTTAAGGTGGTGATGATTGGCCTGATTCTGGCGTCAGTCGTCACCTGGGCCATCTTCTTCGGCAAAGGGGCGGAAATCCTCGCCAGTAAGCGTCGCCTCAAACGCGAACAGCAGCAGCTGGCGGAAGCCCGCTCTCTCGATCAGGCCAGCGATATCGCCAGCGCCTTTGAGGCGAAAAGCCTCACCACCCAGCTTATCAATGAAGCGCAGAACGAACTCGAACTCTCCGCCGGCGCCGAAGACAATGAAGGCATCAAGGAAAGAACCGGTTTCCGCCTTGAACGCCGCGTCGCGGCCGTCGGTCGCCATATGGGGCGCGGCAACGGCTACCTGGCCACCATCGGCGCCATTTCGCCGTTCGTGGGCCTGTTCGGGACCGTCTGGGGCATCATGAACAGCTTTATCGGCATCGCTCAGACCCAGACCACCAACCTTGCGGTGGTGGCGCCGGGCATCGCGGAAGCGCTGCTGGCGACGGCCATCGGCCTGTTCGCCGCCATCCCGGCGGTGGTCATCTATAACATCTTCGCCCGCATGATCGGCAGCTATAAGGCCTCGCTCGGCGATGTCGCCGCTCAGGTACTCCTGCTGCAAAGCCGCGACCTGGACCTCAGCGCCAGCGGCGTGAAGCCGGTGCGCAGCGCGCAGAAATTACGGGTAGGTTGATCGGCTATGGCGATGCGTCTTAATGAAAATCTGGACGATAACGGCGAAATGCATGAGATCAACGTGACGCCGTTTATCGACGTCATGCTGGTTCTGCTGATTATCTTTATGGTGGCCGCGCCGCTGGCGACGGTCGACGTGAAGGTGAATCTGCCGGCCTCCTCCAGCCAGCCGCAACCGCGACCGGAAAAACCTATCTACCTGTCGGTGAAGGCGGATAAGAGCATGTTCCTCGGCAACGACCCGGTGACCGAAGCGAATATGATTAACGCCCTGGATAGCCTGACCGCCGGCAAAAAAGATACCACCGTCTTCTTCCGCGCGGATAAAACCGTCGATTACGAGACGATGATGAAAGTGATGGATACCCTGCATCAGGCGGGATATCTCAAGATCGGGCTGGTGGGCGAAGAGACCGTCAAAGCCAAATAACCCGATGCTTTTCCTGAAAAGGCTGGCCGCGCGCCGGCCTTTTTTATTGTCGTCTGCCAGCGAAGTGTTGGCCTGGCGTTGCCATCACGTTATCTGTCTGGGATATAATGTCGCTTCTTTTTGTTAACTGACAGGATCTTATGGAACGCTTTCTGGAAAATGCTATGTACGCCTCGCGCTGGCTGCTGGCGCCGGTTTATTTTGGCCTCTCGCTCGGTCTGATTGCGCTGACCATCAAATTTTTTCAGGAGATCTTCCACATACTGCCGCATATTTTTAGCGTCAGTGAGTCGGATATGATTCTGACCCTGCTGTCGCTGGTGGATATGACCCTGGTGGGCGGTTTGCTGGTGATGGTGATGTTCTCTGGGTATGAAAATTTTGTCTCGCAGCTGGATATTAACGAGGGTAAAGAAAAACTCAGTTGGCTGGGCAAAATGGACGCGACTTCGCTGAAAAATAAGGTTGCCGCCTCCATCGTGGCGATCTCCTCTATTCACCTGCTGAGGGTGTTTATGGATGCGAAAAACGTCCCGGACAATAAGCTGATGTGGTACGTGATTATCCACCTGACCTTCGTGCTGTCGGCCTTTGTGATGGGCTACCTCGATCGTCTGACCAAAGTGAAACACTAATCCCTTCTCTCCCGGCGGTGGCAGCTGCCGGGCTTTTTTCTCCCCGTTTCTGCTTTACTGCGCTGGCGTATGTCCGGGCTTCTGCTTTGCTTAAAAGGCGATAAACAACGGAGGCAGGGTGATGACGCGATTAACGGCCAAAGATTTCCCGCAGCAGCTGCTCGAGTATTATGACTACTATGCCCACGGTAAAATCAGCAAACGCGAGTTTCTCCAGCTGGCGGGGAAATATGCCGTCGGCGGGATGACCGCGCTGGCGCTGTTTAATCTGCTGAAGCCCGACTATGCCCTGGCAGAGCAGGTACCGTTCACTGACCCGGATATCCGCCCGGAGTATATTCATTATCCCTCTCCTGACGGCCACGGCGAAGTGCGGGCTTACCTGGTGACGCCGACGAAAATAGCCGATAAAGCGCCCGCCGTTGTGGTGGTACATGAGAACCGCGGCCTGAATCCCTATATTGAAGACGTCGCCCGGCGGGTAGCGAAAGCGGGGTATATCGCGCTGGCGCCGGATGGCCTGAGCTCCGTCGGCGGCTATCCGGGGAATGATGATGAAGGCCGCGCGCTCCAGCAGAAAGTCGATCCCGTGAAGCTGATGAATGATTTTTTTGCGGCGGTCGCGTTTATGGCGAAGCATCCGCAGGCGACGGGGAAGGTCGGTATCACCGGTTTTTGTTACGGCGGCGGCGTCAGCAACGCGGCGGCGGTCGCCATTCCAGAGCTGGCCTGCGCGGTGCCGTTTTACGGCCGCCAGCCGCCGCTGAAGGAGGTCGATAAAATTAAAGCGCCGCTGCTGCTGCACTATGCCGGCCTCGATAGCGGCATTAATGAAGGCTGGCCTGCCTATGAACAGGCGTTGAAGGAACACCATAAAGTCTACGAGGCCTATCTCTATCAGGGCGTGAATCACGGCTTTCATAATGATTCTACGCCGCGCTACGATCGGGCTGCGGCGGATCTGGCCTGGCAACGCACGCTGGCATGGTTTGATAAGTATTTACGCTAACGCAAACGTCATAAATAGCGCTACCGCTCGCTCAAAAAAACGCTATATAATTTATTATATAACGATTGGGAGAGCTTGATGGAAAATCATTTTGGCAAAGGCTTAATGGCGGGGCTACAGGCATCCTATGCTGATACCGCCGCGCATGCGGCGAATTTTTGCGCCGACTATAAACGCGGGTTTGTGCTTGGTTACTCGCACCGCATGTTTGAAAAAACCGGCGACCGCCAGCTCAGCGCGTGGGAGGCGGGGATCCTGACCCGTCGCTATGGCCTTGACAGAGATATGGTGATGGACTTCTTCAAAGAGAGTGGTTCCTCGACCGCGATGCGCTACTTTATGGCGGGCTATCGGCTGGAAAGCTAACAACCGGAGGCGGTTGCCTCCGGTGGGTCAGAGCGTTACGCCTGGCGCTTATCTTCCGTTTGGGTGTCAAAGTCGCGGGCGTCGTGGCGCTCATGCAGCTGCTCATTGAGCGGGCCGTTGGTGCGGTTCACGATGCGTCCCCGCTTGACCGCCGGGCGGTTGCCCACATCCTGCGCCCAGCGCAGCACGTTTTTATAGCTCCCGGCGTCGAGAAACTCCGCTGCGTTATAGACATTGCCCAGCACGACGTTGCCATACCACGGCCAGACAGCCATATCGGCGATGGTGTACTCCTCGCCGGCTACATAGCGACCACGGGCGAGCTGTTTGTCCAGCACGTCGAGCTGGCGTTTGGCTTCCATCGTAAAGCGGTCGATCGCGTACTCGATCTTCACTGGCGCATAGTTATAGAAGTGGCCGAAGCCGCCGCCCAGGAACGGCGCCGCGCCCTGCAGCCAGAACAGCCAGTTGAGGGTTTCGGTGCGACCGGCAGGATCTTTCGGCAGGAAGAAACCAAATTTTTCCGCCAGATAGAGAAGAATGTTGCCGGACTCAAATACCCGGGTCGGCGGCGTGGTGGAATGGTCGCTGAGGGCCGGGATCTTCGAGTTCGGGTTGATCTCGACAAAGCCGCTGGAAAACTGATCCCCTTCGCCAATGCGTATCAGCCAGGCGTCGTACTCCGCGCCGCTGACGCCTAACGCCAGCAGCTCCTCCAGCATGATCGTCACCTTCTGGCCGTTGGGCGTGCCGAGTGAGTATAGCTGGAGCGGATGGGTTCCCACCGGCAGGACGCGTTCATGAGTCGCGCCGGAAACGGGACGGTTGATGTTGGCGAACGCGCCGCCGCTGTTTTGCTTCCATTCCCACACTTTTGGTGGCTGGTAGTTTTGCTCTGACATGCTGGTTTGCCTTTTTCGTGGATGTACAAAAAGTGTAGCAGGTGACCTCAGGCCATAATCCGCGCGGCCCACACGCTGACATCATCGCCGCTGCCCAGATCCGGCTGCACCAGGCCATTGACCATAAAGGTCGGCGAGACATGGATGCCGTTCTGGCGGGCATATTTACTGTGCCATTTGATCACGTCCTGCAGCTCCGGGCGGGCAAAGGCGGCCCCCAGCAGCACGTGACTGTAGCGCTCAATGCGTTCAATGATTTGCTGCGGGGTGGCGTTCATGTTCGGCCCGCTGCAGTGATCGGTAAACTCAAACTCTTCCCGATGGTCTGCCACGGCCTGCATCACCTTATGCGCCTGCTCTCTGCCATGCGGCAGGGTGGACGCGGCGAGGATGCAGCGGACAATCACCCCGGAGAACAGATGCCACGGCTGCGATTGCAGCCGTATCTTGATGGTGACGTTATCGGCGCCGACCTCATCGAGCAGATCGTCGAGTTTATTAAACGCGCGGACAGAGTAGGGGCAGGTGGGCTCAAGGAACACCTCAAACGTCCGCGGGCCGTGTCCCCAGACCAGCGGTTGGGCATTCAGATGCGAGGGTGTGCTCATTGTCGACTCCTGATGTTGCGTTGTTTTTTGTTATATCACCGATAACGATATCACTTCTGCTTCCGGCTGCAGGGTTATTTTCCTTAACGGCACGATTAGCGAAACGAATGAGTGGTATCATCGTTACACCTCTGTCTGGTAAGTGCCTGCGGCAGGATAAGAAGAGGGAGTTTTGTTTCGCCAACTGCCCGGGCTGCATTAATTTGAGGTCAGGCTAAATGAGCAAAGGATCGACAAGCAGTGACGCCCCGTTTGGGACATTGTTAGGCTACGCGCCCGGCGGCGTAGCGATTTATTCATCGAATTACAGTAGCTTAAATCCACAGGATTATCCGGATGACGCGACGTTTCGCAGCTACATCGGCAATGAGTATATGGGGCATAAATGGCAGTGCGTGGAGTTTGCGCGCCGCTTTCTGTTCCTGACCTACGGGTTTGTCTTTACCGATGTGGGGATGGCCTATGAAATCTTCTCCCTGCGCTTTCTGCGCGAAGTGGTCAATGACAACATTCTCCCGCTTCAGGCCTTCGCCAACGGCTCCCGTCGTCCGCCGATCGCTGGTTCGCTGCTGATCTGGCAGAAGGGCGGCGAGTTCAAGCACACCGGCCATGTCGCGGTGATCACCCAGCTTGTCGGCAATAAGGTGCGTATCGCCGAGCAGAACGTCATTCACTCGCCGCTGCCGCAGGGCCAGCAGTGGACCCGCGAGCTGACCCTCGAGGTCAACGCCGGCCGGTACACCATCAAAGATACCTTTGCCGATACCGAAATTTTAGGCTGGATGATCCAGACCGCCGATACCGAACACAGCCTGCCGCAGCCGGTACTGCCGGGTGAGGCGATGGCGATCAAGGGCGCGCGGCTGCCGAACAACGGCCAGTTCCGCGGCAAATGGCTGAACGAGAAAGATCCGCTGCAGAAAGCCTACGTGGCGGCCAACGGCCATTTTATCAATCAGGATCCTTATCAGTATTTCACTATCAGCGAAAGCGCCGAACAGGAGCTGATTAAAGCCACCAACGAGCTGCACCTGATGTATCTGCACGCCACCGATAAGGTGATGAAGGATGATAACCTGCTGGCGCTGTTCGATATCCCGAAAATCCTCTGGCCGCGTCTGCGTCTCTCCTGGCAGCGCCGGCGTCATCATATGATCACCGGGCGCATGGATTTTTGCATGGACGAGCGCGGGCTGAAGGTATACGAGTACAATGCCGACTCCGCCTCCTGCCATACCGAAGGCGGGCTGATCCTCGAGCAGTGGTTGAAGCAGGGCTACTATGGCACTGGTCACAATCCGGCGGAAGGTCTGCTCGATGAACTGGCGGGAGCGTGGAAACACAGCCGGGCGCGGCCTTTCGTGCACATCATGCAGGACAAGGATCTGGAAGAGAATTACCACGCGAAGTTTATCCAGCGTTCGCTGACCCAGGCCGGTTTCGAGAGCAAAATTCTCTTTGGCCTCGATGAACTGCGCTGGGATGCGGCCGGCCAGCTGATCGACGCCGACGGGCGGCTGGTCAACTGCGTCTGGAAAACCTGGGCATGGGAAACCGCCATTGAGCAGGTGCGCGAAGTCAGCGCCGATGAGTACGCGGCGGTGCCGATTCGTACCGGGCATCCACAGAATGAGGTGCGACTGATTGACGTCCTGCTGCGTCCTGAAGTATTGGTATTCGAACCCCTGTGGACGGTGATCCCGGGCAACAAAGCGATCCTGCCGGTGCTGTGGTCGCTGTTCCCGCATCATCGCTATCTGCTGGATACCGATTTTGTGGTTAACGACGAGCTGGCGAAAACCGGCTATGCGGTGAAGCCCATTTCCGGGCGCTGCGGGAACAATATCGACCTGATCGGGCCTCAGGATGAGGTTCTGGATAAGACCAGCGGCCAGTTTGTCGATCGCAAGAATATCTACCAGCAGCTGTGGTGCCTGCCGAAAGTGGATGGCAAGTATATCCAGGTGTGCACCTTTACCGTCGGCGGTAACTACGGCGGTACCTGCCTGCGCGGCGATTCGTCGCTGGTGGTGAAAAAAGAGAGCGACATAGAGCCGCTGATCGTATTGAAAGACAAAGCGTGACGTGCTGACCCCGGATAGCGGCTCCTGCCCTGTCCGGGGAGAGCGCAGAGACACGAACAAGGATAGCCCGGACTGGTAAGCGCCGCCGGGGAACACCTGCAACAAAGCCAAGATAATTAACACAACAACAAGACAGAAAAGGAAAATAGTATGCACGATCGGCGTCTCGCCGCCCGCGCGGGTGAACTCAAGCCCTCCGCCGTCCGCGAACTTCTCAAGCACAGTAAACTGCCGGGCGTGATCTCGCTTGGCGGCGGCATTCCGGCCCCGGAACTGTTTGATACCGAAGGCCTGGAGCTGGCGGTGCAGAAGGTGATGAGCGAGCGTTTTCATGACGCATTTCAGTACGGTCTGACGGAAGGCTACCCGCCGCTGCGTCAGGCGGTGAGTGAAATCTGCCACTCCCGTGGCGTGACCTGTTCAGCCGCTCAGGTCTATATCACCTCCGGCTCCCAGCAATCGCTGGATATCGTTGCCCGCACGCTGCTCGATCCAGGCGATACTATCGTCGTTGAGCGACCCACCTATCTGGCGGCGCTGCAGGTGTTTCAGCTGGCGCAGGCCAATATTCTCAGCGTCGATACCGATGATGACGGGATGCTGGTGGAGCAGCTGGCTGACCTGCTGGAGACCACCCGCGTCAAAGCTGTTTACCTGGTGCCGACGTTCGGCAACCCCGGCGGTAAAACGCTGAGCGAGGCGCGTCGTCGCCGGCTGGTCGAGCTGGCGAAAAAATATGACTTCGTCATTCTGGAAGACGATCCCTACGGTGAAATTAGCTTTACTGACGCCGTGCGACGCCCGCTCTATCAGCACGCTGTTGAGCTGGGCTGTGAAGATCAAGTGGTTTACACCTCGACGTTTTCAAAGATCCTCGCGCCGGGGATGCGTATCGGCTGGATCGTCATGCCGGACTGGCTGGCGCAGCAGACGGTGATCGTGAAGCAGGCGGCGGATCTGCATACCAATATGCTGTCGCAGGTGATCACCGCGGAATACCTCAGCCTGAACCGGCTGGATAACCAGATTGCGTTGATTCGCGAAGACTATCGCAAGAAGTGCGTGGCGCTGGCCGATGCGCTGGAAAGCCGCCTTGGCGAGCACCTGGAATTCAGCCGCCCGCAGGGGGGGATGTTCCTGTGGGCGCGTTTCCGCTATCCGTTCGATACCATGGAATGGATGAAGAAAACGCTGGAAAACGGCGTGGTATACGTTCCGGGGGAAGCGTTTTATCACGATAATCCGGATACCCGTACCCTGCGTCTTTCCTACTCAACGGTGTCGGAAGCCGGGCTGCTGACCGCCGTTGAGCGGCTGGCGGCCTCCCTGTAACGGTCCTGCTGTGCGCCGCTTAGCGGCGGCGCATCCTCTTCGCTTCAATAGCGAGAGGGAGTGACGCTAGCGTTCAGCGCTGGGGTCACTCCGTATCGACGATGCGATCATCCAGCCAGACCAACATCAGCGCTGCGAGAAAAGCCACCGCAAAGGTACCAATAAACAACCACATAGATGTCCCTCACGGGTTAATTATTTTGCTGATTTTACCGGAGAACGATCGTTTCGGTCGGAGATGGAGATTTTTGTCCCAGCCGAATGGCTGGCGAGAGAGAAAAAGTCATCGGCATCAATATCGAAGTTAAGAATAATTTCCCTGTATTCCCCACCGTTAATTAACGCTTTGGCTTCTTTAACACTACTGGCAATAATGACAGGCATCAGTTTTATCTCATTTTGAAAACTGAGAAGCAAAATAAGAGTTAGTTCGTACCAGATCAACTACTTTTTATCGTATACGACTGCAGAAAAAAACGTCCTCCTGTGGCTCGGTGATAGAGGAGGATTTTGTGACAGCGATCGGCTCGTCAACAGCGGGATCTTATCGGGCGCTGTGACGGGCTGCGGTTTCGCCAGCCCGCCGGGATTATTTACCCTGCTGTTTTGCTCGTAATATCTCGCCACAGCGCTGCTGGTCCTGACGCAGCGCCTGCTGTTCCTGCGGGCTGAGCTGATGCCAGGTGTCCAGCATCCGCTGCCCCAGCGCCGGCAGGTAATGTGCTTTATGCAGCGCGTAGTCAGAATTCCCCCCCTCGACGATGTTTTGCATATCGTGGAGGAACTGGCGGCTGTCGTCATGATCGATCACGCAAAATACCGCCCGGTAGTAAGCTTCGTCTTCCTCGGTGTAATGCGGAGTGAACCACCAGACCAGCAGCACGATAAGCGCCAGCAGCGGGATAATTAAGGATAATTTTTTCAACATCAGTTTTTCGGCCGGAGACAATCAGCCGTCAGTGTACCTGCAACGACGGCCTGATGTAAGCGCCGGCCCCGGCGGGCCGGCACAGGCTAGTAGCCGACCGGGTAGATGCGGCCGGTTTGCACCCCTTCAATGCTGCGGCGATAGGCCTGTGCTACGGCGGCGGCGGGAACGCTGGCAAAGCCAGGGAAAAAGTCGCCGTAGGCCGCCAGCGACTCGCTGAGCACGGTGGGGCTGATGAGATTGATGCGGATCCCGCGCGGCAGTTCGCAGGCGGCGGCCCGCACAAAGCCTTCCAGACCGGCGTTGACCGTCGTGGCATTGACGCCCTGAGCAATCGGCTCCTGCGCGACAATGCCGCTGACCAGGGTAATCGACCCGCCGTCGCCCAGGAAATGCTGGCCGACCAGCGCCAGGCGAATTTGCCCCAGCAGTTTGTCCTGCAGACCGAGGTTGAACTGGCTGTCGGTCATGGTGCTTAACGGCCCAAAGTGTAGATTACCGGTGGTGGAGACGATGGCGTCTACTTCGCCGGTCTGCGCAAACAGCGCCTCGACGCTCTCCTGCGAGGTGATATCCACCTGATAATCCCCCCGGGTGCGGCCGACGCGGATAACGTCATGTCTCTGGCTCAGTTCTTCGCTGACCGCGCGACCAATGGTGCCGCTGGCACCGATAACGATAATTTTCATGGCAGACTCCTGATGAGGTGAGAGGCTATTCTTTAATAAAACGGATATCGGATAAACTGGCTAAAAGTTAGAACATTACTAACCAGAGGTTAGCAATATGGATAAGCTGCGAGGGATGGAGACGTTTATTGCCGTGGTGGAGTGCGGCAGCTTTACCGGGGCGGCGTCGCGCCTGGGGCTGTCGGCGGTGATGGTCGGGAAATATATCGCCCAGCTGGAAACCCAGCTGGCGACGCGCCTGCTGGAGCGTAACACCCGACGCCAGAGCCTCACCGACGCCGGGCGGGTCTATTTTGACGAAGCGAAACGGGTGATGGAGCAGGTCTCCATCGCCGAAAGCGCCGTTGAGCGGCTGCGGCTGGCGCCCGCCGGCACCCTGCGGGTGAGCGCGCCCACCTCGTTCGGCGCCAGCGTGATCGCGCCCCTGACCGCCACCTTTCTGCAGGCCTGGCCAGCGGTCCGGGTGGAACTGGATCTGACCAACCGGATGGTCGATCTGGTGGATGAGGGGTTCGACCTGGCGATCCGCATTGGCGAGATCCATCAGGAGGATCTGGTGGCTCGCTACCTGGCGCCGTATCGGATGGTGATCTGCGCCGCGCCGGCTTATCTGGCGCGTTACGGAACGCCCGGGAGGCCGGAAGATCTCGCCGATCATCTCTGCCTGTCCCATACGGTCTGGACCGCCCGCAACGAGTGGCGGCTGCCGGGCATGGAAGGGGAAGTGCGCTGGAAGCGCGATGCGGTTTTGCGCTGTAACGATGGCTATGCGCTGCGCCAGGCGGCGATCGCCGGGGCTGGGCTGCTGATGCAGCCGGAGGTACTGCTGGCCGATGCGCTGGCCAGCGGCAGCCTGGTGCGGGTGCTGGAGGCGTGGACCCCACAGCCGAGGCCCGTGCATCTGCTCTGGCGCCAGGATCGCCGGCCCCTGCCGAAGTTGACGCAGTTTATCGCCCACCTTCAGCAGGGAATGCCTGACGCGCTGGCGACGACCCGCGCGTCGGAATAATCACTCCTCCCGAAGCGCCTGCTGCCAGTCGGCAATCAGATCGTGAGGATCTTCGATCCCGACCGACAGGCGGATCAGCTGCGGCGTGATGCCGTTCGCCAGGCGCTTCTCCAGCGGGATCGAGGCATGGGTCATGCTGAAGGGCTGGCTCACCAGGCTCTCGACGCCGCCCAGACTCTCCGCAAGGGTGAACCAGCGCAGCTTGCTGATGATGCGTTCGGCGTAACCGTCATCGCCTTTCACCACTACCGAAATCATGCCGCCGGGCAGGGCCATTTGCCGGCGCGCCAGCTGATGGTGCGGGTGCGAGGCCAGCCAGGGGAACCAGACTCGCTCTACCTCCGGCTGCTGTTCCAGCCATTCGGCGAGCTGCAGCGCGTTCGCGCTGTGGCGCTCCATCCGCAGCGCCAGGGTGCGGATGCCGCGTAGCGTCAGGAAGCTGCTGAACGGGTCGAGTACGCCGCCTACCGCATTCTGCAGGTAGCCAAGCTTCTCCGCGAGCGCGGCGTTATCGCCGACCACCGCCAGGCCGGCGACGACATCGGAATGGCCATTGAGGTACTTAGTCGCGGAGTGGACCACAATATCAAACCCGTGCTCCAGCGGGCGATGGATCGCCGGCGAGGCGAAAGTGTTATCGGCGACGCTGATCAGGTTATGGCGGCGCGCGATAGCGGCGATAGCGCTGAGATCCGCCAGCTTCAGCAGCGGGTTGGTGGGCGTTTCCACCCAGATCATGCGCGTATCGGGGCGGATCGCCGCTTCAATTCCCGCCAGGTCGTCGGGTTTCACCCAGCTCACCTGCAGACCAGCGCTACGGCGGCGTACGTTTTCCAGCAGGCGGTAAGTGCCGCCATACACATCATCGACCGCCACCAGGTGACTGTCCTTATCCAGCAGCTCCAGCACGGTGGCGATGGCGGCCAGCCCGGAGGCGAACGCGTAGCCGCGCGTACCGTTTTCCAGGTCGGCGATCGCCGTCTCCAGCGCATGGCGGGTAGGATTCCCGCTGCGGGAATATTCATAGCCGGTATGCTGCCCCGGCGCCGGCTGAGCGAAAGTGGAGGTGGCATAAATAGGCGGCATCACTGCGCCGTGGCTGTCGGTGAAGGTTCCGCTATGTACGCTCAGGGTGTGGATAGATGACATAAAAAATTCCTTATTGTGCTACTCGGTTACGCCAGGCGGTCAGTACATCGCTGCGGGTGACCAGGCCAAGAAAACGCGCGTTGTCAGCGATCACCGCCACCAGACCGCGATCGAGAATGGCCTGCAGTTCGCTCTCTGGCGCACGCTTATCGAGAGTTTCAACATGGCGGCTCATCGCTTCGCTGACCGGCAGGGAGAAGCGTTGGCGATCGCCCTGTACGTGGCGGATCAAATCCCACTCATCGACGATGCCGACCACGCGGCCATCCTCCAGAACTGGCAGCTGGGAGATGTCATACAGCCGCATGCGGGTAAAGACCGCGGCCAGGGTGTCGTCCGGCGCGGCCGTGACGGTAGCGCCTTCGTCATGGCGCAGGGCGATAAAATCACTGAGATCGCCCTGTTCGGGGCGGGCGATCAGCCCTTGCTGGCGCATCCAGTCGTCGTTGAACATTTTTGACAGGTATTTATTGCCGCTGTCGCAGGCGAAGGTCACCACCCGCTTCGGACGGCTTTGCGCCCGGCAGTAGCGCAGCGCGGCGCTGAGCAGGGTGCCAGTGGAGGATCCGGCCAGCACACCCTCGACCTGCAGCAGCTGGCGCGCGGTGTGGAACGCTTCGCGGTCGCTGACGCGATAGGCGGTATGCACCCCCTCCAGCCTGGCCAGCGGCGGGATGAAATCTTCTCCAATCCCTTCGACCAGCCAGGATCCCGTTTCGCCGTAGCGTCCGGTATCAACCTGATCGGCAAGGATCGAGCCCGCCGGATCGGCGAGGATAAATTCCGTTTTCGGCGAGTGTTCTGCAAACCAGGCCTGAAGCCCGCCCAGCGTGCCGCCAGAGCCAACGCCGACGACGATGGCGTCGATGTCGCCCTCCAGCTGCTGGAAAAGTTCCGGCGCGGTGGAGGTCGCGTGCGCCAGCGGATTAGCGTCGTTGTTAAACTGATCGATATAAAAAGCCCCCGGCGTTTCATCGGCAAGGCGGCGGGCATAATCCTGGTAATAGGCCGGATGACCTTTATTGACGTCGGAACGGGTGAGCAGCACCGTCGCGCCCAGCGCCCGCAGGTGAAAGATTTTCTCGCGGCTCATTTTGTCCGGCACCACCAGGATCAGGCGGTAATTTTTCTGCGCCGCGATCAGCGCCAGGCCGAGGCCGGTATTGCCGGCAGTGGCTTCGATAATTGTCCCGCCGGGCGCCAGTTTGCCCTGACGCTCGGCTTCGTTAATCATCGACAGCGCAACCCGATCTTTAATTGATCCGCCCGGGTTCTGATTTTCCAGTTTTAAAAACAGACTGCAGGGCCCGGTATCCAGTTTGTGCAACTGGAGCAGGGGAGTATGACCGATCAGGTCGCTCACGGAATGAAACAGTGACATAACCATTTACCCACTCGTTTAAGATATTTTTGCATGGTAGGTCTGTGAAATCGGTAATTTAAAGAACATTTATCTGTCATTTAGCGCAAAATGGAATATAAGATGCTGTTCAGCCATCCGGAGGGAAAGCAGGGTAGCCGCCTGGGCGGATCGATTGCCAGAAAAGGGCGTTTTTAGCCGCTTTTAACGACAGAATGGCGATTTGAATCAGCGGGTTATCTGATATTTGAAAATGTATTTGCGAAAAGATTCTATGGGGAGAGGCGGTCTGCGCTGGCCGTTAAGTGGCAGCTGGCTCACCAGGAGAAAAGTGCAGCAGAGAATCACGGGTTAGCGATGTTCGATGAAGAGTCCGGCTACAGAAACGCAAAAACCCGCCTTGTGGGCGGGTTCTTTAAATAGTGGTGCCCGGACTCGGACTAACGCCGCAGGCGTTGAACAGCGCGCGTGTCGCGCTGGCCCCGAAGGGGTGAGCCGCTGTGCGGCGAATAATCGAACGCAGTTCGATGGAGAGTCCGGCTACAGAAAAGCAAAAACCCAGCCATAGGCTGGGTTCTTTAAATAGTGGTGCCCGGACTCGGACTAACGCCGCAGGCGTTGAACAGCGCGCGTGTCGCGCTGGCCCCGAAGGGGTGAGCCGCTGCGCGGCGAATAATCGAACGGAGTTCGATGAAGAGTCGGGCTACAGAAAAGCAAAAACCCGCCTTGTAGGCGGGTTCTTTAAATAGTGGTGCCCGGACTCGGAATCGAACCAAGGACACGGGGATTTTCAATCCCCTGCTCTACCGACTGAGCTATCCGGGCAACGGGGCGCATTAAACCGTAATCGCCGCGCCTCGTCAACGAAATTTATCTGTTTTGCAGCAGACTGAACAATCTATCACCACATTGCGCTAAAAGCACGCGTCTTCAGGCAAAAAACAGCGTCCAGGCCGCTGAGATCGGCATCGCCAGCACCAGCGCAGGCAGCATATTCACCACGGCAAACATTTTTATTCCGCAGATGCGCAGCCCGGTGGCCACCAGCAGCATACCGCCGACGGCGCTGAAATCCGCCAGCATCATCGGCGTGGTGAGCGGCATAATGATCGCCGCGCAGGCCGCGAGAGTCAGCTGGATAAGTAGCATCGGTACGCTGATGGCGGCGACGGCAATGCCCAGGGTACAAGCGAAAATGGTGGCGGTGAAAAAATCGAGAAACGCTTTGGCAATCAGAATGCTGGCGTCGCCGGTCATCCCTTCGCGCATGGCGCCGAAGACGCCGGTGCCGCTGGCGCAGAACAGGACGATAATCGCCACATAGCTCTGAATATAGGAGTCATGAGCCGAGGCTTTTTTCTTACCCTTCGGCGTCAGCAACTGCTGGAGCTGACTGACCAGCGTATTAATCCCTTTTTCCATATTACAAATTTCGCCGAGCAGCGTTCCCACCAGGGTCGACAGCACCATCACCGGCAGATTGGCGCATTTGATCACCAGTAAAATGCCGATGCCTAATGACGCCAGACCAAAAATTGAGGTCATGGATGTGCGGATCCGTTCCGGCAACCGCTGGCTGAGTAAGGCGCCTAACACGCCGCCGACCAGCACCGCGCTGGCATTAATAAAAGGTCCTGTAACCACGCTGACTCCTGTTAAATATCCCTGATAACCGAATGATTATGACGTTAACCCGCCGTGAAAGCTTGTGTATCCGTGATATAAGTGCATACGGTTTTCATCTTGCGCCTGTCGGGGAAAGGTGCCATGATTGCGCGAATTTTCTCCTCCCTGATATGAGGCCGCCGATGACGACACTGCCATTACCTCGCCAGCGACGCCGCGCACAGATGCGTGGGCTGCCTCATCTTGCTACGCTTACCCCTCTGTTCACCATGCGGTGAAGGACACGTATGCTCACTGTAGGGCAACAGTAAGATCGGACGCGTCTGCTTTTACTGATGTCCGGCGGTCGGAGCTGAATCCGTCAGACCCGGACACATCGTTGGGCAAGGTTTCCCTTGCCTGAGATTTTTACACTCCCGATACGGGCATTTGCGCTTATGAAATCCATGCACATTGCCGCCAGCTGCGAGCTGGTCACCCGCTTGTCCACCCACCGTCGCGTTGTGGCGCTGGACAGTACCGATTTTACCGATGTGGCGGCAGTCGTCATCACCGCGGCGGACAGTCGCAGCGGCATCCTCGCCCTCCTCAGGCGTAGCGGATTTAACCTGCCGGTCTACCTGCTGAGCGAGACGGCGGTCGATAAGCCGGAGGGGGTACAGGCGGTGATCGCCGGTAAAGATCAGGAGTGGCTGGAGCTGGAAGCGGCGGCCTGCGATTATGAAGCGCGTCTGCTGCCGCCGTTTTTCAATACGCTGACCCAGTACGTCGAAATGGATAACAGCACCTTTGCCTGTCCGGGACACCAGCACGGGGCCTTTTTCAAAAAGCATCCCGCAGGCCGCCAGTTCTATGACTTTTTTGGCGAAAACCTCTTTCGCGCCGATATGTGTAACGCCGACGTAAAATTAGGCGATCTGCTGATCCACGAAGGGTCGGCCAAGCACGCGCAGAAGTTCGCCGCGAAGGTCTTTAATGCGGATAAAACCTACTTCGTCCTTAACGGCACCTCGGCGGCCAACAAAGTCGTGACCAACGCGCTGTTGACCCGCGGCGATCTGGTGCTGTTCGATCGCAACAACCACAAGTCAAACCATCACGGGGCGCTGATTCAGGCTGGAGCGACGCCTGTCTATCTTGAAGCCGCGCGCAATCCGTTCGGCTTTATCGGCGGTATTGACGAGCGCTGCTTTGATGAGCGCTACCTGCGGGATCTCATCCGTGAAGCGGCGCCAGAGAAAGCCACGGCCTCTCGCCCGTTTCGTCTGGCGGTGATCCAGCTCGGAACCTATGACGGCACGGTCTATAACGCCCGCCAGGTGGTCGATAAAATCGGCCACCTCTGCGATTACATCCTGTTCGACTCGGCGTGGGTGGGCTATGAGCAGTTTATCCCGATGATGGCCGACTGTTCGCCGCTGCTGCTGGAGCTGACCCCGGACGATCCGGGCATTTTTGTCACCCAGTCCGTTCACAAGCAGCAGGCCGGTTTCTCGCAGACGTCGCAGATCCATAAAAAGGATAACCATCTGCGCGGCCAGGCGCGCTTCTGTCCGCACAAGCGGCTGAATAACGCCTTTATGCTGCATGCCTCTACCAGCCCGTTTTATCCGCTGTTCGCCGCACTGGACGTCAACGCCAAAATCCACGAAGGCGAGAGCGGCCGCCGCCTGTGGGCCGAATGCGTGGCGCTGGGCATCGAGGCGCGCAAAGCGATCATCGCCAATTGCAAGATGATCCAGCCTTTTATTCCGCCGATAGTGGCGGGGCGCCCGTGGCAGGATCACCCGACTGAGGCGATCGCCCGGGAGCGCCGTTTCTTCAGCTTCGAACCGGGCGCGCGCTGGCATGGCTTCGAGGGCTATGCCGACGACCAGTATTTTGTCGACCCGTGCAAGCTGTTGTTGACCACCCCGGGCATCGACGCGGAGAGCGGGGAGTACAGTGAGTTCGGCATCCCGGCGACCATTCTGGCGCATTACCTACGGGAAAACGGCATCGTGCCGGAGAAGTGCGATCTCAACTCGATTCTGTTCCTGCTGACGCCGGCGGAAAGCGCCGAAAAAATGGCGCAGCTGGTGGCGATGCTGGGGCAGTTTGAACAGCATATTGAAGCGGATACGCCGCTGGCCGATGTGTTGCCGACCATCTATAACAAATACCCGGTGCGTTATCGCGACTATACCCTGCGCGAACTGTGCCAGGAGATGCACGATCTGTACGTCAGCTTTGACGTGAAGAGCCTGCAAAAAGAGATGTTCCGTAAACGGAGCTTCCCGCGGGTGGTGATGAATCCCCAGGATGCCAACCGCGAATTTATCCGCGGCGACGTGGAGCTGGTGCGTCTGAGCGAGGCGGAGGGCCGCGTCGCGGCGGAAGGGGCGCTGCCGTATCCGCCGGGGGTATTATGCGTGGTGCCCGGTGAGGTCTGGGGGGGCGCTGTACTGCGCTATTTCCTCGCGCTGGAGGAGGGGGTTAATATGCTGCCGGGCTTCTCGCCGGAGCTGCAGGGGGTATATAGCGAGACGGATCCGGACGGCATTAAGCGGCTGTATGGCTACGTGCTGAAGGGATAAAAAATGCCCCGCTGAACCGGCGGGGCGTTTTGCTTTTGACGATCACGCGCTCTGCTGCGCGGCGGTCGGTTGTCTGACGTGTTTGTATTTGAACAGCGCCACGAAGGCAAAAGCCAGCACCAGCGAATAGCCGGCGAAAATCAGCCACACGCTCTGCCAGTTAGTGATCCCTTCGACGGTAAAGTGCTCCACCACTTTGCCGCTCACCATGCCACCGAGGATACAGCCGAAGCCGTTGGTCATCATCAGGAACATGCCCTGGGCGCTAGCGCGGATTTCCGGACGCACCTCTTTCTCCACGAACACTGAACCAGAGATGTTGAAGAAGTCGAAAGCGCAGCCGTAGACGATCATCGACAGCACCAGCAGCACGGTGCCGAACGGTGTCGGATCGCCGAAGGCGAACAGGCCGAAGCGCAGCATCCACGCCACGATACTGATAAGCATCACGTTCTTAATGCCGTAGCGGCTGAGGAAGAACGGAATGGTCAGGATAAACAGCGTCTCGGAGATCTGCGAGATCGACATCAGCACCGAGGCGTGTTCGACGATAAAGCTGCCGGCAAACAGCGGATCTTTATCGAAGCTGTGCAGGAAGGTATTACCGAACATGTTGGTGATTTGCAGCTCGGCGCCTAGCATCATCGAGAAGATAAAGAAGATTGCCATGCGCTTGTTTTTAAACAGCGCAAAAGCGTTAAGCCCCAGCATCTCCGTCCAGCTTTGATTACGCTGGGCGTTAGCCACCGGGATCGTCGGCAGCGTCAGGGTGAACAGCGTCAGCAGGACCGACAGCGTCGCGCCAATGTACAGCTGCATATGGCTCAGTTCGAAGCCGGAGAAGCTGACGCCCCACATGGCGAAGATAAAGCCGATGGTGCCCCAGATCCGGATCGGCGGGAAATCGGTGACGATATCCAGCCCCGCCGACTGCAGGCGGTAGTAAGAGATGGTGTTAATCAGCCCCAGCGTCGGCATATAGGCCAGCGAGTTGAGGAGGATCACAAGGAACATCTCGCCCGGCGTGGTGACCTGCGCCGCCAGATACAGCGTCAGCGCGCCCACCAGGTGGCAAGCGGCATACACCCATTTGGCGCTGATCCACTTATCGGCGACGATGCCGAGCAGCGTCGGCATCAACACCGCGGCGATACCGAGCGAGCTATACACTGCGCCGATAGCCGCGCCATCAAACTTCAGCGTGACAAACATGTATGAGCCAAGCGTGGTGAGCCAGCTCCCCCAAAGGCAGAACTGCAGGAACGACAGTATTTTGAGCTGCAGCTTAAGATTCATGTAGTTATCCTCACGAATGTGGGCTTGTTATGTTTTTAAAATAACATTAATCCCGTTATTTTGATGCGATTCTATCATTCACCAGCTGAAGGCTTCTGTTAACTGCCGCAGAAAACCGAAAGATATTCCACAGTATGGCGCAGAAAAAAAGCGGCCTCAGCGCGTGGCTGAGGCCGGTGTCAGGAGGGGGTTATTTACGGCGGTAGCTTTTCTGCGCCGTGTTAACTTTATACAGATAGCGGCGCGATTCCGCCGACGGGTGACGGGTGGTCAGCGTCTGGTAGACGTCACCTGGCGCCATGCTGTTGATGATATTGGCCGCCTGGACTTTATCGCTGGAGAAGACCCGCAGCACGCTGCCGGCGCCGCCGTTATAGGCGGTGATCACCGCGTAGCGACGCGAGGTGGGGTTATCGATGCCAGCAAGGTAGACATTGTTCAGCATCGCCAGGTAGGCAGTACCGGTGTCAATGTTATTCGCCGGGTCGAACAGATAGCTGCGGCTTGGCAGGCCCGATTTACCCTGGGAACGGAAGACGTCTCTGCCGGCGCTGTGCTGGACTACCTGCATCAGCCCCATGGCGTCGGCATGGCTGACCGCATAAGGGTTAAAGGAGGATTCGGTCTGCATAATCGCGAGGATCAGCGACTCATCAACCCCATACTTACGCGAGGCCTGACGCACCATGCCGAGGTATTTATGCGCACGTTTGTCGAGGTGGTTCGGCACCAGGTTGATGGTGATGCTGTAGACCACGCGCAGGCCGTTGTTGCGGCTCTTCAGGCGTGTTTGCAGCAGATAGTCGGCAAAGCGCGCGGCGCGCCACTCCCAACGAATCGATGCCCCGGTGTTATCCACCACCTGGCCATAGAGGAACGGCTCTTTGGAGATCTGAATGTCATCGACATCGGAATAGAGGTCGATGGAGTTGGGGTCATCGCCCATCAGCAGGGTTTTGACGATCGCCTGGCGCAGTCGTCCGCGCGGATCGGTGCCGGCGATGGTCTCGACGGTGATCGTCCCTTCATCGAAGTTGATGTGGCTGCGGGTTTGATACTGGTCGGTGTATTTGACGTAGTCCTTCGGCCCGGCGAGCAGGACTTCGTTGTACCCCCAAATGTTCTCGATGTTGTGGGCAAACTGGCCCATCAGGATATCAAAACCGTTGGTATCCTTGACCCAGGCCTCGTTGTATTCGGCGCCTTTTTTATTGGAGCTGGAACACGAAACGAGCAACGGCGCAATCAGCGCGAGCGCTAAGTATTTTTTCATCATTCCGGGCGTGCGTGTTGTGTTTGTTTTTAAAAGGCCGCAGGGCCCTTACTGTTTTTCCGGCGGCGTATAGCCTTCGATGTGCACATCTTTCCCTTCAAACAGGAACTGCACCATTTCCTGCTCCAGCAGCTTGCGGTGCTCCGGGTTCATCATGCTGAGCTTTTTCTCGTTGATCAGCATGGTCTGCTTGTGCTGCCACTGCGCCCAGGCTTCTTTGGAGATTTCGTTGTAAATGCGCTTCCCGAGTTCGCCCGGATACAGCTGAAAATCCTGGCCGTCCGCTTCACGCTGCAGGAAGGTACAAAAAATGGTTCTGCTCATAATCAATCCTCTTTGATAGCCGAAAATTTATACCGGCGTTCCGGCTTTTAACTGTTGCAACAAGCGCTCCACGGGGGCCGCCAGACCAACCGACGGCGGCTGCGCTAAGTTATACCAGAGTGCGTTGCCTTCATCCATGCATGCGCCAGATGAGTGCACTGTAAGCCACATCGGCACAATATCCAGGTGGAAATGGCTGAAAGTGTGGCGAAAAGCGGTGAGCTGCGTCAGATTATCGGCCTTAATCTGGCGCTGTGCCAGCCACTCGCGCAGGCCCGCTTCGTCGGCAAACTGCGGAAAACAGAACAATCCGCCCCACAGACCCACCGGCGGACGTTGGGCGAGAAACACCTCGTCACCGTGCTGCATCAGCAGAAAATAGCCGGTGCGTTCCGGAATGGTCTGCTTCGGTTTTTTGCCCGGATATTCTGCCCATGAATGATTGGCGTAGGCCACGCAGCCGTTGCTCAGCGGGCACAGTTCGCACTTCGGCTTCGAGCGGGTGCAAACCATCGCCCCGAGATCCATCATCGCCTGGTTAAAACGCTCCACGCCCTTCGCCGGCGTGACCGCTTCGCTGATCTCCCACAGCCGTTTTTCCACCTCTTTTTTCCCCGGCCAGCCGCTGACAGCATAGCAGCGGGCGAGCACGCGCTTCACGTTGCCGTCGAGAATCGGATAATGCTGACCGAGCGAAAGCGATAAAATGGCCCCCGCCGTTGAGCGCCCGACGCCGGGAAGCGCCGCCACTTCGTCAAAGGTCTGCGGGAATTCGCCGCCGTGCTGCGTCGCCACCTGCTGCGCCGCTTTGTGTAAGTTGCGCGCCCGCGCGTAATAACCCAGTCCGGTCCACAGATGCAGCACTTCATCCAGCGGCGCGTTGGCGAGATCGACCACCGTAGGGAAACGCGCCATAAAGCGTTCAAAATAGGGGATAACCGTGGTCACCTGGGTTTGTTGCAACATCACTTCGGAGAGCCATACTTTGTAGGGCGTCTTGGCGATTTGCCAGGGCAGGGTTTTACGCCCGTATTTGTCGTACCAGTCCAGGACCTGGGCTGAAAATTGCGTGGCGAGAAAAGTCAAAGCTACGGCTCCGGGATCGCGATTACAGGGGGGCAGATTGCAGCATAAGGGCGAGTGGCTGTAAACCCTTGCATCCGCCGGGTAACTTTGGATAATGCCCGTTTTCCGAACACATTCACAAGCAGACCAAACTTTTATGAAAAACGACGTCATTTCTCCGGAATTCGATGAAAACGGTCGCCCGCTGCGCCGTATTCGTAGCTTCGTTCGTCGCCAGGGCCGCCTGACGAAAGGGCAGCAGCATGCGCTGGATAACATTTGGCCGGTGATGGGCGTTGAATTCAACGATGCGCCGCTCGATTTCGCCGCCCTGTTTGGCCGCGAAGCGCCGGTCACCCTCGAAATTGGCTTCGGGATGGGCGCATCGCTGGTGGCGATGGCAAAAGCCAAACCGGAACAGAATTTCCTCGGCATCGAAGTGCACTCCCCGGGCGTCGGCGCCTGTCTGGCCTCGGCCGAAGAAGAAGGTGTGCAAAACCTGCGCGTGATGTGTCACGATGCGGTGGAAGTGCTGCACACTATGATTCCGGATAACTCGCTGAATATGGTGCAGCTGTTTTTCCCTGACCCGTGGCATAAAGCGCGCCATAATAAACGTCGTATCGTACAGCCGCCTTTCGCCGAGCTGGTGAAAAGCAAACTGAAGCTCGGCGGCGTCTTCCATATGGCGACCGACTGGGAAGCCTATGCCGTCCATATGCTGGAAGTGATGTCCTCGCTGGAAGGGTATCGTAACCAGTCGGCAAGCAACGATTACGTACCGCGCCCGGAATCGCGCCCGGTAACCAAATTTGAACAGCGTGGCCATCGTCTCGGCCACGGCGTATGGGACTTAATGTTCGAGAGGGTGAAATAATGGCCAAGAATCGTAGCCGTCGTCTGCGTAAAAAAATGCATATCGACGAGTTTCAGGAGTTAGGCTTCTCCGTCGCCTGGCGTTTCCCGGAAGGGACCAGTGAAGAGCAGATCGACCAGACGGTCAACGATCTGATCGAAGAGGTGATTGAGCCGAACAAGCTGGCCTTTGACGGCAGCGGCTATCTCTCCTGGGAGGGGCTGATCTGCATGCAGGAGATCGGTAAATGCACCGAAGAGCATCAGGCCATCGTGCGCAAATGGCTGGAAGCGCGTAAGTTAGAGGATGTGCGCACCAGCGAACTTTTTGACGTCTGGTGGGACTAAGTTTGACAAGGGTCGGCAACTGCCGGCCCGTTTTGTCTTAAGGGAGTTTTATGATGCGTAAAACGCTGCTGGCGGTGGCGCTCTCCATCACCGCTTTGTCTGCCCATGCGGACTACCAGTGTAGCGTCACGCCGCGTGACGATGTGATCCTCACCCCTCAGCAGGTACAGGTGAAAGGGGAAAACGGCAATCTGGTGATCAAACCGGACGGCAACCTGACCTTTAACGGCAAGGCTTATGCGCTCAGCGCCGCCCAGCGCGAACAGGCGCAGGATTACCAGGCCAGTCTGCGTAGCAGCCTGCCGTGGATTGACGAAGGCGCGCGTTCGCGAGTCGAAAAAGGCCGCAAGGCGCTGGATAAAATCATTACCGAACAGGTCGGCGCCAATAGCAGTATGCACGGTCGTCTGACCAAGCTGGACGCGCAGCTGAAAGAACAGATGAACCGCATCATTGAGCGCCGCAGCGATGGCCTGACCTTCCACTATAAAGCCATCGACCAGGTGCGCGCCGACGGCCAGCAGCTGGTAAATCAGGCGATGGGCGGCATTTTGCAGGACAGCATTAACGAGATGGGGGCGAAAGCGGTGCTCAAAGGCGGCGGCAACCCGCTGCAGGGCATTCTCGGCAGCCTCGGCGGTCTGCAAACCGCTATCCAGGATGAGTGGAAAAACCAGGAGGCCGATTTCCAGCAGTTTGGTAAAGACGTCTGCAGCCGGGTGGTCTCCCTTGAGGACAGCCGCAAAGCGCTGGTTGGCTCGTTAAAATAGCTTGATTTCGCTACCTGCGCCCGCAGGTAGCGACGACGCTCAGGCGATCACATCAGCCCTAGCAGCTGTGGAATAAACAGCGAGATCGGCGGGATATAAACAATCATCATCAGCGCGATCAGCAGGGCGGCGTAGAACGGCAGCAACGGTTTGATGAGCTGCTGAATTTTCACCCCTGAAATGGAGCAGCCGACAAACAGCGCGCTGCCAACCGGCGGGGTCAGCAGGCCGATGCACAGGTTAGCGACCATCATGATGCCGAAATGAACCGGGTTCATGCCCAAATCCTCAGCAATGGGCAGAAATATCGGCGTGAAAATCAGCACCGCTGGGGTCATATCCATAAAAATGCCGACGATTAGCAGCACAATGTTAATCAGCAGCAGGATCACCACTGGGTTTTCCGACACCCCCATTAGCGCATCGCTTATCATGTAGGGAATATCGGCATTGGTCATCGCCCACGACATGCCGACCGAAAAGCCAATCAGCAGCAGAACGATAGAGGTCGTCACCACCGACTCCAGAATCAGCTGCGGCAGATCGCGCCATTTGACTTCACGATAGATCAGCACCGAGAGAATAAAGGTGTAGACCACGGCGATGGCGGACGCCTCAGTGGCGGTGAAAATACCGCCGAGGATCCCGCCCATCACAATAATGACCAGCAGCAGGCTGGGTAGGGCGTCGGAAAAAGCCTTTGCCGCCTGGGCACAGGTCGGCCGTTCGGAAACCGGATAGCCGCGGCGTTTAGCGATGCAACCGCAGACCAGCATGATGGACAGACCCATCAGAATGCCCGGCAGATAACCGGCCATAAACAGCGAGGCGACCGAGACGCCGCCGGCTGTCAGGGAAAAAACGATCAGCACGTTTGACGGCGGAATAAGCAGACCCGTGATGCAGGATGAAACGTTTACCGCTGTGGAAAAGGTCGGATCGTAGCCTTTTTGCCTCTGAATGGGATTCAGCGTCCCGCCTACCGCCGCGGCGGCCGCGACGGCTGAACCGGAAATCGAGCCGAACATCATATTGGCCAGCACGTTAACGTGCCCCAGCGATCCGGGCACTCGCCCAACCATCACCTGCGCCAGATTGATTAAGCGTATTGCAATCCCGCCGCTGTTCATCAGGGTTCCGGCAAAGATAAAAAAGGGGATGGCCAGCAGCGCGAAGTTATCAAGCCCGTTCGCCAGGCGTTGAGACACGGTTATCACCGCGATATCCCAGGGAAACATCAGCAGCATCGAGCCAACGGTAGCGATACCGATGGCGAAGGAGATGGGAACGCCGATAAAAACCAGAATAAAGAAAACGCCAAACAGCGTCAGTGCAATAGCGCTATCCATGAGTTGCTCCTTCTTCTGCATGTTTCATGTTTTTCAGGCCGTTATTGATAAAACACAATGCGTAAAACATCATCATGATGCCGGTGAGCGGCAGGATCAGATACACGTAGCCCATGGGGATCTGCATCGCGGCTGAGACCTGGGCGGTCGACAGCGTTTTTGCAATCAGTTTTACGCCGCCGGTCACAATCACTGCGCCGGCAAACAGCAGGATCAGCAGGTTAATAATGACGCTGAACAGCGCCTGCCTGCGGGGAGAGAGCGTCATGGTGAGTAAATCAATCGCCAGGTGACGCTGGGCGCCGACGGTGTAGGCCGCGCCCAGTAGCCCGACCCAGATCATTAAGAAGCGCGCCAGCTCATCGGTCAGGGTGCTTGGCTGGTTAAGCACGTAGCGGCTGAATACCTGCCAGACGACGCAGACAACCAGCGCAATCATAACAGCGACAGAGAAGGCGGCGATGGTGCGGTCCACCGCCAGCTTGATGCGGTTAAGTATCATCGTTGATTTCCTGGTGAAGACGGGCCTGCGGCTGGCCCGTTAATGGTTATTCCGCGGCAGCTTCAAATTTGGCCAGCAGGGCGGCCTGTACAGGATCTTTTTTAAAGTCATCGAATAGCGGCTGCACGGCTGCGCGGAACGGCGCTTTATCCACTTTGATAATTTCGCCCCCCATAGCTTTGGCCTGCGCGCGGGTATCGGCGTCGATTTTCCGCCACAGCTGTTGCTGATAAACCTCTGACGCTTTCGCCGCTTTGATCAGGATTTGTTGCTGATCCGGCGTCAGCTTGTCCCAGGTTTTACTGGAGATAACGAGGAAATCAGGGATGGAGGCATGCTCATCTTCAGAGAATACTTTCGCGATTTCGATATGGCGCGTCTGCACCCAGGAGGGAACGTTATTCTCCGCGCCGTCCACCACCCCCTGCTGCATGGCGGTATAAACTTCACCAAAGGAGATGGGGGTTGGGGAACCGCCCATTAATTCGACCATTTTTAACGTTGTCGGACTGGCCTGAACGCGGATCTTCAGTCCTTTTAAATCTTCCGGCCTGGTGATGGGCTTTTTTGCATAAAAACTTCGCGTCCCGGCGACATAAGCGGAAAGGGCAAAAAATCCTTTCTCTTTCGTCGAGTTCATTATTTCTTTACCCACCTCGCCGAAGACCACGTTATTGAAGTGGTTCTGGTCGTTAAACAAGAATGGTAAATTATATATGGCGTAAATATTATCGAAAGATTCCAGATCGCTGGCGGAACCTTTGGTCATATCCAGCGCGCCATTTTGTAATAACTCCATGGTCTCGCGAGCGCTGCCCATCTGACTACTGGGGTAAATGCGAATCTTCATCTTACCGTCAGAAAGCTGGTTTACCTCTTTGGACATCTCCTCAAACGCCTGATGCACCACATGGCTGCGCTCAAGGTTATGCGCCAGTTTTAATGTTATTTTTTCAGCCGCGACGGCACCTGCAGAGAGTAGGGCCAGTAAAGCTATACCTACCAGAGAACGAGAAAAAGGATATTTTTTCATTAGTTGGCTCCATGCACTTGGGGTAATGGGTCAATATCTTAAGCATCATGCTTTATTTCTGTATGACATATTATCTTTGTTGTCGTACATCTTTAAGCTGCCTGACTCACACTTTCTGGCAATGAGGTAATGAAATAACCGATCTTATTGAAGGATTGATATTTGGTTTGTATTAATTAATGCAAATTAATTTGAGAGTGGAATATTTAATAACAATGGAACGGATGTAATAAGGTATATATGGCGGAGGAATCGAGTGATTCCCATTCCCGCCATATTGCTGCCGGGAATGGGATAACGATATTTATTCGCTGAGGAATAGTTCGAGAAGAGAATTTAAAAACAGCTTTCCATGCTCGGTAATCTGCCAGTTCTGCGCGTCTTCCTGCAGATAGCCGTGGGCTATCGCCGCGTCCAGCTGCGGACGGATCGCCGCTTCATCAAGACCGGTATAACGGCGGAATTCCGCGCGCGGCGCGGCCTCCAGCAGGCGAAAACGGTTCATAAAGAACTCAAACGGTTTATCCGCCTCTTCCACATCATGCTGGCGTTCGAGGTAGCGGCCTTCCATATAGCCGCGCGGGTGGCGGGTTTTGGCGGTACGCAGGATGCGCCCGTCCGGGAAGGTTATCTTGCCGTGCGCGCCGCAGCCGATGCCGAGATAGTCGCCAAAGCGCCAGTAGTTGAGATTGTGCTGACACTGATAGCCCGCTTTGGCGTAAGCGGAAGTCTCGTACTGCTGGTAGCCGGCGGCGCTCAGCAGCTGATGTCCCTGCTCAAAAATATCCCATAGCGCGTCGTCATCCGGCAGCACCGGCGGCCGGGAACCGAACAAGGTGTTCGGCTCAATGGTCAGCTGGTACCACGAGAGATGCGGCGGGTTGAGAGCAATGGCCTGACGCAGATCGTCCAGCGCCTCCTCCAGCGACTGGTCCGGCAAACCGTGCATCAGGTCGAGGTTGAAACTGCGCAGGCCCAGGCCGCTGGCGAGGCGTGCCGCGCGTTTGGCCTCTTCCGGGCCGTGGATCCGCCCCAGCCGCTGCAGCTTTGGTTCGCTAAAGCTTTGTACGCCGATAGAGATGCGATTCACCCCGGCGCGCTGGTAATCAACGAAGCGATCGGCCTCCACGGTGCCCGGGTTGGCTTCCATGGTGATTTCCGCCCCGGCGGCCAGCGGCAGGCAGGCGCGGACGCCATCGAGCAGGGTTTGCATGGCCGGGCCTGACAGCAGGCTCGGCGTACCGCCGCCGATAAAAATGGTGCCTATTTCCCGTCCCTGGGCATACTGCGCATCGGCCCGCAGATCGTTCAGCAGATGCTGGACGTAGTCATCGTGCGGCACCTCGCCTTTCAGTGCATGCGAATTAAAGTCGCAGTACGGGCATTTCTGCACGCACCAGGGAATATGGATATAGAGACTCAGCGGTGGCAAATTAGCCATTACGTAATGCATCCAGTAACAGTTTAAGCGCCTGCCCGCGATGGGAAATGGCGCTCTTTTCTTCACGGCTCAGTTCGGCCGCGGTTTTTCCCTCTGACGGGACGAAGAAAATCGGGTCGTAGCCGAAGCCGCCATGACCTGCGGCTTCCCGGGCGATCACCCCAGGCCAGCTGCCGTGGCACACCAGCGGCGTGGGATCTTCGGCATGGCGTAGATAGACCAGTACGCAGTGGAACTGCGCCTGGCGCTGGTCGTCCGGCACGTCCTGCAGGGCGTCGAGCAGTTTCTCAAGATTCTGCTGGTCGCTGGCGTCGACGCCGGCATAGCGGGCGGAGTAGATGCCTGGC
Organism: Klebsiella pneumoniae complex sp. WS1778; assembly: GCF_049472055.1. Lineage (NCBI taxonomy): Bacteria > Pseudomonadati > Pseudomonadota > Gammaproteobacteria > Enterobacterales > Enterobacteriaceae > Klebsiella > Klebsiella pneumoniae complex sp. WS1778. Next base: position 279,359 of record NZ_JBKGTJ010000003.1, read on the forward strand.
GCGCCGCCAAGGGCATCGACGGCCAGACCGGAATCGTCGGCGATAGCCGGCAGGCCGGTGATCTGCGCCGCATGACGCGCTTTCAGAATCGCGTTTTCAATGAAGGTCAGACCGGTCTCTTCCGCAGACTCGACGCCGAGCTCGGTCTGAGCGACGATATCGAGACCAAAATCTTCCAGCAGCGAGGCCAGTTCGCGCACTTTACCGGCGTTACCGGTAGCGAGGACGACTTTTTGCATGATGAATCCTGTTTATTCAGTTAGCGCCGCGACCGCAGTCGGGATCTGTTGTGGGGCGATGATTTTAACTTGCTTATGGCGGCCCAGCTCGCCTTTTTCAATCAGTACCTGGCTTTTGGCGACGCGGAACTGTTTGGCGAGAAATTTCACCAGATGGGCATTGGCCTGGCCATCAACGGGCGGGGCGGTAATGGCGACTTTGAGCTCGTCGCCATGTACGCCCACGATGCTGTCGCGGCTGGCCTTCGGCTGAATATACAGCCTCAGCACCAGCCCGTCAGCGCAGCGTTCAACGGCACTCATAGCGCCATCCACAGCCCCGGCAGCAGTACGTTACCGGTAGCCTGCAGCACCTCGGCGACCCCCATATTGATCACGTACAGCAGCAGCACCAGCACCATCGGCGAGAAATCGATACCGCCCATCGACGGCAGCAGGTTGCGGATTGGACGCAGCAGCGGGTCCGCCAGCTGCATCAGCACATACTCCACCGGGCTGCGTCCCTGGCTGACCCAGCTCATGATCGCCATCAGCAGCAGCACCCAGAAGATCAGCGAGCCGATGGTTTTCAGCAGAATAAGCAGGGCGGAGATCCAGATGATCGGCTGGAAGGTGATCACCATAAACAGGACGACCGCTTTGATGACGCAGAGGATGAATGCCACCAGCAGCGAGGCGCTGTCAATCGGCCCCATTGCCGGGATGATCCGGCGCAGCGGCCCGACAATCGGCTGGGTGGCCTTTACCACAAACTGCGAAAACGGGTTGTAAAAGTCGCAGCGCGCCCACTGCATCCAGACGCGTAACAACACGACCATTGTATAAAGCTCAATGACCGTTGAAAGCAGGAAAGTCAACGTCTTCATGGCGTTCCTCAGATTCCTTATTATTTGCTGTAGTCGCGCGCACCAAAAATGGCCGTGCCGATGCGCACCATCGTGCTTCCCGCCGCGATAGCGGCTTCCATATCGTCCGACATTCCCAGAGACAACGTATCGACCGTGGGGTACCGCGTTTTTAACCGCGCAAATGCTACCGCCATTTGCTGGGCGACGGCAAACTGCCTTACATATTCTGACTCAGGCGCGGGGATCGCCATCAGGCCGCGCAGCTCCAGATGAGGTAACTCAGCGATCTCCGCGGCTAAGGCATCGAGCGCTTCCAGCGGGATGCCGGATTTACTCTGCTCATCGCTGATGTTGATTTGAATCAGCACCTTCAGCGGCGGCAAATGCGCCGGGCGCTGCTCGTTCAGGCGGGTGGCGATTTTCAACCGATCGACGGTGTGGCACCAGTCAAAATGTTCGGCCACCAGCCGGCTTTTGTTGGACTGCAAGGGACCAATAAAGTGCCACTGCAGTCCACTGACGCCTGCCTGCTGGAAATGGTTAATCTTCTCCACGCCCTCCTGGACGTAGTTTTCACCAAATGCCCGCTGGCCTGCCGCGATGGCTTCTTCGATCGCGCTCGCAGGTTTCGTTTTACTCACTGCAAGCAATGTCACTTCTTCTGGCGCACGCCCGCAACGGGCGGCGGCACCGGAGATTTTGTCCCGGACCTGTGCCAGGTTATGCGCAATATCGTTCATATTCCGAGGATGAGTTATGAAGCTGGAAGAAATCGTAGCCCTTAGTGTAAAGCATAATGTCTCCGATCTACACCTGTGCAATTCCGCCGCACCGCGCTGGCGGCGGCAGGGTAAGCTGGAGCCCGCGCCCTTTCCCGCGCCGGATATTGCAGATTTACTCAACGACTGGCTCGATGCCGCACAGTTACAGCACTGGCAGGAGCACGGCCAGATAGACTTTGCGCTGACTCTGGCCTGTGGTTCACGGCTACGCGCCAGCGCTTTCGCCCATACGCGCGGAATATCGCTGGTGCTGCGCCTGTTGCCCAGCCAATGTCCGCGCCTGGAGGCGCTGGGCGCACCGCCTGCGCTAAGCGAGCTGCTGGCGGAAGAGAGTGGCTTGCTGCTGGTCACCGGGGCGACGGGCAGCGGCAAGTCGACCACCCTGGCGGCGATGGTCGGCCATCTCAACCAGCATCTTGATGGCCATATTCTGACGCTGGAGGATCCGGTGGAGTTTATTCATCACAGCGAGCGATGCCTGATTCAGCAGCGGGAGATTGGCCGGCACTGTCCTTCGTTCTCCGCAGCGCTTCGGGTGGCGCTGCGTCAGGATCCGGATGTGATCCTGCTCGGCGAGCTACGCGACAGCGAAACCATTCGTCTGGCGTTAACTGCGGCGGAGACCGGGCATCTGGTGATGGCGACATTACACACCCGCGGCGCGGCGCCGGCGGTGGAGAGATTGATCGATGTCTTTCCGGCAGAGGAGAAAGATCAGGTTCGAAGTCAGCTGGCCGGAAGCCTGTGCGCGGTGCTGGCGCAAAAATTATTACCCGCACGTCAGGGCGGCAGAGTTGCGCTATACGAGCTTCTGGTTAATACGCCGGCAGTGGCGAATTTGATCCGCGAAGGAAAAGTGCACCAGCTGCCCGGAGTAATGCAGACCGGGATGCAGGCCGGAATGTTGACATTTACCCAGAGTTTTCAGCAACGTGTGGCCGCAGGCGAGCTGTAAGGGGAGTGTGAAGCGAGTTGGGTGGTTGAAATGGTGTGTTAACTAAATGTTTAAAAGCTGTTTCTGGATATTATTTGATAATACAAATAATCTTTGTGAATAAATTCAAATAAGATATTCGGTTGAGATATGTCGGCAGTGAATACGCATTTCCAGGAAAAAAGTTTGATTACCTTTTGACAGCTTTGAGTCATTCGATTTATGCTGTTTACGGGAATAGGATGATTCTCATGGAATAACGTTTCAATTTGTAAATTGCCAATGCTATTTATAAATTCACGGCTGATTGTATATTTTTTTATTCATTTAACCACCATGACGGTGGATAGCTGCTAAGGAGAGTTTTAAGTGATTAATTTAAATGTAAATTCATCATCTTCTCGTCAGGTAACCTTTATTACCCACCCGTCTATTCAAAGCAAAGCCTTTGCCAGCTATCTGAGCGAAACCCTGGTGGCACCGGTGGTTTTACAAAATATTAATAAACCGCTGGCGCAGCGTCTGGCAAAAGATTCTGTAATATTATTTGATATTGCAGTGTCAAATAAGAAATTAAACGGGGTATGGCGGGATATTATTCGCTTGCAGGCAGATAACCCTCGTTTGTTGATTATTAATAGCGCACAAAAGTATGAGTTATACGAAATGGCGCAGTGGCCGGCTTTATATGGCGTGTTCCGCCATGACGATGATGAATCGCGCTTAATTGAGGGCGTCAAGGCCGTGCTGAACGGCGAACAGACGGCTGAATTGAGCGTGATGCACCCGGCGATGTACGCTGCGGACCATGCATCGGCGCCGGTTGAGAACTCGCCGCTGACCGAACGAGAATGCGAGATCCTCAACGAACTGCGCTGCGGCGCGACCAACCTCGATATTGCCCGCGCGCTGTTTATCAGTGAGAACACGGTGCGGACGCACCTGTATAACGTGTTCCGTAAGCTGAGCGTTAAGAATCGCACCCAGGCGGTGAGCTGGGCTAACGAACATCTGCGCCACTAGGCGGGGGAGCTGCGCCGTCTGCGGTTCGCCGGCGGCGCAGAAGAGCAGGGCTTAAAAGCTCTGCTCGAAGTAGCTTTCCAGAATGACCACCGCAGAGGCCGAATCGACGCTGCCTTTATTCAGCGCCCGATAGCCGCCATGTTCGAACAGGCCCGCCCGGGCCTCAACCGTACTCAGACGTTCATCGTGGAGAAGGATCGCGACGCCAAAGCGGCCATGAATTTTATTGGCGAAATTACGCGCGCGCGCGGTCAGCGGTTGCTCAGTGCCGTCCATATTCAGCGGCAGGCCGACGATTACCGCCTCCGGCTGCCACTCCTTAAGCAATTTTTCGATGATATTCCAGTCCGGTTTACCGTCCTGCGCCTTCAGCGCCGGCAGTGGCCGGGCGGTTGCGGTGATCCGTTGCCCTACCGCCACACCGATGCTTTTGGTCCCGAAATCAAAGCCGAGAAAGGTACCGCTCATTATGCATGCCCCGCGACGCCTGGCATCGTCACGATGTCGATGCCAATCAGTTTAGCCGCCTCGCGCCAGCGATCGGCGATGGGCGTACGGAAGAGAATATTCTGGTCAGCCGGGGCGGTAAGCCAGGCATTATCTAGAATCTCCTGCTCCAGCTGCCCTTTCTCCCACGAAGAGTAGCCCAGGGCAACCAGCACGTTGCCCGGTTGCCGGTCGGTGCCTAAGGTTTCGAGGACATCCCGCGAGGTGGTGATCACCGTGTTATCCGAGATACGGATGCTTGAGGAAAAGTCAGAGGGCGGGGTATGTAAAATAAAGCCGCGGTCTTCCGCCAGCGGGCCGCCCAGCATCACCGGTTTATCCAGGCGGATCTCCGGATTACGCGGCTCCGGGACAATTTTGAGCTTCTCAAGGATCCCTTCCACCTGCAGATTTTCCAGCGGCTTATTGATAATAATGCCCATGGCACCCTCGTCGTTATACTCGCAGATATAGACCACGGAGCGGCGGAAAATGGGGTCCTGAAGCGCAGGCATGGCAATCAGAAAGTGATGCTGTAAATTCATTGTCAGAGGTTCTGTTCCTGGTTCAAAAAGCAACACCCAGTATGCGGGCAAAGTAGAATGGTGTCGATGCACTTTATCTGGCAGGCGCCCGAGCGGCGCCTGGCTGGAAGGGTTTCACCAGCGCGGCAATCCGCGCTCGCTGTGCCCTGAGCGGACGTTCGTCCGCCGTAGTGCTTATCGGGCGAGACGTCTTTCGATAGCGTCCATCAGCATGCCGGTGATCGAAATATCCGGGAAGGCGGCCTCGATCTCACGGACGCAGGTGGGGCTGGTGACGTTAATTTCCGTCAGACGGTCGCCAATGATATCCAGGCCAACGAAAATCAGGCCTTTAGCCTTCAGCGTCGGGCCGACGCGGCGGGCGATATCCCAGTCGCTTTCGGTTAGCGGGCGGGCTTCGCCGCGGCCGCCGGCGGCCAGATTGCCACGAGTCTCGCCGCCCTGCGGAATGCGCGCCAGGCAGTAAGGTACCGGCTCGCCATCCACCACCAGCACGCGCTTGTCGCCATCTTTAATGGCCGGCAGATAGTTCTGCGCCATGCAGTAGCGGCTGCCCAGCTCGGTCAGCGTCTCGGCGATCACGCCGAGGTTCGGATCGCCGGCTTTGACGCGGAAAATAGAGGCGCCGCCCATGCCGTCGAGCGGCTTCATGATGATATCGCCGTGTTTTTCCCAGAAGGCTTTAAGCTGGGCTTTATTGCGGGTGACCAGCGTTTCCGGGGTCAGTTCGGAGAACCAGGCGGTGAACAGCTTCTCGTTACAGTCGCGCAGGCTCTGCGGCTTGTTGACGATAAGCGTGCCTTTCTCTTCCGCTCGTTCCAGAATATAGGTCGCATAAATAAATTCGGTATCGAACGGTGGATCCTTACGCATCAGAATGACGTCAAGATCCGCCAGCGGCAGATCCTGCTCGCCGGTAAAGTCATACCATTTGTCGTAGTTCTGTTCGACGCTCAGTGTGCGCGTCCGGGCGCGGGCCTCGCCGTTGATCAAATAAAGGTCGTTCATCTCCATGTAATGGAGTTCATAGCCGCGACGCTGCGCCTCCAGCAACATAGCGAAGCTGGTGTCTTTCTTGATGTTGATGGTTGCGATGGGATCCATCACGATGCCGAGCTTGATCATGGTTCTTCTCCGTTAACGCCTCAACCTAAGTCGCCAAAACGCACCTGCAGGGCAGTAATGGCGGTGAGCGCAGTAGTCTCTGTACGCAGAACGCGCGGTCCCAACAGGATATCAGTAAACTGGTATTTCGCGGTCATTGCTATCTCTTCAGCCGACAGCCCGCCTTCCGGGCCAATCAGCAGACGGACGCGTTCAACCGGCAGCGGCAGCGTGTTAATGCTGGCGCTGGCGCGCGGGTGCAGGTTGAGCTTCAGCCCGCTGTCCTGCTCGGCGCACCACTCCTCCAGCTGCATCGCCGGACGAATTTCCGGTACCACGTTACGACCGCTCTGTTCGCAGGCGGCAATAGCGATTTTCTGCCACTGCTGGATCTTTTTCTGCAAACGTTCGGCGTCCAGTTTAACGCCGCAGCGCTCGGAAAACAGTGGCGTTATGAGGCTTACCCCGAGTTCGATCGATTTCTGGATGGTGAATTCCATTTTTTCGCCGCGGGACATCACCTGGCCTAAATGGATATGCAGCGGCGATTCCCGATCGTCGGGTTCGCCACTGAGGACTTCAACCGTGACGCTTTTCTTACCGGCCTCGGTGATGACGGCGTCAAACACCTGGTTACTGCCGTCGAATAGCTGAAGGTGCTGACCGGCGGTCATGCGCAGAACGCGCCCGACGTGGTTGGCCGCGTCATCGCTCAGCGCGATCAGGCTGCCGACAATGAGGGGTTCTGGATGATGGATGCGAGGAATGCGCATGCTTGATATTCCGTTCTTTGCGCAGATGCCAGCTTCCCGCCATTAGGCGGGAAGCACAGGGCTGCAAATTAACAATTGCCGCTAGTGTAGGTTAGCTCTTTTGCGCCTGGCAAGCCTGCTGGACATAAGGATTATGGTTGCCCTGCACTTTCGCGATGCGCTCATCGCGTTCACACTCCCAGGCGGTGACCGGATACTGTTTGTTCCAGGCGGTAAACAGCTGAGTTTGCTGGCGGGAAAGATTTAACTGGTAGCGGTCGCGCATATAGAAGTAGGTGCGGGCGATGGCGCCGCGGGCGCGGGCAGGGGGCTCAGCGATTTTATCTTTAAAATCGACCTTCATGGTGCACTGGCCGTACTGGCCTTCACCGCCGTTCCACTGGCTGTACATAAAGTTGCCGCGATCGCCATTCACTTCTCCCACCGCCGGCTGCAGGTTGTGCATGTCGCTTTCCATCTTGCGGTACTCAGGATCTTTGGCGCAGTTTTTACGACCACCCTCCTGCCAGCACTGGCGCTGATGGCCGAACTGCCACGCCGGCACCACGTGTTCCCATTCAACCCGGCTGGCGCGGTTCTCATTTTTACGCACTTTATAGCCACAAGATTCCAGATCGATAACGCCTTTTTTACCCTGCCAGGCAATTTTACAGCCGCAGTAAAAGTCGCCGGGAACGTCGGCGTTTACTTTGACGCCAGCGGCCTTGGCCTGGGAAAAACTGGTAATTTCTGCGGCCGCAAGCGGGCCACTCACTGCCGTGCTCAATACTGCAACGGCTAAAACATGCATACGGGACATCGTTCACTCCGTGTCAAAACGAGCCCGCAACGTAGCGAATGAGGGTGCCGGATGCAATCAGTCAGATCAGAAAGTTTCTAATTAATTCCAATGGTTATTCTTCAGCCACCAGCAGATCGCCGCAGCGCACGCAGCGGTAAGTGGCTTCGCCGCGCACCACCCGGTTATGGCGACGGACGGTGAGCTGATGCTGCTGGCAGCGGCAGCGGTAGGGGAAGGTATTCTGGCGGACCGAATCGAGTTCAAAGCGATGGGTGCGACGTGCGGGAACGCCCAGCACGCCCTCCATCATCCATTTCCACTCTTTACCGTGCGGGGCTACCCGGCCAAAGTGTTGCCACACCAGCAGGTGCGCCAGCTCATGGGGCACCACTTCATCGATAAACGCCTGCTGATTTTCCAGCAGCAGCACCGGATTTAAACGAATTTCGTTTTTCTCCAGCCAGGCGGTGCCGGCGGAGGTACCGCGCTGCTGGTAGACCAACGTCGGCTCTGCGTAGCGGCGTTCCAGCTTGAGGTTCGCTTTGGCGAGATGCTCCCGCAGGCTGCGCATCACGGCCTGCTGAATAGCGATGGGAATACGGGGTGTTTTCATAGCGCCAGAGGATAGTGCGGCGGAGGGGGGAGAGCAAGCGGAAGCTTCCTCCCGAAAGGGGAGGAAGCTCAGACGGATTAATCGCGGGCGCCGATCTCGCGCAGCGGACGACCCTGCATCAGGTTGCGTTCGATATGTTCCAGCGAGACGTTTTTAGTTTCCGGGATCAGCCACAGCGTCAGCAGAATAAATAGCACGTTCAGACCGCCGTAGACCCAGAAGGTGTTGGCGCTGCCCAGCGAATTGAGCATGGTCAGGAAGGTGGCGCCGACAATCATGTTGGCAATCCAGTTGGTCGCCGTTGAGCAGGTGATACCGAAGTCGCGGCCTTTCAGCGGCTGGATTTCAGAACACAGTACCCAAATCAGCGGGCCGGCGCTCATGGCGAAACCGACGATAAACATCAGCAGCATCAGGACGGCGATGTACTGGGCGGTTGAGGAGTGAATTCCGATGTGCATCATGCTGCCCAGGACGCCCATTCCCGCTGCCATGACGATAAAGCCAAGGATCAGCGTCGGTTTACGGCCCCAGCGGTCGACCAGACCGATGGCGATAAAGGTGGCCAGCACGTTAGTCAGACCGACAATGACCGTCCCCCACATCTGCTCGGTGGTGTTGGCGTAGCCTGCCAGCTCAAAGATCTTCGGCGCGTAGTACATGATGACGTTCATCCCGGTGAACTGCTGCATTACCTGCAGCAGAATGCCGAGGAACACCGCGCGGCGGAAGTTGCTGTTGTCTTTAAACAGCGACCAGCCGGACTGTTTTACCTTCAGGCTTTCGCGGATTTCGTCGAGCTCGCGTTTCGCTTCGGCGCTGGTATCGCGCAGGCGCAGCAGCACGCGCTCGGCATCGACAAAGCGGCGTTTGGCGGCGAACCAGCGCGGGCTGTCCGGCAGGAAGATAACGCCGATCAGCAGCAATACCGCCGGAATAATGATCACGCCGAGCATCCAGCGCCATGCGCCGCTGTAGCTAAAGGCGGTGTCGGAGAGGTAAGCGCCAAGGATCCCGATGGTGATCATCAGCTGGTACATGGAAATCATACTGCCGCGAATTTTCTCCGGAGCGATTTCCGATAGATACAGCGGCGCGGTGTATGAGGCGACGCCTACCGCCAGGCCCAGCAGCACGCGGGAAACCAGCAGGATCTCGACGTTTGGCGCGGCGGCGGAGAACAGAGAGCCGGCGACAAAGAGGATGGCGCCGATCATCAGGCTCTTTTTACGGCCCAGTTTGAAGGAGAGCCAGCCGCTGCCGACCGCACCGACGGCGGCGCCGAACATCATGGAGCTGACCACCCACTCCTGAGTGTGGGCGGAAATCTGGAACTCATTGGCAATAAAGGGTAAGGCACCCGCAATAACACCGATATCAAGGCCAAACAGCAGGCCAGCCAGCGCGGCGAGGAAACAGACGAAGAACGTCATGGTCTTGTTTGAACGCCCTTGTTTTTTGTTGTCAGGCATAACGCCCTCCAGTTGAGTTATTGATTCTGTCGATGGTTAGCGTAGGACACTCGTCGGTAAAAAAACGTGATTATAATCACGGCTGTGTAATCGTTTCCACAAAGGTAAAGAAACGTAATGCATTAAATGCTTTTTAAATCAGCAATATAAACAAGGATAGTCGACAATTTGAAAAACGGTAATCAGAGTTAACCGAAACAATATGTAACATTGTGAAAAACACCCCTATGAGATGACGCACGCAGGCAGCAATCGACCATTACCATAATGTAATCGCTTTCATTGAGATGTTGCGCTACGTTGAAGCAAGGTACGGCAGGGAAGGTCAGGGAATAAAAAGGCCAGCGCGAGGCTGGCCTTAAAGAGAGGAAGCGGAGAGATTATTTCAGACCGGCCGCTTCGCGCAGCAGGGCCGCTTTGTCGGTTTTTTCCCAAGGGAAATGTTCGCGACCAAAGTGACCGTAGGCAGCGGTTTCTTTGTAGATCGGGTGCAGCAGATCCAGCATCTGAATCAGGCCGTACGGACGCAGGTCGAAGAACTCGCGCACCAGCAGGGTCAGCTGTTCAGAAGGCACTTTTTCAGTACCAAAGGTTTCCACCATGATGGACGTCGGCTCTGCAACGCCGATGGCGTAGGAAACCTGAATTTCGCAACGGTCAGCCAGGCCTGCGGCAACGATGTTTTTCGCTACATAGCGAGCCGCATAGGCTGCAGAACGGTCAACTTTAGACGGATCCTTACCGGAGAACGCGCCGCCGCCGTGACGAGCCATGCCGCCGTAGGTATCGACGATGATCTTACGACCGGTCAGACCGCAATCGCCCATCGGGCCGCCGATGACGAAACGGCCGGTCGGGTTGATGAAGAATTTGGTGGACGCGCTCAGCCATTCGGTCGGCAGAATCGGTTTGATGATCTCTTCCATCACCGCTTCCTGCAGCGATTTCTGGTCGATATCTTCGGCGTGCTGCGTGGACAGCACCACCGCGTCGATGCCGACGATTTTGCCGTCGTCATACTGGAAGGTCACCTGGCTTTTCGCATCCGGACGCAGCCACGGCAGGGTGCCGTTTTTACGTACTTCAGCCTGGCGCTGCACCAGACGGTGAGCGTAGGTCACCGGCGCCGGCATCAGCACGTCGGTTTCGTTGGTGGCGTAGCCAAACATCAGCCCCTGGTCGCCTGCGCCCTGTTCCAGCGGATCGGCACGGTCAACGCCCTGGTTGATGTCCGGAGACTGTTTACCAATGGCGCTCAGTACGGCACACGAGTTGGCGTCAAAGCCCATATCGGAATGCACGTAGCCAATTTCGCGGACGGTGTTGCGGGTGATCTCTTCGATGTCAACCCATGCGCTGGTGGTGATTTCGCCGCCTACCAGCACCATGCCAGTTTTGACATAGGTTTCACATGCGACACGCGCTTTCGGATCCTGCTCGAGGATCGCATCCAGCACGGCATCGGAGATTTGGTCAGCAATTTTGTCAGGATGCCCTTCTGATACGGACTCAGACGTAAAAAGGTGTTTTGCCATATTTTATTTCACCTGTGGACGATTCGGATAGCTCATACTGTTGTGTAATGTGGCTTTGGTGGATAATCAGCGCAAAGCCGCGCAGGTAGCGACACGAGCAGTCTGAGTGTTAATCAGTATAGACGGATTAACTTCTGGACGGCCATTTTAGGTCAAATCTTGAGCCTATTTCCAGCCTTTTTTGATGGCGGTCGCATTTATCGAAAAACTCGCCTGGCAAAATTTCCTGACAACCGCGCAAACGGGCACATTTTTATTTTGCTTTTTACCCCGCTTCTCGGTATAAAACGCCGCGCGCGGCTCATTAAAAAAGCGCACGGGGCATGGCCCTGTGGTGCCACTTCCAGCCGGGTTAAGCAGTCTGTATTTACAGAATCTCGCAACGGCATAGCGCTTGTTGCCCGGTATGTATAGCTTTGGCTTGTCGCCGACCCTGTCGCAGGGCGGTGTGGAGGTGATACCAGATAATGAACCAACGTTTTTCGCTTGTTTCGTCGCGTCGTTCTGTCGCGCGTCAGCACTCCGCAACCTGCATCTCTCTCATGCAAACCAGCCGATGTTCACCCCATCTCGGCGCTTCTCAGGATTCCAGGGCCGGTCGGCCGTCAGAAAACTGAACAAGGGCGCTCTTGCCAGGCAAGAGTTTTCTCGTGGTTTCTCCGGACTGTCATACTCTGTTCGGCTACGTGTTTTACGATGATATGAATAAGAAACCGGTCGCGCAGTCGCAAAACCAGCAGATAGTGCTGGGCTTTAGGACTGTTCATGGGTTGTTATCGCATCTTTGGACTGCGATAGTAGTTAACTGTCTTACACTTATTATTAAAAATTGAGGTTCGCTATGTCTGACGACATGTCTATGGTTTCGCCTTCGTCAGCAGGCGAACACGGTGTACTACGTTCCATGCAGGAGGTAGCGATGAGCTCCCAGGAAGCCAGCAAGATGCTGCGTACTTATAATATTGCCTGGTGGGGCAATAACTATTATGACGTCAACGAACTGGGCCACATCAGCGTTTGCCCGGATCCGGACGTCCCGGAAGCGCGCGTTGATCTCGCTGAATTAGTCAAAGCGCGCGAAGCGCAAGGGCAGCGCTTGCCGGCGCTGTTCTGCTTCCCGCAGATCCTGCAGCACCGCCTGCGTTCAATCAACGCCGCGTTCAAGCGCGCGCGCGAATCCTACGGCTATAACGGCGATTACTTCCTGGTCTACCCGATCAAGGTGAACCAGCATCGTCGCGTCATCGAATCGCTGATCCATTCCGGCGAGCCGCTGGGTCTGGAAGCCGGTTCGAAAGCGGAACTGATGGCCGTGCTGGCGCACGCCGGGATGACCCGCAGCGTCATCGTCTGTAACGGTTATAAAGACCGCGAATACATCCGTCTGGCGCTGGTGGGCGAGAAGATGGGCCACAAGGTCTATCTGGTCATCGAGAAGATGTCGGAAATTGCCATCGTGCTGGAAGAAGCCGAGCGCCTGAACGTGGTGCCGCGCCTTGGCGTGCGTGCGCGTCTGGCCTCGCAGGGGTCCGGTAAATGGCAGTCCTCCGGCGGTGAGAAGTCTAAGTTCGGTCTCGCGGCCACCCAGGTTCTGCAGCTGGTGGAGATCCTGCGTGCCGCAGGGCACCTCGACAGTCTGCAACTGCTGCACTTCCACCTCGGCTCGCAGATGGCCAACATTCGCGATATCGCCACCGGCGTGCGTGAATCGGCGCGTTTCTACGTCGAGTTGCATAAGCTGGGCGTTAATATCCAGTGCTTCGACGTCGGCGGTGGCCTGGGTGTGGATTACGAAGGAACCCGTTCGCAATCCGACTGCTCGGTGAACTACGGCCTGAACGAATACGCTAACAATATTATCTGGGCCATCGGCGACGCCTGCGAAGAGAACGGCCTGCCGCACCCGACGGTCATCACCGAGTCCGGCCGCGCGGTGACCGCGCACCACACCGTGCTGGTTTCCAATATCATCGGCGTGGAGCGCAACGAATACACCGAGGCGACCCCGCCGGCGGAAGACGCCGCGCGTCCGCTGCAGAGCATGTGGGAAACCTGGCTGGAGATGCACGAAACCGGCAATCGCCGCTCGCTGCGCGAATGGCTGCACGACAGCCAGATGGACCTGCACGATATCCATATCGGCTACTCCTCCGGCACTTTCAACCTGCAGGAGCGCGCCTGGGCAGAACAGCTGTATCTGAACATGTGTCATGAAGTGCAGAAGCAACTCGACCCGAGCAACCGCGCTCATCGTCCGATTATCGATGAGCTGCAGGAGCGCATGGCGGATAAAATCTACGTCAACTTCTCGCTGTTCCAGTCGATGCCGGATGCGTGGGGGATCGATCAGCTGTTCCCGGTGATGCCGCTGGAAGGGCTGAACAAGTCGCCGGAACGCCGCGCGGTGCTGCTGGACATCACCTGCGACTCTGACGGCGCCATCGATCACTACGTGGACGGCGACGGGATCGCCACCACCATGCCGATGCCGGAATATGACCCGGAGAACCCGCCGATGCTGGGCTTCTTTATGGTCGGTGCCTATCAGGAAATCCTTGGCAACATGCACAACCTGTTCGGGGATACCGAGGCGGTGGACGTGTTTGTCTTCCCTGACGGCAGCGTTGAGGTTGAGCTGTCCGACGAGGGCGATACCGTGGCGGATATGCTGCAGTACGTGCAGCTGGATCCAAACACGCTGCTGACCCAGTTCCGCGATCAGGTGAAAAACACCGGCCTGGACGACGCGCTGCAGCAGCAATTCCTCGAAGAGTTCGAGGCGGGTTTGTACGGGTACACTTATCTGGAAGACGAGTAGCCGCTGATGCCCGGTGGCGCTGCGCTGACCGGGCCTGCGTATGTCGGCCGCATAAGGCGAAGCCGTCATCCGGCAGACGGCGATACTCACTTGAACCCGTATGCATTACCGGCGATAATTCACGCCAATAAGCGATTTATCTATCAAACCCTTCCTCGTCGGGCCTAACGACGCGGAGGGGTTTTTTTATACTTATTTTTTACGTTCCACGACTGTGAAAAGAGGTCATATCCATGAGCACTTTAGGTCATCAATACGATAACTCCCTGGTATCCAATGCCTTTGGCTTCCTGCGTTTACCAATGAATTTCATGCCTTACGACAGCGATGCTGACTGGGTCATCACCGGCGTACCGTTCGATATGGCGACCTCCGGGCGCGCGGGCGGCCGTCATGGCCCGGCGGCGATCCGTCAGGTTTCCACCAATCTCGCCTGGGAGCACAATCGTTTTCCGTGGAACTTCGACATGCGCGAACGCCTGAACGTGGTTGACTGCGGGGATCTGGTGTATGCCTTCGGCGACGCGCGCGAAATGAGCGAGAAGCTGCAGGCCCACGCCGAGAAGCTGCTGGCGGCCGGCAAGCGCATGCTCTCCTTTGGCGGCGACCACTTTGTTACGCTGCCGCTGCTGCGCGCCCACGCCAAACACTTCGGTAAAATGGCGCTGGTGCACTTCGATGCCCACACCGATACCTACGCCAACGGCTGCGAGTTCGACCACGGCACCATGTTCTACACCGCGCCGAACGAAGGGCTTATCGATCCCAACCACTCCGTACAGATCGGTATTCGCACCGAATTCGATAAAGATAACGGTTTCACCGTGCTTGATGCGGGCCAGGTTAACGACCGCAGCGTCGATGATGTGATTGCCCAGGTGAAGCAGATCGTTGGCGATATGCCGGTGTACCTGACCTTTGATATCGACTGCCTGGATCCGGCGTTTGCGCCAGGAACCGGTACCCCGGTGATCGGCGGGCTGACTTCCGACCGCGCGATCAAGCTGGTGCGCGGCCTGAAGGATCTGAACATCGTCGGGATGGACGTGGTGGAAGTCGCCCCGGCCTACGATCAGTCCGAAATCACCGCCCTGGCGGCGGCGACTCTGGCGCTGGAGATGCTGTACATCCAGGCGGCGAAGAAGGGCGAATAAATCTGTTCCCGTCATATTTCAAGTTGCATAGGCGTGGGCAATAACTCGGCCCATCCCTGGGCCTCGTCCTTACAGGGCCAGCGCAAGCGCTGTTCAAAACGGCTAGCCGTTTTGTCCTGCAACTTATTTAGGGTATAGACGCGTTTACTGCTGCTGCGCGACGCATGCGCAGCAGCAGTGCGCCGCCGGCGCACAGCGTAATCAGCTGCGATGCCACCAGTACGGAAAAACCTGAACTGACCGATCCCACTGATTTCATTACCACTCCCATCAGCAGCGGAATAAACGCCGCGCAGATGTTTCCAATGCCGTTAATGATGCCATAGGCGCTGCCCACCGCTTCGCGCGGGGCGTGATGCTGAACCACCGCGGGGATCGCTGCCCCCTGTAATCCCCAGAACACGTTCGCCGCCAGCATAAACAGCGCCAGCATCGCCGGCTGTTCGCTGAGGATTAGCGCCAGCACGGAACCGGCGGTGAGTAGACCGCCAATAATAAACAACAGCGGCGCCTGCTCCGGGCGCATTTTGTCGAGGAGCACGCCGCCAAGGAACTTTGAGCCCAGGCTTAACAGAAAGGGGACAGCCGCCAGCAGGCCGGTGGCCTGTAGCGAGAAATGATGCTCATCGCGCAGCCAGGCTGGCAGCCAGGCGCTACTCCCCCACAGATAGCTGAGGGTGGCAATTTCTACCAGCAGGATCCAGCCAAGCAGCGGCGTACGCCAGGCGAGGGCAAAAGTTTGGCTAAAGCCAGACTTCGCGCGCTGTGCAGTCACTTTTGGCGCGGGGAGAAACCGCCAGATTAACCCGCCGCCGAGCAGGAGATTCATCAGCGCCAGCGCATAGAAGGAGCCGATCCAGCCAACGTGCGCCATCAGCCAGGTGACCAGTGGGAAGCCTACCGCTAGCCCCAACGATACGCCAAGGGCGGTTACCGCATTCGGTTTGCCGATTTCATCGGCGGCAAAGTTGTCGTTGATAAAGCGCGTTTTCAGTGAAAACAGCGGTCCCTCCGCCACGCCAAGCACGATGCGCGCGATCAACATTCCCACCAGTGAACCGAGTAATGGGGAAATGGCGCACACCAGCGCCCATATAACAATGCTGATTAACAGCCCCTGACGATAATGCCATCTACTTTCTATAACTGGTGTTAATAATAATGCCGAAAACCCATAACCCAGAAGAAAGCATGTCATTAGCATGCCTTGTAACATTCTGTTTTCATTTAACTGGAAATGGGCAGCGAATTCCGGGTTAAGGATCATCACCGAGATATTTACCCGATCGACGTAGGAAATAATTATTAACAAAAGTAATGCTATTACCCCTTGCCATCTTGCCGCCATTCGTTGTCTCCACGCTTAATTTAATGATTGCCAGTTATTATTTTTTAACGCCAGAAATAGTTACGTGAGTAAAATGGTTCACCTGTGAAACTCATTGTTTTTAAATGATTAAATAAAGAGTTGTTTCATGGGTGAAACACCATGGTTTCCGCTGCTGCCCATTTTTAATGATCGATTTGAAAAGAAGTCAATAGTCGTATGTGAAATTTAAATCGGAATTTTTATTTATAATGGATCACCGCTTTAAATATCATCATTTCATCTGAATGCAGTTTTTCGTGATCAATTGCACACTTAGCTAATTTAAAAGCCATTCATTAACAAGTTCGTCACATTAACGCTTGACGAAACATTCGCCGCTTTTATATTGGTCGTATTAAATAAGAAACACAGTTTCATATATGAAACAACGGCCTGGAGGATTGCGATGAGCTGGATAGGCGTATGTGACGCGGAGCAAGTACAAGAAGATTTTCCATATAGCGGCAATATCGACGGTAAGGAGATCGGCATTTATCTGATTGATGGTGAATATTACGCGCTGGAAGACGTTTGTCCTCACGCCTATGCGCTACTGAGCCAGGGCTTTGTCGAAGATGGCAAGGTGGAATGCCCGCTGCATGAGGCGGTATTCGACGTGAAAACCGGCCAGTGCCTGCATGGCCCCGGCGGTCGCAACCTTAATCGTTACCCGGTGCGGGTATACGACAATCAGATCCAGATTACCTTTATCGAGGAGAACGTGGCATGAGCGAATCCCTGGACTTCAACCCGGCGCTACCGGAAAGCCGCCAGTTTACGCCACCGGCGGAAGGCGGAAACGGCAATATCCATAAGCCTGGCGACTATCACAATCTGATCTGGCAAACCCGCAGCCGGGTGCCGGAAAACTGGGAACTGCAGCTTATCGCCACTCTGGAAACGCTGTTCGAGCAGGGCGCGGAAAGCCTCGGTGAGCTGGTGAACGGCCTCAATGGCGTCAGGATGCATGACCAGCAGGGCGAACCATGGAGCGAAAGCAGTTTCCAGGCATTCTTACAGGTCAACGGTTACTGAGGATACAGCGATGACGACAACGGTACAAAACTATCTTGATAAAGGGTTGCGCGGCCTGTGGTATCCGGTGCTGGCGAGCTGGGAAGTGCAGTCTGCGCCGGTAGGCATTACCCGTCTCGGCGAGCAGATCGTAGTCTGGCGGAATAAAGATGGCCAGGTGCAGGCCCTGGAAGACCGCTGCCCGCATCGCGGCGCGCGCCTGTCGATGGGCTGGAACTTAGGCGATCGTATCGCCTGCTGGTATCACGGCGTGGAAGTCGCCGGCAACGGCGAAGTCAAAGACGTCCCGGCGGTTGACCGCTGCCCGCTGGTCGGCCAGCAGTGCGTGCGCAGCTACAACGTGCAGGAAGCGCACGGGGCAATCTTCCTGTGGTTCGGCGTCACCGCCGACCAGCAGCCTGATGAACTGAGCTTCCCGGAGGAGCTGGCCGACCACAAAAAATACAGTCACTTCCTGTGCACCGCGGCGTGGAAATGCAACTACCAGTACGCGCTGGAAAACGTGATGGACCCGATGCACGGTACCTATCTGCACTCGTCATCGCACTCGATGGCGGAAGGCGATCGCAAAGCCGATATGGTGCTGCAGCCGACGAAAACCGGCTTTATCTTCGAGAAAAAAGGGCAGAGCGGCGTCAACTTTGACTGGGTTGAACTGGGCAACAGCGGCGCCTACTGGATGCGCCTGTCTATTCCGTACAAAAAGCGTTTCGGGCCGGGCGGCCACTTCTGGATCGTCGGCATGGTGGTTCCGGAAGATAACGACAACTGCCGCGTCTTCTTCTGGCGCATCCGCGGCGTTCAAGGTTGGCAGCGCGATCTGTGGCGCTTTATGTACCGCAACCGTCTGGAAAAACTACACTGGGAAGTACTGGAGCAGGATCGCGTGGTGCTGGAGAGCCTGGCGCCGAACGCCCGCGATCATGAATACCTTTATCAACATGACGTCGGTTTGTCCCGCCTGCGCCGCATGATGCAGAAAGCGGCGAAAGAGCAGTTAGCGCTCCGCGAAGCGCAGCAGGGTGCCGCCTGATGAACGGCCTGCTAAACGGTAAACGTATTGTCGTCACCGGCGCGGCGCGCGGCCTGGGCTACCACTTTGCCGAAGCCTGCGCCGCGCAGGGCGCGACGGTGGTGATGTGCGACATCCTGCAGGGGGAGCTGGCGGAAAGCGCTCATCGCCTGCAGCAGAAGGGCTATCAGATCGAATCCCACGCCATCGATCTTGCCAGTCAAGCATCGATCGAGCAGGTCTTCAGCGCCATCGGCGCGCAGGGGCCTGTCGATGGCTTAGTCAATAACGCGGCGATGGCCACCGGCGTCGGCGGTAAAAATATGATCGATTACGATCCGGACCTGTGGGATCGGGTGATGACGGTCAATGTCAAAGGCACCTGGCTGGTGACCCGCGAGGCGGTACCGCTGCTGCGCGAAGGGTCGGCGATCGTCAACGTCGCTTCGGATACCGCGCTGTGGGGCGCGCCGCGGCTGATGGCCTATGTCGCCAGTAAGGGCGCGGTGATTGCGATGACCCGTTCCATGGCCCGCGAACTGGGTGAAAAGCGGATCCGTATCAACGCCATCGCGCCGGGACTGACCCGCGTTGAGGCCACGGAATACGTTCCCGCCGAGCGTCATCAGCTGTATGAGAACGGCCGCGCGCTCAGCGGCGCGCAGCAGCCGGAAGATGTCACCGGCAGCGTGGTCTGGCTGCTGAGCGATCTTTCGCGCTTTATCACTGGCCAGCTGATCCCGGTCAACGGCGGTTTTGTCTTTAACTAACAAGTGAGGCGGTATGGCGAACGATCAGGAAGTGAAGTACCTGGTACCGGGTCTGGAGCGTGGTTTACAACTGCTGCTGGCGTTTGGCGAACAGCATCGCGATCTGACCTTTGCCGAGCTGCATCGGCTGGTGGATATGCCGAAAGCGACCGCCTATCGCGTGGTGCAGACGCTGGAATATATGGGCTTTCTCGAGCGTAACGCCCGCACCAATACCTTTTCGCTGGGCATGAACGTACTGCGTCTGGGCTTTGAATATATCGCCTCCCTGGATGTCGCTCAGGTGGGTCAGCCGGTCATCGAGCAACTGCGCGATATCAGCCAGTGCAGCAGCCATCTGGCGATCCGCGACGGCCGCGACATTATCTACATCGCCCGCGTCAGCGCCGCCGGTTCGCGCATCAACCAGGTCAGCGTCGGAACGCGGCTACCGGTGCACTGCACCTCGCTTGGCCGCATGCTGCTGACCGATGTTTCTCGCAGCGAGTTTGAACAATTGTTCCCGGATGAACGGCTGCCGGGCAATACGCCGGGCCAGTTGCATGACCGCGAAGCGCTGTGGCAGATGGTGCAGCAGGATAAAGCTCGCGGCTACGTGATTGGCGAATCGTTCTACCGCCACGGCATCTCATCGATTGTCTATCCGGTCTTTGACCGCAGCGGCCGGGTGGCGGCGGTCGTCAGCATTCTGGTGCCGTCGGACGAGATCCCGCAAAGCGATCGCGAGCGGTTGCAGAACGACGTCAGTATGGCGGCGGACAAAATTTCCGGCTTCCTCGGATATTTGTCACAGGCAAGTTAAATCAACAACTTAACAGCAGGCGCTTGATTGCGTCGGGCATGTCTTACGCCCAAATTCGGGCGACTGAACGGTAAAGAGGCGACGAATAATGAGTATTACCGGAATTGAAAAGCTGGAATTTGGCGTAGACGACCTGAACCACTGCGCCAAATTTATGCGCGATTTTGGCCTGACCGCCGACGCCAGCGGCCGCGCGTTTGCCACCCTTAGCGGCGCGCGGGTCGAACTTAACCCAACCGATGCCGCTGACTTACCGCCAGCTTTTGAGGCGGGCAACACCCTGCGTCGCATGACCTGGGGCGTGGCGGATCGGGCGACGCTGGATGCGCTGCGCCCGAAGCTGGAACGTCAGCCCGGTTTCCGTGAAATCGATGGCGCGCTGGAGTGTCGTGACCCTAACGGTATGACGCTGCGGGTGCAGGTTAGCCAGCAAACAGCGGTGGAACTGAACGTCGAGCCGATTAACCAGTGGGGCGATGTGCGTCGCATCGACACTCCGAGCCCGGTATACGACCGCGCGCAGCCCATTAATGTCGGCCACGTGGTGTTCTTCGTGGAAGAACTGGCGGCGGTGGAAAGTTTCTATCGCGAAGTACTCGGCTTCCAGGTGTCAGACCGTTACATCAATCGCGCGGTGTTCCTGCGCTGCGGCGTGCGCGGCGGCCACCATAACCTCTTCTTATTGCAATTGCCGAACCGAAAACGGGGGCTTAACCACGTCGCGTTTACCGTGCGGGATATACATGAAGTGATCGGCGGCGGCATTGCGATGAATAAAAACGCCTGGAGCACTTTTATCGGTCCAGGTCGCCATCCGGTCTCCTCAGCCTACTTCTGGTATGTCAACAGCCCGACCGGCGGCGCTTTTGAATACTACACCAACGATGACTATCTGACGGAAAACTGGCAGCCGCGCGAGCTGGAGCATTCACTCGTGTCCTTTACCGAATGGGCGGTGGAAGGCGGTATCGATCACGATACCCGTCGCCAGCAGAAAAAACCGGAGGCGGTATGACGGCGCGGATTGTCATTATCGGCGGCGGCCAGGCTGGCGGCTGGGCGGCGAAAACGCTGCGTGATGAAGGGTTTAGCGGCGAGATTTGCGTGGTTGCCGAAGAGCAATGGGACTTTTACGAGCGCCCGCCGTTGTCGAAGGCGGCGTTGCTGGAGGCCGAACCGGCGCTGCCGCGGTTATTTAGCGCCGAGGCGCAGCAGGCGCTGAACCTACGCTGGTATCGCCCGCTGCGTGCGGATTCGATCGATCGGCAAAATAAAACCGTGGCGCTGAGCAACGGTGAAACGCTGGCATATGACCAACTGTTGATCGCCACCGGCGGCCGGGCGCGACTGCCGTCCGAGGGCTGGGCGCAGCATCCGCAGGTTTATACCCTGCGCCACTGGCAGGACGCGCAGCGTCTGAAGCAGCGGCTGGCATCGGCAACGCGGCTGGCGATCGTTGGCGGCGGCTGGATTGGCCTCGAAATCGCCGCCTCGGCGCGCAAAAGCGACGTGGCCGTAACCCTTTACGAGCAGCAGCCGGCGCTGTGCATGCGCTCGGTCAGTATGGAGGTCTCGCAGGCGCTGGCGCAACTACATCGCCAGCAGGGCGTTGAGATTCGCGGCGGCTGCGGCGCGCTGGAGCTGGAAGATGATAACGGCCTGCCGACTATGCACTGCGACGGCCAGCGGGAAACCTTCGATGCGGTAGTGGTGGGGATCGGCGTCGATCTGAATCTCGAACTGGCGCGCGATGCCGGGCTCACTGTCGATCGCGGGATTGTCGTTAATGCCCAGGGGCGCAGTAACGATCCGGCGATTTTCGCCGCTGGCGATGTCGCTCAGCACCATCAGTACGGCCTGTGCATTCAGTCGTGGGCCTTTGCGCAAAATCAGGCCATCGCAACGGCGAAAGCGATGCTCGATCCGCAGGCCAGCGGCTACGACGAGGCGCCCTGGCTGTGGTCGGATCAATACGATCGCAATATCCAGATCCTCGGGATCCCGCAGGCGGGCAGCCGCACCATTGTGCGTGACGAGCCGCAGGGCGCGATCTACTTCTCCCTGAATGCCGATGGACGCTTAACTCAGCTGGTGGCCTTCAATAATGCACGTATCGTGAAGCTGGCGAAGCGCTGGATGGCGGCGGGAAGGGATCTCTCTAACGTCCCGCTCGCTGACCCGACTTTCTCGCTGATGTCATTGCGATAAGTAACGCGAACCCTTAAGGGGGAGAAATGACCACATTAGAGACCAACGCCGCGCCTGCAGAGGCGAGCGGCGAGGGCGTCCGCACGCCTGAAAAAGCAGTTCGTTGGGCCATTCCGCTGTCCCTGCTGGCCTGCGTGCTGCTGGCTTTTTTCGACAAAATCAGTATCGCCGCGCTGTTTTCCGATAGTCACTTCCAGCAGGCGATGGGCATCGATTTCGACACCACCCGGCTGGGCATTCTGATGAGCGCCTTTTTGCTGAGTTACGGCTTCTCGTCAGTGTTATTAAGCGGCCTTGGCGACCGGATTGCGCCGCTGCGTCTGCTGACTGGAATGATGGTGGTGTGGTGCATCCTGATGGTGATCATGGGTTTCACCCACAACTACGCGCTGATGGTGATGCTACGCGTCCTGTTGGGCATCGCCGAAGGGCCGCTGTTCCCGCTGGCGTTTGCCGTGGTGCGCCACACCTTCCCGCAGCGGCTACAGGCCCGCGCCACCATGCTGTGGCTGCTCGGCACGCCGGTTGGCGCAGCGTTGGGATTCCCGCTGTCAATTTGGCTACTTAATACTTTCGGCTGGCAGAGCACATTTTTCGTGATGGCGATGCTGACGGTACCGGTGCTGATTTTTGTGCGCATCGGGCTGCGCGGCGTGCAACTGGAGGCGAGAGCGAGCAGCGATAAAACCTCGCAGGAAGCGCGCCGCAGCGCGCGTCGCGAGCTCTTTGTGAGTCCGCATTTTTGGATGATCTGCATCTTCAACATCGCCTTTCTCGCCTATCTGTGGGGGATCAACGGCTGGCTGCCGGGCTACCTGATTAAAGGTAAAGGCATTCATCTGGAACACGCCGGCTGGCTGTCGTCGATGCCGTTTATCGCCATGTTGCTAGGCGAAATTATCGGCGCCTGGCTGTCCGACCGCGTCGATAGGCGCGCCGCCGCCTGCTTTATTTCCCTGGCAGGCGCGGGTATTGGCCTGGCGGCAGTGATGCATTTCACCACGCCGCTGCCGGTAATCGCGGCGATGAGCTTTAGCACCTTTATGTGGGGCACCGGCGCGCCGAACATTTTCGCCCTACTGGCTAAAGCGACCCATCCACGGGTCAGCGCCACGGCGGGGGGGATTTTCAACGGGCTGGGAAACTTTGCCGGGGCGCTATCGCCGGCGGTGATGGGCGCGCTTATCGCCTTCACCCATAGCATGGATTCCGGCCTGATTTTTCTGGCAGTGATGGCGGCGGTGGGCTGCGCCCTGTTACTGCCGCTGCTGAGACGTTACTGAGGATAAAACGATGACTGATTCAACCGTAACTGCAAAACAGAGTTTGAAACCTGACCATTTGACGATGGAAGAGTGGGTGGAGTCGCGTATCGCGCGCTTCGAAGGCCGTAAATACGACTGGAATGCGCTGAAATTCCAGGCCGATTTCGACCCCAAATATCGCCGCGCGCAGATGCGCTACATCGGCACCGGCGCCACCGGCGTCGCCAGCGATACCAACACCGTTCCGGCGGAGCACTTCACCTTTTCCACCATGGTGTTGCCGTCCAAATGTGAAGGCCCGCTGCATCTGCATGATGACGTAGAAGAGGTGTTCTTCATGCTCAAAGGGCAGATCACCCTGATGATTCAGGATGGCGACAACTATACCGAAACGGTACTGCGCGAACGCGATCTGATCTCGGTGCCGCCTGGAATTTACCGCGGTTTGTTTAACCACGGCGAAGAGGAGGCGCTGATGTGCGTGATGCTGGGCACGCCGAAACCGCATGTTCCGACTTATCCGGAAGATCATCCGCTGTCAAAAGTGAAGCGTAACTAAGGAGCGATGATGACGGGTTTTCGTGAACAAGGATGCGGGGTACCGCTGACGCTGCTGCACGGCATCAGTTCCGGCGCAGCCTCCTGGCATAAACAGATGGCGCTGCCCGGCTACCGCGTCCTGGCCTGGGATATGCCCGGTTATGGCGAAAGCCCGATGCTTGCGGCGGCGCCGGCGGATGCTGGCGATTACGCTGACGCGCTGGCGCTGATGCTGGACCGTGCCGGGGTAGAACAAACCGTACTGGTCGGCCATTCGCTGGGCGCGTTGGTGGCGGCTGCCTTCGCCGCGAAATATCCGCAGCGGGTGCTTTATCTGGTGCTGGCCGACGTCGCGCAGGGCTACGGTCAGGCGGAGGTCGCACAGCGGGAAAACGTCTGGCTAGGGCGTCAGCAGCAGATAGCGCAAGGCGGCGAGGCGATGGCCCAGGGGCGAGCGGCAAAACTTCTGCGCCCTGGCGCGCGCGAAGCTGATGTGGCGACGGTGGCGGCGGGGATGTGCAGGCTACGCCGCGACGGTTATCTCGCCGCGGCCTGGATGCTGGCTCATGACGACATTCACCGTTGGCTCGCCGACTATCGCGGTCGTCTCTCCGTGTGGTGTGGCGAGCAGGATGCCATTACCCAACCGGAGTTAGTGCAAGGAGTGGCGCTGCGTTACGGCGCTCCTTACATCGCCATCCCGCAGGCTGGGCATGCCAGCTATCTCGATAATGAAATCTTTTTTAATCAACAGCTTTTACGCATAGGGGAAGAGGTGCGCGATGAATGCACAAATTGAAGGACGCGTCGCGGTCGTCACCGGCGGTTCGTCAGGAATCGGCTTTGAAACGCTGCGCCTGTTGCTGGGCGAAGGGGCGAAGGTCGCCTTTTGCGGCCGCAACCCGGATCGTCTGGCCAGCGCCTATGCAGCACTGCAAAACGAATATCCAGAAGGCGAGGTGTTCTCCTGGCGCTGTGACGTACTGAACGAAGCGGAAGTTGAGGCGTTCGCCGCCGCGGTCGCCGCGCGTTTCGGCGGCGTCGATATGCTGATTAATAACGCCGGCCAGGGCTATGTCGCCCACTTCGCCGATACGCCACGCGAGGCCTGGCTGCACGAAGCCGAACTGAAACTGTTCGGCGTGATTAACCCGGTAAAGGCCTTTCAGTCGCTGCTTGAGGCGTCGGATATCGCCTCGATTACCTGTGTGAACTCGCTGCTGGCGTTACAGCCGGAAGAGCACATGATCGCCACCTCTGCCGCCCGCGCCGCGCTGCTCAATATGACGCTGACTCTTTCGAAAGAGCTGGTGGATAAAGGCATTCGAGTGAATTCCATTCTGCTGGGGATGGTGGAGTCCGGGCAGTGGCAGCGCCGTTTTGAGAGCCGAAGCGATAAGAGCCAGAGTTGGCAGCAGTGGACCGCCGATATCGCCCGTAAGCGGGGGATCCCGATGGCGCGTCTCGGTAAGCCGCAGGAGCCAGCGCAAGCGCTGCTATTCCTCGCTTCGCCGCTGGCCTCCTTTACCACCGGCGCGGCGCTGGACGTTTCCGGCGGTTTCTGTCGCCATCTGTAAGGAAAGATGATGAAAAAGGTCATGTTAATTGGCTATGGCGCGATGGCCCAGGCGGTGATTGAACGCCTGCCGCCGCAGGTGAGGGTGGAGTGGATCGTGGCGCGTGAATCGCATCACGCAGCGATCTGCCTGCAGTTTGGTCAAACGGTGACGCCGCTTACCGATCCGCTGCAATGCGGTGGGACGCCGGATCTGGTGCTGGAATGCGCCAGTCAGCAGGCGGTCGCGCAGTACGGCGAAGCGGTGCTGGCGCGCGGCTGGCATCTGGCAGTGATCTCGACCGGTGCGTTGGCGGACAGCGAACTGGAACAGCGTTTACGCCAGGCGGGTGGCAAGCTGACGCTGCTGGCTGGCGCGGTGGCCGGAATAGATGGCCTGGCGGCAGCGAAAGAGGGGGGGCTTGAACGAGTGACCTATCGGTCGCGTAAAAGCCCGGCCAGCTGGCGCGGCAGCTATGCCGAACAGCTTATCGACCTCAGCGCGGTCAATGAAGCGCAGATTTTCTTCGAAGGCAGCGCCCGCGAGGCGGCCCGGTTATTCCCTGCGAATGCCAACGTGGCGGCAACCATCGCGCTGGGCGGTATCGGCCTTGACGCGACCCGGGTACAGCTGATGGTCGATCCGGCTACGCAACGCAACACCCATACGCTACACGCCGAAGGATTGTTCGGCGAGTTTCACCTGGAGCTGAGCGGCCTGCCGCTCGCCAGCAATCCGAAAACATCGACCCTCGCGGCACTGAGCGCGGTACGCGCCTGCCGTGAACTGGCATAACGCAGAGAGGCTGAGATGGACGAATTAGACATTTTTATCGGCGGCCAGTGGCGTCGCGGCGGCGGCAATTTGATGCACAGCCAGTTTCCGGCGGATGGCGCTATTAACGCGGCGCTGCATGCGGCAAGCCTCGATGATCTGCAGGAGGCGATCGACTGTGCCGACCGCGCCTGGCGGGAGCCAACGTGGCGGGCGATGCTGCCGCATCAGCGGGCGAAGATCCTGCATAAGGTCGCGGAACTGATAGAGGTGCAACTTGATGAGTTAAGCCAAAAGCAGAGCCGCGATAACGGTAAGCCGCTGGCGGAGGCGCGGGGACTGGTGATGAGCGCGGCGGGGACGGCGCGCTATTTTGCCGCCGCCTGTGAACTGCTGGAGGGCGAGCTGCCGACGCCGCGGCAGGCGGATCTATTGACCCTGAGCCGCTATGAGCCGCTGGGCGTGGTGGCGGCGATCACCCCGTGGAACTCGCCGATCGCCAGCGAAATGCAGAAGGTGGCCCCGGCGATCGCCGCCGGAAATGCGGTGATCCTCAAACCGGCGGAAGCCACGCCGCTGATGGCGCTGGAGCTGGCGAAGATCTTTGAGCAGGCCGGTTTACCCGCCGGACTGCTGAGCGTGCTGCCGGGTAAAGGATCGATTATCGGCGATGCGCTGGCCCGCCATCCTAAGGTGCGCAAAATTTCCTTTACCGGCGGCACCACCACCGGACGTCACCTGGCGCATGTGGCGGCGGAAAAACTGATCCCGGCGTCGCTGGAGCTGGGCGGCAAATCACCGACCATCGTGCTGGAAGATGCCGATATCGAACAGGCGGCGCGGGGCATCTGCTACGGCATTTTCAGCTCCGGCGGCCAGGCCTGTATTGCCGGCTCGCGGCTGTTTGTTCATGACAGAGTGTACCCGCAATTAATGGCCCGCCTGCTGGAGTTAACCCAAGGGCTGCGGGTTGGTCACCCGTTCAACGCTGGCACCCACGTCGGGCCGCTGATCAACGATAAACACCGCCAGAGCGTGCAGGAGTACGTCGAGCTGGCGAAACGCGAAGGCGGCAGGGTGCTATGCGGCGGCGAGATCCCGGCGGATCCGGCACTGGCGGCAGGCAGCTATTTCCTGCCGACCATCATTGAAGGGCTGAACAATCAGGCCCGCGTTTGCCAGGAAGAGATCTTCGGGCCGGTACTGGTGGCGATGCGTTTTCGCGATGAAGCGGCGTTAATCCGTGAGGCCAATGATTCGGTCTTTGGGCTGGCGGCGGGGATCTGGACGCGCGATACCGGCCGCGCGCTGCGTCTGAGCGAGCAGCTGGAAGCCGGTACGGTGTGGATCAACACCTACAAAGTTTTCTCCATTTCGACCCCGTTTGGGGGCTTTAAAGAGAGCGGTCTGGGCCGCGAAAAAGGGATCCAGGGGCTGAAGGCCTGGATGCAGCAAAAGAGCATTTATCTGGCGACGGGTAATAGCGTCAACCACTGGTGCGACTGAGAAAGGGTGAGCAATGAGCGAAATGATAACCGTCGGCGATGCCATCGCCAGAACGCTGGAGCAGTATCACGTTGAAGCCATTTATGGCGTCATTTCTATCCATAACCTGCCGATCGCCGATGCCGTCGGCCAGCGGGAAAAAATCCGCTTTGTTCCGGCGCGAGGTGAAGCGGGCTCGGTGACCATGGCTGACGCCCACGGCCGTTTTTCAGGGCTCGGCGTGGCGCTGACCAGTACCGGCGCGGGGGCAGGTAATGCGGTCGGCGCGCTGGTTGAGGCGATGAACGCCGGTACGCCGCTGCTGCACCTGACCGGACAGGTCGAAAAAGCCTGGCTGGACGCCGACACCGGTTTTATTCACGAAACCCGCGATCAGTTGACCTTTCTGAAAGCCAGTTCGAAGCGCGCTTACCGCATTAGCAACGCCAACCAGGCGGTGGCTATCCTGCATAAGGCGATTCAGGAGGCGCAGACGCCGCCGTGCGGCCCGGTCTCGGTGGAGATCCCAATCGACATTCAGAGCGCCAAAATACCGTTTTCACTGCTGACCGCGCCGCTGAAACGCGCTCCGGCGGTTGAGCCGGAACCGGCGATGGTCGATGCGCTGTGGGCGCAGCTTAAGCAGGCGAAGCGGCCCTTGCTGTGGCTTGGCGGCGGCGCGTTAGAGAGCGGCGAGGCGGTGAAGACGCTGGCGGATGCCGGGGTGACGGTGATCTCCAGCACCCACGGCCGCGGCATTCTGGCAGACAGCCATCGCGCCAGCTTGCGCGCGTTTCATAATTCTCCCTCGGTTGAAGCGCTGATTTCACAATGTGATTTCACACTTGTGGCCGGTTCCCGGCTGCGCAGCAACGAAACGCGCTCGTGGACGCTGGCGCTGCCCACGCCGAGGGTGCAGATTGATATCGACCCGGCGGCGGCCAGCCGTAACTACCTGATGGACAACACGCTGGTGGCGGACTGCCGCGCTTTATTAGACGCGCTGGCGAAGCGGGTACAGGGCCGGATGTGGGGCGATGCGCATTGGGATAGCCAACTTAAAGAGGCGGTAGAGGCGGCGGAGCAGGGGCTGCGCGACCAGTGCGGCGCTTACGCTAAATTGAATGACGCGATTGCGCAGGCGCTGCCCGATGACGGCATTCTGGTGCGCGATATTACCGTTTCCGGCAGCCTGTGGGGCAGCCGTCTGTTCCGCGCTCACGGTCCGCTGATGAATATCCATTCTCTGGCCGGAGCCATCGGTATGGGGCTGCCGATGGCGGTGGGCACCGCGATTGCCAATCCGCAACGGAAAGTGGTCGGCCTGGTCGGCGACGGCGGCCTGAGCCTGAACCTTGGCGAAGTGGCGACTCTGGCGCAGGAGAAGGCCAACGTGACGCTGTTGATTATGAACGACGGCGGCTACGGCGTAATGCGCGGTATTCAGGATAAGTACTTTGGCGGTCGCCAGTATTACAACGAGCTGCACACGCCGGACTTTACCCTGCTGGCGCAGGCGATGGGTCTGCAGGCGTGGAGCGTGGATCGGGCTGAGGATTTTCAGGCGGTGATGACCGAGGCGCTGGCGATGCCGGGGCCATCGGTGGTGGAAGTGAAGATGGGCCAGATTGGCGCGCTGCGCTTTGCCGGCCCGCCGCAGAAGACGCTGTATTAATGATAACACAGTGACCCCAACCCTCTCCCTTCCGGGGAGAGGGTACCGTACGGCACAGGGGGTTAATCAAGGCGCCGGACGGTTGCTCCTGCGCGCCGGGAGAGGGCCGACCCGCAGGAGAGGGTTCATGACGTGCTTAAAACACGTTAAACGGATATTCGACGTAGAACCGCACTTCATTGCCGCTGACGTTATAGTCGCTGGCGTTGCTGGAAACCCGCAGTACCGAATACCGGAGTCTGAATTTCAAATCTTTCGCCGCCCCGTTTTGCACCTGGTATTGAACCTGATTGAACCATTCGTGTTCTTTGCCGTTGCTGGTCTCTGACGTTTTAATATTATCCCCGCGCACGTAGGCGGTGGTCCAGGTCAGCCCCGGTAGCCCCAGCCCGGCAAAATCCAGTCCGTACGATGCCTGCCAGGAACGTTCATCTTCCCCGTTAAAATCAGACCAGTAGGAGTTGGCCAGCCAGATGGTGTTCCCGCCATCGCCGACGCCGCCCTGGTTCTGGTAGCCGCCATAGTGGTAGCCGGTGCTGCCGCTGCTTTGCTGGTAAGCGACTTTAAAGGTGTGAATATCCCAGATATAGCTGGCGGCCAGACTCCAGATGTTGTTACTGCGTCCGGTGTCATTGGCATCGGCATATTCTTGATCCAGACGTGAGTGATAGCCGTTGAAATCGAGAATCAGCTGCTGGCTGGCGGCGAACGGCTGCTTAAAGTTGAGGCCAAGATACTGTTTGTTCAGCACATCTTCGACATGCGACGCGTACAGCGCGCCGCTGAGCTGGTCGTTGAACCGGTAGCTTGCCCCGCCGAAGGTGAGGCTTTTCAGACCGCTGTTGTGGCTGTCGTCACTTTTACGCTGCTGATCGGTCAGGTAGCCGGCGTTAATGTCCAGACCGTCGATTTCTCTTGAGGTCAGCATGGTACCGGTATAGCTCTCGTACAGCAGTCGCGAGTCGTCGGCGTAGACGATGGGCAGCATTGGGCGCTGGCTGCCGTAGCTGAGCACGGTATTCGAAAAGCGCATTTTGCCGGTGGCGCCGAATTTCGCGAGGTCGGATTTTGCCCGGCCGTCGTCATCCTGGGCGAAAAAGTCGATACCGCCCGCGCCGCTACGGCCGCGGCCGCCGTCGAGGCGCACGGCGTACTGCGCAATGCCGTCAACGCCGAAGCCGACCGGCCCTTGAGTAAAGCCGGACTCGAAGGTGGCGATAATTCCCTGGCCCCATTCGGCTTTATCCGGCAGCCCATCGCGATAATCGCGTTTGATATAAGCGTTACGTAAAAAGAGATCCAGATGACTGTCGTCAATAAAGCCCTGGCTGGTCGATTGTTGGCTGGCGAAAGCCGGTGCGGCGGCAATAATGCCAAGTGCGATGAATGGTAATTCTTTTTTCACTGAGGGCACTTCTCTGTCTGTCGATATATTCAAGGGAATCACTGCAATCGCGATATTCTCCTGAAATAATGTCGAAAGCAATCATTGTGTGAGCAATGGTATCGGCAGGAAACAAGCGGTGTGGCGCGCGCTGGCTGCGTTTGGCGAAGAGGGGTGGACTATTTAATATTTGGTCGAACCCGGTTCTGAAAGGCGGATTGCGTACGCCGTTTTTCATTTGCCAAATAATATATTGCTGAGTAACAGCATATAAAATAATTGGCTGCGACGAGGTGCAATCATAATTAACGGTTTGTGCGCTTAAATTATCAATTGATGCGGCTAAATATTTTTACTGGTAGATAAAAAAGGGAGGCAGACATGCCTCCCGCTGGCGGTTATTTAATCCCGTCGGCCTTCATGCGATCGCGAATATGCTGCGCGCGGGCTTCCGATGCCGGGTGATCGTCAAACATCGAGCTCTGACGGCCGGCTTCCAGCTTGGCCAGTTTTTCGAAGCTGGTGGCCAGTCCCGACGGATTGATGCCGCGCTTACGCAGCAGGTCGTAAGAGTAGTCGTCCGCTTCCGATTCCTGGCGCTGGGAGAACTGCGAGTTCACCAGTTTTTCACCCAGATCGCCGAGCTGCGACTGGGACAGGCTGCCGACGATGCCGCCGGCGGAGGCCGCCGCCGCGCGCACGGCGTTGGTGCCCAGGGCAACCTGCATCCCTTTCTTCACGTGGCCCAGCGCGACGTGGCCCATTTCGTGGCCGATCACCGCCTCGACTTCATTATCGTTCATCAGATCCATCAGCCCGCTGTAGACGCGGATGCAGCCGTTGGCCATGGCGAAGGCGTTGACATCCTTGGTCTCATAGACCTTGTAGTTCACGGGCTGACCATTGATGTTATCGCCCAGCGCAGCCGCGATTTTGTTCAGCCGCTGGCTGTATTCACTGCTGGCCGGGGCGATTTTCGCTTTGGCGTCCATCTCTTTACAGGCCTGGTCGCTTAAGGTTTTCACCTGCGCGTCGCTGAGGGAGTATGCCTGGAAGGCTTCGGCCCCTGAGCTGAGCAGACCGTTGGAGTCCATGTTCTGACATCCGGTGAGCGTTGCTGCGATCCCAAGAGCAAGTACGGTTGAGCGAATTTTCATTTTTTTATCTTCCACAATCTTATGGTTGTTTATCCGACAATACGGCGACGGCAGGGAACCGTATTCTGCGTAAATTATAAAGAGTATCGCAGGATACGGGCGAGCGGATTCCGGCGTAGCACAACCTGTTCCAGAGATTTCTTAAAGGGCAAAAGGATGCTCCATGTACATGACTTGTCGCTTGGGTTACATTGTTCACACTTTTTTCCGGCGTAGCCCAAAACGCGCTCTCGTCAAGTCGTTAAGGGCATGGCCTTCAACAGTCCGAACTGGAGTCAAAATGTCCTCACGTAAAGAGCTTGCTAACGCTATTCGTGCGCTGAGCATGGACGCTGTACAGAAAGCCAAATCCGGCCACCCGGGTGCCCCGATGGGTATGGCTGACATTGCCGAAGTGCTGTGGCGTGATTTCCTGAACCATAACCCGAACAATCCGGCCTGGGCTGACCGTGACCGTTTTGTACTGTCCAATGGCCATGGTTCGATGCTGATTTACAGCCTGCTGCACCTCACTGGCTACGATCTGCCGATTGAAGAGCTGAAAAACTTCCGCCAGCTGCACTCTAAAACGCCGGGCCACCCGGAAGTCGGCTACACCGCGGGCGTGGAAACCACTACCGGTCCGCTGGGCCAGGGTATCGCTAACGCGGTCGGGATGGCTATCGCCGAGAAAACTCTGGCGGCGCAGTTCAACCGTCCGGGGCACGACATCGTCGACCACTACACCTACGCTTTCATGGGCGATGGCTGCATGATGGAAGGCATTTCTCACGAAGTGTGCTCCCTGGCTGGTACCCTGAAGCTGGGCAAACTGGTGGCCTTCTATGATGACAACGGCATCTCCATCGACGGCCACGTTGAAGGCTGGTTCACCGACGATACCGCCAAACGCTTTGAAGCCTACGGCTGGCACGTGGTGCGCGGCGTTGACGGTCACGACGCTGACGCCATCAAACGCGCGGTAGAAGAAGCGCGCGCGGTTACCGACAAACCATCCCTGCTGATGTGCAAAACCATCATCGGTTTCGGTTCGCCGAACAAAGCCGGTACCCACGACTCCCACGGCGCGCCGCTGGGCGACGCCGAAATCGCCCTGACCCGCGAAGCGCTGGGTTGGAAACACGCGCCGTTTGACATCCCGTCTGACATCTATGCGCAGTGGGATGCCAAAGAAGCTGGCCAGGCGAAAGAAGCGGCCTGGAATGAGAAGTTCGCTGCCTACGCCAAAGCTTTCCCGCAGGAAGCCGCCGAATTCACCCGTCGTATGAAAGGCGAGATGCCGTCTGACTTCGACGCGAAAGCCAACGAGTTCATCGCGAAGCTGCAGGCCAACCCGGCGAAAATCGCCAGCCGTAAAGCCTCTCAGAACGCCATCGAAGCGTTCGGTCCGCTGCTGCCGGAATTCCTCGGTGGCTCCGCAGATCTCGCGCCATCTAACCTGACCCTGTGGTCTGGTTCTAAGCCGATCAATGAAGATACTGCCGGTAACTACATTCACTACGGCGTGCGTGAGTTCGGTATGACCGCTATCGCCAACGGTATCGCGCTGCACGGCGGTTTCCTGCCGTACACCTCCACCTTCCTGATGTTCGTGGAATATGCGCGTAACGCGGTACGTATGGCGGCGCTGATGAAGCAGCGTCAGGTGATGGTCTACACCCATGACTCCATCGGTCTGGGCGAAGATGGCCCGACTCACCAGCCGGTAGAGCAGGTGGCTTCCCTGCGCGTGACCCCGAACATGTCCACCTGGCGTCCGTGTGACCAGGTGGAATCCGCGATTGCGTGGAAATATGGCGTTGAGCGTCAGGACGGCCCGACCGCGCTGATCCTGTCCCGTCAGAACCTGGCGCAGCAGGAGCGTACCGCAGAGCAGCTGGCGAACGTGGCCCGCGGCGGTTACGTGCTGAAAGATTGCGCCGGCCAGCCGGAGCTGATCTTCATCGCCACCGGTTCGGAAGTTGAGCTGGCGGTTGCCGCGTGGGACAAACTGACCGCCGAAGGCGTGAAGGCGCGCGTGGTCTCCATGCCGTCCACCGACGCGTTCGACAAGCAGGATGCGGCTTATCGTGAATCCGTACTGCCGAAAGCCGTGACCGCGCGCGTTGCTGTGGAAGCGGGTATCGCTGACTACTGGTTCAAATATGTTGGCCTGAACGGCGCTATCGTTGGCATGACCACCTTCGGTGAGTCTGCGCCGGCTGAGCAGCTGTTCGAAGAGTTCGGCTTCACCGTCGACAATGTGGTCGCTAAAGCGAAAGCGCTGCTGTAATCGCTGGTACGGTGCGGGCTAATGCCCTCACCCCAACCCTCTCCCACAGGAGAGGGGGCAAGCACCAAAAACGGTAACCCAAGGGTTACCGTTTTTGCTTTTACCTCGTCACCCGGCTTTTTTGTATCTGCTATTCCTGAACCATGTAATACGGTTGTAAATTATTCCAGCAAAAATGTGATGTGAGTCATATAGCTGGTTTATTGCGCTGGACAAACATTCCTTTTATTCCTCGTTTGGCTTATTCTAGCTGAAGCGTTTCAGTCGTTTAAATGTTCGACAATTAATCAATCAGTCGCAGTTTGCAGCTGGTAAGGTTTCCCTCAGAGCGTAGCTGGATTACTCTGTCAGCCACCTCATCACAGGGACAGCCTTGCAGGAGATCTATGACCATTCGCATCGCGATTAATGGCTTCGGTCGTATTGGACGCAATGTGGTTCGTGCGCTATATGAATCCGGGCGCCGTGCGGAAATCACCGTGGTGGCAATCAATGAGCTGGCGGATGCTGAGGGCATCGCGCATCTGTTGAAATATGACACCAGCCATGGCCGTTTCGCCTGGGATGTTCGTCAGGAGCGCGAGCAGTTGTTTGTTGGCGATGATGCCATCCGTCTGCTGCACGAGCCGACCATTGCGGCGCTGCCCTGGCGCGAGCTGGCGGTAGACGTGGTGCTCGACTGCACCGGCGTTTACGGAAGCCGTGAGCACGGTGAGGCGCACCTGCAGGCGGGGGCGAAGAAAGTGCTCTTCTCCCATCCCGGCGGCAACGACCTCGACGCGACGGTGGTGTATGGCGTCAATCAGGATGAACTCCGCGCCGAGCACCGTATTGTCTCCAACGCCTCCTGTACCACCAACTGCATTATTCCGATCATTAAACTGTTAGATGATGCCTATGGCATCGAGTCCGGCACCGTCACCACCATTCACTCGGCGATGCATGACCAGCAGGTGATTGACGCCTATCATCCGGATCTCCGGCGTACCCGCGCGGCCAGCCAGTCGATCATTCCGGTGGATACCAAACTGGCGGCAGGGATAACCCGTATTTTCCCGCAGTTTAACGACCGTTTTGAAGCGATTGCCGTGCGGGTGCCGACGATAAACGTGACGGCAATTGACCTGAGCGTGACGGTTAAAAAACCGGTAAAAGCATGTGAAGTCAACCAGTTGCTGCAAAAAGCAGCACAAGGTGCATTTCATGGTATAGTTGACTATACGGAATTACCGTTGGTCTCGACAGATTTTAACCACGATCCGCACAGTGCTATTGTTGATGGCACGCAAACCCGGGTCAGTGGCGCGCATCTGATCAAAACGCTGGTCTGGTGCGATAACGAATGGGGCTTTGCTAACCGAATGCTCGACACGACGTTAGCGATGGCGGCTATTGGTTTCAGGTTCGACGCGTAAACGTCGACAAAACTTTATGAATCAACGAGAGGATTCACCATGTCTGTAATTAAGATGACCGATCTGGATCTGGCTGGTAAACGCGTTTTTATCCGTGCGGATCTGAACGTACCAGTTAAAGACGGGAAAGTAACCAGCGACGCGCGTATCCGTGCATCTCTGCCGACCATCGAACTGGCGCTGAAGCAGGGCGCGAAAGTGATGGTAACCTCCCACCTGGGTCGTCCGACCGAAGGCGAGTACAACGAAGAATTCTCTCTGCTGCCGGTTGTTAATTACCTGAAAGACAAACTGTCCAACCCGGTACGTCTGGTTAAAGACTACCTGGACGGCGTTGAAGTGGCTGCCGGCGAGCTGGTGGTGCTGGAAAACGTTCGCTTTAACAAAGGCGAGAAAAAAGACGACGAAGCGCTGTCTAAAAAATACGCCGCGCTGTGCGACGTGTTCGTGATGGACGCCTTCGGTACCGCGCACCGCGCGCAGGCTTCCACCCACGGTATCGGCAAATTTGCTGACGTGGCGTGCGCAGGCCCGCTGCTGGCCGCTGAACTGGACGCGCTGGGTAAAGCGCTGAAAGAGCCGGCTCGTCCGATGGTCGCTATCGTCGGTGGTTCTAAAGTATCCACTAAGCTGACCGTGCTGGATTCCCTGTCTAAAATCGCTGACCAGCTGATCGTCGGCGGCGGTATCGCTAACACCTTCGTTGCCGCCCAGGGCCACAACGTCGGCAAATCCCTGTACGAAGCGGACCTGGTTGATGAAGCCAAGCGCCTGCTGAGCACCTGCGATATCCCGGTTCCGACTGACGTTCGCGTCGCGACCGAGTTCTCCGAAACCGCAACGGCGACTCTGAAATCTGTTAACGACATCAAAGATGATGAGCAGATTCTGGACCTTGGCGACGTTTCCGCACAGAAACTGGCTGAAATTCTGAAGAACGCCAAAACCATTCTGTGGAACGGCCCGGTTGGCGTATTCGAATTCCCGAACTTCCGTAAAGGGACTGAAATCGTGGCTAACGCTATCGCGGACAGCGAAGGTTTCTCCATCGCCGGCGGCGGTGACACCCTGGCAGCGATCGACCTGTTCGGTATCGCTGACAAAATTTCCTACATCTCCACTGGCGGCGGCGCGTTCCTTGAATTCGTCGAAGGCAAAGTCCTGCCGGCAGTAGCGATGCTCGAAGAGCGCGCTAAGCAGTAATTCAGTTCAGGCGGGGAAACCCGCCTGTTTTTCAGCGCGCTTAAGGGCTCGCGAACCTTCTTCAACGGTCGAAGATACAGATACAGGACTAAGTAACATGTCTAAAATTTTTGATTTCGTAAAACCGGGCGTCATCACTGGCGACGACGTTCAGAAAGTGTTCCAGGTAGCGAAAGAAAACAACTTTGCACTGCCGGCGGTAAACTGCGTAGGGACTGACTCCATCAACGCCGTTCTGGAAGCTGCTGCGAAAGTACGCTCTCCGGTTATCGTTCAGTTCTCTAACGGCGGCGCAGCGTTCATCGCAGGTAAAGGCGTGAAAACTGACGTTCCTCAGGGTGCTGCTATCCTCGGCGCTATCTCTGGCGCGCACCACGTGCACCAGATGGCTGAGCACTACGGCGTGCCGGTTATCCTGCACACTGACCACTGCGCGAAGAAACTGCTGCCGTGGATCGACGGCCTGCTGGACGCGGGTGAAAAACACTTCGCCGCTACCGGCAAACCGCTGTTCTCTTCTCACATGATCGACCTGTCTGAAGAGTCCCTGCACGAAAACATCGAAATCTGCTCTAAATACCTGGCGCGCATGGCCAAAATGGACATGACCCTGGAAATCGAACTGGGTTGCACCGGTGGCGAAGAAGACGGCGTGGACAACAGCCACATGGACGCTTCCGCCCTGTACACCCAGCCGGAAGACGTGGATTACGCGTACACCGAGCTGAGCAAAATCAGCCCGCGCTTCACCATCGCCGCTTCCTTCGGTAACGTACACGGCGTGTACAAACCGGGTAACGTCGTTCTGACCCCGACTATCCTGCGCGATTCTCAGGAATATGTTTCCAAGAAACACAACCTGCCGCACAACAGCCTGAACTTCGTCTTCCACGGCGGTTCCGGTTCTTCCGCTCAGGAAATCAAAGACTCCGTCAGCTACGGCGTAGTGAAAATGAACATCGATACCGACACCCAGTGGGCAACCTGGGACGGTATACTGCAGTACTACAAAGCGAACGAAGCTTACCTGCAGGGCCAGCTGGGCAACCCGAAAGGCGAAGACCAGCCGAACAAGAAATACTACGACCCGCGCGTATGGCTGCGTGCTGCACAGACTTCCATGGTGACTCGTCTGGAGCAGGCATTTAAAGAGCTGAACGCGATCGACGTTCTGTAAGAAAAATCTGTTTCTTACCCCGAAGCCCGCAGCAATGCGGGCTTTTTTATTATCTTAACAACAGGATAGCTCAGCAGAAAACTGTGATCCATTTGGCAAAACGTGCACTTATTGTTTACCCTATAACCTGACTGCCCTGTCGCAGGCTGAGTTATTTACTTCCCCCTGGGGGATTCATAAGGAATGTTAAATGGAAGATTTGAACGTTGTCGATAGCATCAACCACGCCGGGACGTGGCTGGCACGCAACCAGGAGCTGCTGCTGAGCTATGCCGTCAACATCGTCGCGGCTATCGCTATCCTGATCGTCGGGATGATCGTGGCGCGCGTCGTCTCTAATACCGTCAACCGCCTGATGCTGGCGCGTAAAATTGACGCCACCGTTGCCGATTTCCTCTCCGCGCTGGTGCGCTATGCGGTTATCGCCTTTACGCTGATTGCCGCCCTGGGACGCGTGGGCGTGCAGACCGCCTCGGTCATTGCGGTGCTGGGCGCCGCGGGTTTAGCCGTCGGTCTGGCGCTGCAGGGATCACTGTCTAACCTCGCGGCTGGCGTACTGCTGGTGATGTTCCGCCCTTTCCGCGCCGGCGAGTATGTCGACCTTGGTGGTGTAGCGGGTACGGTGCTTAACGTACAGATTTTCTCCACTACCCTGCGTACCGCCGACGGTAAAGTGGTGGTGGTGCCGAACGGCAAAATCATCGCCGGCAACATCATTAACTTCTCCCGTGAACCGGCGCGCCGCAATGAGTTTATTATCGGCGTCTCTTACGATGCCGATATCGACAAGGTGAAGCAGCTCCTGACCTCGATTATCGAATCTGACGATCGTATTCTGCGCGATCGGGAAATGACGGTTCGCCTGAACGAACTCGGCGCTTCGTCGGTGAACTTCGTGGTGCGCGTCTGGAGCAAAAGCAGCGATCTGCAAAACGTCTACTGGGATATCCTCGAGCGCATCAAGCGTGAATTTGACGCCAACGGCATCAGCTTCCCTTATCCGCAGATGGATGTTCATGTGGTGCGTCTGCCGGAAAAAGCCGAGTAAACCGCCACTCAGTGACTCAGGCCGGCGATGCCGGCCTTTTTTAATGGCTCATTATTAGCTTTGCTTATTAATGATTAATACTTTCAATTTCCGCTAATAATTTATTCGCGTTATAGTCAGCGCCACTCTCGAACACAGCGGAAAAATCCTCATGTTTACCTATTACTTTCAGGGCCTTGCCCTGGGAGCGGCAATGATTTTGCCGCTTGGCCCCCAAAATGCTTTCGTGATGAACCAGGGGATCCGTCGTCAGTATCACCTGATGATTGCCTTGCTGTGCGCCGTCAGCGACTTGCTGCTGATCTGCGCCGGCATTTTTGGCGGCAGCGCGCTGCTGATGCAGTCCCCCTGGCTACTGGCGCTCGTGACCTGGGGCGGCGTGGCCTTTTTACTGTGGTACGGCTTTGGCGCATTGAAAACAGCGTTCAGCCAGAATCTTGAGCTCGCCAGCGCCGAGGTGATGCAGCAGGGGCGCTGGAAAATCATTATCACTATGCTGGCGGTCACCTGGCTGAATCCGCACGTTTATCTGGATACCTTTGTGGTGTTGGGCAGCCTGGGAGGCCAGCTGGCGATGGAGCCGAAGCGCTGGTTTGCGCTGGGAACCATTAGCGCCTCTTTCCTGTGGTTCTTTGGTCTGGCGCTGTTGGCCGCATGGCTGGCGCCGCGGCTGCGTACCGCCAGAGCCCAGCGGATCATCAACATTGTGGTCGGCGCCGTCATGTGGTTTATTGCGTTTCAGCTGGCAAAAGAGGGCGTCGGCCATATCCAGGCGTTGCTCAACTAAGCGTTGTCCGATGGACTTTCCCGCTGTACGCGCTAAGCTTGCTGGCATGCGTCCCGTAAGGGCGATTTAAGTAACATGGAGAAACGACAGTGAAGTTAAAAGTCTTAGCCCTGGCGGCAACACTCGGATTTAGCACGATGGCGGCACAGGCCAGCGAATTGCCGGACGGTCCGCATATTGTGACTTCAGGCACAGCAAGCGTTGCTGCGGTTCCGGATATCGCCACCCTGGCGATCGAAGTGAACGTGGCGGCAAAAGATGCCGCATCGGCAAAAAAACAGGCTGACGATCGCGTTGCGCAATACCTCTCTTTCCTCGAAAAGAGCGGCATTGCGAAAAAAGACATCAACTCGGCGAATCTGCGCACTCAACCTGATTACGACTATCAGAACGGGAAAAGCATTCTCAAAGGCTACCGCGCGGTGCGCACTGTCGAAGTGACCTTGCGCCAGCTGGATAAACTCAACGGTCTGCTGGACGGCGCCCTGAAAGCCGGTCTGAACGAAATTCGCTCCGTCTCGCTGGGCGTTGCGCAACCGGACGCCTACAAAGATAAAGCGCGTAAAGCGGCGATCGACGACGCCGTGCATCAGGCGCAGGAGCTGGCCGCAGGTTTCCACAGCAAGCTGGGTCCGGTGTACAGCGTGCGCTACCACGTCTCTAATTATCAGCCGAGCCCGATGGTTCGCATGATGAAGGCCGCTGACGCTGCGCCGGTTTCCGCCCAGGAAACCTACGAGCAGGCCACCATCCAGTTTGACGACCAGGTCGACGTCGTGTTTGAACTGCAGCCGGCGCAGGCTGCGGCCCCGGCCACGCCGGCGAAACCGGCTGAAGCGCCGAAACCGGCCCAGTAAGCGATAGAAACAAAAAAGCCACTTCAGCGAAGTGGCTTTTTTTATGCCCGCGGCTTAATCCTGACGCAGCACCTTGTGGCCGTAGTCGATGAGCGCATCGGTCACCCGGCGCATCATGCGGCTTTCCGGGGCAAAGCGGTGCCAGTAAAGCATACGGCGCTGAAACAGGCCGGGAGTGAGGTCGATAAGCTCGCCGCTGTTGAGCTCTTTTTCGATCTGCAGATGGGGGATCATGCAGCAGGTGGTGCCCTGGCGCGCCAGCTGGACGAAGGCTTCCGACGAGTTGACGATATGGCAGGGGACGCTACCCGGCGGCAGGTCGAAGTTTTGCTGCAGAAATGCCTGATGCATATCATCCAGATGATCGAAAGCGACGACCGGCGCTTTCAGCAGCGCCGAGCGCGTTACGCCGTTGGGGAAATAGCGTTGCGCAAACTCTTTTGAGGCGACAAACAGGTAATCGAGCGCGCCGAGCTGATCCACCAGGCAGCTTGGCAGCGCCTGTGGCTGGATACTTACCGCGCCGACCACTTCGCCACGGCGCAGGCGTTCCTGGGTGCGGGTTTCATCTTCCACCTGCAGGTTGAGACGAATAGGGGAGTCCGACAGCACATTAGCCAGCGCCGGCAGCAGCCAGGTCGCCAGACTGTCGGCGTTCACCGCCAGCGACAGCAGCAGCGGCGTGGAGCCAGTCTGCTCGTCCCCCAGCCACTCTTCCTCCAGCAGTTCAACCTGGCGCAACAGCGCCAGCAATTTTTGCCCTTGCTCGGTTGGGCGCGGCGGCACGGTACGTACCAGCAGCGGCTGGCCGAACATATTTTCCAGTTGCTTAATACGCTGTGAGACGGCGGACTGGGTAATACATAGCTTCTGCGCGGCGCGCTCAAATCCTCGTTCTCTAATCACCGCGTCCAGCGCTTGTAGTGTCCTGTAGTCCGGTCGTTTCATTATTCTGGCGTGCCCCCATAACTAATCGTTATCTCGCACTATGACATAAATTTTTATTTGATACAGACGAAATTGGTCTGCTCTGTTGTGTGATCTGCATCGCAGGGACATTTCCACTGTCGATGTTCTATAATGCGCCACAGGCATTCACATCTCGGACCATAATTATGACGCAGGATGAACTGAAAAAAGCGGTAGGTTGGGCGGCGCTGCAATACGTACAGCCAGGGACCATTGTGGGCGTAGGCACCGGCTCGACGGCGGCCCATTTTATTGACGCGCTGGGCACCATGAAGGGGCAAATCGAAGGGGCGGTTTCCAGCTCCGATGCCTCCACCGAGAAGCTGAAAAGCCTCGGGATCACCGTCTTCGATCTCAACAGCGTCGATCGCCTGGGGATCTACGTTGACGGCGCGGATGAGATCAACGGCCACATGCAGATGATCAAAGGCGGCGGCGCGGCGCTGACCCGTGAGAAGATCATCGCCTCGGTAGCGGATAAATTTATCTGCATCGCCGATGCCTCCAAGCAGGTCGATATTCTGGGTAAATTCCCGCTGCCGGTTGAGGTCATTCCGATGGCGCGCAGCGCCGTGGCGCGCCAGCTGGTCAAGTTGGGCGGCCGTCCGGAATACCGTCAGGGCGTGGTGACCGATAACGGCAACGTGATCCTTGACGTGCACGGCCTGGAAATTCTCGATGCTATCGCGCTGGAAAACGCGATTAACGGCATTCCTGGCGTCGTGACCGTGGGGCTGTTCGCCAACCGCGGCGCCGACGTGGCGCTGATCGGCACCGCTGACGGTGTGAAAACCATCGTAAAATAGTCTGTCCGCAGGGAGCCAACCGGCTCCCTCGCAAATATTTTTTCACCTGGCGCAATTTAGTGACTTCTGTCACATTTGTGCAACCATTCTGATTAACGCGCTACCGTTCATTATCTTTCTGGTGTTTTGTCCTGCCATTTCCTTCTGAATGACATTTCTTCAGGACAGCGACGCAAACGTTCATATTGCCGCGATAGTTTTTTTTGATATGTTGCTGAGACGAACTTTCGTTCAGCACGACATCAGTTAAGACAAAACAGGACGGGGAAATGGCTAAGGTATCACTGGAAAAAGACAAGATTAAATTTCTGCTGGTTGAAGGTGTGCATCAAAAGGCAATCGATAGCCTTCGCGCGGCAGGTTACACCAACATTGAATTTCATAAAGGCGCGCTGGATTCCGAACAGCTGAAAGCGTCGATCCGTGATGCCCATTTCATCGGCCTGCGTTCCCGTACCCACCTGACTGAAGAGATTTTCGCCGCGGCGGAAAAACTGGTTGCCGTCGGCTGCTTCTGCATCGGTACCAACCAGGTCGATCTGGACGCCGCCGCGAAACGCGGTATTCCGGTGTTTAACGCGCCATTCTCCAATACCCGTTCGGTGGCCGAGCTGGTGATCGGTGAGCTGCTGCTGCTGCTGCGCGGCGTGCCGGAAGCCAACGCCAAGGCGCATCGCGGCGTATGGAATAAGCTGGCGGTGGGGAGCTTTGAAGCGCGCGGCAAGAAACTGGGGATTATCGGTTACGGCCACATCGGCACCCAGCTCGGCATTCTGGCGGAATCGCTGGGGATGCATGTCTTCTTCTATGATATTGAAAACAAACTGCCGCTGGGCAACGCCACTCAGGTACAGCATC
Organism: Klebsiella pneumoniae complex sp. WS1778; assembly: GCF_049472055.1. NCBI lineage: Bacteria > Pseudomonadati > Pseudomonadota > Gammaproteobacteria > Enterobacterales > Enterobacteriaceae > Klebsiella > Klebsiella pneumoniae complex sp. WS1778. The sequence continues at coordinate 322,890 of NZ_JBKGTJ010000003.1, forward strand.
TCTCCGACCTGCTGAACATGAGTGATGTGGTCAGCCTGCACGTGCCGGAAAACGCCTCCACCAAAAATATGATGGGCGCGGAAGAGCTGGCGCTGATGAAGCCGGGCGCGCTGCTGATCAACGCCTCCCGTGGTACCGTGGTGGATATTCCGGCGCTATGCGATGCGCTGGCGAGTAAGCATCTGGCCGGGGCGGCGATCGACGTCTTCCCGACCGAACCCGCGACCAACAGCGACCCCTTCACTTCGCCGCTGTGCGAGTTTGATAACGTGATCCTGACGCCGCATATCGGTGGCTCCACTCAGGAAGCGCAGGAGAACATCGGTCTGGAAGTGGCCGGCAAGCTGGCGAAGTACTCTGACAACGGGTCTACCCTGTCGGCGGTCAACTTCCCGGAAGTTTCTCTGCCGCTGCACGGTGGACGCCGTCTGCTGCACATCCATGAGAACCGGCCGGGCGTCCTGACCGCCATCAACCAGATCTTCGCCGCGCAGAGCATCAATATTGCCGCCCAGTATCTGCAAACGTCGCCGCAGATGGGTTACGTGGTTATTGATATCGAAGCGGAAGAAGATGTTGCCCAGCAGGCGCTGCAGGCGATGAAAGCGATCCCGGGGACTATCCGCGCCCGTCTGCTGTTCTAACCATTTTTGCCTCTCGGGCAGGTCGCGTGCCTGCCCGTTTTTTTGTTAACACCTTCCAGGCAGAAATTCTTCTCCCCACGTACCTACCAACACCAGGTTTTGCCCGGGGTGATCACCGCCGGCAGCGGGATATCCCACTCTTCGCTCGGCAGGGTGTCCACCTGCTGGCAGTCGTGCGCGTAGCCCACCGGCTGCAGGCGATACTGCTGCCAGTTTTGCAGCGTCCGGTCGTAAAAACCGCCACCCATCCCCAGCCGTTGTCCGCCGGCATCGAAGGCCACCAGCGGGGTGACCAGCACATCGAGATCAGCGAGCGGCAGCACGTCGCGCACGTCGAGCTTCGGTTCACGGATCTTCAGGCGATTCACTATCAGTTCGCTCTGCGGATGGTAATGTAAAAACAACAGGTTACCGTGGCTAAACGGATGCAGCACCGGGAGATACACCCGCTTGCCGGCCCGCCAGAGCTGGTCAATCAGCGGTTGGGTGTCCAGCTCGCCGTCAAAGGAGAGAAACAGCGCCACGGTGTGGGCGAGAACCACCGGCGGCCAGGCCATCATTCGCTCTGCGGCCTGCAGGGCAAACTGCCGCTGTTGCTCAGGGCTGAGCGCGCGTCGACGCTCGCGGATCTGCTGGCGAATATGCTGGCGGGAAAGCAGGGTATCGGGCTGTAGGGTCATGCAGGTCTCATGGCGAGCAGGCGAAACAATAGAAAGCAGTGTAATACAGTGCGGCGTCAGCCGAAAACAGGTGTGGGGAAATAATGCGAAGTGAGGAAGGGAATCTCCGAGATGCCGCCGCAGGCTGTAACCCTTGAACCCTTGGTTCAAGGTGAATGTGTCGTCACGGTTTTAAGGCTTCTCGGACGGACCGAGCATGCTCACCAACCGTGGAGCGCCACATTCTTGTGGTATGAAATATCGGCTCAGGGGACTGGCCCGCTTGCAAACATCTCAGAGAAATTTTGTTCCTGGAGTTACTCTAACACAGTTAACTGCAAAGTGTTATTCAAACTTCGACCCTGGTCTTTCGCTTATGCGACCTTGCTCAAGCAATGCTTGCTCGATGGTCTGCTGAAGCATGCGAATGCGCTGCTCCATGCTGGAAGCGTAGTCGCGGGTCTTCGCTTTTTCCTGAGTCAACTCATAGCTGATGTTCAACGCGGCGATGAAGACCAGCTGCTCAGTATTTGTGACTCTAGTGCGTTCTTTTAAATCTTGCAACCGCTGATTAAGGTCTTCAGCTGCCTGATTCAGGGCATCCCTTTGTTCAGGCGGGCAATTCACTCGCAGTGAACGGCCGAAAATTTGGAGATCTACGGGTTGTGCAGACATGCCACCTTCCTGCTGATTGACTGCGCTGCCTTCACACCCTGACCCGGGTCTGCGAAGGGGCGACACTATAGCTACCCTGGTGCGAAGATACAAGCCCTATTCTGGTTCACCAGGGTCCAAAGTGGTAGCATACCATGAATATTCCTCCCAACGATGACGAATGCGCATGTCTATACAGAACGAAATGCCTGGTTACAACGATGTAGACCAGTTACTGAACCAACAAGGGGTAGGGCTTACCCCGGCCGAGATGCACGGTTTGATCAGCGGATTGCTGTGCGGCGGCAACACGGACAGCAGCTGGCAGCCGCTGGTGCACGACCTGACCAACGAAGGTCTCGCCTTCGGCCATGAGCTGGCCCAGGCGCTGCGTAACATGCATTCCGCCATCAGCGACTCACTGGATGACGACGGCTTCCTCTTTCAACTGTATCTGCCGGAAGGCGATGCGGTGAGCGTCTTTGATCGCGCCGACGCTCTCGCCGGCTGGGTCAACCACTTCCTTCTTGGCCTTGGCGTGAGCCAGCCGAAGCTGGATAAAGTGAAAGACGAAACCGGGGAAGCGATTGACGATCTGCGTAATATTGCCCAGCTAGGCTACGATGAAGACGAAGATCAGGAAGAGCTGGAGATGTCTCTGGAGGAGATTATCGAGTATGTCCGCGTTGCCGCACTGCTGTGCCACGACACCTTTGCGCGTCAGCAGCCAACCGCACCGGAAGTCCGCAAACCGACATTACACTAACTAAAATTCGTTCAGGGGGCGTCATGACTCAGCAGGAATTTCTCTCGCGTCGCCAGGCGCTGTTGGCGCAGATGCAGCCAGGCAGCGCGGCGCTGATTTTCGCCGCACCGGAAGCGGTGCGCAGTGCAGATTCGGAATATCCCTACCGGCAGAACAGCGATTTTTGGTACTTCACCGGCTTCAACGAACCGGAAGCGCTGCTGGTGTTGATTAAAAGCGATGAAACCCACAACCATAGCGTGCTGTTCAACCGGGTTCGCGATCTGACCGCTGAGATCTGGTTCGGTCGCCGTCTGGGCCAGGAAGCCGCGCCGGCGAAGCTTGGCGTTGACCGGGCGCTGGCGTTCAGCGAAATCAACCAGCAGCTGTATCAGCTGCTCAACGGTCTGGACGCTATCTATTTCGCCCAGGGCGAATATGCCTATGCCGATCAGATTGTGTTCAACGCCCTCGAAAAACTTCGCAAAGGCTCGCGCCAGAACCTGCAGGCGCCGAACTCGGTCATCGACTGGCGGCCCATTGTGCATGAGATGCGCCTGTTCAAATCGGCGGAAGAGCTGGCCGTGATGCGCCGCGCCGGTGAAATTAGCGCTCTGGCCCATACCCGGGCGATGGAAAAATGCCGCCCAGGCATGTTCGAGTATCAGCTGGAAGGCGAAATTCTTCATGAATTCAATCGCCACGGCGCGCGTTTCCCCTCCTATAACACCATCGTTGGCGGCGGCGAAAACGGCTGCATTCTGCACTACACCGAAAATGAATCTGAACTGCGCGACGGCGATCTGGTGTTGATTGACGCCGGCTGCGAGTATCGCGGCTACGCCGGCGACATTACCCGCACCTTCCCGGTGAACGGCAAATTCAGCCAGCCGCAGCGCGAAATCTACGATATCGTGCTGGAATCGCTGGAGACCGCGCTGGAACTCTACCGCCCGGGCACCTCAATCTGCCAGGTGAATCAGGAAGTGGTGCGCATCATGATCACCGGCCTGGTGCGGCTCGGGATCCTCAAAGGCGAGGTTGACGAGCTGATCGCCAACAACGCCCACCGCCCGTACTTTATGCACGGTCTGAGCCACTGGCTGGGGCTGGATGTGCACGATGTCGGTAATTACGACACCGACCGTTCGCGCGTCCTGGAACCGGGAATGGTGCTGACCGTCGAGCCGGGGCTGTATATCGCCGCCGACGCCGACGTACCGGCGCAGTATCGCGGCATCGGCATTCGTATTGAAGATGACATCGTGATTACTGAAGACGGCAACGAAAATCTCACCGCCAGCGTGGTGAAGAAGGCGGATGAGATCGAGGCGCTGATGGCGGCGGCGCGCCAGTCATGAGCGTGCTGATTGTCGGCGGCGGGATGACCGGCGCGACGCTCGCCCTGGCCATCTCCCGTATGACCGGCGGCGCGCTGCCGGTCCATCTGATTGAGGCGCAGGATCCCCAGTCGGCTCGCCATCCCGGCTTCGACGACCGGGCGATCGCCCTGGCCGCCGGCACCTGCCAGCAACTGGCGCGCATCGGCGTCTGGCAACGTCTCGCCGAGCGGGCGACGCCTATCCAGCGGGTACACGTCAGCGACCGCGGCCATGCTGGTTTTGTGAATCTGGCGGCGGCGGATTATAGCCTGTCGGCGCTGGGTCAGGTGGTTGAACTCCACGATGTCGGCCAGCGACTGTTTAGCCTGCTGCGCGAGGCACCGGGCGTGACGCTACATTGCCCGGCGAAAGTGGAAGCGGTCAGCCGTCGCCAGGAGAGCGTCAGCCTTACCCTTGAGGGGGGCGAAACGATCAGCGGTAAGCTGCTGGTGGCGGCGGACGGTTCGCGTTCGTCGCTGGGCGCCCGCTGCGGCATCAGCTGGCAACAGCAGCCCTATGAGCAACTGGCGATTATCGCCAACGTGAGCACCGCGCTGCCCCACGAAGGCCGCGCGTTCGAACGTTTTACCGAGCATGGCCCGCTGGCGATGCTGCCGATGTCGCAAGGGCGCTGCTCGCTGGTGTGGTGTCATCCGCAGTCGCGCCGCGATGAGGTGCTGAGCTGGTCTGACGAACGTTTTTGTCAGGAGCTGCAGCAGGCGTTCGGCTGGCGGCTGGGGCGCATTACTCACGCCGGGAAGCGCAGCGTCTATCCGCTGGCTCTCACCACCGCCAGCCGCGCGGTGTCGCACCGCCTGGCGCTGGTCGGCAACGCGGCGCAGACGCTGCACCCGATTGCCGGGCAGGGCTTTAATCTCGGCCTGCGCGATGTGATGAGCCTGGCGGAGTTGCTCGCTGACGCCCATCTCAGCGGCGAAGATGTCGGCCATTATCCGCTGCTGTGTCGCTATCAGGCGCGCAGGGCAGGGGATAAAGCCACCACCATCGGCGTGACCGATGGGCTGGTGCATCTGTTTGCCAACCGTTGGGCGCCGCTGGTGGTGGGGCGCAATGTCGGTCTGATGGCCATGGAATTATTTACCCCGGCGCGCGATGCGCTGGCGCAGCGTACCCTCGGTTGGGTTCCCCGTTAAGGAGTAGAACGTGCAAAGTGTTGATGTTGCCATTGTTGGCGGTGGAATGGTGGGGCTGGCTGTAGCCTGCGGTTTACAGGGCAGCGGCCTGCGCGTCGCGGTGCTGGAGAAAGCGGAGCCGCAGCCGCTGGCCGCCGATGCGCCGCCGGCGCTGCGCGTGTCGGCAATTAACGCCGCCAGCGAAAAGCTACTGACCCGCATCGGCGTCTGGTCAGAGATCGTCGCCCAGCGCGCCAGCTGCTATCACGGAATGGAAGTGTGGGACAAAGACAGCTTCGGCCGCATTAGCTTTGATGACCAGAGCATGGGCTTCAGCCATCTGGGCCACATTATTGAAAACGCTGTGGTGCATTATGCGCTGTGGCAGAAGGCGCAGCGCTGCGCTGACGTTACCCTGCTGGCGCCTGCGCAACTGCAGCAGGTGGCGTGGGGCGAGAATGAAGCCTTTCTCAGCCTGCAGGACGGCAGCATGCTCACCGCGCGGCTGGTGATCGGCGCCGATGGTGCCAATTCATGGCTGCGCAATAAAGCCGATATTCCGCTGACCTTCTGGGATTACCATCATCATGCGCTGGTGGCGACCATCCGTACCGCTGAGCCGCATCAGGCGGTGGCCCGCCAGGCGTTCCATGGCGACGGGATCCTCGCCTTCCTGCCGCTCTGCGATCCGCATCTGTGCTCGATCGTCTGGTCGCTGTCGCCGGCGGAGGCGCAGCGGATGCAGGAGGCTGATGAAGCCACCTTTAATCAGGCGTTGAATATCGCCTTCGATAATGGCCTTGGCCTCTGCCAGCTGGAAAGCGCACGTGAAGTCTTCCCGCTGACCGGCCGCTATGCCCGCCAGTTCGCCGCCCACCGCCTGGCGCTGGTCGGCGATGCCGCGCATACCATCCACCCGCTGGCCGGGCAGGGCGTCAATCTCGGCTTTATGGATGCCGCCGAGCTTATTGACGAACTGAAGCGCATGCACGCCCAGGGCAAGGATATCGGCCAGCATCTTTATCTGCGCCGCTACGAGCGTAGCCGCAAGCACAGCGCCGCGCTGATGCTGGCGGGCATGCAGGGCTTCCGCGACATGTTTTCCGGTAGCCATCCGGCGAAGAAATTCATCCGCGACATGGGGCTGAAACTGGCCGATACGCTGCCGGGCGTGAAACCGCAGCTGATTCGCCAGGCGATGGGCCTCAACGATCTGCCTGCCTGGTTACGTTAACCGCGTCACACTTCTTTCACCCGGCCTGCGCGCCGGGTTTTCCCCCTCATTTGAAATATTCTAATTTCACCTCTTTTTTCGCATTAGATTTATTAATGCGTCCTTTTTTTTGTTAAAGAAATTAGGACGATAAAATCGCACAAAACACCATCATTCCCTAATCAGTGCCGCCTTAATGTTAATTTTATGTGGCATAAATCGCTTTTTTCCAGTCAATAACTCTGTAGGCTTTTCGGCGGATTTTAGTCATAAGCTAATGTGATGCCCTGAATGAGCTTATGGTTTAGTGCCGGGTTCGGTGGTAAGTTCAGGCAAAAGAGAACGTTTGCGTCGGCGTTCGTCAGCGATGCCGACACCCGATTTCGTGGCGAAAAATCGCCGACAATCTTGTGGCTGGTTCCGTTTTTATTCGATGAGGAAAAGATGGCTCAACAGACTCCGTTGTATGAACAACACACGCTGTGCGGCGCGCGCATGGTGGATTTCCATGGCTGGATGATGCCGCTGCATTACGGATCCCAGATTGATGAGCACCATGCGGTGCGCGGCGACGCAGGCATGTTCGATGTGTCGCATATGACCATCGTTGATTTCCATGGCAGCCGGACCAGAGAGTTCTTGCGCTATTTGCTGGCCAACGACGTGGCGAAGCTCACCACCCCAGGCAAAGCGCTCTACACCGGCATGCTGACCGCCTCCGCCGGCGTCATCGACGACCTGATTGTCTATTTCCTCTCTGAAGATTATTTCCGCCTCGTTGTTAACTCCGCCACCCGCGAAAAAGACCTCGCCTGGATTTCCGAACAAGCTGAACCCTACGGCCTCGAAATCATCGTCCGCGACGATCTGTCGCTGATCGCGGTCCAGGGTCCGCAGGCGAAAGCGAAGGCGGCGACGCTGTTTACCGACGCGCAGCGTCAGGCCGTGGAAGGTATGAAGCCGTTCTTCGGCGTGCAGGCCGGCGAGCTGTTTATCGCCACCACAGGCTATACCGGCGAAGCGGGCTATGAAATCGCCATGCCGAACGAGCAGGCGGCGGATTTCTGGCGCGGTCTGCTGGACGCTGGCGTTAAGCCATGCGGTCTCGGCGCGCGCGATACCCTGCGCCTGGAGGCCGGAATGAACCTGTATGGCCAGGAGATGGACGAAGGCGTCTCTCCGCTGGCGGCGAATATGGGCTGGACTATTGCCTGGGAACCGGCGGATCGTAACTTTATCGGTCGCGAAGCGCTGGAGATGCAGCGTGAAAAGGGCACCGAACAGCTGGTTGGCCTGGTGATGACTGAGAAAGGCGTCCTGCGCGGCGGCCTGCCGGTGCGCTTTACCGATAGCGACGGTAACCAAAAAGAAGGCATTATCACCAGCGGCACCTTCTCGCCGACGCTGGGCTACAGCATCGCGCTGGCTCGCGTGCCGGCCGGGATTGGCGACACCGCGGTGGTGCAAATTCGTAACCGTGAAATGCCGGTAAAAGTGACTAAACCTGGTTTTGTACGCAATGGCAAAGCCATTGTGTGATTTCCCTTTTTTGGAGATGAATTGATGAGCAACGTACCAGCAGAACTGAAATACAGCAAAGAACACGAATGGCTGCGTAAAGAAGCGGACGGCACCTATACCGTCGGGATCACCGAGCATGCGCAGGAGCTGCTGGGCGATATGGTATTCGTTGATCTGCCGGAAGTGGGCGCCACCGTCGAAGCGGGCGCCGATTGCGCGGTTGCCGAATCCGTGAAAGCGGCTTCCGATATTTATGCCCCGATTAGCGGTGAAATCGTTGCCGTTAACGAAGAGCTGAACGACTCGCCGGAACTGGTCAACAGCGACCCGTACACCGACGGCTGGATCTTCAAGATCAAAGCCAGCGACGAAGCGCAGGTTGCCGCGCTGCTGGATGCCGCCGCGTATGAAGCTCTGTTAGAAGACGAATAAATACGCGTCATCCTTCACGCTGCAGGGGCGTTGGCTTCCTGCCGCGCGAATGATTTTGCGTATTCCGGCCCGGTAAGCATCAGCGCTTGCCGGGCAAACCAGTCAGACAATCACGATTCACCGCACGTTTCAGGAACCATCGCTCATGACTCAGACTTTAAGTCAGCTTGAAAACCGCGACGCCTTTATTGAACGTCACATTGGCCCGGACGCTCAGCAGCAGCAAGAGATGCTGAAGACCGTCGGCGCGGATTCGCTTAACGCCCTGATCGGCCAGATTGTGCCGCAGGATATCCAGCTGGCGACCCCACCGCAGGTGGGCGACGCGACAACCGAATTCGCCGCGCTGGCAGAGCTGAAGGCGATCGCCGGTCGCAACAAGCGCTTCAAGTCTTACATCGGCATGGGCTACACCGCCGTGCAGCTGCCGCCGGTTATTCAGCGCAACATGCTGGAAAATCCGGGCTGGTATACCGCCTATACCCCTTACCAGCCGGAAGTCTCCCAGGGCCGCCTGGAATCGCTGCTCAACTTCCAGCAGGTCACTCTCGATCTCACCGGGCTGGATATCGCTTCCGCTTCGCTGCTCGATGAAGCGACCGCCGCCGCCGAAGCGATGGCGATGGCCAAACGCGTCAGCAAACTGAAAAACGCCAACCGCTTCTTCGTTGCCGCCGATGTCCATCCGCAAACCCTGGACGTGGTGCGCACCCGTGCGGAAACCTTCGGCTTCGACGTGATCGTCGATGACGCCGACAAAGTGCTCGATCACCAGGCTGTCTTCGGTGTGCTGCTGCAGCAGGTGGGCACCACCGGCGAAATCCACGATTACAGCAAACTAATCGCCGAGCTGAAAGCGCGCAAAGTGATAGTCAGCGTCGCCGCCGACTTTATGGCGCTGGTGCTGCTGACGGCTCCGGGCAAGCAGGGCGCGGATATCGTCTTCGGCTCCGCCCAACGCTTCGGCGTGCCGATGGGCTACGGCGGCCCACACGCGGCCTTCTTCGCAGCGAAAGATGAATTCAAACGCTCCATGCCGGGCCGGATTATCGGCGTATCGAAAGATGCGGCGGGTAACACCGCGCTGCGCATGGCGATGCAGACTCGCGAACAGCACATCCGCCGCGAGAAAGCGAACTCCAACATTTGTACCTCGCAGGTGCTGCTGGCCAACATCGCCAGCTTGTACGCGGTTTTCCACGGCCCGGCGGGTCTGAAACGTATCGCAGGCCGCATTCATCGCCTGACCGACATTCTGGCCGACGGCCTGCAGAAGAAAGGGCTGAAGCTGCGCCATGCGCACTACTTCGACACCCTGTGCGTGGAAGTGGCGGATAAAGCCGCGGTGCTGGCGCGTGCCGAAGCCCTGCAGATTAACCTGCGCAGCGATATTCACGGCGCGGTGGGCATTACGCTCGACGAAGCAACCACCCGCGAAGACGTGCTCAACCTGTTCCGCGCCATCGTCGGCGACGATCATGGTCTGGACATCGATACCCTGGATAAAGACGTGGCGCTGGACAGCCGTTCCATCCCGGCGGCGATGCTGCGCGACGATGCGATCCTCACCCATCCGGTGTTCAACCGCTACCACAGCGAGACCGAGATGATGCGCTACATGCACGCCCTGGAGCGTAAAGATCTGGCGCTGAACCAGGCGATGATCCCGCTGGGTTCCTGCACCATGAAGCTGAACGCCGCGGCGGAGATGATCCCGATCACCTGGCCGGAATTCGCTGAGCTGCACCCGTTCTGCCCGGTCGAGCAGGCGGAAGGGTATCACCAGATGATCGCCCAGCTCTCCGACTGGCTGGTGAAACTGACCGGCTATGACGCCGTCTGCATGCAGCCGAACTCCGGCGCGCAGGGCGAATATGCTGGCCTGCTGGCGATTCGCCACTATCACGAGAGCCGCAACGAAGGCCATCGCGATATCTGCCTGATCCCAAGCTCCGCGCACGGCACCAACCCGGCTTCCGCGCAGATGGCGGGTATGCAGGTGGTGGTGGTTGCGTGCGACAAAAACGGCAATATCGATCTCGCTGACCTGCGTGAAAAAGCAGAGCAGGCGGGGGCGAATCTCTCCTGCATCATGGTCACCTATCCGTCGACCCACGGCGTATATGAAGAGACCATTCGCGAAGTGTGCGAGATCGTGCACCAGTTCGGCGGCCAGGTTTACCTTGACGGCGCTAACATGAACGCCCAGGTCGGGATCACCTCTCCGGGCTATATCGGCGCCGACGTTTCGCACCTCAACCTGCATAAAACGTTCTGCATTCCGCACGGCGGCGGCGGCCCGGGTATGGGCCCAATCGGCGTGAAAGCGCACCTGGCGCCGTTCGTGCCGGGTCACAGTGTGGTGCAGATTGAAGGGATGTTGACCCGTCAGGGCGCGGTTTCCGCCGCGCCGTTCGGCAGCGCGTCCATCCTGCCGATCAGCTGGATGTATATTCGCATGATGGGCGCGGAAGGGCTGAAGCAGGCGAGCCAGAACGCGATCCTTAACGCCAACTACATCGCTACCCGTCTGAAAGACGCCTACCCGGTGCTCTACACCGGTCGCGATGGTCGCGTGGCGCACGAATGTATTCTCGATATTCGTCCGCTGAAAGAAGAGACCGGCATTAGCGAACTGGATATCGCCAAGCGTCTGATCGACTTTGGCTTCCATGCGCCAACCATGTCCTTCCCGGTAGCGGGTACGCTGATGGTTGAGCCGACGGAATCGGAAAGCAAAGTGGAGCTGGACCGCTTTATCGACGCGATGCTGGCGATCCGCGCGGAAATCGACCGCGTCAAAGCCGGTGAATGGCCGCTGGAAGACAACCCGCTGGTGAACGCACCGCACACCCAGGGCGAGCTGGTGGGCGAGTGGAACCATCCGTACAGCCGCGAGCTGGCGGTATTCCCGGCGGGTCTGCACAACAAATACTGGCCGACGGTGAAGCGTCTGGACGATGTGTACGGCGACCGCAACCTGTTCTGCTCCTGCGTACCGATGAGCGAATACCAGTAAGTTTGCGTATTATCTATACTTTTAAAGGCGCTGCGGCGCCTTTATTTTTTGGAGGGAAGGTATGGGAATCGCTCTGATAAGCGGCGCGAGCCGCGGAATAGGCCGGGCGACGGCGCTGCTGCTGGCGCAGGAAGGGTATACCGTGGCGGTCAATTACCATCACAACATTAATGCCGCCACCGAGGTGGTGAATACCATTTTGGCGTCTGGCGGCAAAGCCACGGCGCTGCGGGCGGACATCAGCGATGAAGCGCAGGTGATGGCGATGTTTGAGGCGATTGACCGCATGGGCGAGCCGCTGACGGCGCTGGTCAACAACGCCGGGATCCTCTTTACCCAGTGTACGGTGGAGAGCCTGAGCGCCGAGCGTATTAACCGCGTGCTGGCGACCAACGTCACCGGCTATTTCCTCTGCTGCCGCGAGGCGGTCAAGCGCATGGCGCATCGGCATGGCGGTAAGGGCGGGGCGATAGTTAACGTGTCGTCGGCGGCCTCGCGCCTTGGCGCGCCGGGAGAGTACGTTGACTATGCCGCGTCGAAAGGGGCGGTGGATACCCTGACCACCGGGCTGGCGCTGGAGGTGGCGGCGCAGGGGATCCGGGTCAACGGCGTCCGTCCGGGGCTGATTTATACCGAAATGCACGCCTCCGGGGGGGAACCGGGGCGCGTGGATCGAGTGAAAGGTTCGCTACCGATGCAGCGCGGCGGCCAGCCGGAAGAGGTCGCTCAGGCCATTGCCTGGCTGCTGAGCGACAAAGCGTCGTATGTGACGGGTAGCTTCCTTGAACTGGCGGGCGGGAAATAACCCGTAGATGTCTATTGCCCGGCGGCGCTGCGCTTGCCGGCCCTACGGGGTCAAAGCCGAATGGTAGGCCGGGTAAGGCGTAGCCGCCACCCGGCATAAAAACCGCTAAAGCCCGACGGTCTAACAGGAGGCCGGCCACAGCCTCAGTACCCGTAGCCCGGCTAAGCGCAGCGCGAGCCGGGTAACCCGGCGGCCTACCAGGAGGCCAGCCACAGCCGCAGGCGCATTCCCCAACTGCTGGTCCAGCCGGTGGTAACCGACTTCACCTCGCCTCGATAAATCACCACCAGCGTTGGCGTCACCCGAATATCCCACTGCCGCGCCAGCTGGCCGCTCGGGTCATTTACCGTCGGCAGCGTCAGTTTCTTTCTGGCAAGCCACGTCTCCAGCGCGGCGTTATCGCCGGAGCGCAGGGCCACCGTCAGCACATTGCCGCCGTCGGCGGCAAGCGATGCCACCGACGGCGTGGTGTAGCGACAAACTCCGCACCAGGTGGCCCAAACGTACAGCAGCAGCGGCTTTTGCTGGCTCATGGCGTTCAGATCCACCGTCCTGCCGTCGAGGGCGTGCAGCGATGTGGCGCTGACGTTTTGCGGCAGCGCGGGCTGGCGAAAATAATCCACCGCCAGGCTCACCGCCGCGCCAATCAGCAGCCACACCGCCAGCTCGCGCAGCCAGCGCCTGATTTTACTGGCCACGGGCTTTCGCCAGCTGCTCTTTCACCAGCCCCTCCAGCTCATCAGCAGGGATCGCGCCGGCCACCATCTGATCGCCGATGATGGTCGCCGGGGTGCCCTGAATATTCAGCACCTGCGACAAAATCAGGTTCATCTTCAGCGAATCCATGGTCTTGTCATCGATATTTACACTATCGGTGGCGGTTTTCTTCTGCGCCGCGGCGATGCTGGCGTCATCGTGATAGCCTTTTTTCGCCATCAGCCGCTGATGCAGCGCCCAGAACTTATCGGGCTGCTGGCGCCAGGTCGATAGCGCCGCTTTGGCGGCATTGACCGAACTTTGCCCCTTGAACGGCAGCAGCTTAACGATCAGCTGAATGTCCGGGTTATCGTGGACGATTTTTTCCAGCAGCGGATCAAACTGTTTGCAGTAAGGGCAGTTGTAATCGGTAAACGAGACGATCGTCAGTTTTGGCGCTTTCGCGCCGGTGCGCGGGCTGTTCGGATCGTTAAACAGCAGCTGCGCCAGCTGGTCATTAGCGTTTGCTTGTGGTTCTTCCGCCGGGGCGGCGAAGCTGAAGGCGGATATGCACAGCAGCAATAAGGCGGTGATAGCTCTCATGTTATTTTCCTTGGGCGACGGACAGGGTGGCGAGAAGGTGTTCGCGATCTAACAGCGCAGGCAGGATCTCTCCCTGCGGCGATCCCGGTCCGTAAATCTGGTTAAACGGCACAGCGGCGCTGCCGCGAGTGGTTAAAAACTGACTAATCGTGGCGGAGGGGCGGCTCCAGTCGCCGCGCAGGGCGACCACGTCCGGCGCTAACAGCGCCTGCTGGACGTCATCGCGCAGCAGCACGTTGTATTTATTGGCTTTACAGGTCACGCACCAGTCGGCGGTGACATCAATAAACACCCGCTTATGTTCCGCCAGGGCGCTGGCGATAGCCTGCTCGCTGAGCGGCTGCCAGTTAACCCGGTCGCGGCGCGGGCCCTCGCCGTCAGATCGGGAGACTAAGGCGACGGCGCCCGCCACCACGATGGCCAGGGCGCCCGCGCGCAGCGCCGTCCGCCAGCGGTAGCGCCAGGCGGTGGCCACTAGCAGGGCGATGGACAGAATTACCAGCAGGGTAAGCACCGGCGTACGGCCGATGTGGATCGTCAGCAGGCTGACCAGCCATAGCGCTGAACCAAGCATCATTAGCCCCAGCAGTACGCGCAGATGATTCATCCAGCGGCCGGGACGTGGCAGTCGTTGCGCCAGCCCCGGCCAGGCAACGATCAGCAGCCACGGCAGGCTCATGCCGATCCCCATGGCGAAGAAAATGCCCCACAGCAGCGGCAGAGGCGCCACCAGCGCCACCGACACGGCGGTGCCAAGGAACGGCGCGGTGCAGGGGGTCGCCAGCAGGGTGGCGAAGGCGCCCTGCCAGAAATGGCCCATTAAGCCGTTGCCGCCGCGGGTGGCGAGGAAGGTACTGGCGCTGGAGGAGAGGCGGATTTCGAACAGCCCCAGCAGACTGGCGCTGAACAGGATCATCACCAGCGCCATGGCGCCGATAAACCACGGGCTCTGGAACTGGATCCCCCAGCCGAGCGCCTGATTACCCAGGCGTAGCGCGGTCATCATCAGCGCCAGCGCCAGGAACGAGACGACGATCCCGCACGCCGAGGCGAGGAACTGCCGCCGCACCGCGCCGCGTTCGCGATGTTCGGTTTGCACCAGCGAGCCGAGCTTCATGGCCAGCACTGGCAGCACGCAAGGCATCACATTGAGGATAAGCCCCCCGGCCAACGCCATCAGCAGCACCCAGCCTAACGTCAGCTCCGGCGCGGCGCTGCCGGCGCTGATGGCGATCTGGCTTTCCTGCGCCTGGCCGCTATCCGCCAGCACCAGCGACAAGGTTTTACCGCGCAGATCCGGCGCCGCTTCGCCCCAGCTATCGGTGACCGGTATGGTGGCGGTCAGCGTATCGCCGCGGCTGGTAAAGCTCGGCTTGCCGAAATCGACATCCTCCATGCTGTCGATAAACAGCGCTGGCTGCTGCCAGCCGGCATCGCGGCGAGCGGTCACCGTCAGTTTGCCGCTGACGTAGCTGGCGGTCAGCTGCGAAGTCAGACCATCGCCCAGCGGCAGCGTGCCCATCGCGCGGGTGAAATCGTAGCCAAAACCCTCCCCTGGCGGGGCCGTCATATCCAGCGAAAAGGGATAGTCAGTAAGAATGCAGACATTGCTGCAGGTGGATAACGTCAGTACGCCGCTGAGCGTCGGTGGTATCTTCCCGCGCAGCGTCATCGGGAAGCTGACGTCACCGTGATAGCCCTGAGTGGAAATGCCCGCGACGTCGAAGCGCTGCGGCGTCGGCCAGCGCCAGTCAACCTCCAGCGGCGTGTGCCAGGCGATAGCCGGCGCGATGCCGCCTTCCCCCGGCGAGCGCCAGTAGGTTTTCCAGCCCTTTTCCAGCGCCACGTCTAAAAGCAGGCGGGTATCGCCATTGCTCTCGGTTTGCGCCCGCAGGCGGACGCTGGCGTGTTGATTGTCGGCGGCGCGTAGCCAGCCGCTGTCGGCGGCCTGACTGACGGGCAGCCATAGCCAAAGCAGGCAGACCAGTAGTCGCCTGAATAACATAGACATAAATTTGCTCCATAAATGATGAATTAACCTGAACTGTCAGGAAAATCAGTCACTCACGGAAGACGCATAATCGCAGATGCACCCGCAATCGGGGCGGGGAGATAACGCGGGGAGGCCACTGGCGCTCGATACGCGGCGGGATCGCCGCCAGCACCGCCAGCAGCAGGGTGATAGCCAGCAGCGCCCCTTCAAACAGCATCGGCGGGACGGCCATCAGCGACTTGGCGCTGAGTTCGCACGGCGTGACCGGCGCGTCGGCTTTATCCTGGGTTTGCTGCAGTGACGGGCTGTCGGCGGTGAGGTTCATGACCAGCGCGTGCATCCCGGCCATTCGCTGGGCGGTGCAGACCAGCACCACCAGACAGGCCAGGAGGACAAAAAGAATGGCTTTGCGTTGTCGCTTAATCATGAGCGCCTCAAATATTCACGAGGCCTATCTTATCGGGCGAACGCGTTTTGGCAATGGTAAAGCTGTAAAGAAGTGTCTGGCAGATAAGCGATTTGCCCTCTCCCGGCCGGGAGAGGGCGGTCAATTACAGATTCTCGCCGTTGCTGGCGATGACTTCTTTGTACCAGTTAAAGCTCTTCTTGCGCGAGCGGGACATGTCGCCGGTGCCGTCGTCGTGTTTGTTGACGTAGATGAAGCCGTAGCGTTTGCTGTACTGCCCGGTAGTGAAGGAGACGCAGTCGATGCTGCCCCATGGGGTATAGCCCATCAGATCGACGCCGTCATAAGTGACCGCTTTGATCATCTCTTCGATGTGGGCGCGCAGATAGTCGATGCGGTAGTCATCGTTGATGCTGCCGTCGGCTTCGACTTTATCGTAGGCGCCAAAGCCGTTCTCGACGATAAACAGCGGCTTCTGGTAGCGCTCATACAGTTCACACAGGGAATAGCGCAGACCGACCGGGTCAATCTGCCAGCCCCAGTCGGAGGCTTTGACGTGCGGGTTCGGCACGCTGCCTTCGAAGCCGGAAATGGCGTCGCCAGTGCCGCCTTCGGCTTTCACCGCGTTGGTCATGTAGTAGCTGAAGCCAAGATAAGCGCAGGTGCCTTCGCGCAGGATCTGCGCATCGCCATCTTCCATCTTGATGTTGAAGCCGCGGCGCTCCCACTCATTCAGCACATAGCTCGGGTAGTAACCGCGCAGCTGGACGTCGGTAAAGACGTAGCGTTCGCGCATCGACTCCTGGGCGAACATCACATCTTCCGGTTTGCAGGAGTAAGGGTAGAGGGCGACCATCGCCAGCATGCAGCCGACCTGCATGTCCGGGTTAATACGACGCGCCGCTTTCACCGCCAGCGCGCTGGCGACGAACTGATGGTGCAGCACCTGGTACATGGTCTCTTCCGGATTGTCATGCTCGGTATAGACCACCCCGGAGCAGCAGTAGCCGAACAGCGGCGCGCGCCAGTTGCGCTGGTTATTGATCTCGTTGAAGGTCATCCAGTATTTCACTTTGTGCTTATAGCGCTCGAAAACCACTTCGGCAAAGCGCACAAAGAAATCGACCACTTTGCGGTTGGTCCAGCCGCCGTACTGCTGCACCAGGTGCAGGGGCATCTCGAAGTGGGAGAGGGTGATCACCGGCTCGATGTTGTATTTCAGCAGCTCGTCGAACATGTCGTCGTAGAACTTCAGTCCCTCTTCATTCGGCTGGGTTTCGTCACCCTGCGGGAAGATGCGGGTCCAGGCGATGGAGGTGCGGAAGCATTTGAAGCCCATCTCGGCGAACAGTTTGATGTCTTCTTTGTAGCGACCGTAGAAGTCGACGGCTTCGTGGTTCGGGTAGTATTTTCCCGCTTCGACCTGGTGGGTGATTTCGCGCGGCACGCCGTGCGCCCCGCCGGTCAGCACGTCGCAGATGCTGGGCCCTTTGCCGCCCTGATCCCAGCCGCCTTCAACCTGATGCGCGGCGACCGCGCCGCCCCATAAAAAATCTTTCGGAAGGGTTAATTTTTTCATCCTGGCTAATCTCTCTAATAACTATTGCGCTCGAGTCTAGCAAAGTGAAATTGAATGTCACGATATAACAAATTTCTCCAAAGGTAATATGTTACATCAAAAAAACAGGCTGTTATTTTTAGCTGATTTTGCGCGCTAATTTACGCCCGAGCGATTCGAGAATATAGATCACTGGAATTTGCGTGGTAATATCGTAGACGCCGCCAATGCGGGTCTGCGGGACGTGCCAGGAGAGATTGAAATCGGCCAGTTTGGCCAGCCGCGAATGCTCGTGACTGGTAATCGACATCACCTTGCAATGATGCAGGCTGAACTGGCTGGCGAAACGCAGGATCTCTTCTGTTTCGCCGGAGACGGAAAGCACGATCGCCAGCGCGTTGCGGGCCATATCGTTGGTCACCGGAAAATAGGGGTCGTCAATATGGTTGCTAAATTTCCCGACGTTGGAGAAGAAACGGGCGCCGTATTTCGCCAGCGCGCCCGAGGTGCCCGCGCCGACAAAAATAATACGTTCTGAGGCGAGAATAATATCGACGGCCTGGTCTAGTAACCCATCGAACTCGTCATTATTAACGCTTTTAAAAAAGCTCATGATTTCGCTGGCGCCGATATTTGCCTGTTGAGGCTCGTTCTGCTCAAGATATAATTTAAAACGTACGCGAAATTCAGAGTAGCCCTCGCACTGCAGTTTGCGGCAGAAGCGCAACACGGTGGTGGTGGAGACGCCGGCGGCTTCGGCCAGTTCGCGGATGGTCATGTACATCACTTTGTCGCGATTCTTTATGACGTAGTGGTAGACCATCATCTCAAGATTATTGAGACTGGCGACAGCGGCGTGGGAGAACATACTCACAGGGCGAACTCACAATTCATAATGACCAGGACGGAATTATATCATGCAGGCCAATGACATTACCTTTTTTCAGCGTTTTCAGAACGACATCCTCGCCGGGCGCAAAACCATCACCATTCGCGATGCGGCGGAGTCGCACTTTAAGGTCGGCGATGTGCTGCGCGTTGGGCGCTATGAAGACGACGGCTATTTTTGCACCATCGCCGTGACCGCGACCTCGACAGTGACCCTCGATACGCTGACTGAACAGCATGCTCAACAGGAGAATATGACCCTGGGGCAGCTGCGGCAGGTCATCAGCGACATCTATCCTGGCGAGAGCCAGTTTTATGTCATTGAATTCAAAACGCTTTAAGGTAAGCAGGAACAGCTGTGAGTTGAAATAAAAATTTAACCTTTTGATTTTAATGTATTTACAAATATACATCTTTTTATTTTAGCTAACAGGTGTTCACTGGAATCATTCTCAGTTACCCTAAGTGAGCAATGAAAGCGTTCTTGTTTTCAGGAGTCCAATATGGTGCGCAAACCATTAATCACTCAGGGATATTCTCTGGCAGAGGAAGTTGCCAACAGCATCAGCCACGGGATCGGGCTGGTGTTCGGTATCGTCGGGCTCGTGCTATTGCTGGTGCAGGCGGTGGACACCAACGCCAGCGCGACGGCGATCACCAGCTACAGCCTGTACGGCGGCAGCATGATTATGCTGTTCCTCGCCTCCACGCTCTATCACGCGATCCCGCATCAGCGGGCGAAACAGTGGCTGAAGAAATTCGACCACTGCGCTATCTACTTGTTAATCGCCGGGACCTATACGCCGTTTTTGCTGGTGGGGCTGAACTCGCCGCTGGCGAAGGGGCTGATGATCGTCATCTGGAGCCTGGCGCTGCTGGGGATCCTGTTTAAGCTGACCATCGCGCACCGCTTTAAAATTCTGTCGCTGGTGACCTATCTGACCATGGGCTGGCTGTCGCTTATTGTGGTCTATCAGCTGGCGGTGAAGCTGGCGGTGGGTGGCGTAACGCTGCTGGCGGTTGGCGGGGTGGTGTACTCACTGGGGGTCATCTTCTACGTCTGCAAACGTATTCCCTATAACCACGCTATCTGGCACGGCTTCGTGCTCGGCGGCAGCGTGTGTCACTTCCTGGCGATCTATCTTTACATCGGCCAGTCCTGATAAACATCCCACGGTGGCGCTGCGCTTACCGTGGCTACAATACTCTGCGGCCGGGTAGCCCGGCTAAGGCGCAAGCGCCGCAAGCCGGGAACTTTTCCTTAATCTTCTTCCAGCGAATACGGCAATGGTTTGATGCTCAGACTGCCGGCATCGTCGCGCACGCGGAACACGCTGTCCGGTTCCATGTCATTATTCATCACTACCTGGACCATCAGGCTTCCGTCATCCAACTGTACGGCTGCCAGTACCGTACCGGTGCGGCGCCAGTTGTCGCCCATCTTCAGCTCCAGGTCTTCCCCGGCTTCCGGCACCCGGCTGGCGGTACCTGACAGCGTCCACAGCGCGCGCTTATTGGCGCCGCGGTATTTCGCCCGCGCCACCATCTCCTGACCGGTGTAGCAGCCTTTTTTGAAGCTGATGCCGCCCAGCGCCTGCAGGTTGGTGGCCTGCGGAATGAACTGCCCGCTGTTGGCGCTGTCGATAACCGGTAGACCGGCTTCAATATTCAGCGCCAGCCACTGCTGGCTGTTGTTGAGCTGCGCTTCGCCGCGCAACGCGTCGGTGACGCGGTTGGCGGTGTCGACATCGGTCACCAGCAGGAAGCGCTCGCCCGGGTGTTCAAACCACAGCAGGCTGGTGGCGCCTTCGCTGACCGCCGGAGTGGCGGCGTCGGGCAGAGCGGCGAACAGCGGCGCCAGCGCGGCGCGCGCCTGGAAGCCGGCCACCCCCAGCAGAACCAGATCGTCGTTGGCGGCGATGGTGACTTTGGAGAAGACGGCATATTTTTTCAGCTCGGTCAGCTGCGCGTCGCGCAGGCTGCGGCGTTCAATCCACGCGAAGCCGCCGTCGCGACGGAATACGCGCAGGTTGCTCCACATCTTGCCTTTGGCGTCACAGTGGGCGGCAAGCAGATGCTGAGCATCGGTGAGACTGCTCACATCGGCGGTAATCTGCCCCTGCAGGTATTTTTCGCTGTCTGGCCCGCTAATCGTCGCCAGCGCCCAGTCATCCAGGGTCATCAGCGTTAACGGCAGACGAGCGGAAGAGGAAGGCTGACGCGGAGGAAAAGGTGTAAAAGCCATAGTCATATCCTGAATCGCTTAACGCAGTGTGTGTGACCAATGGTAAAAGAGCTATAGTGCATTGCAAGTGCTTTCAACAGGCCATTTGTGCGCTGACGTTTGGTGAAGGCCCGGCGTGGGAAAACAATAAGCCCATCATTATTTTATGGTTTTTATGGAAGGATGCTCGCATTCAGCGATATTCCTGTAAAGTTACGGCAGAAAACGGGTTAAACTAACCAATATTTTGCTGCTGGAAGGTCAACATGGACATTAACAATAAAGCTCGTATCCACTGGGCATGCCGCCGCGGGATGCGCGAACTCGACATCTCCATCATGCCGTTCTTTGAGTATGAGTACGATACCCTCAGCGACACTGACAAACAGCTGTTCATTCGCCTGCTGGAAAATGACGATCCGGATCTATTCAACTGGCTGATGAACCATGGCAAACCGGCCGATGCGGAGCTGCAGCGGATGGTAACCTTAATTCAGACACGGAATCGGGAACGTGGTCCTGTGGCAATCTGATCTCCGTATCTCCTGGCGCGCGCAGTGGTTTTCTCTGCTGCTCCACGGCGTTGTGGCGGCGCTGGTGCTGCTGGTTCCCTGGCCGTTAAGCTACACCCCGATCTGGCTGCTGCTGCTGTCGCTGGTGGTCTTTGACTGTGTGCGCAGCCAGCGACGGATCCATGCCCGTCGCGGGGAGATAAAACTGCTCACCGATTCCCGGCTGCGCTGGCAAAACGCCGACTGGGAGATCCTCGGGACGCCGTGGGTTATCAATAGCGGTATGCTGCTGCGTTTGCGCCATGTCGATACCCGGCGCGGACAGCATCTTTGGCTGGCGGCGGACAGCATGGACGCCGGAGAGTGGCGCGATCTGCGCCGGCTGGTGCTGCAAAAACCGGCGCAGGAGTAAGCCGCGTCAGGAAAAGTGTTCGGCCATTTCGCCGAGGATCTGCTCGCACCAGCTCTGGATGCGCTCGTCGCTCAGGTCGTACTGGTTGGTTTCATCCAGCGCCAGGCCAACGAACAGTTGGCCATCCGCGATCACCGGTTTCGGGCTGGTGAACTCATAGCCTTCGGTTGGCCAGTAGCCGACAAACTTCACGCCTTTGGTCGCCAGCTTGTCATGCAGCATGCCCAGCGCGTCAAGGAACCATTCGCCGTAGCCCAACTGATCGCCCATGCCGTAGAGCGCGACGATTTTGCCCTCCAGGTCCAGGGTGTCCAGCTGGTCCCAGACCGCTTCCCAGTCTTCCTGAATTTCGCCGAAATCCCAGGTCGGGATGCCGAGGATCAGTACGTCGTACTGGCTCATCAGCGCGGGGGAGTCATCTTTCAGATTGTGCAGCGTCACCAGCTCGGGGCCGATGATATCGCGGATTTTCTCCGCGGCCATTTCGGTATAGCAGGTACTGGAGCCGTAAAACAGACCTATATTCATCGCGTAAACATCTCGATTCTTGCCGTGAATGGCGGGCAGTGTACCAGAAAGGCGTCCTCTTAAGGCATAATGAGAGCGTTTAACGAACAAAGAGGCCGATGTGAAACAGGATCTGGCACTAATCGAACAGTTTCTCGATGCCCTTTGGCTGGAGCGCAACCTAGCGGAGAATACGCTCAGCGCCTATCGTCGTGATTTGACGATGCTCGTGGAGTGGCTGCACCATCGCGGTCTGTCGCTGGCAAGCGTCGGCAGCGACGACCTGCAGGCGCTGCTGGCCGAGCGGCAGTCCGGCGGCTATAAAGCCACCAGCACCGCGCGCCTGCTGAGCGCTGTGCGTCGCTTCTTCCAGCATCTGTACCGGGAAAAAATTCGCCCGGACGACCCCAGCGCGCTGCTGGCCTCGCCAAAGCTGCCGCAGCGGCTGCCGAAGGATCTCAGTGAGGCGCAGGTTGAGCGTCTGCTGCAGGCCCCGCTGGTGGAGCAGCCGCTGGAATTGCGCGATAAAGCGATGCTGGAGGTGCTGTATGCCACCGGCCTGCGCGTTTCGGAGCTGGTGGGGCTGACGATGAGCGACATCAGCCTGCGACAGGGCGTGCTGCGGGTGGTGGGGAAAGGCAACAAAGAGCGGCTGGTGCCGCTGGGGGAAGAGGCGGTACTGTGGGTGGAAAATTACCTCGAGTATGGTCGCCCCTGGCTGCTGAACGGCGTGGCGTCGGATGTCTTATTTCCCAGTCAGCGCGCCCAGCAGATGACGCGCCAGACCTTCTGGCACCGGATTAAACACTATGCCGTGCTGGCGGGGATCGACAGCGAAAAGCTCTCCCCGCACGTGTTGCGCCATGCGTTCGCCACGCATTTGCTCAATCATGGCGCCGACCTGCGTGTGGTGCAGATGCTGTTAGGACACAGCGATCTCTCCACCACGCAGATTTACACCCACGTGGCGACCGAGCGTCTGCGACAACTTCATCAACAGCACCACCCGCGGGCGTGAGTGCTGAATAAAAGGACTGAGTATGAAAAAAGGTTTATTGATGTTCACCTTGCTGGCGGCTTCCCTTTCCGGGGCGGCGCATGCCGATAGCGCGGCAATTAAACAGTCGCTGGCGAAGCTGGGTGTACAGAGCACCGATATTCAACCGTCGCCGGTTTCCGGGATGAGCACGGTGCTGACCGACAGCGGCGTGCTGTATGTCACCGACGATGGCAAGCACATCATCCAGGGGCCGATGTACGACGTGAGCGGCGCGCAGCCGGTCAACGTCACTAACCAGCTGCTGCTGGGGAAGCTGAACGCGCTGAGCAACGAAATGATTGTCTACAAAGCGCCGAAGGAGCAGCACGTCATTACCGTCTTCACCGACATCACCTGCGGTTATTGCCACAAGCTGCATGAGCAGATGAGCGACTACAACGCGCTGGGGATCACCGTGCGCTACCTGGCCTTCCCGCGCCAGGGACTGCAGAGCCAGGCGGAGCAGGACATGAAGGCCATCTGGTGCGCGAAAGATCGCAACCAAGCGCTGGATGACGCCATGAACGGCAAGGGCGTGCAGCCGGCGAGCTGCAGCGTGGATATCGCCAAACATTACACCCTCGGCGTGCAAATGGGCGTCAACGGCACCCCGGCGATGGTCCTCAGCAACGGCATGGTGCTGCCGGGCTATCAGGGGCCGAAAGAGCTGAAGGCGTTCCTCGACGAGCATAAAAAACAGACAAGCGGTAACTGATTCGCGTGAAACAACAGATACAACTACGCCGCCGCGAGGCGGTTGACGGCGTCGATTTACCCGCCGATCTGCCGCCGCTGCTGCAGCGGCTGTATGCCAGCCGCGGGGTGCGCAGCGCCCAGGAGCTGGAGCGCAGCGTCAAAGGCATGCTCCCCTGGACACAGCTCACCGGCGTTGAAAAAGCGGTCGGGATGCTGCACGACGCATTCCAGAAAGGGCTGCACATTGTCGTGGTCGGCGATTTTGACGCCGACGGCGCCACCAGCACCGCGCTCAGCGTGCTGGCCCTGCGCGCGCTGGGCTACGGCAACGTCTCCTACCTGGTGCCGAACCGTTTTGAAGACGGCTACGGCTTAAGCCCGGAAGTGGTCGATCAGGCTCACGCCCGCGGCGCGCAGATGATCATGACCGTCGACAATGGGATCTCGTCCCATGCCGGCGTCGATCATGCCCATGCCCTGGGGATCCCGGTGCTGGTGACCGATCACCACCTGCCGGGGGAGACGCTGCCGGCGGCGGAGGCCATCGTTAACCCTAACCTGCGCGATTGCGACTTCCCATCGAAATCGCTGGCCGGGGTGGGGGTGGCGTTCTATCTGATGCTGGCGCTGCGCACCTTTCTGCGTGATAACGGCTGGTTCGACGCCCGCGGCATCGCCGCGCCGAACCTTGCCGAGCTGCTGGATTTGGTGGCGCTTGGCACCGTTGCCGACGTCGTGCCGCTGGATGCTAACAACCGTATTCTCACCTGGCAGGGGTTAAGCCGCATTCGCGCCGGCAAGTGCCGGCCCGGCATTAAGGCGCTGCTGGAGATTGCCAACCGCGATCCGCAAAAGCTGGCGGCCAGCGACCTCGGTTTCGCCCTCGGGCCGCGCCTGAACGCGGCGGGACGGCTGGACGACATGTCGGTCGGCGTCGCGCTGCTGCTGTGCGATAACATCGGCGAAGCGCGCGTGTTAGCCAACGAGCTTGACGCGCTCAACCAGACGCGCAAAGAGATCGAGCAGGGGATGCAGGCGGAAGCGTTGACCCTGTGTCAACAGCTGGAACGCAGTAGCGACACCCTGCCCGGCGGGCTGGCGATGTACCATCCGCAGTGGCACCAGGGGGTGGTCGGCATCCTCGCCTCGCGAATTAAGGAACGTTTCCACCGGCCGGTGATCGCCTTTGCGCCCACCGGCGACGGCACGCTGAAAGGCTCCGGCCGCTCCATTCAGGGGCTGCATATGCGCGATGCGCTGGAGCGCCTTGATACGCTCTATCCGGGGCTGATCCTGAAGTTCGGCGGCCACGCGATGGCGGCAGGATTATCGCTGGAAGAGGCGCGCTTTGAGGAGTTTCAGCAGCGCTTCGGCGAGCTGGTGACCGAGTGGCTGGATCCCGCGCTGTTGCAGGGCGAGGTGGTCTCCGACGGCCCGCTGACGGCGGCGGAGATGAGCATGGAAGTAGCGCAGATGCTGCGCGACGCCGGGCCGTGGGGACAGATGTTCCCGGAACCACTCTTTGACGGCCGTTTCCGTCTGCTGCAGCAGCGGCTAGTGGGCGAGCGTCACCTGAAGGTGATGGTCGAGCCAGTTGACGGCGGCCCCCTGCTGGACGGTATCGCCTTCAACGTGGATACTTCCATCTGGCCCGACAACGGCGTGCGCGAAGTCCAGTTAGCCTACAAGCTCGACATCAATGAGTTCCGCGGCAACCGCAGCCTGCAGCTGATCATCGATCACCTCTGGCCAAATTGACAACAGTGTATGAATAAGGGCGCGAATCCGGTAGAATTCCGCTCTTATCACCGCATTTTGACAAATCCATTAAAAGAAACCGACCATGTTTGAAATAAATCCGGTAAAAAACCGCATTCAGGACCTCACGGAGCGCTCCGACGTTCTTAGGGGGTATCTTTGACTACGATGCCAAGAAAGAGCGTCTCGAAGAAGTAAACGCCGAGCTGGAACAGCCGGACGTCTGGAACGAACCTGAACGCGCTCAGGCGCTGGGTAAAGAGCGTTCTTCCCTGGAAGCCATCGTAGATACCCTGGATCAGATGTCCCAGGGGCTGGAAGACGTTGCCGGCCTGCTGGATCTGGCCGTGGAAGCGGACGACGAAGAGACCTTCAACGAAGCCGTCGCCGAGCTGGATACCCTTGAAGAGAAGCTGGCGCAGCTTGAGTTCCGCCGCATGTTCTCCGGCGAATACGACAGCGCCGATTGCTACCTTGATATACAGGCCGGTTCCGGCGGCACCGAAGCCCAGGACTGGGCCAGCATGCTGATGCGCATGTACCTGCGCTGGGCGGAAGCGCGCGGCTTTAAGACCGAAATCATCGAAGAATCCGAAGGTGAAGTCGCAGGGATTAAATCCGTGACCATCAAGATCATTGGTGATTACGCCTACGGCTGGCTGCGTACCGAAACCGGCGTTCATCGTCTGGTGCGTAAGAGCCCGTTCGATTCCGGCGGCCGCCGTCATACCTCCTTCAGCTCCGCGTTCGTTTACCCGGAAGTGGAAGACGATATCGATATCGAAATTAACCCGGCTGACCTGCGCATTGACGTATACCGCGCCTCCGGCGCCGGTGGGCAGCACGTTAACCGTACAGAATCCGCGGTGCGTATTACCCACATCCCGACCGGGTTGGTAACGCAGTGCCAGAACGACCGTTCGCAGCACAAAAACAAAGACCAGGCCATGAAGCAGATGAAAGCGAAGCTTTATGAGCTGGAGATGCAGAAGAAAAATGCCGAGAAGCAGGCGATGGAAGACAACAAGTCCGATATCGGCTGGGGCAGCCAGATCCGCTCTTACGTGTTGGATGACTCGCGTATTAAAGATCTGCGTACCGGGGTGGAAACCCGCAACACTCAGGCGGTGCTCGACGGCAGCCTGGACCAATTTATCGAAGCAAGTTTGAAAGCAGGGTTATGAGGAACCAACATGTCTGAACAACAAGCACAGGGCGCTGACGCGGCAATTGACCTTAATAATGAACTGAAAACCCGTCGCGAGAAGCTGGCTGCGCTGCGTGAGCAGGGCGTCGCTTTCCCGAACGATTTCCGTCGTGACCATACCTCTGACCAACTGCACGCTGACTTCGATGGCAAAGAAAACGAAGAGCTGGAAGCGCTGAACGTTGAAGTGGCCGTGGCTGGCCGCATGATGACCCGTCGTATCATGGGTAAAGCGTCCTTCGTCACCCTGCAGGACGTTGGCGGCCGCATCCAGCTGTACGTGGCGCGTGACGATCTGGCGGAAGGCGTTTACAACGACCAGTTCAAAAAATGGGACCTCGGCGACATCATTGCCGCCCGCGGTAAGCTGTTCAAGACCAAAACCGGTGAGTTGTCTATCCACTGCACCGAGCTGCGTCTGCTGACCAAAGCCCTGCGCCCGTTACCGGACAAGTTCCATGGCCTGCAGGATCAGGAAGCGCGCTATCGTCAGCGTTACCTCGACCTGATCTCCAACGATGAATCGCGCAAGACCTTCAAAGTGCGTTCGCAGATCCTGGCGGGCATCCGTCAGTTCATGGTTGGCCGCGGCTTTATGGAAGTGGAAACCCCGATGATGCAGGTGATCCCGGGCGGCGCTTCCGCGCGTCCGTTCATCACCCATCATAACGCGCTGGATCTGGACATGTACCTGCGTATCGCGCCGGAACTGTACCTCAAGCGTCTGGTGGTGGGCGGCTTCGAACGCGTCTTCGAGATCAACCGTAACTTCCGTAACGAAGGGATCTCCGTTCGTCATAACCCAGAGTTCACCATGATGGAACTCTACATGGCTTATGCGGATTACAAAGATCTGATTGAGCTGACCGAATCCCTGTTCCGCACCCTGGCGCAGGACATCCTCGGCAACACCGAAGTGCCTTACGGCGACCAGGTGTTCGACTTCGGCAAGCCGTTTGAAAAACTGACCATGCGCGAAGCGATCAAGAAATACCGTCCGGAAACCGAGATGGCGGATCTGGATAACTTCGATTCCGCGAAAGCGATCGCTGAGTCTATCGGCATCAAAGTGGAGAAGAGCTGGGGTCTGGGCCGTATCGTGACCGAGATCTTCGAAGAAGTGGCGGAAGCGCACCTGATTCAGCCGACCTTCATCACCGAATACCCGGCGGAAGTTTCTCCGCTGGCGCGCCGTAACGACGTGAACCCGGAAATCACCGACCGCTTTGAATTCTTCATTGGCGGCCGTGAGATCGGTAACGGCTTTAGCGAGCTGAACGACGCCGAAGACCAGGCGCAGCGCTTCCAGGATCAGGTTGATGCGAAAGCCGCAGGCGACGACGAAGCAATGTTCTACGATGAAGACTACGTGACCGCGCTGGAGCACGGCCTGCCGCCGACCGCCGGTCTGGGTATTGGTATCGACCGCATGGTGATGCTGTTCACTAACAGCCACACCATCCGCGACGTGATCCTCTTCCCGGCAATGCGTCCGCAGAAATAATCGCGTCTTGTGCATTGCAAAAAACCCGGCTTGCCGGGTTTTTTTATGTCTGACGTGAGGTCTGAAGGCTGGCGTAACCCGACTCAGCGCAGGCCGGGGGCTCCCGGATGGCGGCGTAAACGCCTTATCCGGGCTACGCAACAGCGCAGAACCGTAGGCCTGTGCAAGCGTAGCGCCGCCAGGCAACGATGACCGTTATGGCGCCGCTTTTTACGCCGGGTGGTGGCGGCAGCGAGACGAGTCAGCTTACCCGCGCAGACGCGCAACAAAGTCGGTCAGCGCCTGGCGGGCGTCCCGATTTTCCGCTTCCAGCACCATCCACGGGCTAAACGCCCAGGGCGTGGCGGCCAGCGCGCTTAACATCGTTGCCAGGTCAACCCACTGATAATCCATGACTTCATCGTCATTAGGCTGCACTTCGCTCACCACGCGCGCGGCATACACCGGGCATACTTCGTTCTCAACGATACCGTTTGGGGCGACCGCCCGGTAGCGGAAGGCCGGGTGAACCGGCGCGATATCGGCGATCTCCACGCCGAGTTCGAAGCGGCAGCGGCGCGTGACGGCCTGCTCGAAGGTCTCGCCCTGCTGGGGGTGTCCGCAGACCGAGTTGGTCCATACCCCGGGCCAGGCTTTTTTGCCCAACGAACGACGAGTGACCAGCAACTGACCCTGCTGGTTAAACAGCCAGCAGGAAAACGCGAGATGTAAAGGGGTATCAAGCGTATGGGCGGCATACTTCTCCAGCATACCGGCAGGCTGATCCTGCTCATCCAGTAAAATGACGTGTTCCCCGGCCATGACGACTCCTGAAAATAAAAAAAGACCCGGCACAAACCCGCCGGGTCATGTACTCAGGCCACTAGGTTAGCCCATAAATGGCAGAAAGGCATTACCAAAACAAGCCCTGGAGGCGGCTCTGTGAGCGGCCACCCGCATGTTGGGGAAGATCATCATGACGTGCGGCACCAACAGCAATCACTGTTCGTCGCGGGCCGTATTCGATGGCTGGGGGGATTGGTTTCGCCATCAGGGATGACGCCCTGCGCCGCGGACTGGTATGATATTCGCCCTGATTGCGAGGTAAGTGGTTGTGTTAAGTGCAGGATGCCTGATGATGAAACGCGTTTATATGACACTGATGCTGGTGGTAAGCCTGGCGCTGGCTGGCTGCTCCAGCACCTCCGATTCCGGTACGACCTACACCGTTAAACGCGGCGATACCCTGTATGGCATCTCACGCACCACCGGCACCAGCGTTCGCGATCTGGCCCGCCTGAATAACATCTCCCCGCCTTACACCATTGAGGTGGGGCAGAAGCTGAAGCTTAACGGCAGCAGTTCAACGAAGACAACGAAGAAAAAATCTTCCTCTACGCGCACCGCGGCGGTCACGCCTTCGTCCGCAGTACCTCAGTCCTCCTGGCCGCCGGTGGGACAGCGCTGCTGGCGCTGGCCGACCAGCGGCAAAGTGGTCCTGCCTTATTCCACCGCCGATGGCGGCAATAAAGGCATTGATATCGCCGGAACCCGCGGTCAGCCGGTGTATGCCGCCGGGGCGGGCAAGGTGGTCTACGTCGGCAATCAGCTGCGCGGCTATGGCAATCTGATCATGATTAAGCACAGCGAGGATTACATCACCGCCTATGCCCACAACGATAAGCTAATGGTGAATAATGGCCAGAGCGTGAAGGCCGGCCAGCAAATTGCCACCATGGGCAGTACGGATGCCGACTCAGTGCGGCTGCATTTCCAGATCCGCTACCGGGCGACGGCCATCGATCCGCTGCGTTACCTGCCGCCGCAGGGAAGTAAACCTAAGTGCTAAAAGGTTATTTTATCGCCAGTCAGCATCCGGCAGGCTTGTCACAGGGTGCGTAAGGGCTATAATGCTTCTCGCACCTCTTCGCGGGCGTAGTTCAATGGTAGAACGAGAGCTTCCCAAGCTCTATACGAGGGTTCGATTCCCTTCGCCCGCTCCAGATCTCTCCCCAAGTGGAGAAGCCTTAAAAGCCTTCTCTATCAGCAACTTAAATAGTTACCTATTTTAGTCGCCTATGGGTTCTACCGTTGTGATCCGCCCTTGGTAACTGTCACGCTAAGTTACATGGTGAGATGACAGTATAACTCAGCGTTGGCGGCAGTTGCATCCTCACACCGCGATAGTAAAACGTGAAGAAAAAGCCCATCCAGGCATCGTTATGTCATCGACAGACTGATCACACGCATTTAAGCCCGATGCCCCTCACTGAGGGATAAACAGGTGAATAGTGGTAAACGTACCTGTACACGACATACAGGCTCTGCCAGCGCTTCGCTCACGCTCCGAAAGGTACACGAGCACCCTGATAAGGTGGGATCGCTCTGACAATCTGATGAAGTCGCTACGCTCCGCTTGTTGCGTGTACCACTAACGGGGCTTTATGGCTGCTATGGCTTTAATAAGCGCTTGGCCAGTTCGGTTAACATCCAACCGAAGTTAGTAACAGAGTCGAGAGAGTTTTCTGTCCAAAGTGCAAGGTAGAGCAATGAAAAGATGATAATGGTGATTACACCAGAAACAAAGACGAGACGTAATGAACCAATACTCATGAGAAAACCTCCCGGTTGACTAAAAACGGGAGTATCCAATAACCGCCTATCTTTTGCAAAGATACACTGATCGCTTGGATATTATGAATTAACTTTCAATCTACGTCAACAAAAAATGATGTAGATTGTAGGTGACTGTAAAAAAAGGAATTATTTTTATCGTGTAAATTGCAATCATTAAAAAATGGTTAAAAATCACACAAAGGTAAGGTTTCGTAAATGCCAAAATGCAAATTGCTCCTAGTCGTTGCTGGCAGTTTAACCAATCGATCTCGTTTTACATTGCACAGACCACTGCTAACAGTGGTAGATTGCGTTAGTTGGGGATAGGGCTATTCTGGTGTTGATAATGGGCATTAGGTGGAGAGAGGAAGACTAAATGGCAGAAGATAAAGAATTACAGGTTCGTTACACCCGAGGGGGAGAACAGTTCGAAAAGTCATTCGCCTGGGATGGCTGTGATCCTGTTGGAAGTACATTAGATTGTTTAGTTGAAGAACATAATCTGAGGATGTTGATCCCTGCTCAAGAGAGGGCTGATTTAGGAGGGATTAGAAACATTCGTAAACCAATAAATCTTCTCGAACACGGTATTGATGATGTGTTCTTCTATGATGAGGAAATCAATAAGTGGCAAGAGATCTCCACTGATTGGCTTACGGATGCTTAATATAATGGCATGCATACAGTGTCCCATCACGGCGCTAAATGGCTTGTATTGTCCAATGCCTCTAAAATGCTCTTTAACGCATTTTAAGGGGTTTTATTGTTAGGCTGTAGGGTGCAGCTTTAAATGGAGAAAGGGCCGTGTAGGCCCTTATGTACCGCTTATATTTGATTTATACTGTCACTCTCAGCACTGACAGCCATTCCAGCAATTCTCGTAATTCTCTCCCGGTTAAACGGGGGATTGTCACCCGGCTATTTGTTCCGGCGTTGCACAGCGCGAGCGCTAACGCCATAATGCTGCTGTTCGGCATTTCCTTCTCTCCGTTGGGAATGTTGAATACGGCGGGGGCGGGCTTCTTGGTGGTTGGCTGCCCCTGCCACTTGTTGAGCAACTGCTTTTCTAAGATTGGTTGGTAACAGGTGACGCTGTATTGTCGTCCCTGCAAACTTCACTACCTTTGTATAAACGCACACCGTAGCCCCACACCAGATAAAGCTGGTAATCGGCTCTTCCTCCTTTTTCAATCGTTCATTCCTCAAATGTCATTGTGTAACGGCATTGCTGCGATGGCTTAACTGTCACAGTCTCCGTGTAATTGGCGTTGCTATAGATACAAATCTTCGTGTTACCTGTCTCCTGTTCGTCAGTCAGTGTTAACGTGATGCGCCCTGCGTGGGCGAGGGCTGGAAGCAGCGCCAGCGTTAGCACGATTAATGGTTTCATGAGCGGCTTCCTCTCTTAATTCCCGTTGAATATTTCGTTCTCAGGGCGTCTACTTTGGCCTGTGTGATACCCAGGTAGGCGCGTGTATGCTCTGTGGAGCGATGCCCTAACATCTTGCTAATAACCTCTAAATCCTCCCCTTTCGAATGCGCTATAGTGGCAACCGTCTTACGTGAACTGTGCATGCTGATCACTGCGTCCTGTGGAAGTAGGCCGCGCATCTTGAGTTTATCCACGGCATACTGAATCTCTGCATGGATTTTGGAACGGCTGATCGGCTTACCTCTGCTACGGTTGCTGTCATTCTGGAACACGTATACATTCTCCCCACGCTCGTTATAACGAGCTTTCAACACCTCCCTTGCTGTCTCCGTGAGTTCCACTTCTACCGCTTCTTTGGTTTTGTCCTGTGTAATGCGCAGCACTTTGCTACCAATATCCAGATCACTCCATTTCCATTCCCGCATGTCCACGCCACGGAGCTGTGTCTCTACTCCTAACAGGAACAGATCCGCCACTGTCTGACTTTTCTTTGCGATTTCCTCTACTACCATCTGCACCTGTTCGGCGCTCTCTAGTCCGTCTGTGCGTTTTGCACCTTTACTGATTGCCATTCTCTTACCTCCTCAATGTGTCTTGTTGAGATAAATATTGATCAAAAACAGACAGATAGCAAGATCATTTTTAACATATTTTCATAAATGTCTTATTGGAATGATTATCGAGGGATTAAAAGGGGATTAATTCGTATTAAAAGCGATTAAATGCGATTTAGCTGAGCGCGGTTGCGAGAGGTGCTTAACGGCGTTTTCAGCCGCCCCCACTTTGAAAATTTAGGGAGTTTAAAATATCAAGTCATTGATTTTATTGAATAAATTTATCATTGCAATCCATTATCACATGTTGATTTTCATGTCAATAAATTTATTTTTCATGGGCGATTTGGCACCGGAAATAGCCAATTAAATCGGCAATAAATCGAGGTAAATCGATATTGCTATATAAACAGTAGGTTACATAGGACAGATAACCTAAATGTCCTATTGAATGGACGTTTAGATAGCTAAATGAGTGATTGGATGGAAATGATAATCATTATCAATTAAATGTTAACAGATTGCACTTATTTGGTGCATGATGTACATTTGTATGACAAATAACATTCTCTTTTGAAATCTCGTTCAACAAATAACACAAATCTTGCATGTGACCAAAAGTAGTTTTCATAACAAATAGCGCTGTATGCCTTGCTATGACTGTATTTGATCAATTGTGACCAAAGATGCTTTGAAAGTGAGAATGTCGCTTATAGAGCGTTACAAGCGCTTTTTATTGCATGAATAATGTATGAATTAGTAATTGATTATCTAGGATTATTCCTAGGTTATTGCATGAATTATCTTATGAAAATTTCCGGCTCATCAGGAACGTGTTAACGTCAGAACACAGAGCACACGAATGTAATGAGTGATTTGTGTTATGTTCCTGATAATAATGGTAGAGAACTGTTATGCGCAATTCCGCGCATGGAAAACAGCTATACAGGAAAGAATCTTACACAGAAACATTCCTTGATAGAGAGACATTCTTCCTGTATAGATAAATAGTTAATTATTTATTAATTAATCAATTAATGAATTAACAATTAATCAATTAATAGATAATACACTTACTTGTGCAGGCTCTGCTGCGTGAAACGCTGCACAATAGCTATTGCGCTGTGCGCGGAATGACTAATTAATGATCAATTAATCTATTAATTAATAAATTAATCAATAATTTAACATTCTATACTACTTTTATCATGCAAATTCGCTGCTGCGCCAGCTCATTGTTCGCCTTACATTATAGAAGGTAAAAAGGGTATCATTTTAATGATAAGCCCCTTTACATAATTTTGATACCTTCTAAATGTGTCTGTGCAATGCAGCATAGCTGCAATAATCGGCTCACATGCATGAAGAGCCGGAAATGATACCTCATTATTTTTCATATTAACTATTGGATTTTAATAATAATTTGCTCTATGTGTATTGACATTTAAAAAATCCTTAAAAAAGATCATGTTAGGTATTGACAAACCTTAGTAAATGTTGTATTATGAGTAGTAGGAAGGGGAGAAAACCTTCTGACATTGACCCTGGGTAGGGACATCTACTCGGGGTTTTTTACGTCCAAAATCCACAGGAGATACAAATTGAAATACTGGAACGAGGATCAGGTGTTGCGTGCCCTGATTGGCGGCAAGGTTAAACGCCACGTTATTTACGCATCCATGCACAGCGCACGCAGCAGGGGGTATCAGGAACGTTATGAAATGTTCGCTGCCGCCCTCGCCGCTTATGACAAATACAGGAGTGAACAATAGATGAACATTCGTTTTAGCATTGAAACCCACAAACTACTAATTGAACGAGCTAACCGCGAGGATAAACCCGCAGCAGCATTAGTTAATGAATTAATCACAGCAATCCTACAGCAAGAGGAAAATAATGACTCAAAAAAGACCGATAGTAGCCTACGTTGATGCAATTTGCGGATCTGGAAAATCCACGACATTACAGCAATACATTAAATCCAGTTTATTAACCAACTCTGATGCAATCCCCCCTCGTTACCTCCTCGTGATGCCGACACATGATTTGTGTGAACAGGTGAAATCTGAGCTAGAGCACAGGGATGTACGAAGCTATCACGTAGACATTGAACTGAACGCAGTAAAAAATCTTATCAGTACGTTGGAAAATGACTTTCAACATTCTGTTATTATCTGCACGCATGAGTGTTTTAAACACTACTGCTATCGTGCTGAGTTTGAAACGGAACTCCAAAACCTTCTCCGTAATTTCAGTATTTTTGTTGATGAAATCCCGGATGCCATGTTCGGTGCATACATAAAAGCTACACATACAGACAGAACAGAGGAAAACTTCCCGTTTATTAAATGGCTGGAAGAGAGAGACGGGCTTTTATTTTTAAATGAAAACTACCGTGATGATCTCTATAAATACTGGCACGAGAAACAGGCTAATGGCGAGGAACTAAAACGCCTCCTGTGGGCTATCCTGCAAGGTGCTGGCCTCCTCTATGAGGAAAATAAACATCTTTTTGCATTCACTGCATCACCGATTATCAAATCCGCACAGTGGGCTGAAAATCTCACAGTGTTAGGTGCAGGGGCATCTCGTAGTCTGTTCTGCTGGGCTGCTGAGCATGTGGCAGGGTATACGGTAGAAGAGGCAGGAGAACACCTACAGCCGCCTGTGGAGCGCAGGAAGCATAAACGAGGTGCTATCACCCTGATGGCAGTATGTGCGAACAGATGCACTCTCACGAGCCTACAGCACGTGTTTAACGACCATTTGCAGGAAATCATCCGCCGTGTTCCTGGCGAGTTCATTTTTGCCACCAACAGAGACAAATCTATTTGTGAATTCACAACGATAGGGGATGAGATTCTCTCCAGTGGCTCTCGTGGTGAGCGTGTTTCAATGGCTTCCTACGGCCTGAACTATTACCAGCACATGCACAATGCTGTATTTCTCGGATGCAGCAATCTGGACAGGGATTTTCAGGGTAAATGGCGGCAGTATGCTGATCTAAATGGATGGAACGTTGAGGAGTTCGAACAGAAACAACGTGCCGCGATGAATTATGAACGCTGTTACCAGTTTATTAGTCGCACATCGATCAGAAATACAGCCATACGCGAGCCTCTCGTGTTCGTTGTGCCGGATTTATCCACTGCCGAGTACATCAAGGAATACTATTTTCCCGGTGCATCTATCGAATGTTTCAACTTTGAGAAACCTAGAAAAAAGGTTAAAGGAAATGAGACTCGCGAGAGAGTACAGGACTGTAAAGCGCAGGGGATGACACAAAAACAAGCTGCTGAATCCCTGGGAATGGGAATAGCAACAATCAAACGTAATTGGAACTAGAGGAGTAACATTGAACAAACTTTACTTATTGAACGAATCCACGCATCACCAAATCGAATGTAACACCATTTGCCAGCGTCTTTATTATCATCTCGCATCTCTAATACGTGAACACGGAAAGATCCGTGCCACAGTGAAACACCTTGCTGATGGTGTAGGAATAAGCGAAAGCGGGGCGCGGTATTGGATGCTATTAATGCAAGATGCCGCCGTTATTACAATGGAGCGTCACGGCAAGTATTACGACATTACCGTAAACGAAACGGTGAGCTTCATCACGACAACCAACTAAATAACAATCAGGAAACATCTATGATCATAATGCTTTATTGGACATTATTTATTTACATAACAGTTTATTATTCAGGGATGTTTTCCGTTAAACGGAACAATAATAATGAGCAAAAAACAACGTAACGTACTAGCACGTATTGAACGACAATCCACAGTATTACCCCCCGCTAAATCGCTAGCCAGCCGTAGAGAGTTTAGAGAGCTATCCCGCCTCTCTATGGAATGGAATAGTGTTCCCGGAGAATGGAAAACAGAAATAATCGAGCACGATAGCCCTCCGTTATCAGAGGAAGAGCAGAACGCTCTAGATGACATTCTCTCATCCTGTGATGATGGTGTCTATTTCAATCCTCGTAAACGAAAATCGTACATTGTAGATAGCACAGACCTACGCAAATACCAGATTTTAGGTTTTGAGGACTATGTTTCATACTGTGGCTATCTCAGCGTTAACGGATTAAACAACCTGGTAAGAGATTTTGACGTAGTATACGGCGATAAGGAGGAATGATGCACCAAGAAACAACAAAAACTAAACACTTTAATAGAATCCTCAATTGGTGCCAGGGGCAGGTAAGGGAAATGGATTTTATTTTAGAAGATGCCTATCTGAGTGAAGAGGAAAAAATAGCAGCGCTTGAGGAAATCTTGGATAAATGCCTCTCATCGTACTAGGCAATAAAATCAAAACAGCAATAACACAATTAAAGGATCAATAATGAATAACTCCACCTCATACAACACTCTGCAATCTGTCCTACAAACCTACCACGATAATCACGCTATCCCTATGCTGAAGCTATTGAACGAAATGCAACGCGACAGAACGCCTGAAAGCCTCCTGGCGGCGATTAACGCGCAAGATTTAGCACAAGCAATGCTTTCGCACGTTGGCGACGTAGCGAGCCGTATAGCGGCTATGGAACATTCATCGCTAACACAGGAGGAGGCTGATAGTATTTCAGAAGAAATTTCTGATGCTCTGCTGCTGCTATTGCAGAGTATTGAGGAAACCTGCGAAATGGCGCTTGAACTGGCGCCGAACACCAAAACACGAGAAAATTTATACAACTACTAGGAATAATCCTATACTAGGAATGTTCCCATACTAGGAATGTTCCTAATTGTTACTCTCAAATAACACATTTTAAATATAATGTCAATAATCTCTTGACAGAGTAAGGTTTTGATGGTAAGATAAGAGTATGGGGTTATTTAAAAGTAACATTTTATGTAGCTCCCCTGAAAAATCCTTCTTGGAATAC
This sequence comes from Klebsiella pneumoniae complex sp. WS1778, assembly GCF_049472055.1. NCBI lineage: Bacteria > Pseudomonadati > Pseudomonadota > Gammaproteobacteria > Enterobacterales > Enterobacteriaceae > Klebsiella > Klebsiella pneumoniae complex sp. WS1778. The sequence continues at coordinate 360,585 of NZ_JBKGTJ010000003.1, forward strand.
ATTGCTGGTGTAATTTCCTCCGTTAATGTTATTTATTGTTCGGTTGTTCCTCCAGGAAAGCGGCAGGGATTGGTGATCCCCCTGCTGCTCTTCCTTCCAGTGTATTTGAAAAAGGAAATTTCTATTTCCCTGTGATTTTATTTAACTATTATCGTATTATCTCTATAACTAGTTCGTTAGGATTTATGATAATAGCTGGCATGTAAAATCACCTTTCCTTTATGAGATGCAATCCTAAGAGCTATCATACTGTGATTCCTGTACAAAGCCGGGGGTAATGACCCGGCTTTTCTTCTATCTAAAATAGCTGTATTTATTTTTAAGAGAGTAAATACAGGTGTTTTATAAATAAAAAAAAGGAGGCATTACGTGCTTCTACTAAACGAACCACAAAACCATAAAATCCAGAAAATGCACGACGATTTTAAAAATCTCAGCGAGGCGCAGAAACAGTTTATTGCCAAATCGCTAGACGTCTCTATGGATGAGGTGGACGCTCTTATTACTAAACTGTTAGCGCCTCAGAAAATCTCTATGCAAGACCGGATTAATCAACGAATTAATAAATAATAACAGGAAAAAACATGATCAATCTGACAGACCTATTTCCCTACCGTAAATCCCTCACAGACATTATCAGCTTCGCTACAGACTCATTTGCAGCAGTCGACAGTAAAACCTTTGCGTCTCTCCCTGCTGACGTAGAATGCGGAGATGCTATCACCTCTACAGGCGCTGCGTATACCAGCGGAGATGACATTCTCATCGTAGTTTCTGATTTTGTTAGCGCTGGCTCTAATAAGGCCGTAAATGTTCTACGTGCGCCTAACGTCGGCTCATACGTAGGATTAAAAATCGATAATGTTAATGTAGCTGATAAAGCAGCCGCTGTAGCAGCCCTTGAAGCTAAGGGATTTGTTTGCCGTGTATTCTACACATCATAATAATAAAGGATAAAAAATGACGAAATTAGCAATTGGGAGCGAAGTCGTAGACCTGGCTCCTATTTTCCAGGCATTGCCAGAACGCAACTACCTATTTAATGCTCTAGATTTATTTGATGGCGTAGGAATCACCTCTCCAAAAGTTATCGTTTCTCAGCTCGTAGAAGATAACTATTCCCTGTTCAACGAGCCTACCTCACGCGGATCAAGCGAACATAACGTAACGGCACGCCAGAACGGGCAGGAATGGTTGATTGAAGCGCCGTTCTTCCTGAGGGAGGACATGTTCACCCCAGCAGATGTGCAGGGCAAACGTAAACAAGGCACCCCCTTCGAGGAAACCGTAGCTGATCTTTATGCAGAGTATACCGCCAAACATAAGATTGCCTACATGCGTACTCGTGAGAGCTATCTTGCACGTGCTCTGTTCAAAGGTCAGGTGTATACACCGAAAACCAACGACCTGTTAATCGATTATTCAACGTTATTTGGTGTCTCTCCAATGACTCACACTGTGAGCGCAGCTACCCCAGCTAAAGATCTGGATGATGTGCTGGATAAAATCCAACAGGCAGCAGGCGGATTAGCCGGAATGATTGAGAGAGTGGTTGTATTCGCAAAGCCTGCGGCCTTTAGCTCCCTGCGTTTCTCTGATGCAATGGCTACTGCGTTCCAGTATGTAGCCCCATACGATAGCCGTAACATCGTATTCCAGCGTAATGAGCTATTGCCGGGTGTTAGTACATTCTCTATGCCAGGCAGCCCTATCGATGTTATCAAAGTGACTGATCCGCTACTCCTTGCACAGATGCCGGAAGATGCCGACATGATCGCTATCCCGGTATTTAGCAAAGGCTCTGGTGTCTATCAAGTGATGTATGGAGCAGCAAGCTCTACGTTTGCTCTGCTTGATGCGGCTCCGGCTGAATTCTATAGCTGGGGATACCAGAATGAGCGAGGCTCAGAGTGGAACTGTATCACCGAGAATACTGCGCTACCTGTCTCGCACGGGTTAGGTATGCAAGTGAAAATCACGCTCGGCTCGTAATACAATTTAATAATTTAGATTTAGGCCTGTTTGGGATTCCGACACATGAGAGCGCAAATCTCCGGGGTTCCTTTCAGGCCTTTTTTGTTTTCTATGGAGAAAACCTATTATGCAACTGATTTTAAAATCAAAATCCCACGGTATTCACATTGCGTTAGATGCCAACAACGCTACCGACCTGATAAAAATCAAGGCGTTGGCAGAGATGCTCGAAATTTCGTATCCTGCCCTGAAACAACGCATTTACAGAGGGCAGAATGTAGACACAGCTATCAGGGAACTCCTGGCTAAAGGAGGCGAATAATGTCATTAGATCTCTCCGTTAGTACTCTGAAAAATACCGTAACATTCGTAGTCGATAAAAGCAGCATTGCCACCGCGAAGAAAGCTGCTGATGACCTGCACAAATATTTCCAGAAGATACAAGACCCCAAAATCCGCTTTCAGCAGCAGAAACAACGTAGACAGAAGGCGCGCCAGATGGCTGATGATGCCCGATTTAACGATAAACCTCGTAATGCTGCCGAAATGAAAGCTCAGCGTGCGGCTGAGAAACAGAAAGCCAGGGAAGAAAAAGCCAATCTGAGAGCGCAGCAGCAGCTACAGCGCCGCCAGGAGACAGCAGAGCTAAAACTCCGTCATGCAGGGCTACAGCTAGGCGGGATTAAAGGTAAGTATGGATTAGATCCTAAGTCTCAATTTGAAGCTCTCCGCTACATCCGTCAACAAACAGAGGCTTTTGCTCAGGGACAAATTACCAGCGCCCGAATGAATGCTCTCATTCGTGAGCGCATCACCCTGGAGCGCAGGGCAGCAGCAGCCGCACAGAAAGCCGCTCAGGCACAGAAAACAAACTATGTTGGGGCTGCGAAGAAGTTCAAAGATCCTAACAGCAAAGAATTTGGCATTGCCAGATTGCAGAGTGCTGCAACGGGAATTGGGAGCATGTTCGCCGCAGGCAACCTCGCTGCACGTATTAAACAGACAGGGGATGAAAACCTCGAACTGATCAGGATGAGCGAGCGAGTTAAGACTAATCCTAATGCAATCAAGACGATGGTGACATGGGGTCAACAGCATGGCGTTGATTCCGCTAATACCTCAAAAGCCGTCGATAACATGAAAGACGTTCGAGAACGCCTTGCTATGACGGTTAACGATGCTCAGATGAAAAATGGCGAATGGAAAGGCGGAGACGGTGGGATCACTACCATCATGAACAAATTTGGATGGTCAAAGGAGCAGATCGGGAAATTCCAGGATTCCCCACTCGATTTTATCCAGGCAACCGTAAATGAAGGTCAACGTAGAGGGATGAAACAGGCTCAGATTGGTACGCTGATCGAGAGTTTAGGTGATGACCTGATGCACTACACTGACATGTTCATGAATAACGGGGCAGAGTTTATCAAGACGCTGAAACAGCTTAAAGAGAGCGGTCAGACGTTAAACGATGAACAAATAAAACAGATAATGGAGTACGGGGATCTTTCTACGAAAATGGCGGCTCTGACAAACGGCCTGGACATTAATCTGTTTACCGGGTTTATGGATGGATTTGGAAAATCTGGTGATCAACTAACTGAAAACACTAAGAATCTCAATGAAAGCGCTCATCTCCTCGGAGAGGGATTAGGCAATCTGGCTACACAGGTGACAGGTGCAACAGTGCAAATCAGTCAGAGCGTGCAGGCTATTAACGATTACCTAAAATCCAAGTTCCCTGAATGGTTTAGTGGTGATAACAACCAGCCTGCGGCCCAACAGCTATATAACGGGGCCATAGGCGGATCTGCGGATGCTGTGGCAGCTTGGATTAGGTCAAACACAGGAATCGATACGCAGAGCGTAGGACCGGCAGTAATGTCATGGCTGGGGATGGGACCATCATCAACAGGGACAGCAGCCAACCAATATGACACTAATGGCTCTCCTCTCCGTGATAGTGCTCAAGCGCTGCCATCAACCCCGGCAATGAGTTATCAGGTGAATCCTGTATTTAATTTAACAGTAGCCCCGGAGGTACCTCTGACCCTGGTTAGTGACGCCTCTAGACTCAGCGATTATATTGATTTTCAGGCGAGGGCTTCTGCCCGTAGTTTTGAACAATCATTAACATTGCAAATAAATAGCGGTCAATCAACCACAGGTGGCTAAAAGCAAGGGGCATTACGCCCCTTTTTCTATTTCTGGATATGATACAAGCTCTATTATTTGTTTTAATTCCTCCATGCTGGCCCCCTGGCTGTAGGTACGGAATGCTTCGGTTTTCGCCTTCTGCTCTGTGTGGCCCGTAATGCTGCCGATCCTGGTCTCGCTAACCCCGGCGCGGTCTAAGCAGGTGATAAACATTCCCCGCAAGCTGTGGAAGCATTGACGATCTGTAGCAGTAGGCAATACACGACGGCGTAGCCTGGTGAACGCTTGAGAGTAAAACGGGCCTTTTTTACCGTCAGCACGGTTAATCTTATTAGCCTGTGGGAATAGGTATTCTCCGTAGCTATGGCTTAGGTATACATCGACAATTGCAGCTAATCGGGAATGAAGAGGGACGTACCGTACCCCCGCCTTGGTCTTTGATTTCGAAATGTAGAAACAGCGTACACCTTCCACCGTTTGGATCTCTGACTTCTTGAGGCTTGCCAGTTCATCAAGGCGGCATCCTGAAAACAGTCCCATTACTATAATGTTCCTGATCTCCGGCTCTGCTGCATCCAGTAGTTTTTGCATCTGATCAGGCTCAAATGGTTCATAGCTTACAATGCTGGCTCTCGCTTCGAGGTTATGACCGTGAAAAGGGTTGCGGTCTGGTATGCCATCGTAGCGGCGCTTTGCAAACTCGTAGAGGCTCCCTAAACACGTTAGCCAGTTTTGACGAGATTGATCGGCGGCTCCCTTCTCCTTTTGTGTCTCGAGGAACTCAGTCACCAGGCGGCGGCCTATCCTTTCCAAAGCAATGTCCGGTTGTTTGGCACTTTCAAGGAATAGCTCAACGGCTCGCGCCGATTTGCTCAGTGTTGAATAAGAGCGGCGGTCTTTGTAGCTTTCGGCGTATTCGTCACGTAATAGGCACAAAGTGGGAATCGAACAGGATCGCGCTACGGGTTGAGGGCGGCTTTTGTTCTTCTTCCCTTCGGTATGCAAGGCGGCTATTGACTGCTGCAACCACTGATCGGGGTTGCTCGGATTGTACTTCCGCTTTAGCTCTTCCCATTCTAATAACAGGTGATTCCTGAACCGTCGAGCCTCATTGAGATCGCGGGTTGAAGTGGTTTTGCGCCACATCCGGCAAGGATATAAAAATCTGAGGTACTTAGGGACGAAGATCTGAAACATCCAGATTCCATCTTTTCGCTTGTAAAGGTAAGCCTGGCCCTTGATTGACACGATAATGATCCTCTATTATCACGTAATCAGTTACCTATGCTGATCGCAATATCGTTATCTGTCAGTAGGTTACAGAAGTGGAATGGATTTTTATTCGATTCCCTTCGCCCGCTCCAATTTCAAGTCTCCTGAAGTCTACCCAACTCAATTTTCCCTTGAAAAATAAGCGGTTATAGCTTTCTGTTAGTCTATTGAACTCCGACGGAGGACTCCACTTTGGTTGCCGGATCGGCGTTTTGCGCTGCTGGCGCTGGAGTCGTAGCGTTTAGTGATATTTTCGCACTTATCCTGTTTCCGCAGGATGAGTGATTTTACGCAACCGGCTCGCGCTGACGACGACCGATACCGCAGAGGCCGCGGCGGCGCTCCACAGCGCAACATGAATTGCCCTTTCATCTGCTGCCAGCAGAACGGCTACGGCGGCGGCTCCCAGGCACTGCCCGAAAGTGCGCATAATGGATAAAACACCGGACGCATAACTCGCGTGCTCACGAATAACGTTTGAGAGCATTTCCCGGTTATTGGGACTCTGAAAGCAGCCAAACCCTATTCCGCACACCAGACTTCGCAGGCAGATATCCCACATTGAAGGGCTGGCGGGTAACGTCGCCAGCAGGATCAAACCGACGACAAATATTACCAGCCCCAGGGTGGATATCGCCGGGGCTGATATCGTGTCCGCCCAACGGCCTGCATGCGGCGCAATCAGCACGATCCCTAATGGCCACGGCGTAAACAGCAGGGCAGACACTACCGGACTGTAGCCGTATTCGCTCTGAAACAGGAAGGGTAGCGCAATAAAGGTGATCCCCTGGCTGACAAAAGCAATCATCGACGTGAAAGCCGCGAGGGTAAAACGTTCATTTTTAAACATGGTCGGCGGCAGTAAGGGATGACCCGTGCGGCGGATTTGCCAGATAAAAGCCATGCCGCTCAGCGCAGCGAGGGCCATCCAGCTAAGGCTGCCGAATTGATAAGTGGCGTTCTGTAGGCTGTTCGCCGCCATGATCGTCGAACCCAACAGCAGCGCCGACAATATGGCGCCCAGGGTGTCGAAGGGCGCCTGTATACGGATCGCATCCCGCGGCAGCGCTCTGACCGCCAGCAGTAAGGCGAGGGTGCCGGGAAGAACGTTTATCGCAAACAGCCATTGCCAGCTCAGGGTGTGAAGGATCGTACCACCCAATACCGGGCCGATAGCGGAGCTGGAGGCAATGAGCAGGGCATGGAATCCCAGAATGCGGCCAAGTAATCGTCCGGGAAATACGGACCTGAGTATTGCGGGGGCAATACTCAGCGTTGCCGCGCCGCCGATCCCCTGAAGCACGCGCATACCGATAAGCACTTCGGGCTTATTCGCCAGCGCGCAACCCAGTGATGTCAGGGTAAAGGTCGTCAGGCCCGCCAGAAATACGGGGCGATAACCCAGACGGGCCGCAAGCGCCGCGAATATCGCCAGCGTCATCGCAGCCGCCAGCAGATACCCGTTGGCGAACCAGACGGCAATACCGGCAGGTACCTGCATCTCCTGAGCCATTGAGGGCAGGGCAATGTTGATCATGGTGCCATCAAACACGCCCATTAAGGTGGTGGTCATGATTGCGGCCATCACCCGTGCGCGCGCCGGGCCAGGCAGTCCTTCGTCGCCGGGTTGGCTGGAAAAGAGCGTCATCATTTGTCCTCTGAGAAGAGTGTATGGATGACAAAACTATAAAGATGGCTTTTACCAGGCGGAAGGCGCACTATTTTCACTTTATTGTTGCATCAAACGCCTTATCTTAATGTGCTGGGAGAAAGGGTAATGTCTGATCCCGATTTTAATTTGCTGGTAGCTCTCGACATATTGCTGAGTGAAGCGAGTGTCGCAGGTGCGGCACGTCGTCTGAACCTCAGCACCTCGGCCATGAGCCGAACATTAAGCAGGTTACGCGATGTCACAGGAGACCCGATCCTGGTGCGCGCCGGGCGTAACATGGTACTGACCCCGTGGGCCGAAGCGACCCGGGATCGCGCCAGGCGTGCAGTGCACGAGGCCAGGGCAGTATTGCAGCCCTCAACGGAAACGTTCTGCGCGCGAAGTCTGGCGCGTCTTTTTACCATCAGGGCAAACGATGGTTTTGTGGTGGCGTTTGGGCCTGCGCTCATCGCAGCGGTTGCCGACGCCGCGCCTGACGTCTGTATACGCTTCGCGCCTAAGCCGGAAAAAACGTCGCGCTATCTTCGGGAAGGGCTGGTTGATCTGGAGATTGGCGTTCAGAGTAATATGGGGCCAGAAATACGGCTGCAACGACTGTTTGAGGATCGGTTTGTTGGCGTCGTGCGTAAAGGGCACCCGTTGGCTAAGCAGGCAGAAATAGGCGTGAGTGATTATGTCGCCTGGGGCCATGTGGTAGCGTCACCCGAGGGCGCGTTGCACGGATCCGTTGACGATGCGCTGGCCGAACTGGGGACAAAACGTAAAATTGCGAGCGTCGTACCGGGATTTCCGACAGCACTGTCCGTGGCGCTGGAATCGGATCTTATCGCCATGATACCCGCACTCTATTTACTCAATCAGCAGGTAACGGACCAGGTACACGTTTTCGAGCTGCCGTTCAAAAGCCGTCGTATTACGGTATCGCAGATGTGGCACCCAAGGATGGAACGCGACCCCGGTCACCGCTGGCTGAGAAAGCAAATTCTTGCGATATGCGGTGGGGGGAGGTCAGTCATGGCCTGACCAAATAGACATGTCCGCGCTACAGTCTCGCCACAGCGATCGCTGCTTTCAAAGGATGAGACTCATGACGGCATACGGAACGGAAATTTTCTCAATGAGCGATCTGAACAGATTCACGATCGAAGTCTCCATACTTCGATAGACCGTTTATGTTCTTTCCGTGAGACCTAATCGAAAGCCCTCGTGGTACCTTTAAATTAACAATTAACGACGAATAAAGGACAGCTTCCCTGTCCTTTATTCTTTTTTATTCAGTTTTGCTCTCGCGCGATCGCAATACCTCACCGACCACAGGAGCAGCGGTAAACGCATTTGGCCATCCCGCGTAGAACGCCGCCTGGGCAACCACTTCTCCGGCCTCTTCAGCCGAAAGCCCATTATCCATGGCTCTGTTTAGGTGGTAGCCAATCTGCGCGCTCTGTCCGGCGGCGATTAACGCGCTGACCGTCACCAGGCTTCTGTCGCGGGGGGTAAGCGCGGGCCGTTGCCAGAGGTCGAGAAACAGCGGGTCGGCGGTAAATTTAACCAGGCCAGGCGAAATGGGGCCGACATTTTTCTCCACGGTATCTGCACGCTGCTTTTCTACCTGTTCATTGAGGGGCAGCAGCGTCGGCGAGGCGGCGGGCAGGGCCTCTGCCGTCACGCCCCTGGCTTCAAAGATGGCTTTAGCGACGCTGACGGCTGACATCGCATTGGGCCAGCCAGCGTAGAAGGCGAGGTGAGTAATGATCTCTGACACTTCCGCTGGCGTCACGCCGCTATCGAGCGCGACGGCAATATAGTGCTTCAGCTCTTCTGGCTGGTTGCGGGCAATCAGCATCGCCATGGTCACGATGCTACGGTCGCGGGCGGACAGGGCGTCACGTTGCCAGAGGTCGTTGCTGATGGCCTCGCGGCCGAAGCGCGCCAGCGCCGGCGACACCGCTTGAATATCAGCGTCCGTAAGGGTAGAAGGGGTAATTTTCATCATAGCTTCATCTCTTTGTTCGTTGGCATAAGCAAAATCAGACAGCACAAGCGACAAGGCTGCCGCGGCAATCACGTTTTTCATATTTGCTCCTTTCCGATCCACTGGGCGGATCGTTATCGCGTCCACACCTGAGGATGGTCTTTGGCTTGCGGCGTGTTTTGCGCCATCACGCCTGTGAGGAAGTGCGGCTGATAGGCTTCTTCCAGATAGCGGATTTCTTCCGGGCTCAGTTGAAGGGCTACAGCGTTGACCGCGCCGTCAACATGATGCTTTTGCGTGGCGCCGACCACCGGGGCGGTGACTTTAGTCAGCAGCCAGGCCAGCGAAATTTCGGTCATGGAGACCTGATGCCGTTCGGCAAGTTCGGCGACGCGGGCAATAATGCTCCGATCCTGCTCTGCCGTGCGGTCGTATTTGCCCCGGGCATAATCATCTTCCACCGCTCGCCGCGTGTGGCCTTCTAAGCGGGCGAGACGGCCGCTGGCCAGCGCGCTATAGGGAGTCATCGCGATATTATCTTCCGCGCACAGCCCGAACAGCTCTCGTTCGTCTTCACGCATAATCAGGTTGTAGTGGCTCTGCACAGAAACAAAGGACGTGAGCCCTTCGCGTTCGGCAAGGGCGTTCGCCTTCGCCAGCTGCCAGGCATAACAATTGGAAATGCCAATCGCGCGCACCTTGCCGGCGGCGACAGCGGCATGCAGCGCCTCCAGCACGTCGATAACCGGGGTGTTGTAATCCCAGATGTGGTAAATGTAGAGGTCGATGTAGTCCATCCCGAGGTTTCGCAGACTCTGGTCAAGCGAGCGGGTGATCGCCTGTTTTCCGCTGATCCCCCCGGCAATCTGGGCAGCGGTTCGTGGCAGAAACTTGGTGGCCAGCACCACATCCTCGCGTTTTGCCATCTCCCGCAGCGCCCGGCCAACGTACCGTTCGCTGGAGCCGTTCTGATAGGCGATGGCGGTATCGTAAAAATTGATGCCCTGTTCCAGCGCGTAGCGGATGATCTCCCTGCTGGCTGTTTCGTCCAGCGTCCAGCGATGCTGGCCCGTTGACGGATCGCCAAACCCCATACATCCCATGCAGATGCGGGAGACCAGTAAGTCACTCTTCCCGAGCCGGGTATACTGCATCTTTATTTTCTCCCTTTGGGTTATTCCACCAGAGTTTTAAGCCGTGCGATCAGTCTGGCCGCGTGTTCCCGGGCACGCGTTTTTTGCTGAGCGATTTTGTCGGCATCCCGGTCGGCGTAGCTAATGCCGCAGGTATAAACCGGCGCCAGCAGCTCAAGATTGCACAGCCTGGCCGTGGTCTCGAAGGGAAGGAGATACTCCTCAATGGCATGGCCAAAGAAACCGTCAGCGGTATAGAGCGTCTGTGGCGCTCCCGTGGTGAAGGAGAGGATCAGCTTTTTACCACCCAGTTTCGCCGTTGAGCCATGGGCGAAGCCGTGGACAAAGACCTCGTCCAGCCACTGTTTCATTAACCCGGGCAGCCCATACCAGCTAAAGGGAAACTGCCAGACAATCACATCCGCCTGCAGCAGGCTTTCCTGCTCTGCGGCGATGTTGAATTTGCCGTCCGGATAGAGCCAGTCCAGACGACGGATTTCCGCATCAGGCAGGGCGGTCGCCAGCTCATCGAGGATGTTGGCGTTGGCGATGGAATGGTTAAGATCCGGATGTCCGGAAACGATAAGGATATGAGGCTTTCTCATCGTTACTCCTGAGGTTTAAATTCGGCAGAGAAGAGGTTTTCCCAGTTAATAAACGAGCCGAGTGGAATACACTCGAAGGTTAATAAACCCGCCTTCGCCAGCGGAAATTCGGCCATGATGTTATTCGCCTCTTCCACGGTGTCGCACTCGAGGAAAATAGCGACGCCGGGTCGGTCCTGACGGAAATAGATGTCGCGGATAAAGCCAGATTTATACAGCCCCCAGGCATGGAGGGCTTCCGCGGTAAGGTGCGGCGCATAGTGTTCCAGCGTTGCGCCGGGCGCGGGGATATCCAGACATAAAATTCGCATCGTTGTCTCCGGAAAGTCGTTATCAGCGGGAAGAGACAAAAGTATACGAGCCACAGGGAGTGAAGATTAGGCGGTCATTGACTTAAGAATATTTAGCCTGTACTTAATAATCAGGCGAGACTGTCGCAAGGAGATGCTATGAATAACGCCCTTTATAATCAAATACGCATCTTTCAGAGCATTGCGCGCGAAGGCAATATCTCGGCCGCGGCGAGGAAATTAGAAATCACGCCGCCGTCTGTTAGCAATGCCCTCAAGTTGCTGGAGGAGCATATCGGTCATCCGCTTTTTGTGCGTACCACCCGGCGAATCGAGCTGACGGAAACTGGCCAACAGTTGCTGGAGCAAACCGCTGCGGCGGTCGAGGTTCTGGAAACATCGCTGGAGAGCCTCCGCGATCAGAATCGGGAACCCTCCGGGGCGGTGAGAATTACGCTCTCGCGCTTTGCCTACCTGCTTATTCTTAAACCGGCGATGGCGGCTTTCTGTCAGCAATACCCGGGGATCCAGCTGGAAATATCGGTCTATGACGGTACCGTCAATATCATTGAAGAACGATTCGACCTTGGGATCCGCTTTGGCGATATTCTCGAAGGCGGGGTGGTCGCCCGCCCGTTAATGAAACCGTTTCGCGAAGGGTTATATGCCTCCTCAGCCTATCTGGCCGAATATGGCGTGCCTGAGTCGCCCGCCGATCTCAGCCATCACCGGCTGATTGGCTATCGCTTTATTACCAACCACCGTATCCTGCCGCTGATCCTCAATGACCACGGCGAGCAACTCACCGTGGAGATGCCGGGGCAGTTAATCAGCAATGATATTGACGTCATGGCAGACGGTATCCGCCATGGACTGGGGATTGGCCGCTTGTTTGAACCTATCTGGCGGCTACAGCCCGATCGTGAACAGTTTCTACCGGTGATGGAGGACTACTGGAAAACCTATCCGCCGGTTTATCTCTATTACCCGAAAAACGCGGGTAAAACGAAAAGGGTGAAAGCCCTGATTGATTTTCTGATAGCGCATACCGCGGCATAAAGGCTATTTTGCGTGCGAAATGTCTGAAGACACCGGCACTGTCTTTCCCTCTGCCTTAACCCTATACTCCCTGCGGATAAAGCAGTTTTTTATCGCGGTGTAACGGCTTATCCCATCGTCAACGCGATGGGCGGGGAATTTCAATAAGGGAGAGGCAGCAATGGGCAGACGCTTAATGGTCTGTGTGTTCGCGCTGGTGGCGTTTTCAGCCACTGCAGCGCATGGCCATCACGGCCAGTCGGTAATATCGAGCGCCGACGGCGGCAACGGTTCGGACGGCGGCAGTAGCGATAACTCCTCAGGCAGGGCAGGGTGCCCGGGCGGCACCGATCCCGATAAGCACGGCCATTTTTACCTGCCCGGCACCCGCGAACCCTGCAATCCTGGCCCTCAGGATGCAGAGAAAGTCGGGTCTTCCCGCTAGCGTTCAGCTCAGATCGTGCAGCGCTTTGTCCAGCGGCGGGGAAAGCTGAATATCCCGAAATGCAACCGCCAGTCCGCCGCGCTCCGGTGAGCAGCACATAACGCCGGCTTTTACCGGGCCTGGCGGAAAGTAGCCAAGACGCAGCAGCGGCCAGCGCTCGCCGTCGGTCGAATACTGCAGCCTTAACGCATCGCCTTTGCGGGTCAGCCGTAGCCAGAAAGTGCGCGGGTCGCCGGGGAAAAGCCCGGTGGCCCAGTCGGAGTGGGTTAACGTCAGCACGCTGCCGATGGCCGGGGCATCGTCATTAAACTCAATCCCCGCTTTCAGCCAGGTCTGCTCGTCCGCCATCATCATCAGCCCGGCCTGGTCGTAAAGCGTGGTGAAATCCGCACAGATTTTTGCCTGCAGGGTAAAATCGCCCTCCACCTCAGCGGCATAAAGATGGCCGGAGAAGCGTTCGAAGCCATACCAGGTATGGCGCCAGAAGTCGGTATGCTTATCGGTGACCACCGTCAGGCCGTCGGCATCGCGGTGCCACTCGGCAGGTTCATTAATCCAGTGAAAGGATGGCTGCATTTTTCCTCCGGAACAGGCTTATAACAGCGACTGCAGCGCGGGCGACGCCATGCTGGCCTCAAAGGGAATAATCTCCGTATGGGCGAGGCCCAGCTGCTGGAAGGGATCCTGGCCCAGACGCGATTCCAGAATTTCCCGGCTGTCGCATTTCGCCAGAATCACCCCGCCGGTACGAGGAATACGGCGGCCGGAGGCGAGAAAGAGGCCGTCAGCATAGCATTTTTTGAGCCATTCGACGTGGGCGGGGATCGCGTTGTCAATCTCTTCGAGCGGTTTTATATACGTTAAAACAACCACATAAATCGTACTCATCCTGAAAACCCTGTCAATCCGATGGGATCTTCAGCCTGACACATTTCAATGATGGATAAAAGAAAGCGCGGCATTTTTGCGTGCTATTGAGCAGGAGGCGCGTGTTGCAACTGCAGGGAGATTTATCGCAGCTGTGAAAAAAACATATATGTATTTTCGAATGTATATTGATCTTTAATCGTGGTCCCGTATGCTGTCCGTCACGCTTGAGGAGAAACCATGTCTTTATTACCCCTGCAACTGTTCAAAAACCTCGCCGATGAAACCCGGCTGGGGATCGTGCTGTTGCTCAAGGCGCGGGGAGAGCTGTGCGTGTGCGATCTCTGTACGGCGCTCGCCCAGTCCCAGCCCAAGATCTCCCGCCATCTGGCAATGCTGCGGGAGAGTGGGCTGCTGCGGGATCGAAAACAGGGTAAGTGGGTCCATTATCGCCTCTCTCCGCAGATGCCGGCCTGGGCGGCGCAGGTGATTGAGCAGGCCTGGCTAAGTCAGCAGGACGATGTGCGGCTGATGATCAGCAGACTGACCGACGGGCCAGGTTGTCGGTAAAAAAATTTATCTTATCATATATGATTTTTCGAATGTGATTGGTGGAGGAACGATGTTGCTGGCAGGTGCGATTTTTGTCCTGACCCTGGTGCTGGTGATCTGGCAGCCGCGGGGGGTAGGGATCGGCTGGAGCGCGGCCTTTGGCGCGGCGCTGGCGCTGGTCACCGGTGGCGTACAGATAGCCGATATCCCGGTGGTGTGGCATATCGTCTGGAATGCCACCGCCACGTTTATCGCCGTGATCATTATCAGCCTGCTGCTCGACGAGTCCGGCTTTTTTGAATGGGCCGCGCTACACGTTTCCCGCTGGGGAAGAGGGCGGGGTCGTCTGCTGTTTACCTGGATTATCCTGCTCGGCGCGGCGGTGGCGGCGCTGTTTGCCAACGACGGCGCGGCGCTGATCCTCACGCCCATCGTAATTGCCATGCTGCGGGCGCTGGGGTTCAGTAAGGGAACGATGCTGGCCTTTGTCATGGCAGCCGGGTTTATTGCCGATACCGCCAGCCTGCCGCTGGTGGTGTCGAATTTAGTGAATATCGTGTCGGCAGATTTCTTTGCCATTGGCTTCAGGGAGTACGCTTCGGTGATGGTGCCGGTCGATCTCGCGGCAATCCTCTCCACCCTGGCGATGCTGCACTTGTTCTTTCGCAAGGATATCCCACCCGCCTGGGATATGGCGTTACTGAAAGCGCCGGCCACGGCGATAAAAGATCCGGCGACGTTCCGCACCGGCTGGGGCGTGCTGCTGCTGTTGCTGGTCGGCTTTTTCGTTCTTGACCCGCTGGGGATCCCGGTCAGCGCCATCGCGGCGCCGGGAGCGGGGATCCTGTTTGCTGTCGCGAAGCGCGGGCGGGTGATTAACACCGGCAAGGTGCTGCGCGGCGCCCCATGGCAGATTGTGATCTTCTCGCTGGGGATGTATCTGGTGGTGTATGGCCTGCGAAACGCCGGATTAACGGATTATCTGACCACGGTGCTGAACATGCTGGCGGAGCGCGGGCTGTGGGCCGCGACGCTGGGCACCGGTATCCTGTCGGCCTTCCTCTCTTCGATCATGAATAATATGCCCAGCGTACTGGTCGGCGCCCTGTCGATTGATGGCAGTGCGGCAACAGGGACGATCAAAGAGGCCATGATATATGCCAACGTCATCGGCTGCGATCTGGGGCCCAAAATCACGCCGATTGGTAGCCTGGCCACGCTGCTCTGGCTGCATGTGCTGACGCAGAAGCACATCACCATCGGTTGGGGGTATTATTTCCGCTGCGGCATCACCATGACCCTGCCGGTGCTGCTTGTGACGCTGGCCGCGCTGGCGCTGCGTCTCTCCTTCAATCAGCCATGAGAACGTGCTATGAGCATCACCATATACCATAACCCTGAATGCGGCACCTCGCGTAATACCCTGGCGCTGATCCGCAACAGCGGCGCTGAGCCCACCATTATCTATTATCTGGAGACGCCGCCGTCGCGCGATGAGCTGCGTCAGCTGATCGCCGCGATGGCGATCCCGGTGCGGGCGCTGCTGCGGCAAAACGTCGAACCCTACGATGCGCTGGGCCTGGCGGAAGACCGGTTTACAGATGACCAGTTAATCGACTTTATGCTCCAGCATCCGATCCTGATTAACCGCCCGATCGTGGTGACGCCGCGGGGCACCCGGCTCTGCCGCCCGTCAGAGGTGGTGCTGGAGATCCTGCCGGCGCCGCAAAAAGGCGCCTTCGTGAAGGAAGACGGTGAGCGGGTCATTGATCGGGCGGGGCAGCGTGTAAAATAGCGCGCAAAATGGCGCCGGCTATAGCAGCCGGCAAGCCTTGTAAATCCTGCCGCACGGTTGGCTCTCCGGGGGTAGCACCTGGATGGCTTAACAATATTCTCCCTTAGCGCTATTTCTGCCTCCTCCGGCCCGTTTCCCTTACTTTTGCTGTCGTTATATGCCCTGCCCGCACCGACGGTTTTTGTCCTTTGTTAATCAATCAACTTACTGTTTTTAATAAATAAAATTATGTATTCTGCACAATGGCATAATGTCAACGCCGTTTACGTTTTTGCGAACATTAAATCTATAAAACTAGATGTTTGTCGACTTTTCATCTAAAAAGGAACGGTAAGGGGCTGGACAAAACCACTGCATGGTTATCAAATGGTTAAAAATGCTCGTATCTGATGTTAAGACAAACAAATTATAAATCGTCAGCCCGCTTTATACGGTTAACTTGCGCTGCGGCGCACCTTTTCTGGAGAATTTATGCATTCCTCTGTTAATAAAAACGAAAGCCGTACCTTTTTCGGCCATCCTTATCCGCTGGGCTCCCTGTTCTTCACTGAAATGTGGGAGCGTTTCTCGTTTTACGGGATCCGTCCCTTACTGATCCTGTTTATGGCGGCGACGGTTTACGACGGCGGGATGGGGCTGGCGCGGGAGAACGCCTCGGCGATCGTCGGGATTTTTGCCGGCAGTATGTATCTGGCCGCGCTGCCGGGCGGCTGGCTGGCGGATAACTGGCTAGGCCAGCAGCGCGCCGTCTGGTACGGCTCGATTCTTATCGCCCTCGGGCACCTGTCGATCGCCCTGTCGGCATGGCTGGGCAACGACCTGTTCTTTATCGGCCTGATGTTTATCGTCCTCGGTTCCGGGTTGTTTAAAACCTGTATCTCGGTGATTGTCGGTACCCTGTATAAAAAAGGCGACGCGCGCCGCGACGGTGGTTTCTCGCTGTTCTACATGGGGATCAACATCGGCTCGTTTATCGCGCCGTTAATCTCCGGCTGGCTGATTAAATCCCATGGCTGGCACTGGGGCTTCGGCATCGGGGGGATCGGGATGCTGGTGGCGTTGATCATTTTCCGTCTCTTTGCCGTACCGTCGATGAAGCGCTATGACGCGGAGGTTGGCCTCGATTCCACCTGGAACAGCCCGGTGGCGAAAAAGAATGGCGTTGGGGCGTGGCTGCTGGCGCTGGCCCTGGGAGTGGCGGTGCTGGTCACGCTCATTAGCCTGGGCACGATCGTGATTAACCCGGTGGCGGTGGCCAGCGTGCTGGTCTATGTGATTGCCGCCTCCGTGGCGCTCTATTTCATCTGGCTGTTCGTCTTCGCCGGCCTGAGCCGTAAAGAGCGGGCGCGCCTGCTGGTATGCTTTATTTTGCTGGTCTCGGCGGCCTTTTTCTGGTCCGCGTTTGAACAGAAACCGACCTCCTTCAACCTGTTTGCTAACGACTACACCAACCGGATGATCGGCGGTTTTGAGATCCCCGCGGTCTGGTTCCAGTCGATTAACGCCTTGTTTATCATTCTGCTTGCGCCGGTCTTCAGCTGGGCGTGGCCAGCGCTGGCGCGCAAAAACGTCCGTCCGGGCAGTATGACCAAATTCGTCATTGGCATCCTGTGCGCGGCGGCGGGCTTTGGCCTGATGATGCTGGCGGCGCAGAACGTCCTGAACAACGGCGGGGCCGGTGTGTCGCCGCTGTGGCTGGTGGGCAGCATCCTGATGCTGACGCTCGGCGAACTGTGCCTGAGCCCGATTGGTCTGGCGACCATGACCCTGCTGGCGCCGGAGAGAATGCGCGGCCAGATGATGGGGCTGTGGTTCTGCGCCAGCGCGCTGGGTAACCTGGCGGCGGGGCTGATTGGCGGTCATGTGAAGGCCGATCAGCTGTCGCTGCTGCCGGACCTCTTTGCCCGCTGCTCTATCGCGCTGCTGATCTGCGCCGCCGTACTGGCCGTGCTGATTGTCCCGGTCCGCCGGATGCTGGAGAACAGTCAGTCCAGCGCCGCGCAAAAATCCGTCAGCAACGCCTGACGCGATCCCCAGGCCGGTCCCCCGGGACCGGCTTGTTTTTTGTCCAATCCCCGCCTCAGCTGTGCAAAATCCCCTTTTCTGAATGCGCGATGTCCCATAACGTGAGCGTGTTCTTTGAAATCACGTCGCTTTCCGGTCCATAGTGTAGCCAGGTTTACTATGTGGTTAATATAAGGACACACCTATGCCAGCAGTCATTGATAAAGCATTGGATTTCATCGGTGGTATGAATACGTCTGAGCCAGTACCACAGTCTATGGATGAAAGTACCGCGAAGGGAATTCTCAAATATTTGAAAGAACTGGGCGTGCCAGCCAGCCCGGCCGATGTCGCTGAGCGCGGTCAGCAGCAGGGCTGGAGCGCCGGGTTTACCGACAAAGTGGCGGAGTGGGCTGAACGGGTCGCCGCCGGCGAACGGCTGGTGATTAAGCATCCGGAATTCTTTTCCACCTACATGCGCGAAGAGCTGCGCGCCCTGGTGTAATCGCCGCGCATCAATCCCGCGTCTTCTGTTAAATGCCTTCCCCATCCGGGAAGGCATTCTTGCTGATGACAAACCTGTTTGGTTATTGTGCCCGCCTTTCTGCCGGGTGGCGGCTTCGCCTTACCCGGCCTACGAAAGGCAGCAATATCAAACCGTTATGCGGTTGGCTGTAGGCCCGCGCAAGCGCAGTGCCGCCGGGCAATCCCTGAAGATTGCCCTTTGGCTGCAGTTTGAATGCCTTCCCCTCCGGGGAAGGCATTTTTGTTACTGGCCGCGGTAGCCGCCGCCCAGGGCTTTGATCAGGGTAATGTCGGTGCTCAGCCGCTGGGCCTCAATGTCCAGCAGCAACAGCTGCTGGGCAAGAACCGCCCGTCGGGCCTCTTCGGCGGCGTAGCGGCTGAGCAGGCCGCGCTGATAATGGGCGCGAGCGCTGTCGGTGGTGGTCTGCGCCGCGGTGACCTTCAGCTGCTGCAGCGCACGCTGCTGATTCAGGTCGTTAAGCTGGCTGGAGCTGATGGCGACATCGCGAACCGCGTCCAGCACCGCCTGGTTGTACTGTTTGATCAGAATATTGCTGGCGGTGCGCACCGACTGCAGATTGGCGTTCAGACGACCGCCGTCGAAGATCGGCAGATAGAGCCCGGGCAGCAGGTTGATCTGCTGGAAAGAGGACTTAAACAGATCCCCGACGCTCAGGGCGTTATAGCCCCAGAACGCTTTGATATCAAAATGGGGATAGAAGGCCGCTTTCGCCGCGTCGACCTGGCTCAGGGAGGCGGTCACGTACCCGCGCAGCGCCTGCAGGTCCGGGCGGCGGGCCAGCAGCTCGAAAGAGAGCGACGGCGGTAGCGTCTCCTGGAGCGCAGGCAGCGCTACCGGATGGATCGCCGGCATGCTTTGCGCATCGGCGCCGATCAGCGCCCGCAGGGTTTCACGATACTGGGTCAGCATCCCCTCGGCGCTAATGATCTGCTGGCGGGCGGCGAGCTGTTCGGCCTGGGCGTTGGCCACATCCACGCTATCCTCCACACCGCGTTGGGTCCGGTGCTCGTGGGCCGTCACCGAGAACTGGGCAATGCCCTCCAGCTCCTGCAGCAGCGCGATTTTCTGGAATGTCGCCTGCATGGCGAAATAGAGCTGCGCCACGCTGCTGGCGATGTCGAGCTCAATGCCGGCGGTCTCCGCCAGCCGGGCGTTTTTCTCGCCAATGGCGGCGGCGACCCGGGCGCGATCGGCTCCCCAGAGATCGATATTCAGCTGCGCCCCGACGCCAACGGTGTTCAGCGTATACCACGGACCGTTCTTATCCACCGGCAGGGAGTAGGAGTAGGGCCAGCTAAAGGATTTGTCGGTGATCCGCAGGCGGTTTTGCGCCGCGACGGCGGTGGCCTGCAGGCCCATCGCCGACTGGGCGAGTTCCACCGTAGACTGCGACTGGGAGATGCGCAGCCGGGCGGCCTGCATGGTCGGCGAATTCTGCAGCGCCCGATTGATCAGCATATTGAGCTGAGGGTCATCGTAGGCCTCCCACCAGCGGGCTGCCGGCCAGTTGCTGTTCGCTAGGTGGATCACCTGCGCCAGCTGGGCCTGCTGCGGATTGACGATGGCGACCTGGGCAGGCTCGTCCTGAATCAGCGCGCAGCCGCTGAGCAGCGTCAGCGTCAGGGTAAGGAGAGTGTCGCGCAGCCGCGCGGAGAAAGGAAGGATCATCATGACGTTTTAGCCTGTTGCTCAGTCGCTATCGGTGTCGGGCCCCAGTCGGGCAGGGTGGCCAGCGCGGCGGCCAGCGCCGGGCCAAAGGGGTTAGTCAGGTCGGTGGCCAGCGGTTCGGCAGGGGCCGTTGCCTCCTGTTCGATACGTTCGGCGTAGCGCCGCAGCTGTTCGGCGCAGCGGGCCAGGGTCGGGTCTCCCGGCGCGGCGTTGAGCCGGTACCCTTCGGTGAGGCGGGCGATCTCCTCGGCCCGGGCGAGGGTGGCGCGCATCGGCCAGTTTTTCGCCTGGGGCCAGGGGTGGGCATACGTGCCCAGCGGTTCGGCGCGAACCCGATGGATAAGCGCTTCGCTGTCGGTGAAGGCGACAAACAGAGGGGCCAGCGGCACCGCATCGTGCGGGGCGGCGAGGCAGTCCGCCAGCCGGCGATAGAGTCCGGCGAGGCGCGATTTCAGCTGCGGCGCTTCGCTGTCCGGCCAGAGATATAAATGGACAATGGAGGAGACCAGCACCCCGAGCAGGATACCCAGCACCCGGTCCCGTAGCTCGGTGAGGTTAGTCAGCGGACCAAACCAGCTGAGGAAGGCCAGCGCAAAGGTGAAGCCAATCTGGATCCCGGCGTAGGCGATACGCTCCGAACCGGCGGCAATCCAGGCCGCCAGCGCCAGCACTGGCAGGGACATCGCCAGCAGCCCCGACAGCGAGTCGGTCCAGGGCTGGACAAAAACGATTAACAGCAGCGCCAGCAGAGTGGCGAACAGCGCGCCGCCGATGCGCAGCCACGTCTTTTGCATCGTGGCGCCCAGCCCGGGCTGGGCGACGATCACGCAGCTCAGCATAATGGTATGCAGTCCCTGCCAGTCGGCAGCGGTATAGAAGACATAGCAGATTAGCGTCGCCAGCAGGGTCTTGAGCGCAAAATGGAGATACGCCGGGTTGCGCCAGGCGTCCGGCGCTAGCAGGGGCGGCTTCTCCACCTCGCCCTGTGGCAGAGCAACGGGCTCACCCTGGGCCAGCCGCTGCAGAAGGGCTGCCATCGCCTGCAGAACGGCGCGATTGACGCCGCGGCCGCTGAGCGCCAGGGGAGGAATAGCGCCGTCAAACGGCCCCTCGCTGAGGGCACTCTTCAGCTGCAGCACCGCCTGCGACAGCCGCAGGCGATCGTCGCTATCGGCCTCGTCCGCTTGCAGCAGCGCCGCCAGCTGGTAGCAGCGCAGGGTGGCGGCCAGCCGCGAGCGCCAGGCCTGGGGATCGGCGGCGATCTCCGGCGTCGCCCGGCTGGCCTGGGCGAACAGCGACTGCAGCTGGTTGAACTGCGCGGCGGTCTCGCCGAAGGTCGGTGGCGCTTCAGCGTCCGGGTCTGCCAGCCGGCTGGCGACCGCCTGCAGCATCTCCGCCAGACGCGCCTTAAACTGGTTGCCGGGAAAGGCCTGCTGAAAACAGGCGTTGACCAGCAGGGTGACGAGGATCGCGGTGTTAATCGCCACCCACAGCCAGAGCAGCAGCCGCACCAGGATTTCACTCTGGCTGGTCATCGACGGGAAGGTTTGGGCGTAAATCACCGCCAGCGCCACCACGAAAAAGGCCAGTCCCAGCTTGCCCAGCACCCGCATTAGATAGATGGCGCAGAAAAAGAGCGCCACGGAGGCCGCCAGGCGGATCAGCGGGTAGTCATAGGTCCACTTGATGATCAGCAGCACGCCGCCGAGCGCCACGCTGACGGTGACAAAAAAGACCACGCTGACTAACTTAATCATCAACACGTTAGGCTGGCTGACGTAGAACACGACGATCAGCGCGACGGCCAGAAAGGGGATCTGCAGGGTCATGAACAGGGTGATGAGCACCGCACAGCTCAGCGTCAGGCGCAGCGTGTAGCTGGCGCGTCCCGGTGCGTCGCGCAGTTCCTGGCGTAAAAAATGGGCGAGAGGAAACATCGCGTCGCCCGGCTACGGCTGCAGCACGGCGCTGGCCGAGGCGCCCATGCGGAACAGTTCCGGATCGGGATCGCTGACGGCGATTTTCACCGGGAAGCGCTGCGAGACGTGGACCCAGTTAATGCTTTTCTGGATCAGCGGCAGGCCTTCGATGACGCTCCCGCCTTCGGGCAGGACGCCGGAGCCGACCGAATCCACCACCCCGTTAAAGGTCCGGTTGTGGTTGGTCATCACGGTGATGCGCGCCGCCACCCCAGGGTGCACGTTGTTCAGGTCGGTTTCGCGGAAGTTAGCGATCACATACCAGCGGTCGTCATCCAGCAGGGTGAAGACTGGCTTCAGCGCCGAAGCGTACTGGCCGACGGTGGTTTTCAGCGCCACCACCACGCCGTTGAACGGCGCGCGCACTTCGGTGAATTCCAGATGCAGTTCGGCGAGGGCGATTTGCGCCAGGATCCCGGCGCGTTGCGCCACCATGGCATCCACGCCGGTCACAGCCGCCGAGGCCTGTCTGGCCTGCAGCAGCGTGGCCTCCAGCTCCGCCCGCGCCGCTTTCTCGGCGGTGCGCGCCTGATCGAGATCTTCCTGCGAGGCAAACCCCTGCGGCACCAGCGGCTCAAGGCGGATGCGCGTGGAGGTGGTCTGCTTGACCAGCGCTCTGGCGCGCTCGACGGCGGCCGCCACCGACTGGGCGTTATACTCCTGCGCTTTGATGGTGCGCTGGGTCAGCATAATCTGCGCGTCGAGGGTCGTCAGCCGCGCTTTCGCGTCATCGAGCATCGCCTGATAGGGGCGGGGGTCGATGCGGAACAGCAGATCGCCTTTTTTCACCCGCTGGTTATCGCGAATGGGCATCTCCACGATGCGCCCGCTGACCTCGGGCACCACATCGATGGTATCGGCGTAGACATAGGCGTCATTGGTCTCTGGCGACGTTTGCAACTGCCAGATAACCAGGATCAGTGCCAGGATGGCGGCCAGGACCAGCGCCAGCAGAGGCCATTTCTTGCGTAACAGGGGAGTGCGGGAAGTAGTCATAAGCGATCAGTGAACAAAAAACAGAAACCACAGCAGTGTGGCGAACAGGAACATCAGCGCGACATAGCTGAAGACCAGGGGAGAAAAGCGAGGCTGCCAGCCTTTACGGGTAATCAGGATATGGCAGGGGATCAGTAAAAACGCCCCGCCCAACAAGCAGAAAAACCAGCCGGGGAATGCGGCGCCCAGTACCGGGATCGCTGGTGAGAGTGAGCAGCCGGTCAGCGGCAAGACGAGCAGTAGCCGCGCTGGGCGGGCTATGGTGGCAATATGATTCAATGGAACATCCCTGAGTGCTCTTACCAGTGTGTCATGAGTGTAATCGCCTCGTTGCGGGAATGAAAGTCAACCGTTCGTTGACTGCGGGATCCTTGCGCGCCGGGAGAGGGGGAGGATGCGCCAAATCGCTCTCCTCACGCCCATTACCGACTTGCGCATAGTCAGCCGTCAAGCGGAGGACTATGCTTAGCCTGAAAGTCATGAAACAAGACCGAGGCAATGTCATGGATAAGGAATTACTGGAAGCCGGCTACCGGGCCTACACCGGGGAGAAAATCGACGTCTACTTTAATACGGCGATCTGTCAGCATTCCGGGAACTGCGTGCGCGGCAGCGCGAAGCTGTTCAATCTCAAGCGTAAGCCGTGGATCATCCCGGATGAAGTAGATGTCGCGACGGTGGTGAAGGTGATCGATACCTGCCCGAGCGGCGCGCT
Source organism: Klebsiella pneumoniae complex sp. WS1778 (assembly GCF_049472055.1). Taxonomy (NCBI): domain Bacteria; kingdom Pseudomonadati; phylum Pseudomonadota; class Gammaproteobacteria; order Enterobacterales; family Enterobacteriaceae; genus Klebsiella; species Klebsiella pneumoniae complex sp. WS1778. The sequence goes on from NZ_JBKGTJ010000003.1 coordinate 384,266, forward strand.
GCAATATCGTCATAAATAAGCGAGGAGAAGATGGAAATACTGGAAGGGCACAACAAATTTTATGTTAACGACGCGCAGGGTAACCAGGTCGCGGAGATTGTTTTTGTTCCCACCGGCGAACACCTCAGCATTATCGAACATACCGATGTCGATCCCAGCCTGAAAGGCCAGGGGGTGGGGAAACAGCTGGTGGCGAAGGTGGTGGAAAAAATGCGCCAGGAGCAGCGGAAGATTATTCCTCTCTGCCCGTTTGCCAAACATGAATTCGATAACACCCGTGAATACGACGATATTCGCGCCTGACGTACCGGCACCGGTGTAAACCGGTGCGCTTTTCTCTCGCCAGCGAATCCACGCCTTTAGTCACTCATCGCTTCCCCTCATGCCTGTACAAATGCCGACCGTGAGTTTGCTGATGAACGAGGCGGCTGCCTGTGCGGAAAGCGAGGGGCCAGATGCGGGTGATATTCCACCAGCTTTTTCACCCCCGCCAGCCGCTGAGCGTAGAGCGTTTTCTGGCTCAATCCGAGACGTTGCGACTGCTCGCCTATCGTCTGCCCTTGCAGCAGGGCGAGGAGCGCTTTGAGCTCGGCATGACTTAAACCGGCGGCCCGTTTTCGGTGGATCAGGGCGGCTTCACTGGCAAGGCGTTCAAGCCGCGGCGCGTTCTTCAGCCGATGGATCAGTTGCGCGCAGGGGAGGTCGGCAGGAGCGGCATGGACGTTGCGCAAACGATCCGGATGGCTCACCTGATAAAGCAGCGTTCGCCACAGCCAGATGGCCGGGCTGCGGCTAAGCATCAGCATCGGCAACGGGCGTGATGCCTGGTCGAGCAGCCTGGCCGCCTGGCGCAGTGTGGTGAGCATCCACAGGGGATCGTCAGGAAGAAAGACCACGATCCGCTTCACCGCGGCCAGCTCCCGCAGAGAGACGCCCTCCACCGGCAGCACGACGGGCCGCTTCCCCGCGTTGTGCATCAGCTGGCTCAACCCACGGGCGGCCAGCGAGCAGGGAGAGAGGATGTACTCGGTCATCATTGATAGACAAAGGTAATGCCGATGATCGACTGCACGTTGCCGGCGGTTACCTGGCCTGTGGTCCGGGCGTAGGTCGCCGTCAGGCCGAGATTGACCGGCGAGGTTCCGACGGTGCCCAGTGAGACCGTGCTGTTCGCCGGCACGGCGCTGCCGTTGCGGGTAAGCTGGACGCCTATCCCTTGCGCCGGCGAGGCGGAGGCGGTGTTAGTGAAGATCGCGTTAGCGCTGTCCGCGGTGGCGCCGGAGAGGTAATACCCCAGCTGTTGGCTCTGCGCGCAGTGCACGGTGAGCGGCACGGCCATGGAGCCCGGGTAGTCGGGGAGGGTGACGGTGACATCGCGGGCGGAGACATCGCAGCCGCCGGTGGGGACCACCACGTCGTTATTGGCGTAGATATTCCAGATGAACTGGAAGGAGTCGCTATTGTAGTTGTTGGTCTGATGCAGGATCAGCACCGCGATTAACGATCCTGCGGTGATCGCCACCCCGCCGGCGGTGCTGACCGGCGTCAGATACAGGACGGCCGGCCAGGGCTTATCGGTCCGGGAATCGTAAATCATCCGCGCCGTTTCCGTGGTGGTCGGGAAGGGGTAAGAGGTGCCATTATATTTCACGGTGCCAGAGAAACTTGACAGCACACCGCCATAGGCGGATCCGCGCTGCAGGGTCACGTAGTCAGTGATCGTTTCCGGATAGTCGTTATGGCAAAAAATCTGCGTGGAGAGGTCGACCACCAGGTTTTGCCCGACGTTGACCGCCGGGGTCAGGTTAACGTAGACGTTGGCTGAGCCGCCGCCGATGGGGATCGTCGCGCCGGTGGCTGTTTTGCAGGCGAAGGACCAGGCGTTCATCGACCAGCCCAACAGCAGCAGGGTGGTGAATAAAGGGATAATTTTTTTCATCATGATGCTCTCCTGGCTCAGGCGTAGGTATAGGTCACGTTAATCACCGCCTGAATGGTGCCTTGCGTGGCACCGCCGTTGACCGACAGGGCCCTGACCTGCAACGGGAAGCGGGCTGACTGGCTGGCCTCATCCACCTGTACCGACTGGCTGCTGCCATTGTTCAGCGTGGTGCCATCCTCGCTCTGCAATTCGAGCTGAATATTGCCCGCCGTCCCCTGGTTTTTGTAATAGCCGGTGCTGTCCGCCGTTCCGCTGAAGGTGGCCTTCACCCGTGAGGTACCGACGGGGCAGTTGCTGAGATCCAGCGCCACGCTGTGCCAGGCCGATGCCGAGCCTGCGCCAATCAGGCTGAAGGTGTAGAGATCGCCCAGCTCGACGGTGGCATTGACGGTGGAGACCGTGCAGGGTCTGGCCACCACCTTCCCGTTGACGGTAAGGGTGACGTCGGCCGACCGCAGGGAAGGGCTCGCGGTTAACAGGCCGGCCAGCAGCCAGCCCACGTGGGTCCATTTCATTTCAGCCTCCACTTACTGAAATTCCAGGGTGAATGTTGCTGTCGCATTGACATGCCCGGGGGTGACGGGCACCTGCGTGGCCATCAGACGGGCGTAAAAGTTCAGGATGTTGGTCTGGCCCGGCATCAGCGTGGTCCAGGCGATGGCTGACGACGGGGCATTGACAGGCAGCCGGGACTGCTGCTGGTCGAGAATGTCCACCCCCATTCCCGCCGCCGCCGAGGCGCCGGCGTCGAGTTTTAACAGGCTGGTATTGACGCTGTCCGCCACGCCGGTGAAACCGACCTTCACCGCGGTGACGGAAGTGCCGCAGGGCGATAGAACGATACGGAACGGCACCGGCGGGGTCGTCGCCCCGACGGCGTAAAACTGCTTCGCGGCGTTGTCCTGCAAATCGACGGTGAAATCCTTCGACTCTCCGGCCACCGCGCAGGCGTTGTCGCGCACATAGCCGCTGATGGCGATCGTGCTGTCGGCAGCGAAGGCCAGCGGCGCGAACAGAGCGAGCAGGGCGCTCAGCAGAAACTGCGGTGTTCTCATCATCATCTCCTTAGCGACACGCGACGGACAGCTGGCTGAGCGACTGCTGCTGGCTCTCCGGCGGCAGACGATAATCGGCCACGCACTGGGCGTCCGGGCCATCGCCCCATTTCACCCGCACCTTGCCCGCCAGCGGCATCCCGCTGAGGTAGACCTGACCTTTATCCGCGACGATGCTGCCGCTCTGGTTGCTGTCGCTGGTGGCGAGGGCGCCAAACGGCACCGGTTTGCCGCGATGGGTCAGCGTCATCAGAATCTTCATTCCCACCTGGGCGTTAAAGCTGGCGCGGACGATCGCCCCATGGGTAGGCACCACGCTGACCACTGCATCGTCAAGATCGACATTGTCGGCCAGGGTATTGGTGTCCAGCGCGACCCGGTTTTCGCGATACTCGGTGGCATACGGCAGGACGGCATACCCGCGCCAGTCGGTGCGTACCCCGGTCTGGTTTTCTACCTTCACGCCGCCGGCGCCGGGGGCTTTCACCAGCACTACGGTATCGTTCAGCGGCTGGCTCAGGGTGATGCCGTTGGCGTGCGCCAGCACGCCGCCGCTGACCCCGTAGTAGAGCTGTTTGAAACCATCGCTGCGGCTGTAGCCGACGTTGGCGTTGCCGTAGCCGCCGCGGTAGTTGAGCGCGGTATAGCCGGTGCTCCCGCTGTCGCCGTTGCCGCCGCCCGCATAGCCGGTCTGCACGCTATAGCTGAGGTTATTGTCTTCCAGCAGGGTGCCGTACAGGCCCGCCAGATTGGTCATGCGGCCATTGAGATCGTGCGACAGGCTGTAGCTGGCGCTGGCGTGCCGCCAGACCGAACGGCTATCGGAACGCAGCCAGTGGCTGAAGGGGATATTGACGTTGACCGCCAGCATCTGATCGCGCCCCTGCTGCCAGGCATTTTTCGTCAGGCTGTAGCTTAGCGACCAGTTGATATCGTCTACGGCGGCGTTGAGGCCGGCCTGCAGTTGCTCATCGGCATCGTCGGTGCCCCAGTAGGTCTGGTGGCTGCCGCTCAGATAGAGGGTGGCGGTGCGCCCCAGCTGTTGGGTCACGCTCAGCTGCACCTTACCGCGCTTGCTGTAAGCCAGATTGTAGTAGTCGGTAAATTTGGGTTTCACCTGGATAACCCCGTCCTGGGTTTCCACGCTGTAGCCGCTCATCCGGCGGTAGGTGGTATCGGCAAAGTTATAGTAGCCGCGGGTGGAGTAGCGGTAGCCCACCAGCTGCAGGTTGGTGCCGGTCTCATCCAGTGACTTGTTATAGAGAAAACGCACCGACTGTCCCTGATGCTCGCTGTCGTCAGGCAGGGTGGCGTTGGCCTGGGTGATATCCAGCGATAAGGCGCCGAAATAGCCCATGTTTTTCCCCACCCCGAGGTTAAAGGCGCGATAGCGGTCCGCCAGCTGGGTGCCGCCGTACAGGGTCCAGCCGGCCGGCAGGCCATGCATGGCCGTGCTCTGGAAAAAATCGGGCGTTTCCTGTTGGTTGTTGCCGCTGCGGTACTCCCCGGCGGTGAGGGCGAAGCGGGTATGGCCTTCGCGCTGCAGCACCGGCACCGTTGACCAGGGCACGCTGAAGACCTGGCGGGTGCCATCCGCTTCTTTAATGGTGACCTGCAGATCGCCGCCGTTGCCCGCGGCGTAGAGATCGTCGATGGTAAACGGCCCCGGCGGCACCGTGCTCTGGTAGATTTCGTAGCCGTTTTGTTTGACTGACACCTGCGCGGTGCCGCGGGCGATCCCGTGGATCACCGGCGCGAAGCCTTTCTGGCTGTCCGGCAGCATATTGTCATCCGAGGCCAGCTGCGCGCCGCGGAAGTTGATCCCGTCGAAGACATCGCCGTTGGTGTAGCTATCCCCGAGGGTAAGCCGCGATCGCAGGGAAATGATGTCCCGCTCAAGCCAGCTGTTGACGTGCTGCCAGCGGTTCTCATTGGATGACGCGCTGCCGCCGCTGCTGTAACTCCAGGTGCTGTTATCGCGCAGGCGCCAGGCGCCGAAATTCAGGCCGCTTTGCAGATTCAGATAGGCGTAACGGCTGTTGCCCCCGGTGGTGTTATGGACGTTGTTGCCGGTGAAGTTATAGTTAACCAGCCCGGCGGTGATGCCGTTATCCCATAGCTCCGGCGGGATATACCCGCGGGCGTGGCTGCCCATAAACGCCTGGGGTACGGTGAGATACAGGCGCTGTTGGCCGACATCGAAGCGGGTGGTGGCTTCGCTGATGAGCGTCGTTAGCGGCACGCAGGCCGTACTGTCCAGGGCCGCCATGCCCGTCACCCGTCCGGTATCCACCCCCATGCTCGCCAGCTGGCCGCGGGTCAGGCAGGGCGACAGGCCATTGCCTTGGGCATCGGCCTGGAAAGTGACGTCCCGGGTGGTCATATAGCCGTTATTGAGATAAATATCGACGCGATAGGTGCCCGGCGGGACCTCCTGGCCTTTTTCAAATCCCGACAGGTCTGCCACCGCCGCCGGATCGTCAGCTAAAAAGCGGGGGTTAAAATAGAGGTCCGCCTGCGCGGCGAACGGCTGTGAGCAGAGCCACAGCGTCAGCGCCGGCGTAATCAGGCGCCGGGCGCTTCGGCGACCCCCATGGTCCAGTCCATATTTTCGATGTGACATAATCCCTCCGGTCCGACGTTGCCCGGCTGTCAGTGCTTCTGGTCATGCGCAGCGTGGCCCGCGCGGCGGGGCACACCAGATTTAACGCAGTACGCCATTCATTTTCGGCGTCAGCGCGCCGTAATCGTTAATGGTGCGATAGGTGATGGTGTTGCCGGCATCCGCAGGCAGCTTGACGCTGGTTTTACCCATCGGCGGCACCAGGGCGTTTTCCAGAATGCGCGTTCCGGCGTTCAGTTCGGTCACCGTCAGGTAATAAGGGGTAGGATTCGTCAGCGTTAGCGACGATCCATTGCTGCTAAAGGTCAGCTTGTCCGCCGCCTGATCCGGGGGCAGGGTCAGTTTTGCCGGTCGGTAGTAGAGCTTGATGCGGCTGATAATCGCCAACTGGAGGGTGTTGTCGCTGAGCTTCGATTTATCCATTGAGGGAATAGCCTTCACGTTCATCCAGAACAGGCTTTCCCGATCCTGCGGCAGCTGGTTATTGGTCGCATCGATAATGCGCAGGGTATTCTCTTTTTTGCCCTGCATGGCAAACAGCGGGGGAGTGATAACAAACCGGCCGTCTCGCTGCCCATCGGCATTTTCCACCCATGACTGAATAAGCCAGGTGCTGTTGTCGTCGTTATTGGTCACCGCCAGCTGGACCTGTTTCTGACCCGCCGGGTAGATGACCCGAGTCGCGCCCAGCGCGACGCCCGCGTGCGCGCTGGCGCTCAACGCGCCGGCGGCGAAAAGCACACATCCCGTCAGTATGCCGCGTATCGTCGTTGCTGTTTTTCTCACATTATCTCCTTGTCTGCTCACGGTGTTGTCCTGCTGGTCTGCGGGTTGATTACTGATAGGTTAATGAGAACCAGGCCTGGGCGTTGGCCGCGCCGCCGGTGACCTGGCGTCCGGTCGCCCGATATTTGGCGACGAAATTTAGCGTCGTCGGTCCGCGGTAGAGCGGCACCCAGCGATCCGGCGGACGATTGAGAGGCAGCTGCTGGCCGTGACTGTCGAACAGCGCGATGCCGATCCCGCTGGCGATCCCCGGGCCTTCACCCACCGACAGCACGTCGGGGTTTTTGCCGTCAGCCACGCCGTGAAATGCCACCCCGACATGCTGGCTGACTGCCGTACTGCAATCCTGTAAATGAATCGTGAAAGGGATCGGGTTGCTGTCTTCGCCCACGTCGTGAAATCGGTTACTGCTGATCTGTCCCAGATTGACCGTCATCTGCCGATCGCCGGCTTCGACGCGGCAGGAACTGGCCATGATCAGGCCCTGAAAGCGCATGCTGCCCCCCGGCAGCGTGACGTTCCACTGATTACCGGCCAGCGCCAGCGGAGGCAGCAGCAGTAGCAGACCCGATTTCATTCCCTGCATCGTTTCACCCCGGTTGCAAAATTAAGCGCGGGCCCTCCTGGCCCGGATGGCTTCCTTGCCTGATGTTTGCCTTACTCGTACTGCACTTTGAAGGTGGCGTCAGCGTTCGCGATACCGGCGGTCGCGGCGCCAGTGGCGTAGTAACGTGCCTGGAACGGAATGATGTTGGTGCCGTCATTCAGCGTGGTGGCTGCGCTGAAGGTGGCGCCGTCCAGCGCCAGCGGCGTGCCGGTGTTGTCGAGGATCTGCACGCCGACGTTGGTCGCGCTGCCGGCGGCAGAGTTTTGCAGCGCCAGAACGGTGGTATTGCTGCTGTCGATGGCCGTACCGGCGAAGGCGACGGACGCTTTGGTTGCTACCGTGGTGTCGCAATCATCCAGCTGAATGTTGAAACCAACGGACGAACTGGTGCTCCCCGCCGTGGCCAGCTTCGCGGAACGCACCTGGCCCAACTGGACGGTTTGATCGATAGAGCCGGCATCCACCGCACAGGCCGCGTTAACGACTTCCCCTTTAAAATGGACGGTCCCGCCGTTAACCGTGGTGGTATCGGCCAGGGCCGCCGCGGAGCTCAGAGACAGGGCTGACACAACAATCATTGCCAGTGTTTTGATTTTCATACTGTTTTCCTTTGAACGATGTCGAAATAACGAACCGGATTGGCAGCCGTTGTGCCTTCCAGGCATTTCAGATTTCAGCCGAGTGGTCTGGCTGCCGGCTCTGCACAGTTTTCGCCCAACCGATGAGACAATTGGGGCCATTTTGACTCGTTGAGATAAACGATCTGTTCGTTGTTTAATCTTGCCTGTTTTTCGGTATTAAAATCTGTTTAATGTGGTTTTATTGGTTATTTAATCTGGTGATGTTAGCGAGAGTGCGAAAGGAAGAGAGATACCGCTGGCGAAGGCGCGCCAATGCAACGGGAGGGCAGGGTGGGGAAAAGTGCGTAATTGACGCTTTAAAAATATATTAAAAACATGTAGTTAATAATTTTTCTGCAGAAATATGGCGTGGTGAGTTGCAAAATATGTCAAAACATTTTTATGATATAAACAGTTTGGCCCCAATTGACCTGTTCACGGTTTATTTTTTTAATTAAATTCAATCAGTTGTATCAACTCCCGATTCTGCAATGCTTTCTCCAATAAGATTATTTCTTTCCCATATTCCAGCGAAACGCGCCGCATTGCTGGCGGTGTAGCGTACCGTGTGTCGAATATTACGATGACCGAGGTAATCCTGGATCAAACGGGTATCTGTACCTCTTTCCGCCAGTTCGTAGCCGCAGGCGTGACGCAGCATATGGGGGTGGGTCTGCGTCACGGTACCCGCCTTTTCCCCGGCGGAGCGAATAATACGATACGCCTGCTGGCGTGAGAGCGGGGTCCCGCGACGGGAGATAAAAAGCGCGTCGGTTTTGGCCGCCGCTTTCCAGCCGGCGCGGACCTGACTCCAGCGCTCAATGGCCTCACGTTCATCAAAGCGCAGCGGGTGAATAGTTGAAAAACCGTTCTTCAACCGCCGCACATTGACCCGGCCTTCCCGTAGATCCAGATCGTGATAGTGCAGATCCAGCAGTTCGCTGATGCGCATCCCGTGGCGAAAGGCGAGAAGGATGAGACAGTAGTCCCGCTCGCCGGTGGCGCCCTGACGCGCGGCCTGCATCATAGCCTGAACTTCTTTGGCGGTAAGAAAACGACGTCGGTTCACAATAATTACTCCTGAAAAAGAGGTGAGGGGTCGTCATGGCGAAACCATACGCCATGACGGAAAAGATCCGTAATGTAAGAACGGTACAAGGTGAAGGCGATTAACCACGTATAGATAGCATATTATATTTACAGCCAGTCAAAATATCGCCTGGCGATAATTCTTAATTTTAGAGATTTTAAGCAAGGTCACAATAGATCTGCTCGGGTTTTATAGCATGTGCATAAAATAAAAGGGATTTTTCACTCGGTAGATTTTAAAAAAATAGCGGGATGGATTTTTAGCCAACAATAAAGAATCACGGCAAAACCGGAATTAATACAGGGTCAATTTAACGATGAGACCGCAGGATTAAATAAGAACTTGCGGGAACAGTAATCATAATTAACTGAGGGTTAATTTATTGCTATTTAATTTCCCCGCAACGCGGTACAACGCCATCCGTGGCGTCAGGCTTACTGAAGCAGCGACAGGCGCTGTTTGTCGCGCGTATTGTCCCAGATACCATAGAAGCGTCCCGCGTTGCTGGCGGTATACCAGACGGTATGGCGAATATTGCGGTGTCCGAGATAGTCCTGGATCAGACGGGTATCGATACCCATATTGGCCAGCGCAAAGCCACAGGAGTGGCGCAGCATGTGCGGGTGGATCTCCAGCGGCAATCCCGCCTGGTCGCCAGAGGAGGCGATAATTTGATAAAACTGCTGGCGGGAAAGGGGATTGCCTTTGCGGGAGAGAAACAGCCACTCGCTGGCGGCCTGCGGCCAGGTGTTGCGAATGGCCAGCCAGCGCTTTAGGGCGTGGATCTCTTTATTCAGCAAAGGGTGGGTGGTCGAAAACCCCTTTTTTAGCCGATGGATATAAACGCAGCGGGAAGCAAGGTCGATATCGGATATTCTCAGGCGACAGATCTCGCTGGCGCGCAGACCATGGATGAAGCACAGCAGCGTCAGGCAATAATTACGTGCGGCATAGGGACCGCTATCGGCGGCTTTAAGTAGTGACTCGATTTCATTCTGAGTCAGGAAGTTCCTTTTTTTAATCTCGGCGTTATTCGTCATAGTGTTCCCTTTTATGGCAGGCAAATATTACGCTTTCCAGGCCTGCGTCAGGTCATTGTTAAATGCGACTGCCTTTTTATTTTTAAACAGCGTGCTGATAACGTTTTTATTTGCTACGGGAGCATGCGGTATCATGGGCTATCGCCATCCCCAGCGATAAGACGCCGTATGCTGAAGGGTAAAGAAAGGGTTAGCTGGTTGAACTGGCGAATCTTTCCTGGAGGTTTCCACGTCCTGTACATCCCTGATCCTCTTGATGATGCCCGCTTGATGATGGAGGCACTGGCTTCCGGCCACGGCAAGGCGGCCATCAATGCCGTCATGATTTATTTCCCGGCAGTTGGGGCGGCACGGCGTCAGCCAGCCGGCCTCCCGTATCTCAGCGACGGGAATGGCATGAGTAATTTCTCAGACAGAATACAACCTTGAACCGTCTGGATAGCATTCACTGCAAAACTACAACAGAGATTAAACCATACTGCAAAAAGCCTGGGGATAATAGCCATTGTCTCTGTGAGGGCACTTTACGTCTTATTTAACGGGTTGAGCTTAATCTTAATGGTGCTGTGGGAGCGCGGGCGGTAATCGGCGGAAGCGGTGATATCAGGCGGTGGGTATAAGAGAGGCATAGGCTGCAGACTGGTGTGGGTAATATTCTGCTGCGAGCTAAGAATAAAGAGCAGGTAGGGGACAGACGCGACGGTCCGGCGTCGCAGGCGGTGTTAAAGGCTCCGGTGGCAGAAGTCCGCGATCTGATATCCACCGGAGCAGGCTGACTTACCATTTTTCGTCGCGGGCTTCCTGACGACCTTCGCGGCGGTTTTCCCGCTTATCGTGACGGCAGCTGGCGTTGCTTTGATTATTATTTCTGACGCACTCTTGCTTGGTTTCACGGCCCTGCTCGCGGCTATCCTGGCGGATATCGCGAGCGTCCTGGCGCTGGTCGCTGCGCCAGGTCGCCTGCGCCGAAAGCGAGGGCGTCAGCAGCGCGACGCACGCCAGGGCGAGTAAGCATCTTTTCATGGGGGTGGTCCTGTTAATGAATATATTAAATTAATAGCAGTTAATGAATATTCGTGCCTGATGCGCAGGATGATAAAGTACAAAAAGTGCCAGGATAGCGATAACTGATTTATTTTTATCTTTTTTAGGTGTGTAACGATTGCTCTAATATGTTATGCAGGGCGTCAACAGCAAAAACAAACGTCTGTGGTATGCTGAAAATATGAAAATGCTTTGTGCAAAGGTAGGGCAGAGGGTAGGTGTAGGAGCCCGCTGATGCTGATAATGCGGAGCCTTGTGACCTTAAGCATTGACGAGAAAAATCCGACAAATTATCCAGGCACTATTGTTCGCCGGGCATGAGATTGTCGTCTGGCGGTTGATCTCTTTTCACCATGGCTTACCGATGATGATACCGACTTCGCAACGCGACTGGCGCCTGCTGGCCGCCGGGAGCGGCGGCCTTCTTCTGCTGGCCGCCGGCATCACCTTGCACAGCCACTGGAGCGACTTCCTCCAGTGGTGCCTCGCCACGCAAATTACCTTGCATCGCTATCTGGTGATGTACCTTCTGCTGCTGAACAACCATCAGTACAGCGGCGGCGTCTGGCTGCTGGTGGGCGCTTTTCTCTACGGCGTGCTCCACGCTATCGGACCGGGCCACGGCAAGTTTATCGTCACCACTTACCTGAGCACCAATCAGGAGAGCCTGACCGCGGCGCGGGTGGTGCCTTTTCTCGGCAGCCTGCTGCAGGGCGTCAGCGCCATCCTGTTTGTCTTTATTCTCGCGGTGGGGCTGAATCTGGCCGCTGGCGATCTCAGCGCCAGCCGCTGGTACGTCGAGAAGATCAGCGCCCTGACCATCGCCGCCTTTGGGGTTTACGTTATCTGTCGTGCGCTGCAGAGCCTGCTGCCGGGTAAAAGGAGAATACGCGCCCTGAGGCCGGCGCATCAGCATGATGCCTCGTGCTGCGGGCACCACGGCGTGGGACACGACCTGCAGGGCGCCGACTGGAAGACACGCCTGGGCGTGGTGCTGGCCATCGGCGCCCGGCCCTGCAGCGGAGCGATTATGATCCTGCTGTTCGCCAACGCGCTGGGGATCGTCAGCTGGGGCATCGCCGCGGTGATGACCATGGCGCTGGGCACCGCACTGTCGATCCTTGGTCTGTCGCTGGCGGTGCACTATGCCCGTCACCGTACCGTCAACCGGCTGACGGCGACCAGCCGTCCGCGGCCCTGGCTGGTGCCGCTGGTGAAGATCCTCGGCGGGCTGGCGCTGATCCTCTTTGCCGCGACATTGTTTTTCACCGTGGTGCCGATCAGCGCTAACGGCGACTTTATCGCCGCCGGCTGTTAACGGCTCTCCAGCAGGCGCATCAATACCCGCAGCGCCTGATCCAGCTGCTGGCGCTCGCCATCGCTGAGCCCCGCCAGCAGCTGCCGTTCATTATCGACATGGGTCTCCACCGCTTCATCGATGCGTTCACGTCCGGCGGGCGTCAGGGCGACCAGCATACTGCGGGCGTCTTCCGGATTGGGCAGGCGGGTAATAAATCCGCGTTTCTCCAATGCCTTCAGGCGATGAGTCATGGTGCCGGAGGTGATCATCAGCGTGGAGAAGAGCTGGGTAGGCGAAAGAATGAACGGCGCCCCGGCTCGGCGCAGCGTCGCCAGCATGTCAAACTCCCAGCGCACCAGCTCATGGCGTGTAAAAGCCACTTCCACCTGCGGCTCCAGCAGCATGGCGCATCGTTTCAGACGGCCAATTGGCCCCATTGGGCTGCAGTCGAGGTCTGGCCGCTCCCGCTGCCACTGGGCAAGGATCCGATCAACGGCGTCGATCGGCGGTGATTTGTCCATAAGTGCTCACTTGTCTTGATATCAAGATAATTGCGTGTACATACTTGCGGCACCAATTTAACTTGAAGTGAAGATAAAATCATGGCTTTTCTCTCGCGTAGTCTGATGCTCGACCTGCTGCTCACGGCGCTGGCGCCCGCTATCTGGGGGACGACCTACATCGTCACCTCCCAGTTTCTTCCCCCCGACCGGCCGTTTATCGCCGCCCTGCTGAGGGTTTTGCCGGCAGGCATCGCCCTGCTGATCTGGAGCCGCCGCTTTCCACAGCGCGGCGAATGGCTAAAGCTTATCGTTACCGGCATCTTAAATATCGGCGCATTTCAGGCGCTGCTGTTTATCGCCGCCTATCGCTTACCCGGCGGTCTGGCGGCAGTGATTGGCGCGATCCAGCCGCTGCTGGTGATGCTTCTCGCCTGGTGCGTAGACCGGCAGCGCTCGCCCTGGCTGGCGGTATTCTCAGCCCTCGCCGGCATACTCGGTATGGCCATGCTGCTGCTGTCGCCGCGCACCGTCCTCGACCCGCTGGGCATCGGCGCGGCGTTTCTCGGGGCGATCAGTATGGCGCTGGGCACCTGGCTCTCCCGCCGCTGGGCGCTCTCCCTGCCGATCGTCGCGTTAACCGGCTGGCAGCTGGCGATCGGCGGGGTGGTGCTGGCGCCCGTGGCGCTGATCGTTGATCCCCCTTTACAACAGGTGACAGCGCTGCAGGTGGCCGGCTATCTGTGGCTGTGCGTGGCGGGCGCGATGCTGGCCTATGGCCTGTGGTTCCGGGGGATTGGCCGCCTCTCGCCGGTGGCGGTATCGGCAATGAGCCTGCTGAGCCCGGTGACCGCCGTGGTGTTGGGGTGGATTTTCCTTGGCCAAAAGATCCAGGGGATGGCGCTGGTCGGGCTGATCGTGGTGCTGGCGAGCGTGTTGTCTATTCAGCGCGCGCTGGCGCGTCAGGCGGCGGGGGCAAAAACGAAAAAAGCCCCATAACGGGGCTCGACATTGCTGTGTGCGGGGTGGGCGGCGGGAGCCAGACCAGCCGCCCGCAGGCGGCCTGTCCGGCAGCTCCCTCTGCAACCATTCGCTTATTTAGAGAGCTCGGCGGTCATATGGACCTGGTTGCCGGTGTACGCTTCAGTGATGTGGTAGGAAGCGCCTTGTTCTTTCGCAATGGTCGCGATTTTCGCTTCTGCGCTGTCCAGGGTGTCTGCTGTTACGCTCACCGGATGAGCGAAGCTAGCGAAAGAGACCAGGGAGAGCATACCGGCAGCGGCGAGTAATTTTACGTTTTTCATGGTGTTTGTCCTTTTAACTTTTATGGTGGAAAGCGTGTTTGCTTTCGATGGGCTTATAATAAGTCTGCTAACTATAACGCGCGTGGCAAAAAGTGCGATTTAGATCACATTTTTATGGCGGTTTGATGACGGAGATATGAATGTTTCTCTATTTTTTAATTTAAAAACAATGGATTATTGATTATTTTTTGATGGGAGTATCACGCGGACTGCCTGCGATCAGAATGTAGAATGCGCCTCATTTACGCGGTTACCATTCGTTGTATGAATTAGTTGGGCGGTTTTTAGCCGCCGTTGGGGCGGATTCGGACGATTCGCAATAGCCCTCTGGCGGCCATTTCGGCATGCTGAGACGGCCATTTCTCTCATGCCCTGGCGTTAGGCTTTCCGCGCTGTAAACATCCATCACCCCGTTTTGATCTATCAATAAGCATTTATTAATAGTTATCGATTATCTGTTATATAACTTAATGAAACGTGAACAAATGTATATTTGTCGGCGAATAAATAGCATTCTTTGACGCCGATAGCACCAGCGAACTTATATTTTTAAGTTCGTTACCTGACGCCTTAAATATTGCGGCTCCCGGTCAGTCGAAGATTCTATTAGCAGTGGCATAAATCAGCATCGCCTGATGTTTCTGGTTCTATGCGAATTCACAGTGTGCTCATTGATTCGTAATTCACTCTGACAAGGAAATGGCAATGAAAAAGGTTCTTCTCTCTGCAGCAATGGCAACCGCGTTTTTTGGCATGACTGCTGCCCATGCAGCTGATACCAATGTTGGCGGCGGCCAGGTTAATTTCTTCGGTAAAGTTACCGATGTATCCTGTACTGTTTCTGTTAACGGCCAGGGCAGCGATGCGAACGTTTACCTGTCTCCGGTAACTCTGACTGAAGTTAAAGCGGCAGCAGCGGATACTTACCTGAAACCGAAATCTTTCACCATTGACGTCTCTAACTGCCAGGCTGCTGACGGCACCAAACAGGATGACGTAAGCAAACTGGGCGTAAACTGGACCGGCGGTAACCTGCTGGCTGGCGCTACCAGCAAACAACAGGGCTACCTGGCGAACACCGAAGCTTCCGGTGCTCAGAACATCCAGCTGGTACTGTCTACTGACAACGCTACCGCGCTGACCAACAAAATCATCCCGGGTGACAGCACTCAGCCGAAAGCGAAAGGCGACGCTTCCGCTGTCGCTGATGGCGCGCGTTTCACCTACTACGTAGGCTACGCCACCAGCGCGCCGACCACTGTGACCACTGGTGTGGTTAACAGCTACGCGACTTACGAAATTACTTACCAGTAATTCCGTCAGAAAATAAAACTGCCCCGCGATGGGGCAGTTAATAACAATAATAAAGCGGCGATGACCGCCGCTTGTATTTTTATTCTGAGGTCAGCATGAAGCGTATTGCCCTTTTTTTCTGTTTCATTTTTAGTTTTGCGGCCCACGCCAACAATATTATTGTTAACGGTACCCGCTTTATTTATCCAGGAAATGAAAAAGAAATAACGGTACAGCTTTCAAATAACGCCGACCGTCCGGCGCTGGCGCAGGCCTGGCTGGATAACGGCGATGCCGATGCCACTCCGGATACCATCACCACCCCGTTTATTATCACCCCGCCGATTTCGCGCGTTGACGCCAAGAGCGGCCAGACGCTGCGTATTAAGCTCGGCAGCAGCGCCGGTCTGGCGAAAGATAAAGAGACGCTGTGGTGGCTGAATCTGTTGGAAATTCCGCCGGTGGTGGCCAATCAGAAAAATGAAGGCCAGAACGTGCTGCAGCTGGCGATCCGTTCGCGCTTTAAATTTATTTATCGTCCTGCCGGACTGGGCAACCGCGATGCGGCGGCCGAGAAGCTGACCCTGACCGCCAGCGGCAGTAGTCTCGCCATCAGCAACCCGACGCCGTTCTACATTACCGTCAGCCGTATTTCCCGCGACGGCGGTAAAGCCCTGAACAGCAAAACCGTGATGCTGGCGCCGCAGTCCAGCCAGACGGTGGCGCTTTCCTCCGCCGTCAACCGCGGCGAAACCCTGACCGTTAACAACATTAATGACTATGGCGCCGATGTCGCAGTGAAAGTGGCCGTTAAATAAGGGAAAAGCTAATGAAGCAGAGGTCATTCTGCCCGGGAAGATTAAGCACCGCGATCGCCATCGCGCTGTGCTGCTTTCCGCCATTTTCCAGCGGACAGGAAAACCCGGGAACGGTATATCAATTTAACGACGGCTTTATTGTCGGCAGTCGCGAAAAGGTCGACCTGTCACGCTTCTCGACCAGCGCGATTACCGAAGGCACTTACTCCCTTGACGTCTACACCAACGACGAATGGAAAGGGCGCTACGATCTGCGCATCGCGCGCGACAAAGACGGTAACCTTGGGGTCTGCTACACCAAAGCGATGCTGACGCAGTACGGCATCGCGGCGGAAAAGCTCAATCCGCAGCTGAGCGAACAGGAAGGCTACTGCGGTAGCCTCAAATCCTGGCGCAACGAAGACAACGTCAAAGACAACCTGGTCCAGTCCTCCCTGCGGTTGAACATTTCGGTGCCGCAGATCTATGAAGATCAACGCCTGAAAAACTATGTCAGCCCGGAGTTCTGGGACAAAGGCATTACCGCGCTTAATCTTGGCTGGATGGCCAACGCCTGGAACAGCCACACCTCTTCGGTCGGCGGGTCGGATAACAGCAGCGCCTACCTTGGCGTCAATGCCGGCCTGTCGTGGGACGGCTGGCTGCTGAAGCATATCGGTAACCTGAACTGGCAGCAGCAGCAGGGTAAAGCGCACTGGAACAGCAACCAGACCTATCTCCAGCGGCCGATCCCGCAGATCAACTCCATCGTCAGCGGTGGGCAGATCTTTACCAATGGTGAATTTTTCGACACCATCGGTCTGCGTGGGGTTAATCTTTCCACCGATGACAATATGTTCCCGGACGGCATGCGCTCCTATGCCCCGGAAATTC
This sequence comes from Klebsiella pneumoniae complex sp. WS1778, assembly GCF_049472055.1. NCBI lineage: Bacteria > Pseudomonadati > Pseudomonadota > Gammaproteobacteria > Enterobacterales > Enterobacteriaceae > Klebsiella > Klebsiella pneumoniae complex sp. WS1778. The sequence goes on from NZ_JBKGTJ010000003.1 coordinate 401,161, forward strand.
GCGGCGTGGCGCAGAGCAACGCCCTCGTCACCGTGCGCCAGGGCAGCAACATTATCTATCAGACCACCGTTCCGCCGGGGCCGTTTACGCTGCAGGATGTCTATCCATCCGGCTATGGCAGCGATCTTGAGGTTTCGGTAAAAGAGGCGGATGGCTCGGTGGAAGTGTTCAGCGTGCCTTACGCCTCCGTTGCTCAGCTGCTGCGTCCGGGCATGACCCGCTACGCGCTCTCCGCCGGTAAAGTGGACGACAGCGGGCTGCGCAATAAGCCGATGCTCTATCAGGCGACCTGGCAGCACGGGATCAATAACCTGCTGACCGGCTACACCGGGGTCACCGGCTTTGACGACTATCAGGCCTTCCTGGTGGGCACCGGGATGAACACCGGGATCGGCGCCCTCTCTTTTGACGTCACCCATTCTCGGCTGAAAAGCGATAGCCATGATGACTCGGGGCAGAGCTATCGCGCCACCTTTAACCGCATGTTCACCGATACCCAGACCAGCATCGTGCTGGCGGCGTATCGCTACTCGACGAAAGGTTATTACAACCTCAACGACGCGCTGTACGCCGTCGATCAGGAAAAAAACAGCCGCAGCAACTACACCCTCTGGCGGCAAAAAAACGGCATGACCTTCACGGTAAACCAGAACCTGCCTGACGGCTGGGGCGGGTTTTATCTCAGCGGTCGTATTTCCGATTACTGGAACCGCTCCGGGACCGAGAAGCAGTATCAGGTCAGCTATAACAATTCGTTTGGTCGTCTCTCCTGGTCGGCGAGCGCCCAGCGCGTCTATACCCCGGACAGCTCCGGCCATCGCCGCGACGATCGCATTTCACTCAACTTCAGCTACCCGCTGTGGTTTGGCGACAACCGCACCGCCAACCTGACGTCGAACACCTCGTTCAACAACTCGCGCTTTGCCAGCTCGCAGATTGGTATCAACGGTTCGCTGGACAGTGAAAACAACCTTAACTACGGCGTGTCGACCACCACCGCCACCGGCGGTCAGCATGATGTGGCGCTCAACGGCAGCTACCGTACGCCATGGACCACCCTCAACGGCAGCTACAGCCAGGGCGAAGGCTATCGTCAGAGCGGCATTGGCGCCAGCGGGACGATGATCGCCCACAGCGGCGGCGTGGTGCTCTCACCGGAAAGCGGCTCGACGATGGCGCTGATTGAAGCCAAAGACGCGGCCGGCGCTATGCTCCCGGGATCGCCGGGCACCCGCGTGGACAGCAATGGTTACGCCATCCTGCCGTATCTGCGCCCGTACCGAATTAACGCCGTCGAGATCGACCCGAAAGGCAGCCATGACGACGTGGCCTTCGATCGCACCGTGGCGCAGGTTGTGCCGTGGGAAGGCAGCGTGGTTAAGGTGGCGTTTGGCACCACGGTGCAGAACAACCTCACCCTGCAGGCGCGCCAGGCGAACCATGAGCCGCTGCCGTTTGCGGCGAGTATATTCTCCCCCGACGGCAAGGAGATCGGCGTCGTCGGTCAGGGCAGCATGATGTTTATCAGCGATGCGAACGCCAAACGCGCGATTGTGAAGTGGAGCGGCGGGCAGTGTTCGGTGGATCTGGGACAGCAAACAACAAAGGATAGCGTATGTCGCTGAGGAAATTACTGACGCTTTTTATCGTCTTGATGGCGCTGGGCACCACCTCGTCCTGGGCCGTCTGTACGCGCCTTTCTTCGCCAACGGTGATGCTGGACATGGTGGTGGGCAGGGTGGTGGTGCCCCCGGATCTGCCGGTGGGTTCGGTGATCCTCACCCGCGACTGGACGATGAGCGCCCCCGGCGGGGCGAGCTATCGCTGTACCTCCGGCACCAACCGCTTCGCGGCGAAGATCGTGTCGCCAGGGGCCACGGACCTGGGGAATAAAATTTATTCCACCAACGTGCCGGGAATTGGTATGCGTTTCAGCCGCGGCGGCGCGACGGTGAATATCGTCTATCCCGACGTCTATTCGTCCCGAGTGTATAACACCACCAACTATTCCCTTGAAGGATCACGTTTTACGCTGGAGATTATCAAAACCGCGGCAACCACCGGCAGCGGTACCCTCGCGGCGGGAAAATACACCTCCTACGACTGGGAGAGCGGCGGCAACCCGATCCTCGAAACCTATCTGAGCGCCAACGCGATCACCGTGGTCTCGCCCTCCTGTTCGGTATTGAGTGGGAAAAATATGAATGTTGATGTGGGCGCCATCAGACGTACTGACCTGAAAGGGGTTGGCACCACCGCGGGCGGGAAGGATTTTAATATTGAGCTGCAGTGCAGCGGCGGCCTGAGTGAAACGGGATATGCCAACATCAGCACCTCTTTCTCCGGCACCCTGGCTACCAGCACCACCGCCACCATGGGCGCCTTGCTGAATGAAAAGGCCGGCAGCGGGATGGCGAAAGGCGTCGGCATCCAGGTGCTGAAGGATGGATCCCCGCTGCAGTTTAATAAGAAATATACCGTTGGCCGCTTGAATAATCAGGAGACCCGCTACATCACCATACCGCTGCACGCGCGCTTTTATCAGTATGGCCCGACGACCAGCACCGGCGAGGTGGAGTCGCATATGATCTTTAACCTGACGTACGATTAATACGGGAGGGGGAATGAAGGGATTGCCGAAACATACTATCGCGTGGCTGCTGCTCTGCGGCAGCCTCGCCGCCCCCTCGGCGTGGGGTTTCGAGACCAATTACGACCGCGGACGGGTCGATTTTGCCGGGCGGGTGACGGATATCTCCTGCAGCGTCGCGCTCAATGGCGGCCAGCATGCCGGCAGCGGCAACGTCTGGCTGGCGCCGGTCAGCCTGGCGGAAGTGCACGATCGCGGGGCCGGCGCGTTTATGAAGCCGCAGCCTTTTACCCTGGCGCTGTCAAACTGCCAGCTACGTCATGACGGCGGCGCCGCTTCGCAGGACGAGGTGCGACGGGTCAGCGTTCGCTGGATCGACGGTTTTTTACTGACGGCGGTTGGCAATGAGAACGCGGGCTATCTGGCCAATACCTTGCCAGACGGCGCGCAGAATATTTATCTGGCGCTGTCGACCAATGATAATAATACGCTGGATAAGAGTAATAAAATTGTCCCTGCGGATCCGCAGCAAAATCAGGTGCATTTACAGGAAAACGCGGTCAGCGGCGGCCTGTTCACCTATTATGTGGGCTACGTTTCGCCGACCCCGAAAAGCGCCACCAGCGGGCCAATTACCAGCTGGGCAACGTGGGAATTAGTTTATAATTAAGCGGGACGAAAAAGCCGGGCAAGCCCGGCTTTTTTATATGCCAATATCGTCGGCAACCAGTTGCTCAATGCTGACTTCCTGCCAGTAATGCCCCTGAATAGCAAACCACTCCATACCCTGCAGCCATTTTTTATGGGCTTCGCTTTCCACGCCTTCAATAATCACGTTGTGATGATTGCGGGATAAAAAGGTGACCAGCGCATCCATCAGCTGACGGCCGGACTCTTTGCGCATCAGATGCCAGAAAAAATCTTTATCAATTTTGACATAGTCAAAATGATAACCGCTGATGGCGTTAATCCCCGCGTAGCCAGAGCCGAAGTCATCGAGCCACAGCGAGGTATCCTGCGGGCTTTGCCAGGCGGCCAGGGAATTATTCAGAAGTTTCTCGGCGTTTTCGGTCACTTCAAAATGGACGCAGGTCAGGGCGGCGATTTTCTCTTTTATTTCCTTCTGGCGCAGCAGAGTCAGGATATGGTCATCAACGTTAATGGTAGCGGAAATATGGTTACGTAAAAACCATGCTTTATGCTGTTCAATCAACCCCAGTTGCTCGAGAAAAATACGTTCACGAACTGCCGCGGTGGCATGGCGGAAAAAATATTCTGGCGAAACGGGAAGATTATCGAAGCGGCTTAAGCATTCAACCGCGACTAAGGTACCTTGTGGGGAAAACATTTTCTGAAAGACGTAGCGTACAGCGATATCATTACGAGATAAAATGTTGTCTTCGAATATTTTAGTGTTCATTATCCCTCTTCACGAGGTTAGTCAGACAATAAGCAGAGGATAGGTTAATTATAGGCTACCTGATGATTAATGGGAATGGCAGGAAATGTAAATCAACAACGAATAAGTACGCTTTATCCGCTATTGATTTACCTCTGCGTAATTTAGCATTGATGGAGGGCGGCAATACGCTGGTTCATCGTGCGGGAATTATCAATGCCCAGCTTTTGCATGATATGGATTCGATGGCTGTGGACCGTTTTATGGGCAATGCCGAGCAGGGCGGCAATCCGCTTATTATTATTGTTGGCAATCAGCAGCTCGAGGATCTGGCACTCCCGCGGCGACAGCTGTTTGCGCAATCGTCGCGGCGGTTGTTCGCTGGCGCCCTTCGCCCGCTGGATAATAGAAGCAAACATAGATAGCGGCGATTTTTCACTAATAATCATGGCATTATCGACGGTTATTAACTCTCTGCACAGTCCGGCAATGTCGCTTTTTATCATCAGCACCGGCTGCTGGCAGCGTTGCAGGGAAAGGCGGAGCGCATTCAATAGATCAACGATTCTGATGGCAGAAATATCCTTATTGATTAAATTGAAAATAACCGTTTGGGCCTCAGGCAGCTGTTTCCCATGGATGACTTCGTCATAGCCAAAACGGGTGGCGTTTTCATGACTATCAATAAGGTAGTGATAGATTGAGTGACCAATGAGATTATCATTGGTGTACAGCAATATACTTTCCAAGGGTATCAGATTCTCTTTTTTCGCTTGGCTTCTAAGATCAGGTCCAGCAGAATTTTCTCTATTCTGCGCTGGTCGTCGAGATGGCGGAACTTAAACTGGCAGGATATCTGATAGTAGCTTTCGCTCTCTTCATTAGGGTCATCAAGGGTGATAATAATGACATTCTTTACCACCAGGTCGATGGTGATCTCGCCATATTCCGCCAGCATCAGTACGGCGTTTTTCAGCAATGCGTTATGACTGAGGAATTTCAGATTCGGCGTTTTGGTCATCAGTGCGCAACCGCCGTCTGAAATGTCCTTGATGTCGAAAAGATAGTTTTCGCCATTTTTATGGCGACCGCGGCAATAAAAATCATGCTCGTGGCGTAAACGAAAGCGGGGATCGCGGCGACGCTGCACCACCTGCAGGCATTCAGGCAAGGAAAAGGCGTAGCGGATACCTTTATCGACACCGCTATTGTCATGTTTTGTCAGGGCCGCATTAAACTCTATTTTCCCTGAATCGCTATGCAGGAGAAAGCGAATTTTATGCCCGGGCGGGATTTTGCGATGGGTCTGAATATGGAACTCGGCAAAGTCCACGCGCGTCAGTTGGGTTATGATACTGGTGTTGTTAAAAAATATTTCAATTTCAGTACGTTTGCGCAACTCCTCTCTGAAAATAGCAATAATTTCATACTTACTGGTCTTTATCGTTCCCTCTGTCATGTGCATCCCTTGTAAATAGTTGTCGTGAGGCGTTTGATTTTTCTTATAGCAATAGCAACATTCTGATTGGGTTAATCAGATGTTTTTATGAGCGTTTGATGTTATTGACTATCTTTGCAGCCAGATTGATATGTATAAACTTGGAATTCGATATTGTGTTTCCTGTAATCAAGCGTTTCAAATTTTGGTCATGACAAAAACGACAACGGCCTCCAAGCTGGAGACCGGTCGAAGGATAAAAAACTTAAGTTTAATTAACGGGGATAATGAGAGAACGATCGTCGATCACGCCCCATTTGTAGGATCTATAGTGCCAGCAGTGATGAGGTTTTTCCAGGCAAATATTGAGGAGGGAAGTCGTTCCCTCCTTTCGGCCTGACGGGTCAGGGATGCTTGCGGGTGGCGATATTATCCAGGGTGCGCAGCGCATCCGCCGGCAAAATTAGCCCGGCGGCGGCAATATTTTCCGCCAGGTGCGTCCGGGATGAGGTGCCTGGGATCAGCAGAATATTGGGCGCGCGCTGGAGTAGCCAGGCGAGGGCGACCTGCATCGGCGTCGCCTCAAGCGAGGCCGCGACCTCGTTCAGCTCCTGCGCCTGCAGGGGAGTAAAACCGCCCAACGGGAAGAAGGGAACCCAGGCGATGTGCTGGGCGGCCAGCGCATCCACCAGCGCGTCGTCGGCGCGATGGGCAATGTTATAGAGGTTTTGCACGCAGACGATAGGCGTCATTTTCTGTGCATCCGCCACCTGCTTTGCCGTCACGTTGCTGAGGCCAATATGGCGGATCAATCCTCGCTCCTTCAGCTCCAGCAGGGTGGCGAGCGGCGCCTCCAGCGACCCTTCTACCGGGCCGTGGGGGCTCAGCATACTGCGCAGGTTCACCACCTCCAGCACGTCGAGCCCCAGGTGACGCAAATTGTCCTCGACGGCCTGGGTCAGTTCAGCGGGCGATATGGCCGGCAGCCAGTTGCCTTTCTCGTCACGACGGGCGCTGACCTTGGTGACAATGCACAGATCGTCGGGGTAGGGGTGGAGCGCTTTGCGGATCAGCTGATTGGTCACATGGGGGCCATAGAAATCCGAGGTATCGATATGGTTTACCCCGGCTTCGACGGCGGCCTGCAGCACGCGCACCGCTTCTTCTGGATCTTTCGGCGGGCCGAAAACGCCGGGGCCGGCCAGCTGCATGGCGCCGTAACCCAACCGATAGACCTGGCGATCGCCGAGCGTGCCGCGACCGGATAAGGTGACACTGGACATAGGAACTCTCCTCACGGTGGCTAAGCCGTAAGTGTAATGCGCTAACAAGGAAGGGAAGGGTGAGAATATTGTCAGAATGTGCGACAGCGGCTCAGGCAAGCCGCTGTCGCCGGAGACGGATTAGCCGAAGAACATCACGGAGACGCAGAGCAGGCCGACCACCAGAGTGATGGCGTTACCCACCGAGCGATACGGCTTCAGCGCCGGGATAAGCCAGGTTGACAGCGTGGGCATGATAAACAGGATCATGGCGATAAGCGGTCCGCTGATGGCGTAGATCATCGAGATCGCATTCGGGTTGATAAAACACACCGCAAAGGTGAAGGCAGAGACCAGCATGATCGACATCGCGCGGTTGAAGGCGCGGCTCTTGCGCACGCCCATCAGGCCCAGCGAGCTTTTGACGATTTCGCTGGCGCCTTCAATGACCCCGAAGTAGGTGCCGAGAAAGGATTTCGACATGGCGACCACGGCGACAATAATGCCGGTCACCGCCAGCCAGCCCGGCGCGCCCGGCACCATCGACAGGGCGGAGAGGATGGTCACCCCCTGATCGCGGGCGGTCTCAATATAGGTCGCCGGGATGGCCAGCAGGCAGCTGAAGACGAAAAACAGCACGCTGGCGCAGATGATGGTATAGGCCACCTTCATGATTTTTTTGCATTTACCCATGGCCAGGTCGCCGTGCTTCTCCTGCTGGTCGATAGCAAAAGTCGAGATGATCGGCGTATGGCTAAAAGCGAAAACCATCACGGGTATGGAGATCCAGACCTGGTGGAGCGTCTGCGAGCTGAACTGCATCTGGCTGGTGAGATGTTCCGGATGCCAGTCGCGGATTAAATAGAGGGAGAGAAACAGGAAGCAGGCGATAAGCGGGAAGACCAGAAAGCCCATCACCTTGATGGTGATTTGCCGGCCCATGAGAAAGATCAGGTTAAGGACCAGCACGACCCCCAGGCTCAGCAGCGCGCGTAGCGCAGGCGTCATCGGCGTGCGATGTGCCACCTGCTCGGCCAGCGAGTTGGTGATGGCCACGGCGTAGATCAGCACGACCACAAAGAAGGCGAGGAAATAGAGCCCGGTGATCAGGTTGCCAATTTTCTTACCATAGTAGTGATTTACTGCGCCGGTGATCCCGGTTCCCGGCGCGATATTGGCCGAGAGAATAAACTGGCTCAGCGCTTTGTGAGGCCAGTAGGTGAGCGGCCAGGCGACCAGCGCGGTGATGAAAAGGACAATGGCGCCAGCCGAACCCAGCTGGATCGGTAGAAATAGCGTCCCAGCGCCTACTGCAGTGCCATATAAGGCAAAACTCCATAGAGTTTCTTCTTTAGACCAAATTTTAGACATTATGCGACTTTATCAACCGTCAAACCAAAAAAAAGGAGTGCAATTTACCATATTTATGGTTCGTCTGTTGCGATAGTTTTTGGTGATAAAGTGGCAGCGGATCGCGAAGGATCCGCCGCGAGGCTAGCCGCGCGCCGCCTGGCGCGGGCGGCGGTGACGGATAACGCGCTCGCGCAGGGTGTCCCAGACCCAGTTAAACGCCATGGTGTAGGGCAGGAAGAAGAGCATGAAGCCGATCTCCAGCATAAACGCCTGCAGCAGCGATACCCCCAGCACGATGGCCACCATGGTGACGCCGATGATAACAAAGCCGGTCTCGAAGCCGATCGCGTGCAGCGCCCGCACTTTCAGCCGGCGAGGGACGCGGGAGACTGGCCACAGGCGATCGAAAGCCGCGTTATAAATGATGTTCCATACCATCGCCAGGGTGGCGAGGAGAATGCTCAGTCCGCCCATCTCCACCACCGAACGCTGCATCAGCCAGGCGGCGGTGGGGGCGAGGATCAGCGTCGCCAGCCCTTCGAAGGTGATGGCGTGGATAACGCGCTCGGTGAGCGTCTTGCGCTGATGTGGGGTCTGTTGCATGGCGAGCTACCTCCAGTTTTAGCCTGAACAGGAAATTACCCGGCAGTTTATGGAAAAATGTGATAAACAAAAGATAGAAACCATCGATAAAATAGATACATCATGCGTTATTCACCGGAAGCGTTAACCGCCTTTGTCGAGGCCGTTGACAGCGGGTCGTTCTCCGCCGCCGCCCGTCGCCTGCGCAAAAGCCAGTCGACGATCAGTACCGCTATCGCCAACCTGGAGGCTGACCTCGGGGTGACTCTCTTCGATCGGGCAACGCGGCAGCCGACGCTGACGCCGCAGGGGGAGCAGGTGCTGAGCTATGTCAAAGCGATCCTCGCCGCCAGCGAGCGGCTGGATGAGCTGGCGGTATCGCTGTCCGGCGAGACGGAGCCGCGGCTGACCTTTGTGCTCTCGGACACCCTGCACCCGGACGTGCTGGAAGATCTGCTTGTGCAGTTTGACCGCCGCTTCCCTCATACCGAATTTGAATGCTTGATTGGCGAAGATGAGGACGTGATCGATCTCCTGCAAAAATCCCGCGCCCAGGTGGGACTGATTGAGGCGAGAGAGCGCTACCCGACCGATATCGGCAGCACCCGCCTGCCGCTGCAGACGGCGATGGGCATTTACGTGGCGCCTGACCATCCGCTGGCGGGGCAGGGCAAGGTTGTCTGGGATGAGCTGCGCAGCTGGCGCGAGCTGCGTTTGAGCACCTTTCTGGCCAGCGCGACGGAGCCTGCCGCCGGGCAGGTCTGGTCGGCGCCAAACTACCTGCTGCTGCTCAGCATGGCGGTGCAGGGCTTCGGCTGGTGCATTCTGCCCTGTGCGCTGGTGGCGGAGTTTGCGCCGCAGGGCGGACTGGTGGCGCTCGATATCCCCGGCTGGCCGCGGGCGATTTCGGTGGATCTGCTGTGGAATAAGAAAGCGCCGCCCGGGGCGGCCGGCAGCTGGCTGCGTCAGCATCTGCAGCGGCGTGAGCGTTAACGAATAGCTATTTCTTTGTGATTGGCTTCACTTTTTTAAACAATTACAAAGTTTTTTGATAACAATTATCTAGTATATCGCTGTTTCTTTGCGCAAAAGCACGGGCAGGGGTAGAGGATGAAGGATGTCGTGATCGTCGGGGCGCTACGTACGCCGATTGGCTGCTTTCAGGGCGCGTTATCGCGCCATTCAGCCGTTGAGCTGGGCAGCGTGGTGGTGAAGGCGCTGGTGGAGAAGACGGGAATCGATCCGCAGAGCGTGGATGAGGTGATCCTCGGCCAGGTGCTGACCGCGGGAACCGGGCAAAACCCGGCCCGTCAGTCTGCTATTCGCGGCGGGTTGCCCAACACCGTATCGGCGATCACCATTAACGACGTCTGCGGTTCCGGCCTGAAAGCCCTGCACCTCGCCACCCAGGCGATCCAGTGCGGGGAGGCGGACGTGGTGATCGCCGGCGGCCAGGAGAACATGAGCCGCGCTCCGCATGTCCTCACCGACAGCCGCACCGGCGCCCAGCTGGGCAACAGCCAGCTGATTGACAGCCTGGTCCATGACGGCCTGTGGGACGCCTTCAACGATTATCATATGGGCGTCACGGCGGAGAACCTCGCCCGGGAATATGGCATCAGCCGCGAACTGCAGGACGCCTGGGCGCTCAGCTCGCAGCAGAAAGCGCGCAAGGCGATTGATTCCGGACGCTTTCGCGATGAGATTGTCCCGGTCGTTACCGAGCATAACGGCGCGGCGCGCACCGTGGATACCGATGAACAACCGCGGGTGGATGCCAGCGCGGAAGGGCTGGCCAGCCTGCAGCCTACCTTCGATCGTCTCGGATCGGTAACCGCCGGCAACGCCTCCAGCATCAATGACGGCGCGGCGGCGGTGATGATGATGAGTGAGGCGAAAGCCGAGGCGCTGGGGCTGCCGATCCTTGCGCGGATCCGCGCCTTCGCCAGTGTCGGCGTCGATCCGGCGCTGATGGGCATCGCGCCGGTGCACGCCACTCGTCGCTGTCTTGAGCGGGCCGGCTGGCGGCTGGACGACGTCGATCTGATCGAAGCCAATGAGGCCTTTGCCGCTCAGGCTATCTCCGTTGGCCGGGTACTGGAGTGGGATGAGCGACGGGTCAACGTTAACGGCGGCGCGATCGCCCTCGGCCACCCCATCGGCGCCTCCGGCTGTCGGATTCTGGTGTCGCTGGTGCATGAAATGATCAAGCGCGATGCGCGTAAAGGGCTGGCGACGCTGTGCATCGGCGGCGGTCAGGGCGTGGCGCTGGCGGTAGAACGCGCGTAGCGCTGCATGTCGATTTCCATGGCCTCCTGCGGGAGGCCTTTTTTATGCGCCGCGCTTTGCCGACCCCTCTTTTTTCTCCCGTATTTCCCTCACCCACCGCCAATTTATTGAGCTCCGTCACGTCTTGTTGTGCCACCTTTTTTGAAACAAATAACTACGATCCTGGTCACTAAAACTAAGGTGCTTAAAAAATAAAATAACGTTTCATAAAAACGAAATGACATTTTATTTATTATAAGGGGTACCCTATGTTGAAACGATCTCTGGTTCTGGCCGCCCTCTGCGGTATGTCTTTTGCGGCAACCGCGGTCACGATAGATTTACGTCATGAATTTATTGATGGCGGCAAGAGCGATAAAAGCAATGCTGACCGCGTCTCGGTGTCCCACCGCTTCGCCAACGGGCTAGGCTTTACCGTAGAGGCCAAATGGCGTTCAGGCGGCGACAACGGTTCGCAACCCTATTCGGACGTGGTGGGCAACGGCCATGAAGACACCATCAGCTGGCGCTGGAAAGCGACATCGAACCTGTTCCTCACCCCCGGGTTTACCATAGAGAGCAACGACAGCCGCTCCATCTACAAGCCGCACCTGCACGTACAATACAGTTTCGACAATGGCTTCTATGTCGCCGCTCGCTATCGCTATGAGTACACCCGCTATCCGAATGATGCCGGCAAAGATGATGACAAGGTGAATCGCGGCGACGCGTGGGCCGGGTTTGCTCTCGGCGACTGGCGCACCGAGCTGAACTATGTCTATGCCCGCAGTTCGGAAGGGGTGAACCGCAACGACAACAAACCCTACTCGCAGGAATATAACGTGAAGGTGGCCTATAAGCTGGATAACAACTGGTCGCCGTATGGTGAAATCGGCAACGTCGGCGTGAATGACCGCAGCGATCGCCAGACCCGTTTCCGCGTCGGGGTGGCTTACTCATTCTGATTTCCATCAGGCCCTCATCGTCTGTTTTCCCCGGCGCCGTCAGCCGGGGTTTTTTATGGGCCAAAGCGGGGGAACAAAAAAAAGCCCTCCGCGAAGGAGGGCAAGGCCAGTTACAGAAAAACGTTCGCCGGGGCTCAGGCGCTCAGCATCGGCGGATGGTCAGGTAATTTCGCGATATAGATGGCCGGCTTGCCGTCTTTATCAGAGCTGAACAGAATGGCGCTGTCGTCCGGCGTAAACGAGGGGTGCGGGTGCGTCACCTGGCGGCTGTTGGCCACCGTCGCCCACGAGGTATCATGGCGCGCGACGCGGAAGTAGCGCTTCTCCGCCACGTTAAAGACGTACAGATAAGGATCGTTATCAATGGAGTAGCCGCCGGTATCTTTGACATCCACCGGCGTGCCTGATCCATCGCCCACCAGCAGCGTACCGTCGAAATTGCTCATCAGATGCGAGCAGGCGGGCATCGTCATCAGGGCCTCGTTGACGCCGCTCTCCGGATCAAAGCGATAGATCGTCCGCCCCTGCTGGCCTTTCAGATAGGAGACGTAGATCAGCGCTGAACCGTCCGGGACCCAGAATTCATGGGTGCAGCTTTCCCCCGGGGCATGCGCTTTGACTTTACGCACGTTGCTGCCATCTTCATTGACCAGCCACATGCGGGCGTCAACCAGATCGTGCGGCCCTTCATGGCAGAAGGCGACGGTATGGTCGTCGAAGGGACGATAGATCGGGTGTCCCAGCCAGATTTTTTCCTCATGGATCACCTGGCTCTCACCGCTGCACAGGTCGACGCGCAGCAGGCGGCAATGCGGTCCTTTGTGGAAGAAGTCATGGAAAATCTGCCAGTCGTTGAGCGGCGTCCAGTCGCTTTTCGCAATCTCAATGCCTACCAGTTTGCTGCAATCGCTGTTTGCCACCCAGGTGCCATAGCCGACCCACGCCTCGCTGACGCGGTAAACTTCACGCTCGGCGAGGGTGGTGAGGTTCACCTCCAGCAGGGTACGGTCATTTTTCACGTAATAGAGTGACTTATCGTCCGGGGAGAGGAAGCCGCCGAAGGTGTTATCCCCGGCGCCTTCCGTCAGCTGGACGGCTTCGGCGCTGGCGATATTCAGCAGATAGTAGTTCCAGTGGCCGTCAAACTCGCCGGCGAACAGTAAATGGCTGCCATCGTTAAAAAAGCACTTCTGATAGAAGTAGTTGCGATGACAGGTGACCTCCGGGGGGGTTAAGCGGGTGACTTCCGCCCCGGTATCCGGATCGCGGCTGACGTGGTAATTCAGTTTGACCCGCATGCCTTTAGCCATGTAGTGCTCCTTTCTTTCCTGCGATGCCGCTGGACCAGAGGCGTGTCGCTGAGTGATGTGTTTTAAAAGATGGGTGTCAATTTATCAAAACAAGGTTTCATTATTTGTGATATCCCACGCAGTTCAGCGTAATTCCTGCATCTTCTGCGGCCTGCTGGCCTCACTTTGGCCGCCTCTCCGGACAACCGATTGAATCATCATCCTTTTAAAACCGCTTCCTGTCCGGCGTGGGTTACCGGATCCGTTCGCGTTTTCTTTTTTTGTAATCGGCGTCATAAAAAATGAAACAACGTTTTAAATATCATTGAAAATGACAGAGGGCGGGGCTAAGATGGCACCCATCAGTAAAACGGAACTCTGTTTTATTTTTATGATGGGCTATGCCCGTGAGTTCGCCCCACGCTCAGTCGCGCCGCCGGCGCGAGCCGGGCCGAGAGAACCTTGCCTGCATACTGCAGGCTCTGAACGACTAAGGAACACATTATGATTCTTGATGCATTCTCCCTGCAGGGAAAAGTGGCCGTCGTGAGCGGATGCGATACCGGTTTAGGTCAGGGGATGGCCCTCGGGCTGGCGGAAGCGGGCTGCGATATCGTCGGTATCAATATTGTCGAGCCGGTGGAAACCATCGAGCGGGTGACGGCGCTGGGACGCCGCTTTCTCAGCCTGACTGCCGACCTGCGCCAGATCGACGGTATCCCTCAGCTGCTGGAGCGGGCGGTGGCGGAGTTTGGCCATATTGATATTCTGGTCAACAATGCCGGCCTGATCCGCCGCGAGGACGCGCTGGCGTTCAGCGAAAAGGACTGGGACGACGTGATGAACCTCAACATCAAGAGCGTATTTTTCATGTCCCAGGCGGCGGCGAAGCACTTTATCGCCCAGGGCAGCGGCGGGAAGATCATTAACATCGCCTCGATGCTGTCGTTCCAGGGCGGGATCCGTGTGCCGTCGTATACCGCGTCCAAAAGCGCGGTGATGGGCGTTACCCGCCTGCTGGCCAACGAGTGGGCTAAACACAATATCAATGTCAACGCCATCGCCCCGGGGTATATGGCGACCAATAACACCCAGCAGCTGCGCGCTGACGAGCAGCGCAGTAGCGAAATCCTCGACCGCATTCCCGCCGGGCGCTGGGGCCTGCCGGCCGACCTGATGGGGCCGGTGGTCTTCCTCGCTTCCCCAGCCTCCGATTACATCAATGGCTACACGGTGGCGGTGGACGGCGGCTGGCTGGCGCGCTAACCGACGGCGACGGCCGGCGCGGCACACACCGCTCCGGCCGTCTGAGCAATTATTGTCCATACCGTAAAATGAGGATCGTCCATATTCCATAATGCAGAATTAATGTTACCGCCCTGTATGAACAGGGTTATTAACGATGCGAAACGAATTTTTCGTTACGTTGAAACTTTAATGTCCATCACAAAACCCATCTTGCCAGCAAAATAGTCCATATCTTTGGCGTATCCAGCCTGACAAACTCCTCCGCCAGTCACGTACTTTCGTCCTATGTCTTTCTCTGTGTGGCAGGAATAAAAATGACTTCAATCAGTAACGACTCTGCATTAACGCCGCGGGCGCAACGTGACACCCGGCGGATGAACTGGTTTGTTTCTATCGCCGCGGCGGTGGCGGGGTTGCTCTTTGGCCTGGATATCGGCGTGATATCCGGGGCGCTGCCCTTTATTACCGACCACTTCACCTTATCCAGCCAGCTTCAGGAGTGGGTGGTCAGCAGCATGATGCTGGGGGCGGCGATAGGCGCGCTGTTTAACGGCTGGCTGTCGTTCCGCCTTGGCCGCAAATATAGCCTGATGGCGGGGGCTGTGCTCTTTGTCGCCGGCTCTATCGGCTCCGCTTTTGCCGCCAGCGTCGAAGTGCTGCTGGTGGCCCGCGTGGTGTTGGGGGTGGCCGTTGGGATCGCCTCTTACACCGCGCCGCTGTACCTCTCCGAAATGGCCAGCGAGAACGTGCGCGGCAAAATGATCAGTATGTATCAGCTGATGGTGACCCTCGGCATTGTGCTGGCGTTTCTTTCCGATACCGCCTTTAGCTACAGCGGTAACTGGCGCGCCATGCTGGGCGTGCTGGCGCTGCCGGCGGTGATCCTGATCGTTCTGGTCGTCTTTCTGCCGAACAGCCCGCGCTGGCTGGCGGAGAAAGGGCGCCATATCGAAGCGGAAGAGGTGCTGCGGATGCTGCGCGATACCTCGGAGAAGGCGCGCGCTGAGCTTAACGAGATCCGCGAAAGCCTGAAGCTGAAGCAGGGCGGCTGGGCGTTGTTCAAGGTCAATCGTAACGTACGCCGGGCGGTGTTCCTTGGCATGCTGCTGCAGGCGATGCAGCAGTTCACCGGCATGAACATCATCATGTACTACGCCCCGCGTATTTTCAAAATGGCGGGTTTTACCACTACCGAACAGCAGATGATCGCCACCCTGGTGGTGGGCCTGACCTTTATGTTTGCCACCTTTATCGCGGTGTTCACGGTGGATAAAGCAGGCCGCAAGCCGGCGCTGAAAATCGGCTTCAGCGTGATGGCGCTGGGCACCCTGGTGCTTGGCTACTGCCTGATGCAGTTCGACAATGGCACCGCCTCCAGCGGCCTCTCCTGGCTTTCCGTCGGCATGACCATGATGTGTATTGCCGGGTATGCGATGAGCGCGGCGCCGGTGGTGTGGATCCTCTGCTCCGAGATCCAGCCGCTGAAATGCCGCGACTTCGGCATCACCTGCTCCACCACCACCAACTGGGTGTCGAACATGATCATCGGCGCCACCTTCCTGACGCTGCTTGACGCGATCGGCGCCGCCGGGACCTTCTGGCTCTACACGGTGCTCAACGTGGCCTTTATCGGCGTCACCTTCTGGCTGATCCCGGAGACCAAAAATGTCAGCCTTGAACACATTGAGCGCAACCTGATGGCGGGCGAGAAGCTGCGCAATATCGGTAACCGTTAATGCGAGGCGCGCGGCAACCACGGGCTGGCGACCTTGCGCGTCTCCCGATGGTTGTCGCCGTGAATGATATGCAGGGCGCTCAGGCGCCCGATGTCGTAGTGCGGCAGCTGCACCGTGGAGAGCGGCGGCAGAAACAGATCGCCAATGCCCACCATATTGTCGTATCCCACCACCGCCACGTCCTGTGGAATGCGTAACCCCTGGCCCAGCAGCGTCTGATAGACCATAAAGGCGATGCGATCGTTACCGCAGATCACCGAGTCGAAGCCGGGTTTACCCTCGCGGATATGCGCCAGCACCACCGCGGGAATATCGTGGTAATGCTCATCGCCCTGGGCCATATACGAGTGGGTCAGGCTCTCCGGTTCGATGCCCGCCTCCCGGCAGGCGCGCTCCAGCCCCTGGCGGCGGCGGATTGTCGCCAGCTGGCTGGCGGGTAAGTGCAGGCACAGCGGACAACGATAGCCGGCGGCAAGCAGGGCTTTTACCGCGTCGTACTGGCCCTGTTCATCGTCCGGGATATAGCTGGCCACCGGCTGGCTGAGGCTTTCGCAGTTAGCCAGCACGCAGGGCAGGGTCAGCAGTTTGTCCGGCAGCGGCACCTGACGCAGGCCCATGGTGGTAAAGATGATGCCGTCCGGACGGTGGGAGAGGAGCAGGTCGACCACTGCTTCCGGCCGATCGTCAGAAAACATATTGACCACAAAGCTGTTCCAGCCGTGGGCGCGGGCCGTTTCTTCGATCGACAGGGTGATTTCCACCGAAAAGGGCGTGGTGACGGTATCCAGCGCCAGCACGCCGATGGTGCTGGGGGTGGCCCGCGCCCCGCGGATCTTTTTCGCCGAGAGGTCGGGGACGTAGTTGGTTTCGGCGATGGCGGCCTGCACGCGGGCCAGCGTCTCCGGCTTGAGCCGCTCCGGGGTGTTCAGCGCCCGTGAGACGGTCATCAGAGATACATTCGCCAGTTTTGCTACATCTTTCAGGGATGCCATTTTTTCCTCCGCCATTGCTGCAGAGTACAGGCTATACAACTAAGTCGCTGATGTAAAAGCGTGAAACGATTTTCTGCTAACGCCGTCGTGAGCGATGTTGCGGTTGATTTTTGATCGCGATCGCATCTTCATTATGTTAACGTTAACTTTTGTGATTAACATCATATATCGCAGCGAATCCCTCTGCGCTTTGTTTTTTGTTAACGTTACCATAATTGCATTCCTCTAACACGAGAATGTCATGATGAAAGCGCATCACTCACACAGCTACCCGTTGCTCAGTGCCTTACTGTTTTTCTTTTTCGTGACCTGGTCGTCATCCGGCTCCTTGCTTTCCATCTGGCTGCACCAGGAGGTGGGGCTGAAGGCCGGCGATACCGGTATCATCTACGCCGTGCTGTCGGTTTCCGCGCTGTTTGCGCAAGTTTGCTATGGCTTTATCCAGGATAAGCTGGGGCTGCGCAAACATCTGCTCTGGTATATCACCGCGCTGCTGATCCTCTCCGGTCCGGCGTATCTGCTGTTCGGCCATCTGCTGAAAATTAACGTCCTGCTGGGCAGCATCTTCGGCGGGATCTACATCGGCTTGACCTTTAACGGCGGCATTGGCGTGCTGGAATCCTATACCGAGCGCGTGGCGCGCCAGAGCCAGTTTGAATTCGGCAGGGCGCGGATGTGGGGCTCGCTGGGCTGGGCGGTGGCCACCTTCTTCGCCGGTCTGCTGTTTAACATCAACCCGCAGCTTAACTTCCTCGTCGCCAGCTGCTCCGGACTGGTGTTTTTTATTCTGCTGGCCCGGCTGCGCGTCTCCTCGGCACCGCATGCGATGCAGGAGGCGGTTTCAGGCGGCAAGGTGACCCTGGAAGATGCGCTGCGCCTGCTGACGCTGCCGCGCTTCTGGGCGCTGGTCTTCTTCGTCATCGGCACCTGCATCTACGGCGTCTATGACCAGCAGTTCCCGGTCTATTTCTCATCGCAGTTCGCGACCCTGCAGGAAGGCAATGAGATGTATGGCTACCTTAACTCCTTCCAGGTGTTCCTCGAGGCGGCCGGCATGTTCTGCGCGCCGTGGCTGGTGAACCGCATCGGGGCCAAAAACGGTCTGATTTTCGCCGGCATGGTGATGGCGATGCGCATGGTGGCCTCCGGCCTGGTGGAGGGGCCGCTGCTGATCTCCATCACCAAACTGCTGCACGCGGTGGAGCTGCCGATACTGCTGGTGGCTATCTTTAAGTACAACAGCATCAACTTCGATAAACGCCTCTCCTCCACCCTCTATCTGGTGGGCTTCGCCTGCACCAGCTCGATTATCGCCAGCGTATTGTCGCCGCTGGCGGGCTACAGCTATGAAAAATATGGCTTCGCCCAGTCCTATCTGATCATGGGCCTGCTGGTGTTCTGCACCACCTTTATTTCCATCTTCTTGTTGCGCTCCGGCAAATCCTCCGCCGATCCGCTGATGTCGCAACCTACCGCTATCTGAATCAAAAAGAGTGAAAACGATGACTTACACAATCTCCAGGGCTGAACAGGTACTCCAGACACAACGCCAGGCGCTCAATCTGCGCTGGTATCCGCACTATCACCTGGCGGCCCGCGCCGGGTGGATCAACGACCCAAACGGTCTGGTGTGGTTCGACGGCTGGTACCATGCTTTTTATCAACATCACCCGTACTCCACCCAGTGGGGGCCGATGCACTGGGGGCATGCGCGGAGCAAGGATCTGGTGCACTGGGAGCATCTGCCGGTGGCCCTGGCGCCGGAGGGGCCGGAGGATAAAGACGGCTGCTTCTCCGGCTCGGCGGTGGTCGATGGCGATACCCTGGCGCTGATTTACACCGGGCATAAATTCCACGGCGACTCTGGCGACGAAGCCAATCTGTATCAGGTACAGTGCCTGGCCACCAGCCGGGACGGGATCCACTTCGAGCGCCAGGGGATGGTGGTCGACACTCCGCCGGGCATGCACCATTTCCGCGACCCGAAGGTCTGGCGGGAGGGAGACAGCTGGTACATGATCGTCGGCGCGCGCGAAGGCGACACCGGTCAGGTACGGCTGTACCGTTCAGCCGATCTGCGCCAGTGGCAGGACGCGGGGGTGCTGGATGAAGCGGAAAGTACCATGGGCTATATGTGGGAGTGCCCGGACTTCTTCACCCTCAACGGCAAACGCGTCCTGATGTTTTCCCCGCAGGGGATGCAGGCCGAGGGGTTCCGCAACCGCAACCTGTTCCAGAGCGGCTATCTGATCGGCGAGTGGCAGCCGGGGCAGCGATTCGTCCGTCACGGCGAGTTCACGGAGATGGATCACGGCCACGATTTCTATGCGCCGCAAAGCTTCGCCACCCCCGATGGCCGGCGGATCGTGATTGGCTGGCTGGATATGTGGGAATCGCCGCTGCCGGAGCAGCAGGACGGCTGGGCGGGCATGCTCTCCCTGCCGCGCGAGCTGAGCCTGAGCGCGGATAACCGCCTGCAGATGCGCCCGGCGAAAGAAGTGGAGAGCCTGCGCGGCGCCTGGTTCCCGTGGCCGGTAAGCACCCTGAACAATCAGCAGACCACGATGGTCGACAACTGCGAGGCGATGGAGGTCAACCTGCGCTGGAACTGCGCCAGCAGCAGCGCCGAGCAGTATGGTCTGCGCTTTGGCGATGGCCTGCGCCTCTACGTGGATGCCCAACAGCAGCGTCTGGTGCTGGAGCGGCATTATCCGCAGTATGGCCTGTGCGGGACGCGCAGCGTACCGTTGACCGCCGGGGCGGATCTCAATCTGCGGATATTTTTCGATAGCTCTTCGGTGGAGGTTTTTGTCAATGACGGCGAGGCCTGCCTGAGCAGCCGTATCTATCCGCAGGCTCCCCGCCGTGAATTAGCGTTATTTGCCTGGAGCGGTTCGGCGGCATTAACCGAAGCCGGAGCCTGGCAGCTCGAATAATAAAAAGGCTGTTGTCGTTAATAACCCGTCTTTGACGATGGGCGGGTTATTATTGCCTGTATCGTCGTGCATTACCCATTAATAAAAAATTCAGTTCATTCCATAATAAAAGGGTTTACCGATGAATAAAATCTGGGTCGGGTGTTTTCTCACGTCTCTGTATCTGCCACAGGCGATGGCGCAGGCGCCGTTATCGCTGGAAGAGCGGCTGGCGCAAATGGAGCAGCGGCTGAAGGCGACGGAGGCGCGCGCCGCCAGCGCAGAGGCGGAGATTAAGACGCTGAAAGGCCAGCAGCAGGCCACGACGGTCGCCCGCGCGGCGCCGGCTACGCCGCGCCTGCAGCTGAACGACAATGGCGAATTAAAATTTTATGGCGACGTCGAATTTAATCTTGATGGCGCCAGCCGCACCGGTAGCCTGACGTCGGTCAAAACCAGCGCGAATAAAAGTTGGGCGCCCGGCGAGAAAGAACGCTGGGATATTAATGGCCGTATTCTGCTGGGTTTTGATGGCAGACGTAATGGCGACGACGGGAAATATGCCGGATTCAGCGTGCAGCCGCTGGCGGATATGGATGGCAAAATGAATCTCGACGATGCGGTATTTTTCTTTGGTCAGCAGGATGACTGGAAAATAAAAATAGGCCGCTTTGAAGCCTGGGATATGTTCCCCCTGAATCAGGATACCTTTATTGAATATTCAGGAAATACCGCCAACGACCTTTATTCCGACGGCTATGGCTATATTTACATGATGAAAGAGGGGCGCGGGCGCAGCAGCAGCGGCGGCAACCTCCTGTTCAGCAAAACCGTAGATAACTGGTATTTCGAGGTCAATACCCTGGTGGAGGACGGCAGTTCGCTGTTTGTCGATCAGAACTATCACGGTAATGCGCTGGAAAACCGCAAAAACGTAGTGTACGTGCGGCCGGTGGCGGTGTGGCAGTCCGGCGCGTGGTCGGCGGCGGCAGCGATAGAGAGCAACCTCGTCAACAACGCCTACGGCTATCAGAGTCAGAGCGGGCGCTGGGTCGACCAGTCAAACCGCACCGGCTACGGGATGACCATGAGCTGGAACACCCTGAAAAGCGATCCGCACGATGGGGCGGTGGTCAATCTGAGTACTGCCCTGCTGGACGCGGCGGATGAAACCGACTTCAGCGCCGGAATCAATGCCCTGTGGCATCGCGTGGAGCTGGGCTATATCTACGCGCATAACAAAATCGATCAGTTCAACATGGCCGGGGTGAATGGCGAGTGCGATGGCGACTGCGCAATCCTCGCGCCGGGGCGCTATGACATCCATACCGTGCATACATCCTGGCAGTTGCCGAATATTATGGCGATGCCGAACTTCAATATTTACCTTGGCGCCTACGCCTCGTGGCTCGATTCCACGGCGGCGAAGAGCGGGAATCCCGACGAACGCTATGGCGCCCGGGTGCGCTTTAAATATTTCTTCTGATATTTCTTCTGACAGGATACTCAGGCAGGCTCTCCCGCGGCGGACGCCGCGGGAGAGTTCAGGTGGGCAGGTTAACGCATCGCGCGGCGCAGAATGCGGTCGGTCTGGCGCTGGAAGTCCTCGGCCGCTTCTTCCACCGACTTTTTACCGTAGTCGATGTACTGCAGGGTGGTGCCGAACTGGGCGACGATCTGTGGGTCGTCGAAGTACGGCGAGACCGGCAGGGTGGTGGGCAGGGATTGCGCCAGCTTCAGGCCGGACACCGCCGGATCGTCGGCTTTGATGATCCCGTCCTCGGTCAGGTAGGTGACCGCCGCTTTGCTCAGCGGCACGCCACGCTCCAGACCCAGAATATCCACCCCTTCTTTACTGTTCAGCAGGAAGTTAATCAATTTCGCCGCCGCCTGCGGGTTTTTCGTCGATTTGCCAATGGACAGCATCTGCGCAGGCTTGAAGAACAGTCCGGCATCGGTGGCGCCGGGGAGCATCGGGTATTCCCCCAGCACCAGCTTCGCCGGCGGCTTCAGATTGTCGGAATATTTATTGATGGTGGAGTTCCACATGTAGGTCCCGCCCCATTCACCCTGGATCCACGGCTTCATCTCGTACATGTTGCTCTTGCCGAACGAGGCATAGTAGCGGGTGTCCGGCATCACATGGCTGTCGATAAGCTTCTTATACATGCCGAAGAAGTCCGCCCACTGCGCTTTGCTGTAGGAGAATTTGCGGCCCTTCTCATCGATGGCCGGCTGGTTGTATTTTTGCACCATGTAAGAGTTGAGCAGGGCCAGCACGTCCTGGTGCTCAAGCACCACCGGGTAGTACTGTTTCCCGAGTTTGCTTTCGAAAGTTTTTCCCGCCGCCAGCAGTTCATCCCAGGTTTTCGGGAAGGGGATGCCCGCCTTTTTCCACGCTTCGTCGTTAAAGTAGAAAACGCGGGCGGTGACCGACACCGGGATGCCGTTGAGCTTGCCGTTGACCGTGGTGGACTGCAGCTCTTTGGCGTCAAACTGGCTGAGATCGATCTCGTCTTTCAGGGTATTGAGATCGTAAAAGCCATCGCCATTTTTCGAAAAGATCGGCAGCCAGTTCCAGTTGGTCTGCATCACGTCAGGCTCGGTGCCGCCGGCTATCTGGGTGGTCAGGCGCGAAAGATGGCCGTCCCAACCGGTATATTCCGCTTTGACATTGATATCAGGATATTGCTGGTGAAAAGCCTCCAGCGCCTTGAGGGTCACCTGATGGCGGCCATTGCCCCCCCACCAGGACATGCGCAGGTCGACATCCTGCGCCAGCGAGGAGAAGGCGCTAAGGCCCAGGGTGGCGGAGAGGGTGGCGCTTATCAGCACGTTTTTCATTGTTATGCTCCAGGGTTCACAGAGAGAGGTTCTGTTCGGTTTTGGCGTCAAAGATGTGACACTTGTTAAGATCAAAGGTGAAATAGACTTTTCGATTCAGTCCCTTAGCAATCATCGGCTTCGCATCGTCCGACGGCACGCGAGCGGTCAGCTCGTAGCCCGCGACCTGCAGATAGACAAAGAACTCATGACCCATGTTTTCCACCCGCACCATCTCGCCCATGCAGCTGCCTTCGGCGAACGGTGCGTCGGAGAGCGACACGAATTCCGGGCGGACCCCGTAGAACACCTCCTGATGCTGATAGGCGCCGACTTTCTCCGCCAGACGGTCGTTCAACGGCAGGCGCTGGTCGCCAAGGGTCAGGCACAGGCGGCCGTCATGCTCAACCAGCTGGCTGGGGCGAATATTCATTTCCGGCGCGCCGATAAAGCCGGCGACAAACATATTTTTCGGCTGGTGGTAAAGGTTGTCCGGGGTATCGACCTGCATAATGTGGCCGAGCTTCATCACGCAGATGCGGTCGCCCATGGTCATCGCTTCCGTCTGATCGTGGGTAACGTAGACGGTGGTCGCCGGTTTACCGGATTTTTTCAACTGCTTATGCAGATCGGAAATGCGGATGCGCATCGAGGCGCGCAGCTTGGCGTCCAGGTTGGAGAGCGGCTCGTCGAACAGGAAGACGTCCGGTTTTTTGACGATCGCCCGGCCCACCGCCACGCGCTGCGCCTGGCCGCCGGAGAGCTGGCGCGGCAGACGTTCCAGCAGCTCCTCCAGTTCGAGGATTTTCGCCGCTTCCTCCACCTGCCGATCAATCTGCGCCTTGGGCAGCTTGCTCAGCTTCAGGCCGAAGGCGAGGTTTTCCCTCACCGTCATATGCGGATAGAGAGCGTAGTTCTGGAACACCATCGCAATACCACGGGATTTAGGCGCCAGGTTGTTGACGATCTTGTCGCCGATCCGCACCTCGCCGCCGCTGATGGTCTCCAGACCCGCCAGCATGCGCAGGGTGGTCGATTTGGCGCAGCCGGAAGGGCCGACGATCACCATAAATTCGCCATCGGCAATCTTCAGGTCGATACCATGCACCGCTTTAAACCCGTTGGAGTAAACTTTTTCCAGTTTGTTGAAAATCACTTCAGCCATGATATTTCCCTCTTAACCTTTGATTCCGCTGCTGGTCACGCCCTGCACGAAGTAGCGTTGAGCCAGGAAGAAGACGATGATGGACGGCAGAATGGAGATGCTCGCCATTGCCAGAATTTCGTTCCACGGCGCGCCTTCCGTGACGTCGATAGACATTTTTAGCGCCAGCGCGATGGGATACTTATCGACGCTGTAGACGTAGATCAGCGGACCGATAAAGTCGTTCATCGACCACATGAACTGGAACAGCGCCACCGAGATAATGGCCGGCTTGAGGATCGGCACCACCACATACCACAGCACCTGGATGGAGTTGCAGCCGTCGATCTGCGCCGCCTCTTCCATATCCCGCGGGACGCCGCGCAGAAACTGGATCAGCATAAAGACAAAGAATCCCTGGGTGGCGAAGGCCAGCGGCAGATAGAGCGGCAGATAGCTGTTCAGCATTCCCATTTCACGGAACATCAGGTACTGCGGGATCAGCAGGACGGTGCTCGGCAGCAGCATGGTGGTGATGAGCGTCGCGAACCAGAACTTCTTCCACGGGATCTCAAAGCGCGCAAAGCCGTACGCCACGATGGTGGAGGAGATGATGGTTAACACCACCTTCGGGATCACATACTTAAAGGTGTTCAGCATATAGTGGCCGAAATGGTATTCGGTGCCGGTCTTCCAGCCGTTGATAAACCCGTCCCAGGTGGCGTGGGTCGGCCACAGCCCGAGGGTGGTGAAGATCTCATGGTTCGGCTTGAACGAGGCGGAGAACATCCACGCCAGCGGGTAGAGCATCAGCAGGCCGACGAATATCAGCACGACGTAGCGCACCACCCGGCTCACTTTTTCCCGGCGCAGCGTACGGGCGACCTCACGATCGGCGTCGCTCATCACCAGCGCCATCTGTTGAATATCAGCCATTTTTGCCTCCCTTATCGGCGGAGTAGAAGACCCAGTATTTCGATGACTTAAAGGCGATCGACGCAAAGACCGCCACGACGAGGAACAGCACCCACGCCAGCGCGGCGCCATAGCCCATGTCGAAGTACTTAAAGGCGGTATCGTAGATGTAGAGCGAGAACAGGTAGGTGTAATAGGTCGGGCCGCCGCCGGTTATCACGTACGGGCCGGTAAACTCCTGGAACGCCTGGGTAGTCTGCATAATAAAGTTGAAGAAAATCACCGGGGTGATCAGCGGCACGGTGACCTTCATAAACATCTGCCACTTCGAGGCGCCGTCGATCATTGCCGCCTCATACTGCGACTGCGGGACGTTCTGCAGGGCGGCGAGGAAGATGACCATCGCGGAGCCAAACTGCCAGACGCGCAGCAGGGTGACCGACATTAAAGCCAGCGAGGGTTCCCCCAGCCAGTTGACGGCATCGATGCCAAAGACGGCGAGAAAGCTGTTCAGCAGGCCGTCAATGGCGAACAGGGCGCGCCACAGCACGGCAATCGCCACCGAGCTGCCGAGGATCGACGGGATGTAGTAGGCGGTTCGGAAAAAGCCGATGCCGCGAAGTTTGAAATTGAGCACAAAGGCAATGCCGAGGGCGAAAGCCAGTTTTAAGGGGATGGTTAAAAAGACGTAGGCAAAGGTCACCCCCATCGATTTCCAGAACAGGCTATCCTCGGTCAACATATAGCGATAGTTTTCAATGCCGTTAAATACCGGCGGACTCATCAAGTCGTACTCAGTAAAACTGAGAAAGAAAGATGAAACAAAAGGAAAAGCAGTAAAGACAATCAGCCCGATGATATAGGGCGATATCCATGCCAATCCCAGCAGCTTGTTTTCATTCATACATACCTACCTGGCTTACGAGTTGTAATACGGATCGGGTGACGCGGCGCTGTCGGCCTTTTGCCGCGACCAACGCAAAAAGTCTGAACGTTTCCTCTGGTTAACATATCCTTGTTAATGAATGGCTTAAGTTTTATCTGGCCCAGCGGGGAGGGGCCGTCAGGTTCTTTTTCATGCTGATCTTTTTTTATAAAACACCGTTTTAATTTCATTTTATTGCGATTTATTTCCGCGTCATGCAGATCTGGATGGAAATGTGATCAAAGTCGAAACGATGTTTCAAAAAGGTGAGGTGGTAAGCACTTTAAGGATCTGAGGGAGCTTGAAAACAAGGAATAATCAGTCTGAACTGAGCGGGAAATATTATTACCAGGATAATGATTGGGGCGGCATCTTTTTTAGCGCGTGCTGTGAAACCTGGATCGGGGGCGGCGATCGCCCCCGTCTTTCATCAGCGTGCGAGAAAATCTTCGCGGATCGGGGTAAAGGTGTCGAGCAGCGTGCCGGGCTGCAGACAGAAGCAGCCGTGCATGATCCCCGGCTGCTTATACAGCGTATCGCCAGCGCTGACGACGCGCGTCTCCTCGCCGATAGTGAACTCGAACTCGCCCGAGAGCACATAGGTGAGCTGTTCGTGAGGATGGTTATGCATCGGGCCGACGGCGCCGGCGGCAAAATTCACCTCTACGGCCATCATTTTGCCGTCGTGCGCCAGAATGCGGCGGGTTACGCCATTGCCGAGGTCTTCAAGGGTGGTGTCTTTATGGAAAATAAACATCGGGCGCTCCTGTTGTTAAAATGAAACGTTGTTTCACTTAACTTATCCCACTCTTCATGAAAAAGAAATACGCGGCCAGAGAAGTGGAAAGTTGATCACAAGTTTGTTTCACTGGCAGAAACGACATAAGGAGCAGAAGATGAAAACCATTGGCCTGTTAGGCGGCATGAGCTGGGAGTCAACGATCCCTTACTATCGCCTGATTAATGAAGGCGTGAAGGCGCGACTGGGCGGGCTGCACTCCGCCAGCCTGGTGCTGCACAGCGTCGATTTTCACGACATCGAAGCCTGTCAGTCCGCCGGCGACTGGGATCGCGCCGGGGCGATCCTTGCCGAAGCCGCGGTCGGGCTCCAGCAGGCGGGCGCCGAGGGCATTGTCCTGTGCACCAACACCATGCACAAGGTAGCGGATGCCATCGCCGCCCGCTGCCAGGTTCCCTTTCTGCATATCGCCGATGCCACCGGGCGGGCGATTGCCGCCAAAGGCCAGCGGCGGGTCGCGCTGCTGGGCACTCGCTATACCATGGAGCAGACCTTTTATCGCGGTCGTCTGCAGGAGCAGTTTGCCATCGAGACGCTGATCCCCGAGACCGACGATCGGGCGCGGATCAATCAGATCATCTTCGACGAGCTCTGTCTCGGCACCTTCAGCGAGGCGTCGCGGGACTATTATCTGCAGACGATCGCCGCCCTGGCGGAGCAGGGAGCGGAAGGGGTTATTTTCGGCTGTACGGAGATAGGCCTGCTGGTGCCTGCCGAGCTCAGCCCGCTGCCGGTCTTTGACACCGCGGCGATCCATGCGGAAGACGCGGTCAACTTTATGCTCTCTGCATGACCGACGCCAGCGGCGCGAGGATCTGCGGCAGACTCTGCTGCAGGTGCGTCACGAAGGCATCGACCAGCGCCGAGCGCGGGCGATGGAGCGGGCGGATCAGGCTGACGGTAAACGGCACCTCAACGCTGAAGCGGCGCACCACCACGCCGCTATCGGCATAGTCCAGGGCGGTCAGCGGGTTAACCACCGAGATCCCGGCGCCGGCGCGCACCATGGCGCAGATCGAGGCCGCACTGTGGGTTTCGACCACCATCCGCCGTTTAACCTGATGCTCAAGGAACAGGGCGTCGAGCAGCTGGCGATAGCTGTCGGTGCGCGACAGGCTGATGTAGTTTTCGCCCTGAAAATCGGCGGGGGTCAGCGTCGTCTGCGCCGCCAGCGGATGGCCGGCAGGCAGCACGCAGACTTCATTCAGCGTCAGCAGCGGGGTGCGTTCGGTGCCCGCCGGGGTATGCAAGGTCTCCGTCAGGCCAAGGTCATGGCGCTGGGCGGAGAGCCACTCCTCCAGCAGCGGCGACTCCTGAGGGACGATCTGCAGGCTGACCTCCGGGTAGCGGGCGAGAAACGGCGGCAACAGCAGCGGCAGAAAGGACTGGGAAAACACCGGCAGGCAGGCGATCGACAGCTCGCCCTGGCGAAACTCGCGCAGGCTCTCAGCGGCGCTGACGATGCGGTCCAGGCCGTACCAGGAACGCTGAACCTCCTCAAACAGGCGCAGGCCCTGCACGGTTGGCTGCAGGCGACCGCGGGTCCGCTCAAACAGCTGAAGGCCGAGCACCTTCTCAAAGCGCGCCAGCTCGCGGCTGACGGTGGGTTGCGAGGTGTGCAGCATCCTCGCGGCTTCGGTCAGGTTGCCGGTGGTCATCACCGCGTGAAAGATTTCGATATGGCGCAAATTGACGGCTGGCATGCGGTCTCCCTGAGGCTCGGCTGTAACCATATCATTTTTGCATAGAGTCGCGATAAAACGATATTTTTTATTGGTCAGGCACTGTGGCGTAATCAGAAAAAACAGCGACCAACACACGCACTGCACCGGAGTTTTTATGCCACATTCGCTTTACGCCACTGATACCGATCTAACCGCGGACAACCTGCTGCGCCTGCCGGCGGAATTTGGCTGCCCGGTCTGGGTCTATGATGCGCAGATTATTCGCCGCCAGATTGCCCAGCTCAGCCAGTTTGACGTGGTGCGTTTTGCGCAAAAAGCCTGCTCTAACATCCATATTCTGCGTCTGATGCGTGAGCAGGGGGTGAAGGTGGACTCGGTGTCGCTGGGGGAGATCGAGCGTGCGCTGGCGGCAGGCTACGATCCGCAGCAGAATCCAGAGGATATTGTCTTCACCGCCGATCTGATCGACGACGCCACCCTCGATCGCGTCAAGGCGTTACAGATCCCGGTGAACGCCGGTTCGATCGACATGCTAAGCCAGCTGGGGGAGGTGTCGCCGGGCCATCGCGTCTGGCTACGCGTCAACCCGGGCTTTGGCCACGGCCACAGCCAGAAAACCAATACCGGCGGTGAGAACAGCAAGCATGGCATCTGGTACAGCCATCTGCCGGCGGCGCTGGAAGTGATGCGTCGTTATCAGCTGCAGCTGGTGGGGATCCATATGCATATCGGCTCTGGCGTCGACTACGGTCACCTGGAGCAGGTGTGCGGCGCGATGGTGCGCCAGGTTGTCGACTTTGGCCAGGATCTGCAGGCCATCTCCGCCGGCGGCGGCCTGTCTATTCCTTACCGCGAGGGTGAAGAGGCCATCGACACCGCCCACTATTACGGCCTGTGGAACCGCGCCCGGGAGCAGATCGCCACCCATCTGGGGCACCCGGTGAAACTGGAGATTGAACCCGGACGCTTCCTGGTGGCCGAGTCCGGCGTGCTGGTGTCGCAGGTGCGCAGCGTGAAAGAGATGGGCAGCCGCCACTTCGTGCTGATTGACGCCGGCTTTAACGACCTGATGCGCCCGGCGATGTACGGCAGCTATCACCATATCACCGCTCTGGCGGCGGATGGGCGCGATCTCAGCGCCGCGCCGCAGGTGGAGACCGTGGTGGCCGGGCCGCTGTGCGAGTCCGGAGACGTCTTTACCCAGCAGGAAGGGGGTAAAGTCGAGACCCGTCTGCTGCCGGCGGTGGCCCCAGGGGATTATCTGGTGCTCCATGACACTGGCGCCTACGGGGCCTCGATGTCATCCAACTATAACAGCCGTCCGCTGCTGCCGGAGGTGCTGTTTGATGGCGGCAAGGCGCGGCTGATCCGTCGTCGCCAGACCATCCAGGAGCTGCTGGCCTTAGAGCTTATTTAAAAAAAGGTCCCGTCGTTACCGACTCGCGCAACACCAGCGTGCCGGTGAACGGCGGGATCGTTTCGATCGGCTGCTGATTAGCAAGCTTGATCGCCTGATCGATAGCCGTGGTGATCATGTTGTCGATGGGCAGATAGACCGTCGACAGCCCCGGCTCCAGCCATTTCGCGCTTGGCGCATCGTCGAAGCCAAACAGCGACACATCCTGCGGAATACGCAGCCCCGCCTGATGCAGCGCCTTTGAGGCCCCCAGCGCCATATCATCGTTACAGGAAAACAGCGCGCTGAAGCGGGCTTTCTCGTCCAGCAGTTCCCGGCACAGCTCGTAGCCGCGGGTCATCGTCGAGTCCCCGTATTTCACCCGGCTCGGATCCCATTCAATACCATGTTTTATCAGCGCGTTGCGATAGCCCTGCAGGCGCGCCTGGCCGGTGGGGGTGTGCATCGGGACGGTGATGCAGGCGATATCGCGGTGGCCCTGGGTAATCAGATACTCCACGGCCTGGAAGGCGGCTTCCTGCTGTTCGAAAAACACGCAGCGTTCGCGGGCCTGCGCCACATCACGGTTAATCACCACCAGCGGCATGGCGATCGAGTTAATCAGCGACATGATCGCCTTCTCGCTCATATGCCGGGTATAGAGGATGATCGCATCGCACTGCCGGTCGGCGAGCATCTGCACCGCTTCCTCTTCGCGCTCCGGCGTATCATGGCCGTCGGTGACGATAAGCTGTTTTCCCCAGGCTTCTGTCTGGCGTGACGCCTGCTGCAGCAGACGGCCAAAGTAGAAGCCGTCAAAGGTGGAGACAACCAGCCCGATACTGTTGCTGGTCTGATTGGCCAGCGAGCGGGCAAGGAAATTCGGCCGGTAGCCCAGCTCTTCCATCGCTTTAAAGACCTGTTGGCGGGTGCTCTCTTTCACCTGACCTGTGCCGTTCAACACGCGGGAAACCGTCGCTTTCGAGACGCCTGCGCGAATTGAGACATCCAGCATTGTAGCCATTCATCGATTCCTGATTTCACGTGGTAAGGCGCAGTTTATCACAGACCGAAAAGGGACATATCGACGGGGCGGGGCGGAAAAACCATCGCGATCACGCTTTTAGCAGGAACTGACCAACCGGCGCTATCTGGTATGCCAATGGTTGTTTTTATCGATATTTGGGATACCACGAAGCGGGTTGCGAGCGCTGTCACAGAACAATTTTTGCCTGGCGACTATGTTTTGGTATGCCAAAAGTCTCTGGCTGTCTACCTGGCCGCAATAAGCCCTTTACTCTGAGGTACTCTT
This sequence comes from Klebsiella pneumoniae complex sp. WS1778, assembly GCF_049472055.1. NCBI lineage: Bacteria > Pseudomonadati > Pseudomonadota > Gammaproteobacteria > Enterobacterales > Enterobacteriaceae > Klebsiella > Klebsiella pneumoniae complex sp. WS1778. The sequence continues at coordinate 432,197 of NZ_JBKGTJ010000003.1, forward strand.
TTATGGCATTACAGGACAAACTGATCGACGCGCTGGGGCGTTTCGCGACGACATTCAACAGCTATCGCTACATTATGGCGATCAAATCGGCGTTTATTACCCTGATGCCGGTGATCATCGTCGGGGCCTTTTCGGTGCTGATCTCCAATATGGTGCTGGATCCGAAGAATGGGCTCGCCAGCTTTTCCTCACTCTCCTTTCTCGCGGCTCTGAAGCCGATCACCAGCGCGCTGAACTACGCCACGCTCAACTTCCTCAATATCGGCGCCGTGTTTCTGATCGGCATTGAGCTGGGGCGGATCAACGGCATCAAAAGCCTGTTTCCCGGCCTGCTGGCGGTGATCTGCTTTATCTGCGTCACGCCGACCACGGTGGAGATGATGGTCGATGGCCAGATGCACGTGGTGAAAGATGTCCTGCTGCGTCAGTTCTCCGATACCCGTAGTCTGTTCCTCGGAATGTTCATCGCCATTCTGTCGGTCGAGATTTACTGCTGGCTGGAGGGGCGCAAGGGGCTGAAGATCAAGATGCCGGATACCGTGCCGCCGAACGTTTCTGCCTCTTTTTCCGCGCTGATCCCGGCGATCATCACCACCACCGCGATCGCCACCTTTGGTTTTCTCTTCCACCAGCTGACGGGAATGTATCTCTACGATGCGGTCTACCAGGTGGTGCAGCAGCCGCTGGAGCGGGTGGTGCAGAGCCTGCCGGGGATCCTGCTGCTGATGTTCGTCGCCCAGCTGTTCTGGGTGATCGGTATTCACGGCAACCAGATGATCAAGCCGATCCGCGAGCCGCTGCTGCTGGGGGCGATCACCGTCAATATGAGCGCCTTTGAGCAGGGGAAAGAGGTACCGAACATCATCACGATGCCCTTCTGGGATGTTTACATGAGCATCGGCGGCTCGGGGCTGACCATCGGCCTGCTGATTGCGGTGATGATCGCCACCAGGCGCAAAGAGATGAAAGAGATCGCCAAGCTGTCGATAGGCCCGGGGCTGTTCAATATTAACGAGCCGGTGATCTTCGGGATGCCGATCATGCTCAACCCGATCCTCGCCATCCCGTTTATCATCACCCCGCTGGTGACCGGCAGCATCGGCTATTTCGCCACCCTGACCGGCTTCGCCGGCAAGGCGGTGGTGATGGTGCCCTGGACCACGCCGCCGCTGATCAACGCCTGGCTGTCCACCGCCGGCTCGATGGGAGCGGTGGTGACCCAGCTTATCTGCATCGTCGTCGCGGTGCTTATCTATCTGCCTTTCGTCAAAATTGCCTCCCGCCGTGCCGATGCCGCACAGCGTCAGGCCGACAATCAACAGACCGCCAACCCTGTCTGAGGAGCCTATGACTAGCGTACGGATGACCATTCCCGATGATTTTATCCTTGGCGCGGCGGCTTCCGCCTGGCAGACCGAGGGCTGGAGCGGAAAAAAACCGGGGCAGGACTCCTGGCCCGATCTCTGGTACAAAAACGACCGCCACGTCTGGCATAACGGCTATGGCCCGGCGGTGGCTACCGATTTTATTAACCGCTTTCAGGAAGACGTGCAGCTGATGAAGCTGGCCGGGCTGACCCACTACCGCACCTCGATCAACTGGTCGCGCTTTCTGATCGACTATGAAAACGTCACGGTGGATGAGGAGTATGCGGCCTATTACGACCAGCTGTTCGATGCGCTACTGGCCAACGGCATTACGCCGATGATCTGCCTTGAGCATTACGAATTACCGGGCTATCTGCTGGAAAAGTATGGCGGCTGGGGGTCGAAAAAAGTGGTTGAGCTGTTTGTGCGCTACGCGGAGCAGGTCTTTGCCCGCTACCACCTGAAGGTAACCCGCTGGTTTTCCTTTAATGAGCCGATCGTGGTGCAGACCCGGGTCTATCTGGATGCCCTGCGCTGGCCCTATGAGCAGAACACCAGCACCTGGATGCAGTGGAACTACCATAAGGTGCTGGCGACCGCCTGCGTGGTGAAGCGATTTCGCGAACTCGGCTATCCCGGGACCGTCGGCTGCATCCTCAATCCGGAGGTGACCTACCCACGCTCCCGCGCCCCGCATGACCTGCGCGCGGCGGAGATCTACGATCTGTTCTACAACCGTATGTTTCTCGACCCACTGGTGCACGGGGTCTGGCCGCCGGCGCTTCTCGCGCTGCTTGAGCAGCATCAGGTGACGTGGGAGGCCAGCGCGGAGGAGCTGGCGATTATCCGCGAGCACACCGTCGATGAGCTGGGGATTAACCTTTACTATCCGCACCGGGTCAAAGCCCCGTCGCGGGCCTGGCATCCGCATACCCCGTTCCATCCAGCCTGGTATTATGAGCCGTTTGAGCTGCCCGGCCGGCGGATGAACGCCTCCCGCGGCTGGGAAATCTACCCGCAAATCATCTTTGATATGGCGATGCGGATCAAAAATGACTATCGCAACATCCCGTGGTTCGTGGCCGAGAGCGGGATGGGGGTGGAAAACGAAGGCCAGTTCCGTAACCGCGAAGGCGTCATCGATGACAGCTACCGCATTCGTTTTATCAGCGAACATCTCTGGCACACCCTGCGCGCCCGCGAGGCAGGGGCCAACTGCCAGGGCTATATGCTGTGGGCGTTTACCGACAACGTGTCGCCGATGAACGCTTTTAAAAACCGCTACGGGCTAATCGAAATCGATCTGCAAAACCATCGCGCCCGGCGGCCCAAAGCTTCGGCGCACTGGTTTCGTCAGCTCGGCGAACGGCGTGAGCTGGTGCTGGATATCGACGATGAATACCGCTAGCGGGGAGCAATCTTTGCTAAGATAGCGGCGTATTCGACTCGCAGGCATGTAACGCACAGGTGATTTTGTGGAAAAAGCGATAATTCCGCCGGAAAAGAAGCCCTATCAGGAGATTGGTGATGACCTGCGCGCCCAGATTGCGCAGGGGCGCTACCCGGTCGGGTCGCGTTTGCCGCCGGAACGCCATATTGCCGAAACCTATGGCGTCAGCCGGACCATTGTGCGCGAAGCGCTGCTGATGCTGGAGCTGCAGGGGACGGTGGATATCCGTCAGGGATCCGGGGTGTACGTCATGCGTATCCCGCATGAAAACGACAGCGAAGAAGAGCAGTTGCTCAGCAGCGACGTCGGTCCGTTTGAAATTCTCCAGGCGCGCCAGCTGCTGGAGAGCAATATCGCCGCCTTTGCCGCGAAAATGGCCACCCGCGCCGATATCGACAATCTGAAGCGGATTATCGAGCAGGAGCAGCGGGCTATCGCTCTCAACGATACCGCCCAGGATAACGCCCGCCTGTTCCATCTGGTGCTGGCCGGTGCGACGCAGAACCAGATGCTGTTGGCGACGGTGGAGCGGATCTGGCTGCAGATGGACAGCAGCCCGCTGTGGCAGCAGTTCAATGTGCATATTGCCAGCCGCGCCTGGCGGCTGAAGTGGCTCGGCGACCGGCAGACGCTGCTCGCCGCGCTGCGGCGTCGCGATGTGATGGGCGCCTGGCAGGCGATGTGGCAGCATCTGGAAAACGTCAAAAACAGTCTGCTGGAGCTGTCCGATGAAGACGCCCCGGACTTTGACGGCTATCTGTTCGATTCGGTGCCGATTTTTCAGGGGAAGCTGGTATGACGATCCTGCCGCTGTACGCCGCGCCGCAGTTCGCCCGGCAGGTGACCGACTGGCTGTGGCAGGCCTTTGGCGGCGAGGCGCTGCCGCGGGAATTTTTCGCCAGCATTGTGCAGCATAGCCAGACGGCGGAGGCGCTACCGCTGACCTTTATTGCCGTGGAAGGGGAGCAACTGCTCGGAACGATTGGCCTCTGGCGCTGCGATTTGATAAGCCGCCAGGATCTGTTTCCCTGGCTGGCGGCGCTGTACGTCGCGCCCGCCGCTCGCGGTCAGGGGCTGGCCGGACAGCTGCAGCGGCATGTGATCGATTATGCCCGCCGCGCGGGCTATCAGGAGCTTTATCTCTACTCCACCTGCCGCGATTTTTATGAACGCTTCGGCTGGCGCTACATCGGCGAGGGGCTGGATTACCCGGCCACCGCCGTGCATCTCTATCGCTACGACTTATCGCCTTCCTGCGGGGCCACCACCGAATGACGGCGCACCAGCGTCGGGCTGAACAGGTGGGTGATCTCCGGCGCCGGGCGCTGCTCCGCCAGGGCTAAGGCCAGCTCGGCCGCCTGGGTCGCCATCGTGACGATCGGATAACGGACAGTGGTCAGCCGCGGGCGGACATAGCGCGAAATCAGGACATCGTCGAAGCCGATCAGCGAAATTTCCCGCGGGACGTCGATACCATTGTCGTTCAGCACCCCCATCGCGCCGGCGGCCATCGAGTCGTTATAGCAGGCGACGGCGCTAAAGTGGCGGCCGCGGCCAAGCAGTTCGGTCATCGCCTGTTCGCCGCCGCTTTCATCCGGCTCGGCAAACGTGACCAGCCGGTCGTTGCAGGGCAGGCCGCTCTCCTCCAGCGCCGCGTAGTACCCCTGCAGGCGATCTTCCGCATCAGAGATATTGTGGTTTGAGCACAGATAGCCGATACGCGTGTGCCCCTGCTGGATCAGGTGTCGGGTCGCCAGCCAGGCGCCGTAGCGATCGTCCAGCGCCACGCAGCGAGTTTCATATCCGGGCAGGATGCGGTTGATCAGCACCATGCCGGGGATCTGTTTCATCAGCCCGGCGAGTTCCTCATCGGGGATCATTTTGGCGTGCACCACCAGCGCCGCGCAGCGGTGGCGGATCAGCTGCTCTATCGCCTGGCGCTCCTTTTGCACGTTGTGGTAGCCATTGCCAATCAGCAAAAAATTGCCGGTGCGGTAGGCCACCTGTTCGACGGCTTTGACCATCGCGCCGAAGAAGGGGTCGGAGACATCGCCCACCACCAGGCCGACGGTTTCCGTGGACTGCTGGGCCAGCGCCCGGGCGTTCGCGTTGGGGTGATAGTTGAGGGTTTCCATCGCCGCGCCCACGGACTGACGCGAGGCTTCGCTGGCTTTGGGAGAGTTGTTGATGACGCGGGAGACGGTAGCGACGGAGACTCCTGCGAGTCGGGCTACATCCTTAATTGTCGCCATACCATGCCTTTTATAGGGTAAGCGTTTACATACTGCTATGTTACGGGAAAGAGCGGCAGATTCAAGGCGCGGCGGCGAAGGAATGGCGCAAATGTGATTCAGAGCGGGCTTATCGGTGACCTGTTTACATTGACGCTATCAGTAATTGAAACCGGCTCGGGGAAATACAAACCTTTGCTTACACTTTGCGATGCGCTGTTGCGAATGTTCGCTGGTTTGTCCGCCGAGCAGGTTGATATTCTGGCTCTCCCAGAGGTATTGATAGGTGGAGTCAACGTCAAGTTGACCACTTTACTTACACCAGCCTGCGCAGATGCGCAGGTTTTTTTTTGCCCGTCGCCGGCGTTGTTACAGATAGCGAAAATCGTAATAACTGGTTGCACTTAGGCTCACTCACTTGCGTTTTCCCGCTGGCCCGAAGCGGGCGAAAAACGCGACAATCGAGATCCCAGAGGTATTGATAGGTGAGTTTCTCAGGTACGCTCTTCGTACTGGACGTCTTACACCAGCCTGCGCGGATGCGCAGGTTTTTTTTATTCTGAAAATCCCCCCGCCGCACTGCTTTCCCACGCCTTCTCGTGTAACCTGCTTTGACTCATCACCGGTCACATGGAGTTGTTATGCTATTGGGATTTTTCAGACTGCTGTTCAAGGGGTTATACCGGGTCAGACTGACCGGCGACACGCAGGCTTTGCACCAGCAAAAAGTCTTAATTACCCCGAACCACGTCTCTTTCCTCGACGGCATTCTGCTGGCGTTGTTTTTGCCGGTCCGACCGGTTTTTGCCGTCTATACCTCAATCAGCCAGCGCTGGTTTATGCGCGCGCTGACGCCGATTATCGATTTTGTGCCGCTGGACCCGACCAAGCCGATGTCGATCAAATATCTGGTGCGCCTGATCGAACAGGGGCGGCCGGTGGTCATCTTCCCGGAAGGGCGAATCTCGGTCAGCGGCTCGCTGATGAAAATTTATGACGGCGCCGCCTTTGTCGCCGCCAAATCGCAGGCGACCATCGTGCCGCTGCGCATTGAAGGCGCTGAACTGACGCCCTTCAGCCGGCTGAAGGGGCTGGTAAAGCGTCGCCTGTTCCCGCGGATTCAGCTGCACCTGCTGCCGCCTACCCATCTGCCGATGCCCGAGGCGCCGCGCGCCCGCGACCGGCGCAAAATCGCCGGGGAAATGCTGCATCAGATCATGATGGAGGCCCGGATGGCGGTGCGCCCGCGGGAAACCCTGTATGAGTCGCTGCTGGCGGCGCAAGACCGCTTCGGCGCGCGCAAACCCTGCGTGGAGGATATCAACTTCCAGCCGGATACCTATCGCAAGCTGCTGACCAAAACCCTGTTTGTCGCCCGCATTCTGGAAAAATACAGTCAGCAGGGCGAGAAGATAGGCCTGATGCTACCCAACGCCGGCATCAGCGCAGCGGTGATTTTCGGCGCGATCGCCCGCGGGCGCATTCCGGCGATGATGAACTATACCGCCGGGGTGAAAGGACTCAGCAGCGCCATCGCCGCCGCGGAACTCAAGACCATTTTTACCTCGCGCACCTTCCTCGATAAAGGCAAGCTCTGGCACCTGCCGGAGCAGTTGACCCAGGTGCGTTGGGTGTTCCTGGAAGATCTCAAAGGCGATATCACCCCCGCAGACAAACTGTGGATTTTCGGCCATCTGCTGGCGCCGCGTCTGGCGCAGGTTAAGCAGCAGCCGGAAGACGCGGCGATGATCCTCTTCACCTCCGGCTCGGAGGGCAACCCGAAAGGGGTGGTGCACAGCCATAAAAGCCTGCTGGCCAACGTCGAGCAGATCAAAACCATCGCCGACTTTACCGCTAACGACCGCTTTATGTCGGCGCTGCCGCTGTTCCACTCTTTTGGCCTCACTGTCGGCCTGCTGACGCCGCTGCTTACCGGCGCGGAGGTGTTTCTCTATCCCAGCCCGCTGCACTATCGCGTGGTGCCTGAGCTGGTCTACGATCGCAACTGCACGGTGCTGTTCGGCACCTCAACCTTCCTCGCCAACTATGCTCGCTTCGCTAACCCCTATGATTTCTATCGTCTCCGCTACGTGGTCGCCGGGGCGGAGAAGCTGCAGGAGAGCACCAAACAGCTGTGGCAGGATAAATTCGGCCTGCGTATTCTCGAAGGCTACGGTGTGACCGAGTGCGCCCCGGTGGTCTCGATCAACGTGCCCATGGCGGCGAAGGTCGGCACCGTGGGGCGGATTCTGCCGGGGATGGACGCCCGCCTGCTGGCGATGCCTGGCATTGAGCAGGGGGGACGACTGCAGCTGAAAGGGCCGAACATTATGAAAGGCTACCTGCGGGTGGAAAATCCCGGGGTGCTGGAAGCGCCGACGGCGGAAAATCAACACGGCGAAAAGGAAGCGGGCTGGTATGACACCGGCGATATCGTGACTTTCGATGAGCAGGGCTATGTCCGCATCCAGGGCCGTGCGAAGCGCTTCGCCAAAATCGCTGGCGAAATGATCTCTCTTGAGATGGTGGAGCAGGTGGCCCTCGGCGCGTCGCCGGACAAAATGCACGCCACGGCGATTAAACAGGACGCCAGCAAAGGCGAGGCGCTGGTGCTGTTTACCACCGATAATGAACTGACTCGCGAAGCCCTGCTGCGCTACGCTCGCCAGCACGGCGTACCGGAGCTGGCGGTGCCGCGCGATATACGCTGGCTGAAACAGCTGCCGGTGCTCGGCAGCGGCAAGCCAGACTATGTCACCCTGAAAAATATGGTCGACGAGGCGGAAACAACCCATGAGTGAGTCAGTGCATACTAACCCGTCGCTGTATTCGAAAGGGATGATGGCGGTGATCTGCGCCCAGTTCCTGTCGGCCTTCGGCGACAATGCGCTTCTCTTCGCCACCCTGGCGCTGATGAAGCAGCTCTATTATCCGGAGTGGAGCCAGCCGGTCCTGCAGATGTTGTTTGTGGGCGCTTACATCCTTTTTGCCCCCTTTGTCGGCCAGTTCGCCGACAGCTTTGCCAAAGGCCGGGTAATGATGGTGGCCAACGGCCTGAAGCTGCTCGGCGCCGGCTGTATCTGCTTCGGCGTGAATCCGTTTATCGGCTATACGCTGGTGGGGATTGGCGCCGCCGCCTATTCGCCGGCCAAGTATGGCATTCTCGGCGAACTGACCACCGGCGATAAGTTAGTGAAGGCTAACGGACTGATGGAGTCCTCGACCATCGCGGCGATCCTGCTGGGCTCCATGGCCGGCGGGATCCTCGCCGACTGGCACGTGCTGGCGGCGCTGATCGTCTGCGCGCTGGTCTACGGTGGGGCGGTGGTGGCTAACCTGTGGATACCCAGGCTGCCGGCGGCGCGTCCGGGGCAGTCATGGCGTTTCAAGCCGATGACGCACAGCTTCTTCAGCGCCTGCCGCACGCTGTGGCGCAACGGCGAAACCCGCTTTTCGCTGATGGGCACCAGCCTGTTCTGGGGCGCTGGCGTGACCCTGCGCTTCCTGCTGGTGATCTGGGTGCCGGTGGCGCTGGGTATTACCAGCAACGCCATGCCCACTTATCTTAATGCGATGGTGGCGGTGGGGATTGTACTGGGAGCCGGGGCGGCGGCGAAGCTGGTGACCCTGGAGACAGTGTCGCGCTGTATGCCGGCCGGGATTTTGATCGGTATCGCGGTGATAGCCTTTGCCGTGCAGCAGTCGCTGCTGCCGGCGTTCGGTCTGTTGCTGCTGCTCGGGGTGTTCGGCGGCTTCTTTATCGTGCCGTTGAATGCGCTGCTGCAGGAGCGCGGGAAACATTCGGTCGGGGCGGGTAACGCCATTGCGGTACAGAACCTGGGCGAAAACGTGGCGATGCTGCTGATGCTGGGGCTCTATTCTCTGGCGGTAAGCGTGGGCGTGCCGCCGGTCGCTGTGGGAATAGGCTTTGGCGCGGTGTTTGCTGTGGCCATCGCCGCGCTGTGGGTCTGGGGGCGGCGTAAATAACTTCTCGTCGCGGTTGACTTGAAATCGTCGCCCCTGCCAGGCGCGCGGCAGAGAGAACCTCCCGGGTTGCGGCTTGCGCCTGATCCGGGCTACCGCGGCTACTGAGGCGGCTACCCGCCCTGGGTAGCGTAGGCCCGGTAAGGCGTAGCCGCCACCGGGCAACAACGCGACGCCAGAAGCTGGCGTCGACAGGTTGTGCTACGGTGCCGGGTAGGTATAAACCTGATGCACCGCTTCAATCTCCGCTAATACCTCTTCGCTCAGCTCAAGCTGCAAACTTTCCACGTTGGCCTGCAGCTGCGCCATGGTCGTCGCCCCCAGCAGGGTGCTGGCGACAAACGGCTGCCGACGCACAAAGGCCAGCGCCATTTGCGCCGGATCGAGGCCGTGGCGTTTGGCGATATCCACATAGGCCGCCACCGCTTTCTGCGACTGCTCGCCGCTGTAGCGCGTAAAGCGGCTGAACAGCGTATTGCGCGCCCCCGCCGGCTTCGCGCCGTTGAGGTACTTCCCGGTCAGGGTGCCGAAAGCCAGGCAGGAGTAGGCCAGCAGCTCCACGCCTTCGAACTGACTCACTTCCGCGAGGCCGACTTCAAAGCTGCGGTTCAGCAGGCTGTAAGGATTCTGAATCGTCACGATCCGCGGCAGGTCGTGCTTATCCGCCAGGTGCAGATAACGCATCACGCCGAAGGCGGTTTCATTCGATACGCCGATGTAGCGGATCTTGCCGGCGCGCTGGAACTCGGTCAGCGCTTCGAGGGTATCCAGCAGCGTCACTGCAGGGGCGGCGTCGGCCCAGGTGTAGCCCAGTTTGCCAAAGCAGTTGGTGGGGCGCTGCGGCCAGTGTACCTGGTACAGGTCGAGATAATCGGTCTGCAGACGCTTCAGGCTGGCGTGCAGCGCCTCGCGGATATTTTTCCGGTCCAGGACGTGGTTTGGTCGAATACTGCTGTCGTTATTGCGCGCGGGCCCGCTGACCTTCGAGGCGAGCACCAGCTTTTCGCGATTGCCGCGTTTCGCCAGCCAGTTGCCGACGTAGGTTTCGGTCAGCCCTTGGGTCTCCGGGCGCGGCGGGACAGGGTACATTTCGGCGACATCGATCAGATTGATGCCGTTGGCGACCGCATAGTCGAGCTGCTGATGGGCATCGGCTTCGCTGTTCTGCTCGCCAAAGGTCATGGTTCCCAGCCCGAGGGTGCTGATTTCAAGTGAACTGTGTGGGATACGGTGATACTGCATAGCCAGCTTCCTTTTTATTTATAAGGTCAGGCATTCCCCGACAAAGGAGTATCAACATGGCAGAGGGTGAGAAAAAGAGGAAGTAAAAAAATCAAAAAAGCCGGGTGACGAGGAGGAGCGGTGGGTGAAACCCGCGGTGTCCTGGTGTGTCCCGACTCTTCTCAGAAGACTGGTTGTCGGTAAGCGCAGCGTCAACAGAGGCTGGGGCCGACGGGGAAAAATTAACGCTTAATGATTTGTGAAACGTCGTCACGATTGATCTGCATTTTATTACCCTGCTGATCTTCGTAGCTGATAAGACCGGTATCGTCATCCACGGTAGGTTTACCGTCGGTCAGGATCATGCGCCCATCTTTGGTCGCCATGACGTAATCGCTGCTGCAACCGGAAACCGAGAACGCCAGTCCTACGGCGGAAATCAATACTGCCCATTTTTTCATCGTCATCACCTCTTGAGTAGCTGCACCCCATACCCATCTATTAATAGCCTGATTTGTGAGACATAAAAAGCAGTAAAGTCTGAAAAAGGGTTGCAGCCTGTGGCCAGGCTGCAATTTTGTGGTTTACAGCGGGTTTTTCTTATTGCGCAGCAGGTTAAGGCTCTCCACCGCAATAGAGAAGAACATGGCGAAGTAGATGTATCCCTTCGGCACATGGACGTCGAAACTTTCCAGCATTAGGGTAAAGCCAACGAGGATCAGGAACGACAGAGCCAGCATTTTCACCGACGGATGACGGTCAACGAAATCGCCGATAGGTCGTGCGGCGAACATCATTACCCCCACCGCAATCACGACCGCCGCCATCATAATAAACAGATGGTCCGACAGACCGACGGCGGTGATCACCGAGTCGAGGCTAAAGATGATGTCCAGCAGCATGATCTGCACGATGGCGCCGAGGAAGGAGTGAACGTTAGTTTTCAGCCCCTCCTCTTCACCTTCGATAGACTCATGGATCTCTTTACTGGCTTTCCAGATAAGGAACAGTCCGCCTAACAGCAAGATCAGATCGCGAAACGAAATCTCCTGACCGAGGACGGTGAAGAGCGGGTTGGTCAGCTTAACGACCCAGGCGATAGAGGCCAGCAGCGCCAGGCGCATGACCATCGCCCCCATTAAACCGATCCGTCGCGCGTGAGCGCGCTGGGCGGTGGGGAGCTTGGCCACGACCAGAGAGAGAAAAATAATATTATCGATCCCGAGCACGATCTCCAGCAGCGTCAAGGTGCCCAGCGCCAGCCAGGCGTTAGGATCGGTTATCCATGCAAATAACATTGTTCAAAGTCCTGCAAAATAGAAAGCAGCAATTATATGCACGCCCCAACGCAGAACAAAAAATTAATCGTGTTGTAACAAGAAATGGCGGGCGAGCAGGGCGGCGGTGAAATTCTTTTTCAGGTAGAAACCGCGCGGCAGGGTGAGGATCGTCTCCCCGCGGGCGCCGATGGCTTCGGTCAACGCCTTGCTGTTGGCCGCTTTCGGTCTTAACTGCAGCACCTCGCCGTGGCGGGCGGTAATGCGCTCCACCTCACCGAGGACAATAAGATCCATCAGCTCTTCCCAGTCCATGCGCAGCTGGCGCTCCTCTTCTTCGTTCGGACTCCACAGCAGCGGTGCGCCGACGCGCCGCGCCGCCAGAGGAATGGTGCGCTCTCCTTCCACCGGGATCCACAGGACGCGCTGCAGCTTATGCCGCACATGGCTGCTCTCCCAGGTGACGCCGCTATTGCCGGTTAACGGAGCGACGCAGACAAAGGTGGTCTCCAGCGGACGACCCCGGCTGTCGATAGGGATCGTTTTGAGCTCCACCCCCAGCGCGGCGAAATCCTGTTCAGGTTTACTGCCCGCGCTGGCCCCCAGCCACAGCTCCAGCAGGATGCCCGTCCAGCCTTTATCACGCTTCAGGTCGCGGGGAATGGGGATCCCGGCCAGCGCCGCCAGCTCGCCCAGCGTATAGCCGGCCAGCTGTCGGGCCTGGGCCAACAGCTGTTCCTGACTTTGCGGCGGAGAGGAGAGAGGAGCGATAGCGGGCATAGGGCGACACCTTTGGCTAAAAAATGAGCGCTAATTTTGCGCGTTGTGGATAGAGTTTACCGTTTTCTGAGTAACTATACCAATCCCATGATTTATATGCCTTTTTAAGGTCATTGCGCTGCAGGTGAAAACCATGAAAACAGGTTTTCCAGAACTGGTCACTGACAATAAACAGGATCTTACACCATGTTATCCACAGAAAAGTGGGATAACTGGGGAAAAGCCCCACTACTGGTTCGATTTACAGCCTTGACGTGCGACGAAAATCGAATTTTTAGAGAAAATCTGCCCGCGACCTGCGCGTAATCTGTGGATAAAATCGACATTGTTCGATCTTTCATCAGTCGGCGGATCGTATGTGTGATGATCGTCACGTTATGCTGTAATAAGTGAAAGGAATATATTCTAACTAAATGAATATGCTATCATTATTAGAAGGTGTTAGCGGTGCGATGTTCAGATTACTCCGGGTTTTCCCGGGTTAATTCCGTACTTCTTCACAACTCTATCCACAGAAAAAGTGAATAAAATCGGCCGTCGGGCGCTTTCGCTGTTTATAACTCTGGCAATTACTGTGAGTTATTCAAATGTTATCCGTTCTCAGTGTGCGAACAGAGTGGTTTACCGTTTCCGACGAGTGTGAAACAATCATTCACATTGAAGCTTATCTTGAGGTAGTCCGGTGATTGATGACGATGGCTACCGCCCAAATGTCGGTATTGTAATCTGTAATCGTCAGGGCCAGGTCATGTGGGCCCGACGCTATGGTCAGCACTCGTGGCAGTTCCCGCAAGGGGGCATAAATCCAGGAGAATCCGCAGAGCAGGCGATGTATCGGGAATTGTTTGAAGAGGTCGGGTTAAGCCGTAAAGATGTGCGGATCCTGGCCTCAACCCGTAACTGGCTGCGTTACAAGTTGCCTAAACGTTTGGTGCGTTGGGACACAAAGCCGGTTTGTATCGGCCAGAAACAAAAGTGGTTTCTTTTGCAGTTGATCGGTAACGACGCGGACATCAATATGCAAACCAGCAGCACGCCTGAATTTGATGGCTGGCGCTGGGTGAGTTACTGGTACCCGGTTCGTCAGGTGGTGTCGTTCAAACGCGACGTCTACCGCCGGGTGATGAAAGAGTTCGCCAGCGTAACCATGTCGCTGGCGGAGAGCGCCCCTAAGCCGCAAAGCGCGCCTGCTTATCGACGTAAAAGAGGTTAAGCCACGCACATTATGCTCACTCGGTTGCGAGAAATAGTCGAGAAGGTCGCGAGTGCGCCGCGTTTAAACGAGGCGCTGGATATTCTGGTGACAGATGTCTGCCAGGCGATGGAGACGGAAGTCTGCTCGGTTTACCTGGCTGACAATGACCGACGCTGCTATTACCTGATGGCCACCCGCGGGTTAAAAAAACCTCGCGGGCGCACCGTTGCGCTGGCGTTCGATGAAGGCCTGGTGGGGCTGGTTGGCCGCCTGGCGGAGCCCATCAACCTCGCCGATGCGCAAAAACACCCCAGCTTCAAGTATATCCCCGCCGTCAAAGAGGACCGCTTCCGCGCCTTCCTTGGCGTGCCGATCATCCAGCGCCGCCAGCTGTTGGGCGTGCTGGTGGTCCAGCAGCGTGAGCTGCGCCAGTTTGATGAAAGCGAAGAGTCTTTCCTCGTCACCCTCGCCACCCAGATGGCGGCGATCCTCTCCCAGTCCCAGCTGAACGCCCTGTTTGGCCAGTATCGTCAGACGCGCATTCGCGCGCTGCCGGCCTCTTCCGGGGTGGCGATCGCCGAGGGCTGGATGGACGTCAGCCTGCCGCTGATGGAACAGGTGTATGAAGCCTCGACGCTGGATACCGCCTCGGAACGTGAACGCCTGACCGGCGCGCTGGAAGAAGCGGCCAACGAGTTTCGTCGCTACAGCAAACGCTACGCCGCCGGCGCGCAAAAAGAGACGGCGGCGATCTTCGATCTCTATTCGCACCTGCTCTCCGACGCCCGCCTGCGTCGCGAGCTCTTTGCCGAAGTCGACAAAGGCGCCGTCGCCGAGTGGGCGGTCAAAAAGATCATTGAGAAGTTCGCCGAACAGTTTGCCGCGTTGAGCGACGGCTATCTGAAAGAGCGGGCCGGCGACCTGCGCACGCTGGGTCAGCGTCTGCTGTTCCATCTCGACGACAGTATTCAGGGCCCCAACACCTGGCCGGCGCGCATTATCCTCGTGGCGGACGAGCTGTCGGCCACCACCCTCGCGGAAGTGCCGCAGGATCGCCTGGCCGGCGTGGTAGTGCGCGATGGCGCCGCCAACTCCCATGCCGCCATTATGGTGCGGGCCCTTGGCATCCCAACGGTGATGGGCGCCGATATTCAGCCCTCGCTGTTGCATGGCCATACGCTGATTGTCGATGGCTATCGCGGTGAGCTGCTGGTGGATCCTGAACCTGTTCTGTTACAGGAATATCAGCGCCTTATCAGTGAAGAGAACGAGCTCAGCCGCCTGGCGGAGGACGATCTCCAGCGTGCGTCGGAGTTGAAAAGCGGCGAGCGGGTAAAAGTCATGCTCAACGCCGGCTTAAGCCCGGAGCACGAAGAGAAGCTCGGCAGTTTTGTGGACGGCATTGGTCTGTACCGTACCGAAATTCCCTTTATGCTGCAGAGCGGCTTCCCCTCTGAAGAGGAGCAGGTCGCTCAGTATCAGGGCATGCTGCAGATGTTTAACAGCAAACCGGTGACCCTGCGTACCCTGGACATCGGCGCGGATAAACAGCTGCCGTACATGCCGATCAGTGAAGAGAACCCATGCCTCGGCTGGCGCGGGATCCGCATCACCCTCGATCAGCCGGAGATCTTTTTGATCCAGGTGCGGGCGATGCTGCGCGCCAACGCCGCTACTGGCAACCTCAGCATTTTGCTGCCGATGGTGACCAGTCTGGAAGAGGTCGATGAGGCCCGCCGACTGATCGACCGCGCCAGTCGGGAAGTGGAAGAGATGATCGGCTACGCCATCCCGCGTCCGCGTCTGGGGGTGATGCTGGAGGTGCCGTCGATGGTCTTTATGCTGCCGCAGCTGGCCAGCCGGATCGATTTTATCTCGGTAGGAACGAACGACCTGACCCAGTACCTGCTGGCCGTCGACCGTAACAATACCCGGGTCGCCAGCATGTATGACAGCTTGCATCCTGCGGTATTGCGGGCGCTGGCGATGATCGCTCATGACGCGGAGCGCTTTGGCATCGATCTGCGACTGTGCGGCGAGATGGCAGGCGACCCGATGTGCGTGACGATCCTTGTCGGTCTCGGTTATCGCCACCTGTCGATGAACGGCCGCTCGGTGGCGAGGGTGAAATATCTGCTGCGCCGCATCGATATCGAAGAGGCGCAGGAGCTGTCTCGTCGCAGCCTCGAAGCCCAGATGACCGCCGAGGTGCGCCATCAGGTGGCGGCCTTTATGGAGCGTCGCGGTCTCGGCGGCCTGATCCGCGGCGGGCGGTAGCGATAGCCCGGGTGAGGCGTAAGCCGTAACCCGGGAATACTCTGTTCACACCATCCGGCAAAATACAGTACAGCCGGCGAAACGGCTTCTGTTAGCATCCGTATACATATCTTTTACACGCCGGCGCGGATCGCACTCCTGGCTTATGCTATGATTCGCCTCCTTCGGCGTGCCCGTTTTAATCGGGCATGGATCATCACCGCTGTCCACTTTCGGCGGAATAACAAGTCTTTATGGTGACAGATGAATAGTGGCTACCTGCATTTTCCGGAGTTCGATCCGGTCATTTTTTCTCTAGGCCCGGTCTCCCTCCACTGGTACGGTTTGATGTACCTGGTGGGCTTTGTCTTTGCGATGTGGCTGGCCACCCGTCGGGCGAATCGTCCGGGCAGCGGCTGGACGAAAAATGAAGTGGAAAACCTGCTTTACGCGGGCTTCCTCGGCGTCTTTCTGGGCGGCCGTATCGGTTACGTGCTGTTCTACAACCTGCCGGTATTTCTTGCCGATCCGTTGTATCTGTTCCGCGTTTGGGATGGCGGTATGTCGTTCCACGGCGGCCTGATCGGCGTGATCCTGGTGATGATTATCTTCGCCAGACGCACCAAACGCACCTTCTTCCAGGTCTCCGATTTTATCGCGCCGCTGATCCCGTTTGGCCTTGGCGCCGGGCGTCTGGGCAACTTTATCAACGGCGAGCTGTGGGGCCGCGTGGACCCGAGCTTCCATTACACGATGATTTTCCCGGGCTCCCGTGCCGAAGATCTGGCGCTGCTGCCGACCCATCCGGAATGGCAATCGCTGTTTGATACCTACGGCGCGCTGCCGCGCCACGCGTCGCAGCTGTACGAGCTGGCGCTGGAAGGCGTGGTGCTGTTCCTGATCCTGAACCTGTTTATCCGTAAACCGCGCCCGACCGGTTCCGTTTCCGGCCTGTTCCTGATTGGCTACGGCCTGTTCCGCATTATCGTGGAATTCTTCCGCCAGCCCGACGCCCAGTTCACCGGCGGCTGGGTGCAGTACATCAGCATGGGGCAGATTCTTTCGATCCCGATGGTGCTTGCGGGTATCATCATGATGGTTTGGGCTTACCGCCACCGTCCGCAGCAACTGAATTCTTGAGGAACCATGAAACAGTATCTTGATTTGATGCAGAAAGTGCTCGCCGAGGGCACGCCAAAAAATGACCGCACCGGCACTGGCACGATCTCTATTTTCGGCCATCAGATGCGTTTTAACCTGCAGGAAGGCTTCCCGCTGGTGACCACCAAGCGCTGTCATTTACGCTCCATCATCCATGAACTGCTGTGGTTCCTGCAGGGCGACACCAACATCGCCTATCTGCACGACAACAACGTCACCATCTGGGACGAGTGGGCAGATGAAAATGGCGACCTGGGACCGGTCTACGGCAAACAGTGGCGTTCCTGGCCTGCGCCGGACGGTCGTCATATCGACCAGATCAGCACAGTGATGGAGCAGCTGAAAAACGACCCGGACTCCCGCCGGATCATCGTCTCGGCGTGGAACGTCGGCGAGCTGGATAAAATGGCCCTGGCGCCGTGCCACGCCTTCTTCCAGTTCTACGTCGCTGACGGCAAGCTCTCCTGCCAGCTGTATCAGCGCTCCTGCGACGTATTCCTCGGCCTGCCGTTCAACATCGCCAGCTACGCGCTGCTGGTGCATATGGTGGCGCAGCAGTGCGATCTGCAGGTCGGCGATTTCGTCTGGACCGGTGGCGACACTCATCTGTACAGCAACCATCTCGAGCAGACCAATCTGCAGCTGAGCCGCGAACCGCGTCCGCTGCCGAAGCTGGTCATCAAACGCAAGCCGGAGTCGATATTCGACTACCGCTTTGAAGACTTCGAGATTGAAGGTTACGATCCGCACCCGGGAATCAAAGCGCCGGTGGCGATTTAACCCCCTCTGCAGATATGACCAACCGGCGTCTGATGGCGCCGGTTTTTTTATGCCGTTTTCACCACCTGAATAGGGGGGGCTACCCTCGTTGCCATTACGATAGGAACGCTTCATCCCGCCCGCTGGCCGCAGGCGTTGGTGGGCGGTAAAGCTGGAAAGAGGCTCGCAAAAAAATGTTCTGCTGTTGGTCATGCAAACCTTTTTTGCGTGTCTGGCCGGGAAAGCCATTTTCCGTCGTCGCGCCAGGGCTAACCGCAGCGGCATACTCTGCGCCATGAACAGAGAACATGGTTATACCCTGATGGAAACCCTGGTGACGCTGACGTTAATGATGATCCTCAGCGTCGGCGGCCTGTACGGCTGGCAGCGCTGGCAGCAGCAGCAACGACTGTGGCAAACCGCCGTTCAGGTGCGGGATTTCCTGGTTTTCCTGCGCGATGACGCCAACGCCTACAACCGGGACCGCGTGCTTCGCGTCGGCCAGGATGAAGAGGGATGGTGCCTGAGTGCCCAGGGGGAGGGGCCGGCGTGCGCCTCCGGGTCGCCCTTAACGCTGCGCCCGCGCTGGCCGGGGATCTCGCTGGCAGGCGTCACCCCTGGCCTGGGATTCTATGGCCTGCGCAGCACCGCCTGGGCGGGGAATCTGCGTCTGCAGAGCGAGGCCGGCAGCTGGAGCATTGTGATTTCACACTGGGGGCGGATTCGTTTATGCCGCAGTAACAGCGCAGGAGGATGTCAGTGAGCCGCCGCGGATTTTCCCTCGCGGAGGCGCTTATTGCCATGGCGATAGGCTCGCTGCTGCTGATCGGCGCCTGCCGCTTTCTACCCGCTCTGCAGCGCCATATTCTGCGTCAGGGCGAACAGCTGGCCCTGGAGAACGAATTGTGGCAGCGGGTGCATGCCGTGGGGAAGCATCTGCAGCGCGCCGGATACTGCCGGGGAGTGTGCGGCGGAGCCGGGCTGGAGCTCGCCGCCGACGGCGAGTGCCTGATTGTGCGCTGGGACGCGAACAGCAATGGGACATGGGAAACCTCCCCCGCGGCAGCGGCGGAGAGCACCGGCTTTCGCCTGCGCGACGGCGCACTGGAGACTCTGCGCGGAGCCAGCGACTGCCGCGGAAGCGGATGGGAGAAAATCACCAATCCGGCCGCTATCGTGGTGACGCGCTTTGCGGTGCAGCGTCGGCTGACCGAGGGCTTCGCGCCGGAGCTGAGCGTGACGCTGGCAGCGCGCTCTGCCCGGCAGATGGGTCTGGCGGCCGAGGTGGAGCAGCGGGTGACGGGGTATAACCTGTGATCCGCCAGCGTGGAATGTCGTCGCTGTTGATGGTGCTCCTGTTGCTGACTCTCGGCAGCCTGCTCCTGGAGGGGCTTAACCTGCAGCAGCGGGCGCTGCTGGCGCAAACCGCCAGCGAAACGCAGGCGATCCGCGATACGGCGGTGGCCCATTCGGCGCTACAGTGGGGAAAACAGCAGGCCTGGTCGGCGCAGGCGCCGCTGGCCTGCCGCGAGCAGGCGCAGCAGGGCTGGCGCGCCTGTCTGCGCATCTTCGACGACGGTTCGCTGCTGCTCAGCAGCGCCAGCGGCGAGGTGCAGGTCTGGCAGTCCGGCGAGGTGCGCGGCGGGCAAGTGCATTTCTCCGCCCATGGCTGGAGCGATTTTTGCCCGCTCAGGGAGGTGAGCCTATGTCAAATGCCATGAAGCGCCAGCGGGGTTTTAGCTTGCCGGAGACCGTTCTGGCGATGGCGCTGATGGTGCTAACGGTCACCGCGCTGGGCGGCTATCAGCGCGGAATGGCGCAAGGGGTCCACCAGCTCAACCAGACGCGTCAGCTATGGCGCGACGCCTGGCGCTATAGTCAGCTCTCTGCGCCGTCTCCGCCGGCAGGCGGACAGGTAAGCCGTATGCAGACATCGGCGCAAAGATGTGTCAGCATCACGGTAACGATCAGTATGCCCGTTGCAAAGCGGGCGCAGATGACCCGGCTGCATTGCCCGGTCAGCCAGTAGTCAGGAGCAATTATGTTAAGGGTTTACCACTCAAACCGGCTGGATGTTCTCGAGGCGTTGATGGAGTTTATCGTCGAGCGCCAGCGGTTGGATGACCCTTTTCAGGCTGAAATGGTGCTGGTGCAGAGTACCGGTATGGCGCAGTGGCTGCAGATGACCCTGGCCTCGCGCTTCGGCATTGCCGCCAACATCGAGTTCCCGCTGCCGGCGAGCTTTATCTGGGATATGTTCGTGCGCGTCCTGAAGGATATCCCTGGCGAAAGCGCCTTCAGCAAGCAGAGCATGAGCTGGAAGCTGATGACTCTCCTGCCGCAGCACCTGGAAGAGGACGATTTTATCCTGCTGCGCCAGTATCTGAGCGATGACGGCGACAAGCGCAAGCTGTTTCAGCTGGCCGCCCGGGTAGCGGATCTCTATGACCAGTATCTGGTTTATCGCCCGGAATGGCTGATGCGCTGGGAGGCCGACCAGCGGGTTGACGGCCTCGGCGACGCCCAGCAGTGGCAGGCGCCGCTGTGGAAAGCGCTGGTGCGCTATACCGCCGAGCTGGGGCAGCCGCAGTGGCACCGCGCCAATCTCTATCAGCGCTTTATCAGCGCCCTGGAAAAGGCGGATGAACCGCCCGCCGGGCTGCCGTCGCGCGTCTTTATCTGTGGAATTTCCGCGCTGCCGCCGGTCTACCTACAGGCGCTGCAGGCGCTGGGTAAGCATGTCGATGTCTATGTGCTGTTCACCAACCCCTGCCGCTATTACTGGGGTGATATTAAAGATCCGGCGTTCCTGGCGAAGCTGCTATCGCGTCAGCGGCGCCATCACCGCGAGGCGCGCGCGCTACCCCTGTTTCGCGACACCGAGCAGGCGCCGGGGTTGTTTAATGACGCCGGGGAGCAGGATGTCGGCAACCCGTTGCTCGCCTCCTGGGGTAAATTGGGGCGCGATTATATCTACCTGCTGGCGGGGCTGGAGCGCTATGAGGAGCTGGACGCCTTTGTCGATATCGTTCCCGATAACCTGTTGCATAATCTACAGTCGGATATCCTGGAACTGCGCAACGCGGCGGTGGCCGGGCAGAGCGCGGAGGCTTTCGCCCACAGTCGCGACAAACGTCCGCTGGCGCAGGATGACCGCAGCCTGAGCATTCATGTCTGCCACAGTCCGCAGCGTGAAGTGGAGGTTCTGCACGATCGGCTGCTGGCGATGCTGGAGGCGGATCCGACGCTCACGCCGCGGGATATCATCGTCATGGTGGCGGATATCGACAGCTACAGCCCCTATATACAGGCGGTGTTTGGCGCCGCCAGCGGCGACCGCTGGCTGCCGTGGGCGATCTCCGATCGCCGCGCCCGCGAGTCGCACCCGGTGCTGCAGGCGTTTATCACTTTGCTCTCGCTGCCCGACAGCCGCTTCGCCAGCGAAGATGTGCTGGCGCTGCTGGACGTGCCGGTGCTGGCGGCGCGCTTTAACATCAATGAAGAGGGTCTGCGCTACCTGCGCCAGTGGGTCAACGAGTCCGGGGTCCGCTGGGGAATGGATGACGACAACGTCCGTGAGCTGGACCTGCCGGCGACCGGCCAGCACACCTGGCGGTTCGGCCTTACCCGCATGCTGCTGGGCTACGCGATGGACAGCCGGGAGGGCGAATGGCAGTCGGTGCTGCCCTATGACGAATCCAGCGGTTTGATCGCCGAGCTGGTAGGTAACCTCGCATCGCTGCTGATGCAGCTTAACCTGTGGCGACGCGGTCTCGCCCAACAGCGGCCGCTGGCGGAGTGGCTGCCGGTCTGTCGCGATCTGCTGAATGACTTTTTCCTGCCGGACAGTGAGACCGAAGCGGCGCTGGCGCTGATTGAGCAGCAGTGGCTGGCGGTGATTGATAGCGGTCTGGAGGCGCAGTATGGCGACCAGGTGCCGTTGACGCTGCTGCGCGATGAGCTGGCCCAGCGCCTCGATCAGCAACGGATCAGCCAGCGCTTTCTCGCCGGCCCGGTCAATATCTGTACCCTGATGCCGATGCGCTCTATTCCTTTCAAAGTGGTTTGCCTGCTGGGGATGAACGATGGGGTTTATCCGCGAACGCTGCCGCCGCTGGGTTTTGATTTAATGAGCCAGAAGCCGCAGCGCGGCGACCGCAGCCGGCGCGATGATGACCGCTACCTGTTCCTGGAGGCGCTGATGTCCGCCGAACAGACGCTGTATATCAGCTACATCGGCCGTTCTATCCAGGACAACAGCGAGCGCTTTCCCTCGGTGCTGGTGCAGGAGCTGGTGGATTACGTCGGCCAGAGCCACTGTCTCGCCGGCGATGAGGAGCTTGATTGCGACGCCAGCGAGGCGCGGGTTAAAGCCCACATCACCCATCTGCATACCCGCATGCCGTTCGACGTCGCTAATTTCCAGGATAACGAGAATAAGAGCTACGCCCGGGAATGGCTGGCTGCCGCCGGCCAGCAGGGGGAGGCGCATAGCGACTTCATTCAACCGCTTACCCCGCCGCCGATAGACAGCCTGCCGTTCGAGCAGCTCCTGCGCTTCTGGCAGCACCCGGTTCGCGCGTTCTTTCAGCAGCGTCTGCGGGTCAATTTCCGTGCGGAAGAGGATGATATTCCCGATGACGAGCCCTTCACCCTGGAAGGGCTGAGCCGTTATCAACTGAACCAGCAATTGCTTAATACCCTTATCGAGGAGCAGGACGTCTCGGCCATGTTCCGCCGCTTCCGCGCCGCCGGCGAGCTGCCGTATGGCGCCTTTGGCGAACTGGTGTGGGAGACGCAGCGACTGGAGATGCAGGCCCTGGCCGAGCGGGTGATGGCCGAGCGCCAGCAGGCGCAGAGCATGGAGATCGATCTCCAGTGCGGCGGCGTAAATCTGACCGGCTGGCTGCAGCAGGTGCAGCCGGACGGGCTGCTGCGCTGGCGGCCTTCGCTGCTGAGCGTCTCCCAGGGGATGCAACTTTGGCTGGAACACCTTGTCTACTGTGCCAGCGGCGGTACCGGCGAGAGCCGGCTGTTTGTGCGTAAAGAGGGAGAGTGGCGTTTTCCGCCGCTGGCGCCCGCCGAGGCGCAGGCGTACCTGAATGAGCTGGTGGATGGCTATTTGCTGGGGATGTCGCAGCCGCTGCTGCTGCTGCCGGAAAGCGGTGGCGCCTGGCTGAAAGCCTGTTATGACGCCGAAAAGGATGTCATTTTAATGGACGAAGAGACGCAGCAGAAAGCGCGGAGCAAATTCCTGCAGACCTACGAAGGTAACATGGTGGTCAGCGGGGAGGGGGCCGATATCTGGTATCAACGCCTGTGGCGTTCGCTGGAGCCGGCGCATTACGAAGAAATCATTGCCCAGACGCAGCGTTATCTGTTACCGCTATATCGTTACCATCGGTCCACACAAATTTAAATAGTATAAAAATTGCGCAGTGAATGGCGGTTCATTTATTATGCGCAACGTATCACGGACTGATGGACATAAAAGGCTGCACGCTGTGCAGCGCAAGTTTGTTAATGATGAGGTTCGTGAATGCCCCGCAGTTTATGGTTCAAGATTTTTGTTGTGCTGGCCGCCCTCTGGGCGCCGTTTAGTCAGGCCGACACCGGATGGCAGCCTGTTCAGGAGACGATCCGCAAAAGCGAAAAAGATACACGTCAGTATCAGGCGATCCGTCTTGATAACGACATGGTCGTGCTGCTGGTTTCCGATCCGCAGGCGGTGAAATCGCTGTCGGCGCTGGTGGTACCGGTGGGATCCCTGCAGGATCCGGCCGATCATCAGGGTCTGGCGCATTTTCTGGAACATATGACGCTGATGGGGTCACAAAAATATCCCCAGCCTGACAGTCTGGCAGAGTTTCTTAAACTGCACGGCGGCAGCCATAACGCCAGCACCGCGCCCTACCGCACCGCGTTCTATCTCGAAGTGGAGAATAATGCGCTGGACGGGGCCGTAGACCGCCTGGCGGATGCCATTGCCGCGCCGCTGCTGGATAAAAAATATGCCGACCGCGAACGTAACGCGGTCAACGCCGAGCTAACCATGGCCCGGACGCGAGACGGGATGCGCATGGCCCAGGTCAGCGCAGAAACCATTAACCCGGCTCACCCGGCGGCCCACTTTTCTGGCGGCAACCTCGAGACGCTCAGCGATAAGCCCGGCAGCCCGGTACTTGATGCGCTGCATACCTTCCGCGATAGCTGGTACTCCGCCAATCTGATGAAGGCGGTGATCTACAGCAACAAGCCGTTGCCGGAGCTGGCGCGCATGGCCGCTGACACCTTTGGCCGCGTGCCGAATCGTCAAATCAGCAGGCCGGAAATAAGCGTGCCGGTGGTAACCGATGCGCAAAAAGGCATCATTATTCACTATGTGCCGGCGATGCCGCGTAAAGTGCTGCGCGTCGAGTTTCGCATCGACAACAACAGCGATCGCTTCCGCAGCAAAACCGATGAGCTGGTCACTTACCTGATCGGCAACCGCAGTCCGGGGACGCTCTCCGACTGGCTGCAAAAGCAGGGACTGGCGGAAGGCATTCGCGCGGATTCTGACCCGGTGGTGAACGGCAACAGCGGCGTGCTGGCGATATCTGCCACCCTCACCGATAAAGGCCTGGCGCACCGCGACGAAGTGACGGCGGCCATATTCAGCTACCTCAACCTCCTGCGTACCCAGGGCGTCGACAAACGTTACTTTGACGAGCTGGCGCATGTGCTGGCGCTGGATTTCCGCTATCCGTCGATCAACCGTGATATGGATTACGTGGAATGGCTGGCGGATACCATGATCCGGGTGCCGGTCGAGCATGCGCTGGACGTGGTCAACATTGCCGATCGGTACGACCCGCAGGCGATTAAAGACCGGCTGGCGATGATGACCCCGCAGAACGCGCGCATCTGGTATATCAGCCCGCAGGAACCGCATAACAAGACCGCCTATTTTGTCGATGCGCCGTATCAGGTGGATAAGATTAGCGAGCAGACCTTCGCTGACTGGCAGCAAAAAGCGCAGGCCATCAAGCTGCAGCTGCCGGTGCTCAACCCCTATATTCCGGATGATTTCACCCTCATCAAAAGCGATAAAGCCTGGCCGCACCCGCAGCTGATCCTCGATGAACCGACGTTGCGGGTGGTTTATGCCCCGAGCCAGTATTTCGCCAGCGAACCGAAGGCGGATATCTCCCTGGTGCTGCGTAATCCCCAGGCGATGGACAGCGCTCGCCGGCAGGTGATGTTTGCCCTCAATGATTATCTCGCCGGCATCGCCCTCGATCAGCTTAGTAACCAGGCGGCGGTCGGCGGCATTTCGTTCTCCACCGGCGCCAATAATGGGTTAATGGTCAATGCCAACGGCTACACCCAGCACCTGCCGGCGCTGTTCAGCGACCTGCTGCAGGGGTACTTCAGCTATACGCCGACCGAGGAGCAGCTGGAGCAGGCCAAATCGTGGTATGCGCAAATGATGGACTCCGCTGAGAAGGGCAAAGCCTACGATCAGGCGATAATGCCGATCCAGATGGTCTCCCAGGTTCCGTATTTCCAGCGCGAAGTACGCCGGGCGTTGCTGCCTTCCATCACCTTGCAGGAGGTGCTCGACTACCGCGCCAACCTGAAAACCAAGGGACGCCCTGAACTGATGGTGATCGGCAATATGTCCGCCGATGCCGCCACGACGCTGGCTCGCCAGATCCAGCAGCAGCTGGGCGCTGACGGCAACGAATGGTGCCGCAATAAAGATGTAGTGGTGAACCGGCAGCAGCTGGCGATCTTCAACAAAGCGGGCAACAGCACCGACTCTGCGCTGGCCGCGGTGTTCGCACCGCCCAACGTGGATGAGTTCAGCAGCACCGCCGCCAGCACCCTGCTGGGACAGATTATTCAGCCGTGGTTCTATAACCAGCTGCGTACCGAAGAGCAGCTCGGCTACGCGGTCTTTGCCTTCCCGATGAACGTGGGACGTCAGTGGGGCATGGGCTTCCTGCTGCAAAGTAGCGATAAGCAGCCGGCTTTCCTCTGGCAGCGGTTCCAGGCCTTCTTCCCCACCGCGGAGGCGAAGCTGCGGGCGATGAAGCCGGAAGAGTTTGCCCAGCTCCAGCAGGCGGTGATAAGCCAGATGATGCAGGCGCCGCAGACGCTGGGCGAAGAGGCATCGAAACTGAGCAAAGATTTCGATCGCGGTAATATGCGTTTTGATTCACGTGATAAAGTAGTGGCTCAGATTAAACTGCTGACGCCGCAAAAACTTGCTGACTTCTTCCATCAGACGGTGGTGGAGCCGCAGGGCATGACGATATTGTCCCAGATTTCCGGTAGCCAGAATGGCAAAGCGGACTATGCCCAGCCGGCAGGCGGCAAAGTGTGGGAAAACGTCAGCGCATTGCAGCAATCCTTACCCCTGATGCGAGAGAATGAATGACCGACACCGCTGAGTCTTTGGATCCCCTGCGCTTGCCCTTGAGGGGCGAGCGCCTGATAGAAGCCTCTGCGGGCACCGGAAAAACCTTTACCATCGCCGCGCTGTATCTGCGGCTGCTGCTGGGGCTGGGCGGCGAGGCAGCCTATCCCCGCGCCATCAGCGTTGAAGAACTGCTGGTGGTGACCTTTACCGAGGCGGCGACCGAAGAGCTGCGCGGGCGTATCCGCAGCAACATCCACGAGCTGCGCATCGCCTGTATGCGCGGTGAATCCGATAACCCGCTCTACAGCGCGCTGCTGGCGGAGATCGTCGATAAAGACGACGCCGTAAAGACATTGCTGCTGGCTGAACGGCAGATGGACGAGGCGGCGGTGTTCACCATCCACGGTTTTTGCCAGCGGATGCTGAGCCTTAACGCCTTCGAATCGGGCATGCTGTTCGAGCAGCAGCTGATAGAGGATGAATCCCGCCTGCGCTATCAGGCCTGCGCCGACTTCTGGCGCCGTCACTGTTATCCGCTGACCCGCGATATCGCGGCGGTGATCCACGATGTCTGGAAAGGGCCGCGCGATCTGCTGAAGTCCCTTGACCGCTGGCTGCAGGGCGAAGCGCCGCAGCTTAAGTCGCCGCCAGCCGCCGACGAGACGCTGGCCGAACGCCATCAGCAAATCATCGACCGCATTGACTCGCTCAAGCAGCAGTGGCGCGAGCAGGTGGGCGAGATCGAAGGCGTGCTTGAAGATTCGGGTCTTGACCGGCGGAAGTTCAATCGCGGCAACCAGGGCAAATGGCTTGAGAAAGTGACCGCCTGGGCGCAGGAAGAGACGTTGAGCTATCAGTTACCCGACGCGCTGGAAAAATTTGCCCAGTCGTTTCTGCTTGAGCGTACCAAAGCCGGTGGCGAACCGCCCGTACATCCTCTGTTTAGCGCCGTAGAATCGCTGCTGGCCTCGTCGCTGACGCTCACCGATCTGGTGCTGGCGAGAGCGATGGTCGAGATCCGCGATGCGGTCGCGCGCGAAAAGCGCCGCCGCGGCGAGCTGGGGTTTGACGATATGCTCAGCCGGCTTGACGAGGCGCTGCGCGGCGACAGCGGCGAGGCGCTGGCCAGCGCCATTCGCCAGCGTTTTCCGGTGGCGATGATCGACGAATTTCAGGATACCGACCCCCAACAGTACCGGATTTTCCGCCGTATCTGGCGCCAGCAGCCGGAGACGGCGCTGCTGCTGATCGGCGATCCGAAGCAGGCCATCTACGCCTTTCGCGGCGCCGATATCTTTACCTATATGAAAGCGCGCGGCGACGTTGCTGCGCACTACACGCTAGACACCAACTGGCGCTCCTCGCCGGGCATGGTGGGCAGCGTCAACCGGCTGTTCAGCCTCAGTGATAACCCCTTCATGTTTCGCGAGATCCCGTTCCTGCCGGTGAAGGCGGCGGCGAAGAACCAGGGGCTGCGCTTTACCGTTGACGCGGCGGACGTACCGGCGATGAACGTCTGGTTGATGCCCGGCGACACCGTGGGCGCCGGCGATTATCAGACGTTTATGGCGCAGCTCTGCGCCACGCAGATCCGCGACTGGCTAAGCGCTGGTCAGCAGGGGCGCGCGCTGCTGTGGCGTGGGGAAACCTCGCGCCCGGTGCAGGCTTCGGATATTACCGTGCTGGTGCGCAACCGGCTGGAGGCGGCGCAGGTGCGTGAAGCGCTGCAGGCGCTGGGCATCCCTTCGGTCTACCTCTCCAACCGCGACAGCGTTTTTGAGACGCTGGAGGCCCAGGAGCTGCTCTGGCTGCTGCAGGCGGTGTTGTCCCCGGAGCGGGAAAATACCCTGCGCAGCGCGCTGGCGACCTCGATGTTTGGCCTGACCGCGCTGGATATTGAAAATCTCAATCAAGATGAGCAGGCGTGGGACGCGCTGGTGGAGGAGTTCAGTGAATACCGCCAGATCTGGCGTCAGCGCGGGGTGATGCCGATGCTGCGGGCGCTGATGACGGCCCGGCATATCGCCGAGAACCTGCTGGCGACCCGGGGCGGCGAGCGGCGCTTAACCGACATATTGCACATCAGCGAACTGCTGCAGGAGGCGGCCAGCCAGCTGGAAAGCGAGCATGCCCTGGTGCGCTGGCTGACGCAGCATATCGCCGAGCCGGACAGCAACGCTGCCAGCCAGCAGATGCGTCTGGAAAGCGATAAGCACCTGGTGCAAATCGTCACTATTCATAAGTCAAAAGGGCTGGAATATCCCCTGGTCTGGCTGCCGTTTATCGCCCGGTTTCGCAAACAGGACCAGGCGTTCTATCACGATCGCGAGACGTTCGCGGCGGTGCTGGATCTGGGCCAGGATGAGGCCAGCCTCGAACTGGCGGAGGCGGAACGGCTGGCGGAAGATCTGCGCCTGCTGTACGTCGCCTTGACCCGCGCGGTCTGGCACTGCAGCCTCGGCGTAGCGCCCCTCAGCAGCCGAAAGTCCGGCAACAGCGATTTTCATCTAAGCGCCCTGGGGCGGCTGCTGCAGGCGGGCGAAGCCATGGATGCCGCCGGGCTGGCCGCGCGCTTAGCGGACTTCTGCCATGGCGATATTGCATTGCAGAGGCCGGGCGAGCTGGATCTGACCCCGTGGCAGGCGCCGGCGGCGAGCATCCCCCCGCTATCGGCGCGCGAGCTGCAGCGCCGCATCGCCGATGACTGGCGGGTAACCAGCTATTCCGGTCTGCAGCAGCATGGCTTCAGCAGCGGGCAGGATCTGCTGCCACGTCTGGATATCGATGCCGTCGGCGTCGGCGAGGTGGTGGAAGAGCCGCAGCTGACCCCGCACCAGTTCCCGCGCGGCGCTGCGCCGGGGACCTTCCTGCACAGTCTGTTTGAGGAACTGGACTTTACCCAGCCGGTGCCGGACGGATGGATGGCGGAGAAACTGCAGCTGAGCGGATTTGACGCACAGTGGGCGCCGGTGCTGACCGACTGGCTGGGGGGCGTGCTGAAGACCCGCCTGCCGGGGCCGGATATCGCGCTCAATCAGCTTGCGGCGCGGGATAAACAGGTGGAAATGGCATTTTACCTGCCCATTGCGCAGCTGCTGACGGCGGAGCGCCTTGATGCGCTTATCCGCCAGTACGATCCCCTTTCCGCCGACACGCCGCCGCTGGATTTCCGCCAGGTGCGCGGCATGCTGAAGGGTTTTATCGATCTGGTCTTCCGCCACGAAGGCCGCTATTACCTGCTGGATTACAAATCCAACTGGCTGGGGGAAGATCGCGAGGCCTATACCCGGCCGGCGATGGAGCAGGCGATGCGGGCCCACCGCTACGATCTGCAGTATCAGCTGTACAGCCTGGCGCTGCACCGCTATCTGCGCCACCGGCTGGCCGATTACGACTATGACCGCCACTTCGGCGGCGTGATTTATCTCTTCCTGCGCGGCATGGACGGTCAGGAGGGGGGGCAGGGGATCTTCACTACCCGGCCGGTGCGACCGCTGATTGACGGTCTGGATCAGCTTTTTGCCGGAGAAACTCAGGAGGAGGCCTCATGACTTTTGATCAACTACTGCTGGCGGCGGTGGAGCAGCGTCTGCTGCGGCCGCTGGACGTCCAGTTTGCCCTGATGGTGGCGCAAAACGACCCGCCGGCGGTCAAGCTGGCGGCGGCCTTGCTGAGCCGTGATGCCGGAGAGGGGCACGTGTGCCTGCCGCTCTCGCGGCTGAGCGGCGACGAGGTGCTGAGCGGGAAAGCGGGGGAGATCCGCGATCGGCTGCTGGCCGACGCCGGCGCGCCGGAGGACTGGCCCGCGCTGCTGCTCGCTTCGTCGGCGGTGAGCTGCGGCGATGCCCCGGCGCCGATGATTTTATGCGGCGACCGGCTCTATCTGAACCGGATG
The DNA here is from genome assembly GCF_049472055.1 of Klebsiella pneumoniae complex sp. WS1778. NCBI lineage: Bacteria > Pseudomonadati > Pseudomonadota > Gammaproteobacteria > Enterobacterales > Enterobacteriaceae > Klebsiella > Klebsiella pneumoniae complex sp. WS1778. The sequence continues at coordinate 462,180 of NZ_JBKGTJ010000003.1, forward strand.
TGGCGCAACGAGCTGACCGTCGCCCGCTTCTTCAACGAAGCCAATCGGGTGCTGGAGATGGATGAGGCCCGGCTGGCGGCAACCCTCAATGCCCTGTTCCCTGCTACCGGCGAAACCGACTGGCAAAAAGTTGCCGCGGCGGTGGCGCTGACCCGCCGCATCTCGGTGATCTCCGGCGGTCCCGGGACCGGGAAGACCACCACCGTGGCCAAACTTCTGGCGGCGCTGATCCAGATTGAAGATAGTCCGCGCTGTCGTATTCGTCTGGCGGCGCCGACGGGGAAAGCGGCGGCGCGCCTGACCGAATCGCTGGGCGCGGCGCTGAGAAAACTGCCGCTGACCGACGCGCAGAAAGCGTTGATTCCCACCGAGGCCAGCACGCTGCATCGTCTGCTGGGCGCCCAGCCAGGCAGCCAGCGCATGCGCTATCACGCCGGCAACCCGCTGCATCTCGACGTGCTGGTGGTGGATGAAGCCTCGATGATCGACCTGCCGATGATGTCGCGGCTCATCGACGCGCTGCCGGCTCACGGGCGGGTGATCTTCCTCGGCGATCGTGACCAGCTGGCCTCCGTAGAAGCGGGGGCGGTGCTGGGCGATATCTGCGCCTGGGCGAGCTCGGGCTACACCGCCGCGCGGGCGCAGGAGCTGACCCGGCTGACCGGTTCGCCGGTACCAGCGGGCGAGGGGGCTATCGCTGGCGCGCTGAGAGACAGCTTGTGCCTGCTGCAAAAGAGCTATCGCTTCGGCAGTCACTCCGGCATCGGGAGCCTGGCGCGGGCGGTGAACGCTGGCGCGCGCGCGGAGATGAAGGCCACGCTGCGCCAGCCGTTTGACGATATCGCGCTTCATCCCCTCAGTACGACCGAAGAGTACGAAGCCATGCTCGGCGCGGCCCAGCAGGGCTATGAGCGCTACCTGCAGCTGCGCCGCGAGCGGGCGGAACCGCAGGCCATGCTGGCCGCCTTCAGCGAGTTTCAGCTGCTGTGCGCGCTGCGGGAAGGGCCGTACGGCGTGAGCGGCGTCAATGAACGGCTGGAGCAGCGGCTCAACCGCCAGCGGGCGATCGCCCTGCCGCGCCACTCCCGCTGGTATGACGGCCGGCCGATTATGATCGCGCGCAACGACAGCGCGCTGGGGCTGTTTAACGGCGATATCGGCATCGCCCTGGAGCGCAACGGCGAGCTGCGGGTATGGTTCCTGATGCCCGACGGCGCCATCAAGTCGGTGCAGCCGAGCCGCCTGCCGGAGCATGACACCGCCTGGGCGATGACCGTGCATAAATCGCAGGGCTCCGAGTTCGACCATGCGGCGCTGATCCTGCCGGCGCGCAGCGTTCCTCTGGTGACACGCGAACTGGTCTATACCGCGATCACCCGCGCAAAACGGCGATTGTCGCTCTATGCCGACGAGCAGGTGCTCTCCCAGGCCATTGTGACCCGCACCGAGCGGCGCAGCGGCCTGGCGGAGATTTTCGCCGGGCGTGAAGCCCCCTGAGACGCCGGGTCCGGGCGATGGAAAATGCTGCAGCCGTTGCCCGGGCTGGCGGAAAAATCAGTAACTGAAGAACAGAGGGATAAGCCAGAGCGCCGAGATCGAGTTCATGGCGAAAAAGCGGACTGCTGCGCCGCCGGCCAGCGGTGGGGTGGAACAGCGGGCACAAAAAATCACCAGCGAGGAGATGAGAAGATTCATGCCGGACGTCAGGGCCAGCAGAAATAATATCGCCACGGCGGCGCCAAGCGCGGCATAGCCATTCTGATGATGGCGCTGGTTGTCCCAGAGCAACAAAATCAACAGCAACCACGGATAGAGGGCGACCGCGGCGGTAATGAGGTTGATATGTCTGATCAGCCAGTTCGGTTGGGTTTCCATTCGTTAAGCGATCCTTGCAGGGCGGGTGGTGGCCGTGGCGCCAGTCGATATCCTGTCGACAGCCAGTAGCATATCGGTGAGCCAGCGAGAAAGATATGGTCTGCGCGGAAACCAGGAATTTAGCCCGCGTGCCGCACGTCAGATCGGCCCGAAGAGGGGGATACCGGCCGGGGTTAACGTGATGAGCGTCGCGCTATCCTCGGCCGTTAGAAAGGGGGAGAAGGAGCTAAGCGAGGTCGGCCATCAGCACCTTCGACCGGCGCTGATAGTTATACATCTGCTTTTTACTCTCCGGCAGCAGGTCGATATCCACCGGCGTGAAGCCGCGCTCCTGGAACCAGTGGATGCTGCGGGTGGTTAACACGAACAGCTTGCTCAGGCCCATCTGTCTGGCCTGGGCGGCAATACGCTCCAGCAGCACCTCTCCCCGCGACGAGCTCCGGTAATCCGGATGCACCGCCACGCAGGCCATTTCGCCGATCTTCTCTTCCGGGAAAGGATAGAGGGCGGCGCAGGCGATGGTGGTGTTATCGCGCTGAATAATGGTGAACTTGTCGATCTCCATCTCCAGCTGTTCGCGGGAGCGGCGCACCAGGATGCCCTGCTGCTCCAGCGGGCTTATCAGCTCAAGAATACCGCCGATATCGTTGATGGTCGCCCGACGGATCTGCTCCGCGCTCTCCATGACGATCTGGGTGCCGATGCCGTCGCGTGAGAACAGCTCCTGCAGCAGCGCGCCATTTTCCTGATAGCTGATCAGGTGGCAGCGCCGCACGCCGCTGCGGCAGGCCTTCACCGCCCCGCGCAGGAAGCGTACGGTGCCAGAGTTATAATCTTCGTCCGCTTCCAGCTCTTCGACGCGGGCCTGCGCTTCATTGGGGAACAGTTCAGAGACAATTTCCCCGGCCTGGTTGTAAACCCCTTGCGAAGAACAGAAGCCGATCATTTTCTCCGCCTTCAGCTTGATGGCCAGCTGGGTGGCGATCTCCTCCGAAGTCAGGTTAAAGCTCTCGCCGGTGACCGACACCGCGACCGGCCCCATCAGGACAATGGCGCCGCTGTCGAGCTGGCGATGAATCGCCTCTTCGTCAATGCGGCGAATGCGCCCGCTGTGGCAATAATCGACGCCGTCATCGACGCCCAGCGGCTGGGCGATGATAAAGTTGCCGCTGACGACATTGATATGGGCCCCCTGCAGCGGGGTGTTGTTGAGGCTCATCGACAGGCGGGCGGTGATCTCCAGCTGCAGCATCCCCGCCGCCTGCTTAACCAGCTCCAGCGTTTTGGCGTCAGTCACTCGCGTCTGCTTGTGATAGACCGGCTCGTGGTGGTGCTCGGCGAGATTAGCGTCAATCTGCGGGCGGGCGCCATAGACCACCACCAGGCGAATGCCCAGGCTATGCAGTAGTCCTATGTCATTGACAATATTTGAGAAATTTTCATGCTCAATGGCTTCGCCGCCCAGCATGATGACAAACGTTTTTCCCCGATGGGCATTTATATAGGGAACAGAATGGCGGAATCCTTCTACCAGTTCAGTGCGACGTTCCTTCACCATGACAAACCCTCAATGCATGATTATTCGTAATTATTGTATTTTTATTCTGTTTTGCCGTTAAACGCAAGCCCCAATTTGAGGCTAAGCTACGAAAAACATGTGACCCGGCGCAGGGTGTCAATGAATGTTTACCCTTTTATAGATGACAGGTTATATGCCTTTCGTTAAAGTTTCTGGTCAATCTGTTTGTTTTGGGTATAAATGCGTTTTTATTGCTTGGGAGTGGCATGTCGGGAAACAACTCTGGATTAAGCCGTCGCCGTCTGCTGCAGGGCGCGGGCGCCATGTGGTTAATGAGCGTGAGCCCCGTTGGGCTGGCCGCCGCCGCGCGGGTGGTCGCTGTTCGCGTCTGGCCAGCATCGACCTACACGCGCGTCACGGTGGAATCGAATCATGTGCTGAAATACCGGCAGTTTGCCCTCAGTAATCCGGAACGGGTGGTGGTGGATCTGGAAGGGGTTAATCTCAACTCGGTGCTGAAAGGCATGGGGGGGCAGATCCGCGATGACGATCCCTTTATTAAGTCCGCCCGCGTGGGCCAGTTTGATCCGCAAACCGTGCGCATGGTCTTCGAGCTCAAGCAGAACGTTAAGCCGCAGCTGTTTGCCCTCGCGCCGGTAGCTGGCTTTAAAGAGCGTCTGGTGATGGATCTCTACCCCGCCAACGCCACCGATGTTCAGGATCCGCTACTGGCGCTGCTTGAGGATTACAACAAAGGCGATCTGGAGCGACAGGTGCCGCCGGCGCAAAGCGGGCCGCAGCCGGGCAAAGCCGGGCGCGACCGGCCGATTGTCATCATGCTCGATCCCGGCCACGGCGGCGAAGACTCCGGCGCCGTGGGCAAGTATCGCACCCGCGAGAAAGACGTGGTGCTGCAAATTGCCCGCCGCCTGCGGGCGCTGATCGACAAAGAAGGCAATATGAAGGCCTATATGACCCGCAACGAAGACGTGTTTATCCCGTTGAAGGTGCGTGTCGCCAAAGCGCAGAAGCAGCGCGCCGACCTGTTCGTTTCGATTCACGCCGACGCCTTTACCAGCCGCCAGCCCAGCGGCTCCTCGGTGTTTGCGCTCTCCACCAAGGGGGCCACCAGTACCGCGGCAAAATATCTCGCCCAGACGCAGAACGCCTCGGATCTGATCGGTGGGGTCAGCAAGAGCGGCGATCGCTATGTCGACCACACCATGTTCGATATGGTGCAGTCCCTCACCATCGCCGACAGCCTCAAATTTGGTAAGGCAGTGCTGGAGAAAATGGGCAATATCAATAACCTGCACAAGAACCGGGTAGAGCAGGCGGGCTTTGCGGTGCTGAAGGCGCCGGATATCCCCTCCATTCTGGTGGAGACGGCGTTTATCAGTAACGTGGAAGAGGAGCGGAAGCTGAAAACGGCCAAATTCCAGCAGCAGGTGGCCGAGTCGATCCTCGCCGGGATTAAAGCCTACTTCGCCGACGGCGCGACGCTGGCCCGCCGCGGATAACCACACAGGAAAGGGACATGGCCTTACTGAAAAGCGCCCATGGCGGCAATATCCGCGAGGCCGCCGCCCTGCTGGGCATTGCGCCCGGCGAACTGCTGGACTTTAGCGCCAACATCAATCCGCTGGGAATGCCCGCCTCGCTCAGGCAGGCGATCGTCGACAATCCCGGCTGCGCCGAGCGCTACCCTGACGTTGAGTATCAACAGCTGCATCAGGCGCTGGCAGCCCACCATCGGCTGCCGGCGGCGCATATCCTCGCCGGCAACGGCGAAACTGAATCGATCTTCACCCTTGTCCACGGCCTTAAGCCGCGGCGGGCGATGATCGTCATTCCCGGATTCGCAGAGTACCGGCGCGCGCTGCAGACTGTGGACTGCGAGGTGGTGGAGTATGCTCTGCAGGAGCGCGATGGCTGGCAGCTGACCGACGGGATCCTCAATGCTCTCACGCCGGCGCTGGACTGCCTGTTTCTCTGCACCCCGAACAACCCCACTGGTCTGCTGCCGGAGCGTGGCCTGCTGGAAGCCATTGCGCAACGCTGTCGGGCGCTGAATATCAGCCTGATCCTCGATGAAGCCTTCCTCGACTTTATTCCCGATCAGCCGGGGTTTATTCCCCTGTTGGCGCAGTATCCGCACGTCTGGGTTCTGCGCTCGCTGACTAAATTTTATGCTATTCCGGGGCTGCGTCTAGGCTACCTGCTCAACGCTGACGCCCGGGCGGTGGCCCGGCTGCGCGAGCGACAAATGCCATGGTCCATCAATGCCTATGCCGCTCTGGCCGGGGAGATCATTCTTCAGGACCGGGCGTATCAGCGGGCCACCTGGCAGTGGCTGCAGGAGGAGGGAGCGCGTTTCTACGCGCAGCTTCAGGAGATGGCCGGGCTGACCGTGTGGCCCGGGCGCGCCAACTACCTGTTCTTGCGCTGTGACAGACCCGATCTTGACCTGCAATACGCCCTGCTGCGCCAGCACGTGTTGATCCGCAGCTGCGCCAACTACCCGGGGCTGGATAGCCGCTATTTCCGGGTGGCGATCCGCAGCGCCGGCGAAAACGACCAGCTGCTGGCGGCGCTGCGCCGGGCGCAGGCCTGAGCCCTACTGCAGGGCGACGCCCCCCGGCACCATCGCCAGCAGATGCTGTTGCGGCCAGTGGGCGGCGATGCCGCGCTCTGCCAGCCGCCATTGCAAAAAATCCACGTCATGACGACGGCGGTCCAGCAGCAGGCCGACGACGCTGCCGCTGTGCGCCACGTTGAGGCCATACAATCCTGCGCTTTCCACCAGCTCCAGCAGCGCGTCAAACCCCGGCTTGGGCAACAGTCGCTGGCTGGCGATGGCGCTAATAGTGGCCGCTTCGCCCAGCAGCTGCGGGCTGCCATGCTGGCAGGCCTGCTGCACTTTCTCCCACGCCAGCTGCAGCCGGGAGGCGTTAGCCAGCAGACCCGCCTCGCGCGGCAGCTGATGGTAGTCGGTGGTACGCAGCGTCAGCGGGCTCTCCAGCACTAACAGGTCGAGCGCCGGCGGCGCAGGGCAGGCGATTTGGGTAGCGGCGGTATTATGATCGAACAGCGTCAGTTGGTGGAACAGGGTGCTGTCGGTGGGCTCCAGCGCGACGCACAGACGCGCCAGCGTCGGCTCATCCAGCGCGTGGCCCAGATGATGGGCGGTGGCCACCGCGGTGGCGGCGATATCGGCGGTGCTGCTGGCCATCCCTTTGGCTACCGGGATCGTCGAGTGCAGGGTGATGCGGATCTGCTGACTCAGCGCCGCCGGGTAGCCCCAGTGGGCCAGCAGCTGGTCGACCATCGCCCGCGACAGCGGCCGCTCATCGTTGCGCGGTTTGCCGGTCTCGACCTCGACGGTGCTGTACCAGTCCACCGGGCAGGAGACCAGCTTCTCGCTGCCGAGGATCCAGCCCTGGATAAGTTCTCCGCACGAGGCGGGACATTGTGCAACGGCCACGTTTTCACCTTTCCGCTTACCTTCGCCAGGGCGCATAGTGGCACGGCGACCCGCCGGTTACCATGATTCTCCGCAAAGGGGAGATGCGTCGTTTAGGCTGGTACCGCCAGCTCGCGCGCCTGCGGCAGCGCCAGGCGCATCACATCGCGGGCGATCATCAGCTCTTCATTAGTTTTGATCACCGCCACTTTGACCATCGCATTTTCGGCCTGAATAAAGGTGGCGTTGTGCTGGTTTTTCTCTTCATCGACCGAGAGCCCGAGGAAATTCAGGTTATGGCAGATGGCGCTCCTGGCTCGGGCGGAGTTTTCGCCGATGCCGCCGGTAAAGATCAGCGCGTCCAGGCCGCCCATCTGCATAATATAGCTGCCGATAGTGGCGCGAATGCGCTCAGCAAACAGCGAGAGCGCCAGGGCTGCCTGACGATTACCGCTGTCCGCCGCCTGCTCGACATCGCGATAATCGTGCGAGACGCCGGAAACGCCCAGCAGGCCGGACTCGTTATTCAGCAGCTGATTCAGCTGCTCCGGCGTTTTACCCTCATGCAGCGCCAGCCACGGTAGAATCGACGGATCGATATCGCCGCTGCGGGTGCCCATCATCACCCCGGACTGCGGCGTAAAGCCCATTGAAGTGTTAACCGAACGCCCGCCTTTGATTGCGCAAACGCTGCTGCCGTTGCCGAGATGACAGCACACTACGCGCAGAGCGCTCAATGGTACGCCCAGCTTTTCCGCCAGCGTCGCGCTAACGTACTTGTGGCTGGTGCCGTGGAAGCCGTAACGGCGAATGCCCAACTCGCTGTAGTAGCGCCAGGGCAGCGGATAGATAAACGCGCGCTCGTCCAGCGTCTGGTGAAAAGCGGTATCAAACACCGCCACCGACGGCGCGTCGGGCAGCAACTGGCGGAAAACTTTAATGCCCAGCGCGTTGACCGGATTATGCAGCGGGGCCAGTTCCGCCAGGCGCTCGATTTCCGCTAAGGTCTCATCGGTCACCGGCGTCGAATCTTTAAAGCGCTCCCCGCCGTGCGCCACGCGGTGGCCGACGCCATCGATATCCTGCAAACTCTGGATAATCCGATGGTCGAGGAGCTTTTCCAGCAGCAGGGTGACGGCTTCACGGTGATCGGCTACGGGCGCCGTTTCCTGCCATTTTTGCGCCGGCGTTTTAAGGGTCACCTGGGCGTTTGCCATGCCGATACGCTCGATCAATCCCTGGCAGAGCATATCGCCCTGAGGCATCTCCAGCAGCTGGAATTTTAACGATGAGCTGCCGGCATTAATGGCCATTATTTTGTAAGACATAAAGGTTCCTTCGAATTCAGAAAATCCAGCACGGCATCAAGACCCAGATTATTCAGCGCGCTGGTGATAAAAATCTGCTGGGCGCCAGCCTGCCTGAGCCACTCGCCGATTAGCGATATCCGCTGCGCATCGGCAAGGTCGGCTTTAGTGACCAGACCAATCGTCGGGCGGTTCATCGGAGCGGTAAAACCCGGAGAAAACGGCGACCACTGGGCGTCGGCGTTCAGCACCAGCGCGATAACGTCGGCCTCGCAGGCGCTGGTTAACAGGGCGCTATAAAGGCAGCGGTTCTCCAGATATTCGCCCGGCGTGTCGATGGCCATTGGCGACCACTCAATAGCCTGGGTTTTCTTGTAATGGAGCGCTTCACCTCGCAGACCCTGGGTGAGCGAGGTTTTCCCACACTGGCTGGGACCGATAAGCATCAGACGTTTCATCGCGTTACGTCCGGGTGATAGTGCAGGTTGTAAACTGCATCATTTCACCCAGCGTGCGCGTCACCTGCTTGAGGGCATACTCGACGGCGGAAACGTCGCCGGTCAGCACCACGGCGCCGGTAAAGCGGTCAAGAAAACCAATCTCTACCGCGCCGGATTTGGTGGCGATATCGCAGGCGATAATCGACGCCTCGCTGGGCGTAATGGTGAGGATGCCAATGGCGGATACCGCATCCTGCAGGCCCAGCTTCTTAAAGAGATCTTTCCCTGGATTGGCAATCAGGTGCGCGAGGGTCACCTGTTTTCCGGGAACATATTCCTGAATCATGCGATCCGTTGTTGGCTGCCTTTCCATCATCCCTCCACCATCTGTCGCCACATCGCTTCATGCGGGCGCGGGATCACCGAGCGGTAAACCAGCAGCCCTTTTTCGCCCGCGCTTTCGCTGGCAACCGTCACCGCGTTGTTGACATCAGAAACGTCGCCCGCCACCACCATGTAGCATTTACCGCCGATGCCGAAAGCCATATGCACCCGCACCAGGGTGACGTTTGAGCCTTTCACCGCCCGGTCAGCGGCGCTGATGCAGGCCGCCACGCTCCAGGTTTCGACGATACCTACCGCCTGGCGCTTATCGACGATATTCAGGCCGCTGATGGCCGGAAGGACGCTGGGATGAATATTCGCCAGCACCAGGCTGTCGACGAGCATTTCGCCGGCCTGCGAAGTGCCGGTTTCAATGGCCTGCTGGACAGCGCCGATATCGCCGCCGAGCATCAGCAAAAACTTCCCCGGACAGATGGTCTTACTGACCAGCAGATTGACGTTGGCGCTTTTCAGCATCGCATCGCCGAGTTCCATCCCTTTGGCAATGCTGGTGAGTTCTAAAATTCCTATAGCCTGAGACATGGTTAACCTCTTACCACCGTGATGGCCTGTTCGCTGATGGTCGTAACAACGCCATCAATGCTGGCGTGAACCGGCGCGCCTAATGCACCTGCCGGAATATCGGCAACGCATTGTCCGCGCGTTACGCGCTCCCCAACCGCAACGTTGGGCACCGCGCCGGCGCCGATATGCTGGCGCAGCTGCAAAGTCACTTTTTCTACTGATGGTTGGTCTTCAACCAGCGGCGCCTCCTGGTACCAGGGGCTTAATCCCAGTTTGGCGATCAATCGCTTCACCGGTACGAGGCGGTATTTCGCCATTTCGTCGGCAGGATACAGCGGCCCTTCATAGCGCTGGTTTTGCGCGCGCAGCTCGCGTTTCAGCATGCGGTTGATGCGCATCGGCGAAATGCCGACCGGGCAGGCCACGCTTTCGCAGACGTTGCACTCCGAGCAGGTGAGGGCGCTAAGCAGCAGCTGCGGCGTAGCGGCCTGATGAAAGTTCACTGCCCGCACCAGCAGGTGCGGAGAGAGTTCGTGGCCGAACAGATGCCGGGGGCAGAGATCGGTACACAGCCGGCACTGCTCGCAGACGGTGCGAGCCACGGAAAGCACCGTGCGTTCGTCCTGCATTCTCCGCTGAATAAGCGGATGGCTTTTCGGCAGCACCAGCAGGCCGCCGGTGGTTTTGGTCACCGGGTTATCGAGAGAGGTGATCAGGCCGCCCATCATCGGACCGCCGTTAATAAAACCGGGGTCATCGACCGTCGCGCCGCCCGCCAGCGCCAGTACTTCGCGCAGCGGCATGCCGATGGGGACCGTGACGGTCAGCGGTCGGGCGACCGCGCCGTTAACGGTCAGCGTGCGGCGGGTCACCGCAAACTGCTGCTCAACCGCACGGGCAATATTGAGGACCGTTTGCACGTTATTGACCACCACGCCGACGCTGGCCGGCAGCGCGGCGGGCGCGACCCGGCGACCGGTTGCCAGCCAGATGGTCAGCACTTCATCGCCCGCGGGATAGACATCCGGCAGAATATGCAGACGGATACCGGCAGGCAGCAGCGGGGTAAGGGCGTCGATAGCCCGGCGGTATTTTTCTTTCAGGGCAATGACCCCTTCGCGCGCGCCGGTCGCCGTCATTGCGTACTGCACGCCGCGCACAAGGCGCGCAGCCTGCTGCCACATCAGCTGCTGGTCGACCTTGAGCATCGGTTCGCACTCGGCGGCGTTCACCAGAAAAATCTCTACCTGCGCCTGTAGCTTAACGTGGGCGGGAAACCCCGCGCCGCCCGCGCCGACGACGCCTGCTGCGCGCACGCGCTCGCGGATTTCATCGGCGCTATGGGAGATTTCAACGCTGTTGATGGCGGCGCTCATAGCAGTTCCTCCAGCAGTTCCCTGATTTCTTCAGCGCAGGCTGGACGCGGGTTGGTGCGTAAGGTAACGTCCGCCAGCGCGGCCTGCACCATCGCCGGAATACGTGCGGAAAAGTCGGATCTTCCTTCTTTAAGCGCAACGGCCAGCGAGGGAAGCGCACAGCTCTGCTTGAGTCGTTCGATCTGCTGAATCAGCGCATTTATTGCCGTGATGTCGTTGGCTTCTGCCGGGCAAAAGCCGCAGGCTTTGGCCAGCCGCGCGTAGCGTTTGCCGGCGCGTGGATTGCCGGCGTTAAAGCGGATAACCTGGGTTAACAGCAGCGCGTTGGCCAGGCCATGCGGCAGATGAAACTGCCCGCCAAGCTGGTGAGCTATGGCATGGTTAAGCCCTAATCCCGCCTGGCTGAAGGCCATTCCGGCAAGCGTTGAGGCATTGTGCATTTTTCCTCGCGTCGCCACACAGTCGCCTTTTTCCACCGCCGTGGGCAGATACTGGAACACCAGTTTGGCGGCTTTTTCCGCCAGCGCGTCGGTAAAGTCGCTGGCGTGCGGTGAAACCCACGCTTCCAGCGCATGGGTCAGCACGTCCATGCCGGTGTTGGCGGTAATATGCGGCGGCACGCTGACCACCAGCTCCGGGTCAAGGATCGCCATATCCGGATACAGCGCATTGTTGAACAGCGGGTACTTAATGCCTTTATCCGGGTCGCTAATCACGCAGGCGCTGGTCACTTCCGAGCCGGTGCCGCTGGTCGTCGGGATCGCCACGCAGGTTTCGATGTTGATGCCGCTCTGCTGGCTGAACCAGACAATCGCTTTCGCCGCGTCCATTGCCGAACCGCCGCCGAAGCCGATGACCACCTGCGGCCGCAGGGCCTGCATTTGCGCAATGCCCTGCACCACGGTATGGATAGTGGGGTCTGGCGTTATCTCGCTAAAGACGCTGATGCGGTTATCTGCGGGCAACGCGTTACGTAGGGTATCCAGCAGCGGCGAGCGCGCCAGAAAACCATCGCAGATTATCCAGATGTGCTTATTGGTAAAGCGCTTGAGCACCGCCAGACTGCCCTGACCGCTGTACAACCGCGTTTGTAGTGAGAAAGTATTCATCGCGACCTCGGTTAGCGGATGGAAAAGCCGTTGGTCAGCACGCAGCGCCGGGAGCGGGCAAAGGTGCGCGCCGACGTTGTCCCTTCACCGGTTGGTGTGGCAATGGTAAAGGTGGTAAAACCTTCGCCGCCGACGCCGATCCCGGCATAAGAGGGGCCGTTTTTGACGAAAATCGAGGTTTGCAGAGTGCGGGCTGCAAGGTTCAGGCGCGATACGTTCTGCGAGTGCATAATGGCGGTATGATGCAGACCCTCTTCAACCTTCAGCGCCAGCGCCAGCGCGCTATCGAAATCGCTAACTTTCACCACCGGCAGCATCGGCATCAGCTGTTCGCTGGTGACCCACGGGTCGTCGGCATTGACGATGGCAATCAGTAGACGCGGCGCTTTTGCCGGAACGGCGATCCCGGCGGCTTCCAGCATGGCCGATGGGCTTTTGCCGACCAGCTTTTTATTCGCCTGGCCTTCAGGCAGACAGGTGGCGCGAAGTTTGTCGGTATCGGCTGGACTGAGCAGCAGCGCGCCGAAGGTTTGCATTTGCTGCACCAGGCGTTCAGCCACGCTCTCCACCACAATCAGGCTCTTCTCGGCGATGCAGGGCAGGTTGTAATCGAACGAAGCGCCGTTGATGATATCTTCCGCCGCCTTCACCAAATCCGCCGTTTCATCAACGATACAGGGCGGGTTGCCTGCGCCTGCGCCAATGACTTTCTTACCGCTCTTCATGCCCATTGCCACAATACCCGGGCCGCCGGTGATAGCCAGCACCGCGATGCGCGGGTGGGCCATCATCTGCTGGGTTGCTTCGAAAGTCGGCTCAGCCACGGTGACCACCAGGTTGCGGATGCCGCAGCAGCGGAAGGCAATCTCTTCTATCAGGCTGATGAGCTTCAGAGAGACCTTTTTCGCCCCCGGATGCGGACTAAAGTAGACGCTGTTGCCTGCCGCCAGCATGCTGATGCTGTTGTTGATGATGGTTTCCGTCGGGTTGGTGCTTGGCGCGACGGACCCGATAACGCCAAACGGTGAGTATTCAAAGAGCACCATGCCGCCGTCGCCGGTCAACGCGGTGGTGGTGAGATCTTCTACGCCCGGCGTGTTGTCGAGCGCGGCCTTGTTTTTCAGGAATTTATCTTCTTTGTTGCCCATCCCCGTTTCATTGGCGCTCTCTTCCGCCAGGCTCGCCAGCAGCGGCGTCAGCTCCTGACGTATTGCGCTGATGATGGCGCTGCGGGTTTTTAGCGGGCACTGCTGATAACGTAAGAACGCCTGGTGCGCGGCGTCGATGGCCTCGCTGACGGACTGGAAAATCCCTTTGCCCTGTGGCTGGGCCGGCGTTTGCGCTGGCGTGGTTAATTGCTCGCTAAGAATAGTGCGAATCAGGGTTTCGAGTTCAGAAGTATTCATTGATGTGTTCCCACGTTAATGGCCGCAATGGCGGTCTGTGCGATATCCATGTCCTGTTCAACGCTGCCGCCGCTGATGCCAAGACCCCCAACTAATGAGCCGTCGCGCCACAGGGCGTAACCGCCGCCAAAGGTGACCACTTTTCCCTGTAAATGCGTTTCGAGGCCGTAAAGCGCCGCGCCCGGCTGAACGACATCGCTCAGCTCATGGGTCGCCGTTTTCATCGCCACCGCGGTCCAGGCCTTTTTCGGCGCCAGTTCGCTGCTGACCAGCAGGGCGTCCGGCATCCGCCAGGTGACGGTTTCCGTACCGTGGGCATCAACGATGCTGATCACCACCGGCACCTGAAGCTGCTGCGCGCGCTCAACCGCGGCGCGGGTGAGCTGGTGCAGATCGTGGAATGAGAGCGCCATGGGCGTCGTCTCCTTGCTGTGGCTCGGCTGGCTGGCGGCCAGATAGCGCCTGCTAACCTCACGAATAATATTGTTCTGGTGCGCATCGCTATCTTCCGCGCGGGCCAGGGCGTACAGGCAGTCTGATAAGCGGTTGATGTAGCGCATCAGCACCTGGCGCACGTTAACTTCCGCCGCCAGCTCAACCAGACGGCGTTCGGCGCGGCGGGCCAGCGTGCGGGCAAAATGCAGGCGGCTCGCGGCTTCGCAGCGGCCGGGTAAAATAAAGCTATGCAGCGGTTCGACGCGGGCCATGGCCCGATCGATAGCGGCTTCCAGGGTGGAAATCTCCTCGCTGCTGATGTAGCGCTGTTTGGGCGACGGCTGTTCGCTGTCGCTGGCCAGTTCTGCGCTAAACCAGAATATTTGCTGCTGGATGGCCTCGAGTAAGGCGCGGTGATTTTGATCCGCGGCGGCGCAGGCGCACAGGCTCAGCGCGGCGTTCAGCTCGTCCAGCGTGCCGTAAGCTTCAACCCGCGGATGCGTTTTGCTTACCCGCAGGCCGGTAAAGAGTGAGGTGGTGCCAGCGTCGCCCGTTCGGGTATAAATCGCCATATTCGCTCCTTAACGTGAAAGCGTATCGACAATGCCGACAACGGCGAGGTCGATGGCCTCGTTTGGCCCGGAAAAAACGTGCCTGGCGCTGGAGCCGCCGCTGAGCAGAACCAGCTCGCCGATCCCCGCGCCGACGGAATCGACGGCGACTTCATCGCCGGAGGTGGGGGAGGCGGGGAGTTCGCCATCGGCGCTGACCCGCCGCACCAGCAGCAGCTTTTTGCCGATCAGGGAAGGCGATTTTTGCGTGGAGACAACCGCGCCCGTGACTCGTGCCAGATGCATGATTTACTCCTGCTTAATGAATTGAATATGCCGCGCCTGTGCCGCTTCGCGCGCCAGCGCGGTCACGATGCATTTGCGGTGGATAACCAGACGCCCCTGGCCCAGCTGCGCGACGTCGCGATAGCTCAGCACTGAACCTGCATGCAGGATCAGCGGCAGTCCGCGCTCGTCGGTGAATATCACCGGCAGGCGCGCCAGTTTTTTGAGCGGGATAACCGGCAGCAGCTGGCTGTGCAGGGTGAGCTGCACGCGGATGCCGAAAGCCAGCGCCTCGTGAATTTTCCGCGCCGAGGCATCGTCGGTTTCCGCATCAGCAAGCTGAGCCAGCAGCGGCAGGTCAACGAGCAGAATGCGCAGCGAGGCGTGCTGACAGAACAGCGCTGGACAGTCGGCATCACGGAGCTGCGCAACGCTCAACGTCGCCGTGCTATGGGCGCGACGCTGCAGCCGGGAGACGATTTCCTCCACAATGCGCTGCAGAATTTCGCCGTTCATCGCGGGCCTACCAGCCGGGCAAAGGCCTGCGGGTTATCAGCGCCGGCGGCGTTGGCTTCATCGGTATCAATGTGCATTTCGAGACGCATGTCCGGTGAAACGCGAACCGCCACGTTGTTGAAGATCAGCCCGCGCTCGTCGCCTTCAATGGCCACCGAAACCATATCGCCGTGCGAGACCCGCAGGATCAGCGCATCGAGCGGCGACATATGGATATGCCGCTGTGCGACGATAACCCCTGTCGAGAGTTCTAGCTCGCCAAAAGGGCTGACCAGACGGATGCCCGGCGTCCCCTTCAGATCGCCGGACATTCTCAGCGGCGCCGCCACCCCCAGGGTTCTGGCATCGGTACGCGAGATTTCCACCTGACTTACCGAGCGCAGCGGGCCGAGCAGGCGCACATTTTTAAGCTGCCCCTTCGGCCCTACCAGGGTGACGGTTTGCTCCGCAGCGTACTGTCCCGGCTGCAGCAGCGCTTTTTTCTCGCTGATGGGATGACCGGGAAACAGGCGTTCATAATCCGACGCCGACAGGTGGATATGACGATTTGAAACCCCCAGCGGAATGGGCCGCAGACGCATCTCGTCGAGGACTTTACTGACCGTTGATTCGAGAAGCTGTTTATCCATTACGCTTCACCTCGCTTGCCGGGATGAATGCAAAGGGTGCGCGGCTCGCCCTTCTGGCGCGGACATTTTGGATCCAGGCACAGGTTGCAGCTCACCACGCCTTGTTGCTGGAGGGGCTCTTCTGCTGGCGCTTCAGAAACGACATCAGCCGTCTCTGACTCTTCAGGCTCAGGTTCCATGACGGAGGGTGGGGGAGCCTCTGCTGGCAGGATCCCTTCTCCGGGTCTGGCGATGACTTTATGAGCCACCAGACCGTTTCGCTGTTCGGCAAACTGTGCACCGGTGGTGATGGCCGCCTGTACTGAGGCCACATCACCGGTAATTTTAATGACCATCCAGCCTGAACCATTGGTCTTTTCGAGGGCGACCAGCGTGATAGAAGCGGATTTCGCCATGATATCGGCGCAGCTAATAGCCAGTGCCAGACCACAAACTTCAAGTAATCCCAGTGATTGCTTCACGCGGTGCTCCTTATTCGCCATCAATCAGGCTGATTTCGGTAAAATGGCCTCAACGTCGCTGTGCGGACGCGGGATCACGTGGCAGGATTTCACTTCACCCACCACGCTTGCCGCCGCGCTGCCCGCATCCACCGCCGCTTTGACCGCGCCGACATCGCCGCGAACCATGACGGTCACCAGACCCGAGCCAATTTTTTCGTAGCCGACCAGCTGCACGTTGGCCGATTTCACCATGGCATCGGCGGCTTCAATGGCGCCTACTAACCCTTTTGTTTCAACCAGTCCCAGTGCGTTATTCATACTGCTGTTCTCCTGTTGCTTAGCTATTCAGATCCCGGAAAGGGATCCCTTTGACCAGCCGTGCCGCGTTATTACCGGTGTTGCGGTGGGCCTGACTGTCCTGATGATGCATCAGCGTAAAAAGCGGCGCCGATGCGGGTAAATTCTTGTAGTGCACGACCAGCGTATGGCGGTCGCAGGCGATGCCGACCAGCAGCGGCGAGCTGCGCGCCGCCTGCCAGGCGCTGTCCACGACATCCCCGGCCGGGTGATGCTGGAGCAGGAAAGGAATGCCTTCCTCTTCGATACCCAGCAGCACTTCGCGCCACAAGCCGTCGCAGCCGTCGATGGCGGCGATCACAATAGCCGGGGCGCTGTGATTACTGTCCATGTGCAAACTCCTTATGCCAGGAGAGAATCAGCCCGGTAGCTACCGCGTTTCTGGGGCCTTCGCTGCCGCGAATATTTCCTCGCCCGGCCACCAGCCGGTAGTGCGCCAGCGCATCGGTGACCAGCTGAGGGATCTCAAAATCGAGGGACGAGCCGCCCACCAGCACCACGAAGGGGATATCGCGAATGTTGCCGGTCGGGCTGACCTGGCGCAGCGCGCGCAGGGCGTTGGTGACAAAGACGCGCTCTTTGGCGCTGCGGCGAATGGCGCGCACTTTTTCCAGCGCTAAGTCGCCGGGAAGCGGCACCAGTTCGTCCGGTTTCACCACGCAGACGCGGGCGAATACGGCGGGGGGCAGCGGCGTGGAGAAGAACTGCACGCTGCCGTCCTCGTGGCGCAGATGGAACAGACTTTCGACTTTCGCCAGTGGATATTTTTTGATCTCTTCCGCCAGGTAGCGATCCTCCAGCCCCAGCTCGCGGGCAATGATCATCGTCACCATATCGCCAGCTCCGGCGAGGTGAGTGGCGATGATTTCGCCTTTGGGGTTGATGATGGAGGCATCGGTGGAGCCTGCGCCCAGGTCGAGGATCGCCAGCGGACGCGTGGTGCCGGGGGTGGTCAGCGCGCCGAGAATGGCGGCTTCGGCCTCTGCGCCGCCGATCTGTACGTCGATATTGAGCTTCTGCTCGATCTCGCGGGCAATCATCGCCATCTGCAAACGGTCAGATTTCACCATGGAGGCGATGCCCACGGCCTGCTCCAGCGAGAACTCCCCGGCCAGACCGCCGGTGACGCTCACCGGAACCGAGGTGTCAACGGCCAGCAGATCCTGAATGAAAATCTCGCTGCTGGGCTTGTTGGTCAGCTCGGCCATGGTCTGGCGCACGTGTTCCAGCATGCCGCCGATATTGGTCCCCGACTCGCCGGTGACGTTATCGAGTTTGCCGCAGCCGTCGACCGCTTTCATGATGGCTTCGGCTCCGGCGGCGACATCCACGCGCACGCTCCGGCCCTGGGCCAGCAGCTCAATGTTACCGGCGGGTATCGCGCGCGCTTTGACGTCACCGGATGGCGTTTTGACCACCACGGCGGAACGGTTGCCAATCAGCGCTCGCGCCATCGGGACGATGTTTTTCGTCTCCTCGGCGTTGAGGTGGAATACGGTGGCGATGCCGTAGGGGTTAGAGAGCGTTTCGATGACCTTCCCCGGGACGGCGACCTCAATTGCCGCCAGCATCCCCAGCGGAATGCGGTCGATGTACAGCACTTCGTCAACGATCGGCAGCGGTTTTTCCAGCCGGTTGCTGACCAGCACGCCATCGTCACGTTGCAAAATGACGCCGGTAATCTGATATCCGGCGCGCAGGGAAGCGTTAATCACGCTGGCGATATCGGCAAAGTCAAACGCCGACGACACCACCAGGATATAGGGCGCGTCCGCCGGGCGGGTTAACAGCTCCTGCGGCGTAATGGTGATGCCCACGCCAAGCCCCGCGCCGCCGGGCGTTTTCGGGTTATGGCCGATCATGGTTGATTCGGTGATGATGGTTTCGGTAATGGTTTCCATCGCCACATCGCCAATCACCGGCGTGGCTTCGTTAATGCGGATGAGCGAAATATCGCTGACATTGATCCCCGCGCGCTTTGCAACGAGAGCGAGGGCCTCCTGAATGCCGAACACGTTACGCAACGTGCCTTTGATCCCGGTGGTTTCCGCCAGTGCGCTGTGCGTAATCGTCAGCGCGCCAGCCTCATTCAGGGTCGCCAGGGCGACTTCCGTCGATGAGTTGCCGATATCAATGCCAGCTATATATCGCATCACATGCCCCTGTAATTAATCGTCGCCCTTGAGTTTTTTACGCTCGACGTACAGCGTTGCCGCTTCGCGAACGAAAGCGGCGCAGATCTTCGCCTGGTAGCGGCTTTCGAGATCGTCGGCGATCGTCAGCAGCTCCTCTTTCGTCGAGCGATAGGGGCGGAGGGCGTTGTAGATTTCAAGAATGCGATCGTCCGGTACCGCGGTCAGTTCGGCGGCGCGTTCGAAGTTCATCGCCAACCGGTCGCGGCCCGCGTCCCTGGCGATAGAAGCCTGTAAGCGCAGCGTTTCCGGGGTAATACGCATATCCTGGGCGGTGACTTTGTTGCTCAGCACGTTTTCCAGCGTAAAGTCGTCCAGCGTTTTATTGGTGGCGGTTTTCACCCATTCCGGGTGCTTATTCGCCAGCGGGTAGTCGCTGACCTTTGCGCTACGGGGCGCGCCGCCAGCCGCCGGAGCCGCCGTCGGCGCCTCGCCCTGCAGGCTGTTCATGCGGCTTAATACGTCGCGCACCATCGATTCAATTGCGTCGGTATTCATGGAGTTATCCTTTATCAAAGCGCCACGCGCAGTTCTTGCGGGTTTTTGCCCGTCACCACGTACTTGGTCTCTTTAATGTGCAAAATGGCCGATTTCGCCTGGTATTTTGGCCGCGCCATCTGGTCGTTCAGCGTCGGGACCGGCTGCGGCGATTCGCGTTTCGCATAGCGGGCGGCGTTTTTACCAATCTGACGATAGGTTTCCAGCGTCAGCAGCGGCGCCTGCGGGAACAGCTCCAGGTTAGAGAGCGGCGGCAGGCCCTGCTGGTGGATAACGGTGGTGCCTTTTGACTGGATGCCGATAGAGATGCCGGAACCGCTCAGGCGATTGCCTTCAACGGCGACGAAGGCCACGTCGGAGGATTTAAAGCAGCGAATTACGCGCGCTTTAATGCCTTCTTCTTCAATACCGGCAATCACTTCGCGCAAAATGCTCTTATGCGGTATGCCGACGATATTGACGGTCTGCGCCAGGCCGAAAGCCGGGCCGACGGCGATAATCACTTCGTCCTGCTGCGTGCCCTGACGCGCTTCGCCGACTTCCGTCAGGAAGCCGTCGGCAGCAGGCGCGGTTGCCTGCGGCGCAGTCGAGGCCGCCGGCGCATTAAACGAGACCGGTTTATCGCTGCCCTTCATTTCGCTAAGCACTTCTTCAATTATCTGGCGCAGCAATTTTTCATTAATTTCCATTTCTCACCCCTTAATCAATCTCGTTGGGATCAAGAGCGCCAGGGATGTTTTTAATCTCTTCCCAGCGTTCGCCCTGCAGGCGATAGCCCGTTGCCGGACCGGCATAATCGTTAACGTCGTTGACGGCTGATAGCACCTGTCCGTCGCCGACGATGATTGCGGAGGTATGCAGATAGTCCCCGGTCAGCTTGGCTTTCTGGATGTTGAGCATGTCCTGGGCCACGTCGGTGAAGCCGCCCTGCGCCAGCGCTTTCACCACCTCCAGGCCGTTGCGGTTCTTGTTGATGATCTCCTGAGCGAATTTGATGTCTTCGACGATGTTGCGCTCCGGCATATCTTTCGAACCGTGGGCGTAGGTGGCGGCTTCCACTTCTTCATCGGTAATCGGCGGCAGCCCCATTCCGGCAAACACGGCCTGCAGCGCGCGGGCGGCTTTGTTACGGATGGCGATAACATCTTCTTCGCGAACCGGACGCAGACCGCCGTCGACCTTCAGGTCGCGCTGGATAACGTTGTAGTCGTCAAAGTCTTCGGCATCTTCGTTGGAACCGGCGAACATGTTGTCGTAGTTCGGCACCGCGGAATAACCGGAGGAGATAAAGTCGGTACCCGGCAGGAACTGCATCAGCAGACGCGCGGTACGACGCATATCGGAGTGGGTGAAGGTCTGGTCGTTACTGGAGGCGCACTCCAGATCCAGCGACGAACAGATCAGGTTTTCCGCCAGCACCGCGCGAATGCCTGACGGCACCGCAGACGGTACGCCGATGCAGCTTACCGAGCCGTTTTGCAGCCCCTGAACGCCGGCGGCTTTGGTGATGTAGATGCAGCGCGCTTCCAGATACAGCATGGATTTGCCTTCGGCGTAGCCCATCTGCACTTCGGAGCCGGAGCCGGAGGTGAAGCGCATTTTCAGGCCGCGAGAGGCGTAGGAGGAGGCGAGGAAGCCCTTCGACCACGGGGTGTCGTCGCCGTCGGTAAAGACCGGTTCGGTACCATAAACGGAAATGGTTTCGGCGTAGCAGGTGTGGCCCAGCATGCCGAGCTTGAGCTCGGTGGCTTCTTCCAGCGAGCACTGAGTCAGTACGCCCGGGCGGCCTACCTGCGAGCCGACCAGCAGCGCGATGGCGTTAAACGGCGCATAGCGCGCGACTGCAACCGTGGTTTCCTGTTCGTCAAATCCGCGCCATGCCCCTTCGGCGGCGTCGGCGGCAATCTGTACCGGGTTATCTTTGACGTTGGTGACGTGCGCCTGCTGAGACGGGGTGCGGCGGGCGCGCATTTTCTGCATCGCCATCATCATCTCAACGACGTTCATATGCGAAACCACTTCGACAATTTTTGCCGGCGTCATCGCGGTGGTCAGCGGGACGATTTCGCTACGCTTGACGTTCGGATCGCAGAGCATATTGGCCAGTTTGACCGAATCCATCGCCATCACTTCTTCGGCGCGATTCAGGTTGATACCGTAGCGGGCGATAAAGTGGTCGATCAGGTCAAAATCGCTCACCGGTTTCCCGTCCAGCTCGGTCACCGCGCCGTTAACGATTTTTATCGACGGTTTCGGATCGTTCGGGCTTTCCATCGCGATAAAGCCTTCTTCGATCCACTCCTTAACGAAGCCGTCCTGATTCACAGGGCGTTTCGCCAGTGCTTCAAATCTTTTCGATCTCATGAATCAGCCTCGCGGGTATCAGATGTAGGAGGGGCGATCGTTTTTCGGTTCAGCACCGAGGGTCGCAAGGACGGTTTTACCGATTTCGCGCGCGGAGGTGACTGCCTGGCGGACCGCGCCGGAGTCGCCGGAAATCACCAGGATGGCTTCGTTACTGAAGCTGGTGCCGTGCGCCGGAGAGCTATACGCCACGACTTCTACGTTGGCTGACTTCAGGGCGGTATCGGCCATCAGCACGCCAACGGAGGCCGGTGCGCCGACGATAATGCCGCAGGCACGGCCAATCGGCGCGCCGAAGGCTTTTTCCAGGGCGTAGCTGGCGCGGGCGGTGTACTGCAGCTCGATATGTCCGGCTTCATTGCCGTAAACATCGCCAAAGGTGCGGTCGAGCTCTTTCAGGGCGACTTCGATACCGCGCTTAACGTCGGAAACGTCGTTGCCGCCTAAAATAATCAGCGAACCGTGGCCCGCGTCGCCTTTGGTATCGCGCGGAAGCTCAATGCTGACCACTTCGGTGTTGGTGGCTTTCACCGCTTCGTCCGCCGCCATAATGTGCGGGCCTGCGCCGGTGCGGGCGCCGAGAATGCCGATGGAGCGATAGCGTTTTTCAAGCTTCATCGCGTCCAGCAGGGCGGTATCGACGTTGGCGATCACCAGGCCCAGGGTGTCGCCAATGGCGGTCCCGACAAATTCCGTTAAACTGCAGCTTTTTTCTGCCATAGCCGTCTCTCGTATTGGATGGTTTTCAGTAGGGATGGCCTGCTGTTCCGGCGTTGCCACACGGGCAATCACCTGAGCCATGATCTGTTCAACCAGCTCATTGCTGCTCATTGGCTAATTCCCTTCGGTAAGATTTTTTCTACATCGGTGTGAGGGCGTGGGATGACGTGTACGGCTTTCACTTCTCCCACGTTACGTGCGGCGGCGGCACCGGCATCGGTGGCCGCTTTCACCGCGCCAACGTCGCCGCGCACGATGACGGTGACCAGCCCGGAGCCAATCTTTTCATAGCCCACTAACATCACATTGGCTGACTTAACCATTGCATCAGCGGCCTCTATGGCTGCGGTTAAGCCTTTGGTTTCTACCATTCCTAGTGCTTCTTGTTGCATAAAGACCTCGCATGGAGTGTTCCGATAGTGGGGACTATAAGAAGATGCGAGGAAAAAGAATGGCTGACTTCAATGTGATGGTGAAAAAATAGTGGGTATTGGATAATATAAAATTGTCTTTTATTTATTTAAGTGTTTGATGTTAATTAATATTTTTATTTGTGTTGATGTGATTATCTTGTTTTGTATATTCCATATTTACAAATTTGTTCATGACGATTTCAATTTTATCTGCTATGCGCGAGAAACTGATTTGTGATGTTTGTTGGAAAACGATGAGCTGGTTTTAGCAATATTTTTGCATGCCATGGTGGTGGCATAATGGCGAAAGCCGCGCGTGAGCAATGCAATTCTGCGTTATTTAATGACAATAATTTGTTATTGATGCCCGAATTTTCCGGAGGCTGCCGTCAGCAGGTTGCCAACAATTTGCGGACGGGAGTTCATATAGTGGTGCCCGTTGTACTCTACTGCCAGCAGGATGTTGGCTGGTCAGGACACGAACTCTGCTAAGAAGGTGTCATAATGAATGATTCGTTAAAAGCGCAATGTACCGCCGAGTTTTTGGGCACCGGGCTATTTTTGTTTTTCGGCATCGGCTGCCTGAGCGCGTTAAAGGTGGCGGGAGCCAGCCTCGGACTGTGGGAGATATGCATTATCTGGGGGCTGGGGATCTCGCTTGCCGTGTATCTGACTTCGGGGATCTCCGGCGGCCATCTCAACCCGGCGGTGACCGTCGCGTTATGGCTGTTTGCCTGCTTTCCCGGACGAAAAGTTTTCCCCTATATCGTTTCACAGGTTGCCGGCGCCTTTGGCGGCGCGGTGCTGGCCTATGTGCTGTACAGCACGATGTTTACCGAGTTTGAATCCGCCCACCATATCGCGCGCGGCAGCGTAGAGAGCCTGCAGCTGGCGAGTATTTTCAGCACCTACCCGGCGGCATCGCTGAGCATCTGGCATGCGGCGCTGGTTGAAGTGGTGATCACCTCCATGCTGATGGGGATGATTATGGCGCTGACCGACGACGGCAACGGCGTACCGAAAGGGCCGCTGGCCCCGCTGCTGATCGGCCTGCTGGTGGCGGTCATTGGCGCTTCAACCGGGCCGCTGACCGGTTTTGCGATGAATCCGGCGCGTGATTTTGGGCCGAAGCTGTTTACGTGGATGGCGGGTTGGGGCGATATCGCGATGACCGGCGGAAGGGATATACCGTACTTTATTGTGCCGATTATTGCGCCGCTGATCGGCGCCTGTCTCGGCGCGGCCATCTATCGTTATCTGATTGGTAATAATCTACCGTGTAATACCTGTAAATTAGAGGATTAATGCATCCGCTGAAATAGCGAAAAATTTTCATGAACCGGTATCACGAACTGGCTAAAAACGTCTCCCACGGATGGGAGACTTTTGCTATCGTAATATTCTTTTATCGTTGGCGGTAAATGATGATGAAAGGAAGTGAATATTAAAGAAATGTTTTATTTATAACAAAAAATTAACTGAGAGGTTTTATCATGATTTCTGCGAGCACACTGAACTCAGAACTCATTAATAAAATCGCACAGGATTTTGCGCAGGCCACCAGTCTGGCGGTTGTGGTTGTCAATATTCACGGTGATGAAATATCTGAACTGTTTAACTTCACCCCTTTCTGCCAGCTGATGCGCCAGCACCCCCAGCACAGCTCCCGCTGTCGCATGAGCGACCGCTGCGGCGGCCTCGAGGCCTCGAAAACCGATGCGCTCTGTATCTACCGCTGCCACGCCGGGTTAACCGATTTTTCCATTCCGCTGGTTATCGCCGGGCACCTTGTGGGCTTTGTG
Source organism: Klebsiella pneumoniae complex sp. WS1778 (assembly GCF_049472055.1). NCBI lineage: Bacteria > Pseudomonadati > Pseudomonadota > Gammaproteobacteria > Enterobacterales > Enterobacteriaceae > Klebsiella > Klebsiella pneumoniae complex sp. WS1778. The sequence goes on from NZ_JBKGTJ010000003.1 coordinate 486,789, forward strand.
CTCTGCGGTCAGGTTCGTCTGAGCAACGATATCGAACTGGTGGACATCCTTAACGTGGATGACCGCTGGCAGGACGATCCGGCGCTGGTTCAGGCGTTCCGCGATGTGCCTGAGATGGACTATTCGCGGGTTATCGCCTCTGCGGATCTGCTCAAGCTGATCGTCGAGAATTGCCTGAAAAAACAGCTTAACTTCGTGGTTATCAAGGATAACCCGCCGCAGAACGACCCGGCGCAGAGCAGCCGGGCGGCCTCGCCGCACGATGGCAAAATGAAGAAGGCGCTGCGCTATATCGACGCGCATCTCTCTGATGAACTGCGTCTGGAGGAGGTGGCGGCGCACGTCTATCTCAGCCCGTACTACTTCAGCAAATTGTTTAAAAAATATCAGGGGATCGGCTTTAACGCCTGGGTCAATCAGCAGCGGATGGCGAGCGCAAAAGAACTGCTTTGCCACAGCGACTGGAGCATTGCCAGCATTGCGCGGAATTTAGGTTTTTCGCAAACCAGCTATTTTTGTAAAGTGTTTCGCCAGACCTATCAGGTAACGCCGCAGGCGTTTCGTCAGCAAATTAATGCCGGATCACAAACTGAGTCATTTTAAATGACAATATTTTGCTATTGCCGATTTTTGATATCCCGGAGTATCTTCATCATTATAAAATGAAAAAAACGACAGTAGAGCAATAAATTGTCATAGCGCAACAAAATAATGATATTCGAGGGATAAACTACACCAGTTTTTATTTTTGTGATGGGATAGAGTGTCCGTTAATACGAGACCGATGATTATTCAAAACCGCTTCACTCCGCAGGCGTCATTCTGGCGGGGATAAGGCGGTAAAAGTAAGCTTGAAACATTAACCGCCGATGCAGGGCGCATCGGCGAATAAAACCGACAGGTTCGACACCAGTTTGGTGTCAGGGAAGGGGGTGTCAATCCCCCGCAGCCCCCGCTGCTGTGATGCTGACGACCCCGTAAAAACCACTGATCGTAAGATTGGGAAGGGCGGGCGAGAACGAAGCTAAGCCAGAAGACCTGCCTGCCGGTAACAGACCAACAACTTCGGTGGGAAGTGGGTGGCTTAGCGGTGCGTGGTCGCAGGACCAGGCATGCGCGCAGCTATACTCTGACCACCTGAACAGGACAGGGTATGGCAACCAGGCGTGCGTTCATTCTTGCGGGTACCGGTAGCGGTTGTGGCAAAACCACCGTGACGCTCGGCCTGCTCAGCTTGCTCCAACAGCGCGGTTTGCGGGTGCAACCCTGTAAAGTGGGGCCAGACTATTTAGACACCGCCTGGCACACCGCCATCAGCGGCGTCGCCTCCCGCAATCTCGACAGCTTTATGCTTCCCGCCCCGATACTCAACGCGCTGTTTGCCGACCAGCTGCAGCAGGCCGATATCGCAGTCATTGAAGGGGTTATGGGCCTCTATGACGGCTACGGCACCGACCCCAACTACTGCAGCAGCGCGGCGATGGCCAAACAGCTTGGCTGCCCGGTGATTTTGCTGGTGGATGGCAAAGCGGTCTCGACCTCCATCGCCGCCACGGTGATGGGCTTTCAACATTTTGATCCGGCCCTCAATATCGCCGGCGTGATCGTTAATCGCGTCAACAGCGACACTCACTTCCAGCTGCTGAAAAGCGCCATTGAGCGCTACTGCCAGGCGCCGGTGCTCGGTTATGTGCCGCGCGTGGAAGGCGTGGCGCTGCCCGAGCGGCATCTGGGGCTGGTGACCGCCCGCGAGTCGGTGGTTAATCAACAGGCATGGCGGGATTTTGCCAGCCTGCTGGGGCGCACCCTTGACATCGACCGGCTGCTGTCCCTCAGCGAACTGGCGAACCTGCCGGCCGGCGAGTGGGGGGAGCAGCTTGCCGCCGACGCCGGCGAAGGGCTGACGCTGGCCCTCGCCGACGACGAGGCCTTCAATTTTTATTATCCCGATAACCTGGCGCTGCTGGCCCGCTGCGGCGTGAAGATCGTGCGCTTTAGCCCGCTGCGCGATCGCCAGCTGCCGGCCTGCCAGATGATCTGGCTTGGCGGCGGCTACCCGGAGCTGCACGCGGCCGGCCTGTCTGCCAACCAGGAGATGCTGGCGCAGCTCCGCGCGGCGCACCGGCGCGGGGTGGCGATCTACGCCGAATGCGGCGGCCTGATGTATCTGGGCTCCGCCCTGGAGGTCACCGGCGGCGAGTGCTATGCGATGGCGGATATCATTCCCGGCTACAGCCGGATGGGGACGCGTCTGACCCGGTTCGGCTACTGCGAAGCGCAGGCGCAGCAGCAGACGCTGCTGGCCGCCCCCGGCGAGTGGCTGCGCGGCCATGAATTTCATTACTCCGATTTTACTCCCGCCACCGCCGCCGTGCTGGCCTGCCGTAAACAGCGGGACGGCAAGACGCTTCAGCAGTGGCAGGGAGGATGGCAGTCCGGCAGCGCCTTTGCCAGCTATCTCCATGTCCATTTTGCCCAGCGACCCACCATGCTCAACCACTGGCTGCAGGCGGCAAGGAGGACGCTATGACTCTTCTCGCCTGGTGTGTGGCCTGGATACTCGATGTCGTCATTGGCGATCCGCCGCACTGGCCGCATCCGGTGCGCTGGATAGGTCGTCTGATCAACATCAGCCAGCGCGTGGTGCGGCGCGTCTGCCATAGCGAGCGGACGCTGCGCATCGGCGGCGGAGTGATGTGGCTGGTGGTGACCGGCCTGACGTGGGCTGTGGCCTGGGGCGTACTGGCGCTGGCGCGCGGGATCCACCCCTGGCTGGGATGGCTGGTGGAGGTATGGATGATCTTCACCGTGCTGGCGGGGCGCTGTCTGGCGCAGTCGGCGCGGGACGTCGAGCGACCGCTGCGCGCGGGGGATCTGGCGGAAAGCCGTAGCAAGCTGTCGTGGATTGTCGGGCGCGACACCACACAGCTCCAGCCGCAGCAGATTAACCGCGCGGTGGTGGAAACCGTGGCGGAAAACACCGTCGACGGCATTATCGCGCCGCTCTTCTTCCTGCTGCTGGGCGGCGCGCCGCTGGCCATGGCCTATAAGGCGGTCAACACCCTCGATTCCATGGTCGGCTATAAGCACGAAAAATACCGGGCGATCGGCATGGTCAGCGCCCGTCTTGACGATGTGGCCAACTTCCTTCCCGCCCGGCTGAGCTGGCTGCTGCTTAGCCTCGCCGCTGTGGTATGTCGGGAAGATGGCGCCCGGGCGCTGCGGACGGGCTGGCGCGATCGCTATCAGCACAGCAGTCCTAACTGCGCCTGGCCGGAAGCGACCGTCGCCGGCGCGCTGGGGATCCGCCTTGGCGGCCCGAACGACTACTTCGGCCAGCGCGTTGAAAAACCCTGGATAGGCGACGCCGTCCGCGACATTGCGGTGGACGATATTTCCCGAACCATTCGATTGATGTGGGTGGCGTCAACCCTGGCGCTGGCGCTGTTTATCGGCCTGCGCTACTGGCTGGTCGGCGCGGCCTGAGGAGAACCTGATGCAGTACATACAACAACCGCAGGCGATTGAGGCGAAAAGCTTCGACATCATCAGCGAGATCATCGCCGAAACGCGACCGGACTACCGTTTCGCCAGCCCGCTGCACGAGGCGATTATCAAGCGGGTGATCCACACCACCGCTGACTTCGAGTGGCTGGATATTCTGTGGTTTTCTCCGGATGCCCTGATCGCTCTGAGCGAGGCGCTGAGCCGGCCCTGCACCCTGTATACCGATACCACCATGGCGCTGTCCGGGATCAACAAAACCCTGTTAGCCCGCTTTGGCGGCGAATGCCGCTGCTATATCAGCGACCCGCGGGTGGTGCGCGAGGCGCAAAGCCGGGGGATGACCCGCTCGATGGCGGCGGTGGATATTGCGGTGCAGGAGCCCGGGGAGAAAGTGTTTGTCTTTGGCAATGCGCCAACTGCGTTGTTTCGCCTGCTGGAACACCGCGAAACGGCTATCGGCGGCGTGGTGGGGGTGCCGGTCGGGTTCGTCGGCGCCGCGGAGTCGAAAGCGGCGCTCAGCGAGAGCGGCCTGCCGGCTATCGCTGCGCTCGGCCGCAAAGGGGGAAGCAACGTGGCGGCAGCAATTGTGAACGCCCTGCTGTACCACCTGCGGGAGGCGCGATGAGCGAGCAATCCTTCGACGCCCCGGTGTGGCACAACGGCAAAGCGCTGCGCAAAGGCTACACCACCGGCTCGTGCGCGACGGCGGCGGCTAAGGTGGCGGCGCTGATGGTGATGCGCCAGCACCTCATTCATCAGGTCTCCATTGTCACCCCTTCCGGCGTCACGCTGTGTCTTAACGTCGAGTCGCCGCACGTCGAAGGGCAGCAGGCGATCGCCGCCATCCGTAAAGACGGCGGCGACGACGTTGACGCCACCCACGGGATGCTGATTTTCGCCCGCGTGACGCTCGACGACTCCGGCGAGATAACCCTGCGCGGCGGCGAAGGTATCGGCACAGTCACCCGCAAAGGGATCGGCCTGCCCATCGGCAGCCCGGCGATTAACCGCACCCCGCGCCACACCATCGAGTCGGCGGTGCGCGAGGCGATTGGCCCGTCGCGCGGGGCGACGGTAGAGATTTTCGCCCCGGAGGGCGAGGTGCGGGCGCAAAAAACCTATAACGCGCGGCTGGGGATCCTCGGCGGGATTTCGATTATCGGCACCACCGGGATCGTCACCCCGATGTCGGAAGAGAGCTGGAAGCGCTCGCTCTCCCTCGAGCTGGAGATCAAACGCGCCGCCGGACTGGAGCGCGTGGTGCTGGTGCCGGGGAACCACGGCGAGCGCTTCGTACGTGAGCAGATGGGCATCGACTCGCAGGTGGTGGTCACCATGAGCAACTTCGTCGGCTACATGATTGAAGAGGCCGTGCGCCTCGGGTTCCGTCAGATCGTGCTGATTGGCCATCCCGGCAAGTTGATTAAAGTCGCCGCCGGGATCTTCCATACCCACAGCCATATCGCCGATGCGCGCATGGAAACGCTGGTCGCGCATCTGGCGCTGCAGGGGGCACCGCTGGCGCTGCTGCAGCTGGTGAGCGAATGCGATACCACCGAAGCGGCGATGGAGCACATCGACGCGTACGGTTTTCAGCCTATCTATAACCATCTTGCTGAACGCATCTGTCTGCGGGTGATGCAGATGCTGCGCTTTACCAAAGCGCCGCCCGTCTGCGACGCCATCATGTTCTCCTTTGATAACAAGGTTCTCGGCAGCAATCGGCCGATCGCCGAGATTGCGCGGGAGATGTCATGTTAACGGTGGTCGGCATGGGGCCGTCAGGCCTGCATCTGATGACGCCGGCGGCGCAAGATGCGGTCGCCAGCGCGGATGCGCTGGTAGGCGGTAAGCGGCATTTAGAGCAGTTCCCCGGATTTCGCGGCGAACGGTTTGCGCTGGGCGCCAATATTGCCGAACTGCTGGTCTGGCTCGGCGAACGCGCAGCGCAGAAGGTGGTGGTGCTGGCCTCAGGCGACCCGCTCTTTTACGGCATCGGCACGCGGCTGATCGCCCACTTTGGCATCGAGCGCGTGCGCATTATCCCCGGCATCAGCGCGGTGCAGTATCTCTGCGCGAAGGCCGGTATCGATATGAACGATATCTGGCTGACCAGCAGCCACGGACGGGACGTCTGTTTTGATGAGCTGGCGCGCCAGCGCAAGGTGGCGATGGTGACCGACGGGCGCTGCGGGCCGCGGGAAATCGCCGCCCAGCTGGCGGCGCGGGGTAAAGGGTATCGCTGGATGGTGATTGGCGAAAATCTGGCGATGGATAACGAGCGGATCCACTGGCTACCGGTCAGTGAGGTCGATGCCGAATTTGAGATGAACGCGGTGGTGATCCTCGATGAAAGATGAGCTTTTTCTGCGCGGCGAGAAGGTGCCGATGACCAAAGAGGCGGTTCGCGCGCTGGCGCTGGCCAAACTTGAGCTACACCGGGCAAGCCACTTGATTGATATCGGCGCCGGTACCGGCAGCGTGTCGATTGAGGCGGCGCTGCAGTATCCCTCTTTGCAGGTAACCTCCATCGAACGCAACCCCGCGGCTCTCCGGCTGCTGGACGAAAACCGCCAGCATTTCGCCTGCGGCAATATTGAGATCCTGCCCGGCGAAGCGCCGATGGTGATGACCGAACGCGCCGACGCCATTTTTATGGGCGGCAGCGGCGGCCGCCTCGACGAGCTCATTGACTGGTCGTGGCAGCAGCTCTATCCCGGTGGCCGTCTGGTGATGACTTTTATCCTGCAGGAGAACCTGAATGCGGCTCTCGACTATCTGCAGCAGCGGGGGATTACACAGATTGATTGCCTGCAGCTGAACGTCTCATCGCTGACCACGCTGGGCAGCGGCCACTACTTCAAACCCCATAATCCCGTTTTTGTCATCGCCTGTCAGAAGGAAGGAAACCATGGCTAAGACTTTTGATCCCCATTGCGTGTGGTTCGTCGGCGCCGGTCCTGGCGATTGCGAACTGATTACTCTCAAAGGCTACCGTCTGCTGCAGCAGGCGCAGGTGGTGATCTACGCCGGGTCGCTGATTAACACCGAGCTGCTGGCCTACTGTCCGCCACAGGCGGAGTGTCACGACAGCGCCGCGCTGCATCTGGAGCAGATCCTCGATCTGATGGAAGCGGGCGTGAAGGCGGGAAAAACGGTGGTGCGCCTGCAGACGGGGGACGTCTCGCTGTACGGCTCGGTGCGCGAGCAGGGCGAAGAGCTGACCCGCCGCGGGATCCGCTGGCAGGTGGTGCCGGGCGTCAGCGCCTTCCTCGGGGCGGCGGCGGAGCTGGGGGTGGAATATACGGTGCCCGAGGTATCGCAAAGTCTGATTATTACCCGTCTGGAAGGGCGCACGCCGGTTCCTGCGCGCGAACAGCTGGAGGCCTTTGCCAGCCACCAGACCTCGATGGCGATTTACCTGTCAGTGCAGCGTATTCACCGGGTGGCGGAGCGGCTGGTGGAGGGCGGCTACCCGGCGACCACCCCGGTCGCGGTGATCTATAAGGCCACCTGGCCGGAAAGCCAGACCGTCCGCGGAACCCTTGCGGACATCGGCGATAAGGTACGCGACGCCGGGATCCGCAAAACGGCGCTGATCCTCGTCGGTCCCTTCCTCGGCGATGAGTATCACTACTCCAAACTGTACGCAGCGGATTTTAGCCATGAATACCGTAAAGCCTGAATCCATTGCCCTGTTTTGCCTGACGCCCGGCGGCGTGCGGCTGGCAAAAAGGCTGGCGGCCATGCTGCCGCTCACCTGCTACACCAGCGAGGCGCTGCAGGAGGAGGGGTTTATCCCCTTTAACGGCGGCTTTGCCAGCGCTGCCCGCGAGGCGTTCAGCAGCTTTTCGGCGCTGATTTTTATCGGCGCCACCGGGATTGCCGTGCGGGTGCTGGCGCCGCTGGTGAATGACAAGCTCAGCGACCCGGCGGTGGTGGTGATTGATGAGCGCGCCCGGCACGTCATCAGCCTGATCTCCGGCCATGCCGGGGGGGCCAATGCCCTGACCCGCTATCTCGCCGGGATGCTCGGCGCCGACCCGGTGATCACCACCGCAACCGACGTCAACGAGTTGGCCGCCCTCGACACACTGGCTGTTGAGCTGAACGCCCGGATGACCGATTTTCGCGCGACGGTGAAAACCGTTAATCAGATGCTGGTGAGCGGTAAGCGGGTGGGACTGTGGTGCGACGCTGAATTTACCGAGGCGCTAAGCCGCTGCGACCAGCGCGGCTTTATTCCGGTGAGGAACCTTACGCGCTTGCCGTCGCTCGACGCGCTGATCTGCATCACCCTGCGCCGGTCGCTGCCGCCGCTGCCGATACCTCACTGGAAGCTGGTGCCCCAGCGGGTGGTGGCGGGGATCGGCTGCCGGCGCGACACCCCCTGCGCGCTGCTCAGTACGCTGCTGGAGCGCCAGCTTGCTGCCCAGCGCCTTGACCCACTGGCGTTGAAAGCGATCGGCAGCGTGAGCCTGAAGGCAAACGAGCCGGGGCTCCGCCAGCTGGCTCATCGCTGCCGGGTGCCGTTCGAAACCTTCAGCGCCGAGGCGCTGCGCGAGCACGAGCACCGCTTTCCGGCCTCGTCTTTTGTCCGGGAGATGGTCGGCGTCGGCAGCGTCTCCGGCCCGGTGGCCTGGCTGCTGAGTCAGGGAAACCTGTCCGGCGAAACCCTGCGCGAGCAGGGCGTCACTATTACTTTGGGAGTTTCACACTGATGTTAAGCGTAATCGGAATTGGCCCTGGCTCGCAGGCGATGATGACCATGGAAGCCGTGGAGGCCCTGCAGGCGGCGGAGATTGTGGTGGGCTACAAGACCTACACCCACCTGGTAAAAGCCTTTACCGGTGACAAGCAGGTGATCAAAACCGGCATGTGCAAAGAGATTGAACGCTGCCAGGCGGCCATCGAGCTGGCGCAGGCCGGGCACAACGTTGCGCTGATCAGCAGCGGCGACGCCGGCATCTACGGCATGGCGGGGTTGGTGCTGGAGCTGGTTAATAAGCAGCAGCTGGACATTGAGGTCCGCCTGATCCCGGGGATGACGGCCAGTATCGCCGCCGCCTCGCTGCTCGGAGCGCCGCTGATGCATGATTTCTGCCATATCAGCCTCAGCGATCTGCTGACGCCGTGGTCGGTGATTGAAAAACGCATTGTCGCCGCCGGGGAAGCGGACTTCGTTATCTGTTTTTACAACCCCCGCAGCCGCGGCCGCGAAGGGCATCTGGCGCGCGCCTTTGCGCTGCTGGCGGCCAGCAAAAGCGCGGATACGCCGGTTGGCGTGGTCAAATCCGCCGGGCGTAAAAAGCAGGAGAAATGGCTGACCACCCTCGGGGAGATGGATTTCGCCCCGGTGGATATGACCAGCCTGGTGATCGTCGGCAACAAAGCGACATACATCGATAAAGGTCTGATGATTACCCCGCGAGGCTACGCGCTGTGAACCACGGCGACGTGCTGGTTATCGGAGGCACCAGCGATGCGCGGGCGATCTGCCAGCAGCTGGACGCCGCCGGCGTGCGCTACACCCTGTCGGTGGCGACGCTCACCGGTCAGCAGCTGGCGGGGGATATTCGCGGCCAGGTGCGCTGCGGGCGCATGGAGTGGCAGCAGATGGCGGAGTGGCTGAAGGCGCAACGCACCCGCTGGGTAATCGACGCCTCTCACCCCTACGCCGAGGTGGTCAGCGAGAATATTGTACGCGCCTGCGCCAGCGTCGGAGTCTTGCTCAGCCGCTATCAAAGGCCGGAGCAGCTGAGCGATCTGCGCCATCCGCTTCTTCACGTCGTCGGCGATCTGAACGAGGCCTGCGCGGTAGCCCATCGCCTCGGCGAGCGGATCCTGCTGACCACCGGCAGCAAAGATCTGGCGGCCTGGCGGGCGGGGCTGGCGGATAAAACGCTGCTTGCCCGGGTGCTGCCGGTGCCGGAGGTAGTTCAGCACTGCAGCGAACTGGGATTTGGCGTGGGGGAGATCTTTGCCCTCTGCGGGCCGTTCAGCGCTGAATTTAACGCCGCCTTTTATCGCCAGTGCCGGGCCGACGTCGTGGTGACGAAAGCCTCTGGGGCGGAAGGGGGCTATCAGGAAAAAGTACAACCCTGTCTCGATGCGGGGATCCCCTGCATCGTCATTACCCGTCCGGCGCCGCTGGTGACGGGCGATGAATTACTGCAAAGCCAGGCCGATTTCGCTGCGCGGCTGACGCGCTGGCTGTCGGCGACTTGAGGAACAGGATATGAAAAAAGCACTTCTGGTGGTGAGCTTTGGCACCAGCTATCACGACACCCGCGAGAAGAACATCGCTGCCTGCGAGCGCGATCTGGCCGCCAGCTGCCCGGACCGCACGCTGTTTCGCGCCTTCACCTCGGGGATGATTATTCGCAAACTGCAGCAGCGCGACGGCATCCATATCGATACCCCGCTGCAGGCCCTGCAAAAGCTGGCCGAGCAGGGGTACCAGGATGTGGCGATCCAGTCCCTGCACATTATCAACGGCGACGAGTACGAGAAGATCGTTCGCGAAGTGCAGAGCATGCGCCCGCGCTTTCAGCGTCTGACGCTGGGCGCGCCGCTGTTGAGCGGTCATGGCGATTACGTGCAGCTAATGCAGGCCCTGCGCCAGCAGATGCCGCCGCTGGCGGCGACGGAACGAGTGGTATTTATGGGGCATGGCGCCAGCCACCACGCCTTCGCGGCCTACGCCTGTCTGGATCATATGATGGCGGTGCAGGGTTTTCCGGCGCGGGTGGGGGCGGTGGAAAGCTATCCCGAAGTGGACATCGTGATTAACGAACTCGCTCGCCAGGGCGTGACCGGCGTGCACCTGATGCCGCTGATGCTGGTGGCCGGCGATCACGCCATTAACGATATGGCCTCGGACGAAGAGGACTCCTGGAAAACGCTGTTCAATGCCGCCGGTATCACGGCAACGCCGTGGCTGAGCGGGTTAGGGGAAAATCCGGCGGTGCGGGCGATGTTCGTCGCCCATCTGCAGCAGGCGCTGAATAACGCGATGGAGAAAGCAGCATGAGCGGCAAACTGTACGCCCTGAGCACCGGGCCGGGGGCGGCCGATCTGATCACTGTGCGTGCGGCGCGGATCCTCGGCCAGCTGGATGTGCTGTATGCGCCAGCCGGTCGCAAAGGCGGCGACAGCCTGGCCCTCTCCATCATGCGCGAGTACCTTGGCGCACACACGGAGGTCCGCTGCTGCCATTTTCCGATGAGCGCCGACAGCGCGGAAAAAGAGGCGGTGTGGAACGATGTCGCCGCGGCGCTGGCCCAGGAAGTGGCGGAGGGCAGGCAGGTCGGATTTATCACCCTCGGCGATGCCATGCTGTTCAGCACCTGGGTCTTTCTGCTGCAGCGGATTGGCTGCCCGGACTGGCTGGAGATTGTCCCTGGCGTTACCTCCTTCGCCGCCATTGCTGCGCGGGCGAAAACCCCGCTGGCCATGGAGCAGCAGTCGCTGGCGGTGATCTCCTGCACCGCGCCGGAAGCGGACATTGCCGCGGCGCTGCGCCAGCATGACAGTCTGGTTCTGATGAAAGTCTACGGCCGCTTCGCCCGCATTAAGGCGCTGCTGGCGCAGGCGGGGCTGCTGGATGCGGCGCTGATGATGTCAGAGGCCACCCTGCCGGGTGAGCAGTGCTGGCGCAGCCTGCGCGAGGTCAGCGATGACCAGCCGCTGCCCTATTTCTCGACCATCCTGGTTAACAAACAGTGGGAGGAGGCGTAATGAATCAGGTGCAATCGCTGAAGCAGCTTTCGTATGGGGGGCTGGCGGCTGCTGTTCTGCTGATCATCGTCCCACAGGAGGCGTTCGCCATGCATATCATGGAGGGCTTTTTGCCGCCGATGTGGGCGCTGGCGTGGTGGCTGCTGTTTTTACCCTGCCTGTGGTACGGCCTGGTGCGCCTGCGGCGTATCGTCCAGGAAGAGAGCAATCAGAAGGTGCTGCTGGCTCTCTGCGGGGCGTTTATTTTTGTTCTTTCGGCGCTGAAGATCCCGTCGGTGACCGGCAGCTGCTCGCATCCCACCGGCGTTGGTCTGGCGGTGATCCTCTTCGGGCCGGGCGTAGTGGCGGTGCTGGGGGCGATCGTTCTGCTGTTCCAGGCGCTGCTGCTGGCGCATGGCGGCCTGACCACCCTTGGCGCCAACGGGATGTCGATGGCGGTGATCGGTCCGATGGTCGGCTATCTGGTGTGGAAGCTGGCCTGTCGGGCGGGGATCCGTCGCGATGTCGGGGTCTTTCTCTGCGCCATGCTGGCGGATCTGATGACCTACTTTGTCACCTCCGTCCAGCTCGGGGTGGCCTTTCCCGATCCGGCAACCGGAGCAGGTGGATCGATCGCCAAGTTTATGGGCATCTTCTGCCTGACGCAAATCCCGATCGCCATCGCGGAAGGGTTGCTCACCGTGATGATCTACGATCAGCTAACCAAACGGCGACTGATCGCCGCGGAGGGACATTAATATGAAAAAGACCCTGATCCTGTTGGCGATGGTGGTCGCCCTGATGATCCTGCCATTTTTTATTAACCACGGCGGCGAGTTTGGCGGCTCGGACGGCGAAGCGGAGAGCCAGATCCAGGCGGTGGCGCCGGATTATCAACCCTGGTTCCAGCCGCTATATGAACCGGCGAGCGGCGAGATTGAGAGCCTGCTGTTTACCCTGCAGGGCTCGCTGGGCGCGGCGGTGATTTTTTACATTCTCGGATATGCGAGGGGCAGACAGCGCCGTGATGACCGGGTTTGACCGACTCAGCTACCAGAGCCGCTGGCTGCAGGTGGCGCCAGAGCGGAAGTTTCTGCTCTGGCTGCTGCTGATGGCGCTGGCCTTTACGCTTCCGGCATGGGGCCAGGCGCTGACGCTGGCGCTAACCGCCGCGCTGACCTGCTGGCTGCTACGGGTCTCATTCAAGCGCTGGTGCCGCTGGATGGCGCTGCCCTTTGGCTTTTTGCTGGTCGGCGTGCTGACCATTCTGTTCAGCGTCAGCCGCGACCCGCAGATGCTGTTAGCGAGCTTTCGGCTGGGCGCTTTCTCGATAGGGATTTCCGCCCAGGGGCTGGCCGTGGCCGGGGAGACTTTCTGGCGCAGCCTGGCGGCGATGGCGGCGACGCTCTGGCTGGTGCTCAATCTGCCTTTCCCGCAGTTGATTATTTTACTCAAGCGCGGTCGTGTACCGCGACTGCTGACGGAGCAGATCCTGCTGACCTGGCGCTTCATTTTTATTCTGTTGGACGAGGCGATGGCGATTCACCGCGCGCAAACCCTGCGTTTTGGCTATGGTAGCGTGCCGCAGGGCTATCGCTCGCTGGCGATGCTGGTGGGACTGCTGTTCACCCGCGTCCTCCTGCGCTATCAACAGATGAGCACGGCGCTGGATATCAAATTGTACCAGGGTGATTTTCACCTTTAAGGATAAGTATGCTTGCCACAACCGATCTCTGGTTTCGCTATCAGGATGAGCCGGTGCTTAAAGGGCTGACGCTGGATTTTTCCCGCCATGCGGTGACCGGCCTGGTGGGGGCCAACGGCTGCGGAAAGTCGACGCTGTTTATGAACCTGAGCGGCCTGCTGCGCCCGCAGAGCGGGGCGGTGCTATGGCAGGGAAAACCGCTGGACTACAGCAAGCGCGGCCTGCTGGCGCTGCGCCAGCAGGTGGCGACGGTGTTTCAGGATCCGGACCAGCAAATCTTCTATACCGATATCGATAGCGATATCGCTTTTAGTCTGCGTAACCTCGGGGTGGCGGAAGAGGAGATCGCCCGCCGGGTGGACGAGGCGCTGACCCTCGTCGATGCCCAGGGATTTCGCCAGCAGCCGATCCAGTGCCTCAGTCATGGGCAGAAAAAACGGGTGGCGATCGCCGGGGCGCTGGTGCTGCAGGCGCGCTACCTGCTGCTTGACGAGCCCACCGCGGGCCTCGATCCCCGCGGGCGCGCGCAGATGATCGACATCATCAAGCGCATTGCCGATCGCGGCAACCACGTGGCGATCTCCAGCCACGATATCGATCTGATCTATGAGGTGAGCGACGCCGTTTACGTTCTGCGGCACGGCGAAGTGCTGGCCGAAGGGGAACCCGGCGAGGTGTTTGCTTGCGCGGAGACCATGGCCCGGGCGGGATTGACCCAGCCGTGGCTGGTGAAACTTCATAGCGAACTGGGGCTGCCGCTGTGTAAAACCGAAGCGGAGTTTTTTCAGCGGATGCGCAACGATGCGATAGGCGCGATTAAGGAGGCGTCATGACGCTGGCGATTATGTTACAGGGCACCGCTTCCGACGTCGGGAAAAGCGTGCTGGTGGCGGGACTGTGCCGCATTTTTTATCAGGATGGACTGCGCACCGCGCCGTTTAAATCACAGAATATGGCGCTGAACTCCGGCATTACGCCGGATGGCAAAGAGATGGGCCGGGCGCAGATTTTCCAGGCCGAAGCAGCCGGGATCGCCCCGGATGTCCGCATGAATCCGATTTTGCTCAAGCCCACCAGCGACCGTCAGGCGCAGGTGGTGCTGATGGGGGAGGTGGCGACCAGCATGGACGCGGTGAGCTATCACCAGTACAAGCCACGCCTGCGCGAGCAGATCCTCGCGGTCTACCAGAGCCTGGCCGGGGAGTATGAGGCGCTGGTGCTGGAAGGGGCCGGCAGCCCAGCGGAAATTAACCTGCGCGACCGCGATATCGTCAATATGGGCATGGCCGAAATGGCGCAGTGCCCGGTGATCCTGGTGGCCGACATCGACCGCGGCGGGGTATTTGCCGCGATTTACGGCACGCTGGCGCTGCTGCAGCCCGAGGAGCGAGCGCGGGTGAAAGGCGTGATTATCAATAAATTCCGCGGCGATGTGGCGCTCCTGCGCTCGGGGATCGAGCAGATCGAGGCGTTGACCGGCGTGCCGGTGCTGGGCGTTATGCCGTGGCTTGAAGTTGACCTTGAGGATGAGGACGGCGTCGCGCTGCAGGCCGGGAAATACCACCGCACCGACCGGCGCGATATCGACATCGCCGTCGTTCACCTGCCGCATATCGCCAATTTTACCGACTTTAACGCCCTGGCGGCGCAGCCTGACGTCCGGGTGCGCTATGTCCGCGACCCGCAGGCGCTGGCCGACGTCGACCTGGTCATTCTCCCGGGCAGTAAAAATACCCTCGGCGATCTGTGCTGGCTGCGTGAAAGCGGCATGGCGCACGCGGTCGAGCAGGCCCGGCAGCGCAAGGTGCCGTTGCTGGGGATCTGCGGCGGCTATCAGATGCTCGGCGATACCATTATCGATGAGGTGGAGTCTGGCCTTGGCACCCAGCCCGGACTGGGGGTGCTGAAGACCGTGACCCACTTCGCCCAGCGCAAAACCACCACTCAGGTGCAGGCGACCCTGGAGGCTAACCTCCCGGACTGGTTAGCCGACGCGGCGGGGCTGCGGGTCAGTGGCTACGAAATTCATATGGGCGAGACGCGCCGTGAGGCAGGCTGCGCGCCGCTGCTGCAGCTGCATAAAGCGGGACAGTCAGTGGCAGACGGCGCGGTCAGCGACGACGGCCTGGCGTTTGGCACCTATCTGCACGGCCTGTTCGACAACGATGCCTTTACCCGGGCGCTGCTCAACGGCCTGCGTCAGCGCAAAGGGCTGGCGCCGCTGGACAGCGCCCTTGAGTATGCCCGCT
Source organism: Klebsiella pneumoniae complex sp. WS1778 (assembly GCF_049472055.1). NCBI lineage: Bacteria > Pseudomonadati > Pseudomonadota > Gammaproteobacteria > Enterobacterales > Enterobacteriaceae > Klebsiella > Klebsiella pneumoniae complex sp. WS1778. The sequence goes on from NZ_JBKGTJ010000003.1 coordinate 501,969, forward strand.
ATAAAACCCGCCAGTTTGACCTGCTGGCCGATGCCATGCGCGAACATATCGCCATCGATAAAATTTACGCCATCATGCGCCAACATCAGGAGCCCCTATGCTGACTTTGGTTACCGGCGGCGCGCGCAGCGGCAAAAGCCGCCATGCCGAGGCGCTGATTGCCGATGCGCCGCAGGTTTTATATATCGCCACCTCGCAAATATTTGACGACGAGATGGCCGCAAGGATCCAGCATCATCGCGACGGCAGGCCCGCCCACTGGCGCACCGCCGAGCGCTGGCAGCAGCTTGATGAACTGATCACCCCGGATACCGCCCCAGAGGAGGCGATTTTGCTGGAATGCATTACCACCATGGTCACCAACCTGCTGTTCGCGCTCGGCGGCGACAGCGACCCCGACGGCTGGGATTACGCCGCCATGGAGCGGGCTATTGATGACGAAATTGGCGTGCTGATTGCCGCCTGTCAGCGCTGCCCGGCGCACGTCGTGCTGGTGACCAACGAGGTGGGGATGGGCATTGTGCCGGAGAACCGCCTGGCGCGGCATTTTCGCGATATCGCCGGGCGGGTCAATCAGCGCCTGGCGGCCGCGGCGGATGCGGTCTGGCTGGTGGTCTCCGGCATCGGCGTCAAAATCAAATAACTCAATCGCTGGCCGACCGGGCCAGCCCTGGCAGGGATTCTGTATGCAAAGCGTAAACGAGGTACTGCGGGCGATCCCCGCGCCGGACGCCGACGCCATGGCGCGGGCACAGCAACACATCGACGGCTTACTCAAGCCCCCCGGCAGCCTCGGGCGTCTGGAGGCGCTGGCGGTGCAGCTGGCGGGAATGCCCGGCCTGGGCGGCCAGCCGCAGGTGGCGAAAAAGGCCCTGCTGGTGATGTGCGCCGACCATGGGGTATGGGACGAAGGGGTGGCGATTTCGCCGAAGGCGGTCACGGCCATCCAGGCCGCCAATATGACCCGCGGCACCACCGGCGTCTGCGTGCTCGCCGCCCAGGCCGGGGCGCAAGTGCACGTGATTGATGTCGGGATCGATAGCGAACCGCTGCCCGGCGTGGTGAATATGCGGGTGGCGCGGGGCTGCGGCAATATTGCCCGCGGCCCGGCCATGAGCCGCGAGCAGGGGCAGGAGCTGCTGCTGGAGGTGATGCGCTACACCCGCGCGCTGGCGCAGGAGGGCGTGACTCTGTTTGGCGTCGGCGAACTGGGGATGGCCAATACCACGCCGGCGGCGGCGATGGTCAGCGTCCTGACCGGCAGCGATGCGCAGGAGGTGGTCGGGATTGGCGCCAATTTGCCGCTGGCGAAGGTTGGCAACAAGGTGGAGGTCGTGCGGCGGGCTATCGCCCTTAATCAGCCCGACCCGAAGGATGGCCTCGACGTGCTGAGCAAAGTCGGTGGATTTGATCTGCTGGGGATGACCGGCGTCATGCTGGGGGCGGCGTCCTGCGGGCTGCCGGTGGTGCTGGATGGCTTTCTCTCTTACGCGGCGGCGCTGGCGGCGTGCCGGATAGCGCCGGCGGTAAAACCGTATCTGATCCCGTCCCACTATTCGGCGGAGAAGGGGGCGCGTATCGCGCTGGCGCACCTCGGACTCGAACCGTATCTCAATATGGGTATGCGGCTGGGGGAAGGCAGCGGCGCGGCGCTGGCGATGCCGATCGTCGAGGCGGCCTGTGCGATGTACCATCGCATGGGCATGCTGGCGGCCAGCAATATTGTGTTACCTAAGGGGTAAGCAGGAGATGGGGGCGGCAATGGCCGTTCCCGTTTTCGGCAGAGGTTTTGCCGGCGGCAGAAACAAAAAAACACCCTTGAGGGTGTTTATGATGTTGGTTGCGGGGGCCGGATTTGAACCGACGACCTTCGGGTTATGAGCCCGACGAGCTACCAGGCTGCTCCACCCCGCGTCACCGTACTGCTTCACGTTGTCAAATTTGATTGGTTGCGGGGGCCGGATTTGAACCGACGACCTTCGGGTTATGAGCCCGACGAGCTACCAGGCTGCTCCACCCCGCGTCACCGTACTGCTTTACTTCATCAAATTTTAATTGGTTGCGGGGGCCGGATTTGAACCGACGACCTTCGGGTTATGAGCCCGACGAGCTACCAGGCTGCTCCACCCCGCGTCCGTGGAAGCGCACTATACTCCGCTAGCGAGATGATGCAACCTTTTTTCGACCAAATCGACATTTTTGTAAGAATTGGCTTATAAAACGCCACGTTGTGGTGTTTTTTTACACAAATCTGTGCCATCGATGAGATCGCGCATTTCAATAGCTCTGGCGCTTTGTTATCTTCAACACGCACTAAGGCTTCGCAGCAAAAGATGAGACACCATGAAAGGACGTTGGGCAAAATACGTAGCGACGGGGGCAATGCTGGCTATGCTCGCCGCCTGTTCCTCAAAACCGACCGACCGCGGTCAGCAATATAGCGATGGCAAGTTCACCCAGCCGTTTTCACTGGTAAACCAGCCGGATGCCGTCGGGGCGCCGATCAACGCCGGCGACTTCTCCGAGCAGGTTAATCAAATTCGTAACGCCTCTCCGCGCCTCTATAACAGCCAGAGCAACGTCTATAACGCGCTGCAGGAGTGGCTGCGCGCCGGCGGCGACACCCGCACGCTGCGCCAGTTTGGCATCGACGCCTGGCAGATGCAGGGCGTCGACAACTATGGCAACGTCCAGTTTACCGGCTACTACACGCCGGTGGTGCAGGCGCGCCACACCCGTCAGGGCGAATTCCAGTACCCCATTTACCGGATGCCGCCGAAGCGCGGCAAGCTGCCGTCCCGCGCCAGCATTTATGCCGGCGCGCTGAGCGACAACTATGTGCTGGCGTACAGCAATTCGCTGATGGATAACTTCATCATGGACGTGCAGGGCAGCGGCTATATCGATTTTGGCGACGGTTCGCCGCTCAACTTCTTTAGCTATGCCGGGAAAAACGGCTGGCCCTATCGCAGCATCGGCAAAGTGCTGATCGACCGCGGGGAAGTGAAGAAAGAAGATATGTCGATGCAGGCGATCCGCGAGTGGGGTGAAAAGCACAGCGAAGCGGAAGTGCGCGAGCTGCTAGAGCAGAACCCGTCGTTCGTGTTCTTTAAACCACAGTCTTTCGCGCCGGTGAAAGGCGCCAGCGCCGTGCCGCTGATCGGCCGCGCCTCGGTGGCCTCCGACCGGTCGATTATTCCGCCGGGAACCACCTTGCTGGCCGAGGTACCTCTGCTGGATAATAACGGCAAGTTTAACGGCCAGTACGAACTGCGTCTGATGGTCGCCCTCGACGTTGGTGGGGCCATCAAAGGCCAGCATTTCGACATCTATCAGGGCATTGGGCCTGACGCTGGCCACCGTGCCGGCTGGTATAACCACTACGGCCGCGTATGGGTGCTGAAAAACGCGCCAGGCGCGGGAAATGTTTTTAGCGGCTAACACCCCTGGCCGTGCCTGTTGACCAGGGCGCCCGGATGACGCCGTTTGCGGCGGCCTCCGGGCGCTGTCATTTTGTTCTGAGGTCCTATGTCTGTTGTAATCAGCGATGCCTGGCGCCAGCGTTTTGGCGGTACGGCACGTTTATATGGTGAAAAAGCGCTGCAATGTTTTGCCGACGCCCACGTCTGCGTGGTCGGGATCGGCGGGGTCGGCTCGTGGGCGGCGGAAGCGCTGGCGCGGACCGGCATCGGGGCGATCACCCTTATCGATATGGACGATGTCTGCGTTACCAATACCAACCGCCAGATCCACGCCCTCAGCGGCAACGTCGGGCTGGCGAAAGCGGAGGTGATGGCGGAGCGTATTCGCCTGATCAACCCGGAGTGCCGGGTGACGGTGGTGGATGATTTCGTAACCCCGGAAAACGTGGCCGAATACCTTGGCGCCGGCTTCAGCTATGTCATCGACGCCATCGATAGCGTCCGGCCAAAAGCGGCGCTTATCGCCTGGTGCCGCCGCTACAAAGTGCCGCTGGTCACCACCGGCGGGGCGGGCGGCCAGATTGACCCAACGCAGATCCAGGTCGCTGACCTGGCGAAGACCATCCAGGATCCGCTGGCGGCTAAACTGCGCGAGCGGCTGAAAAGCCAGTTTGGGGTGGTGAAAAACAGTAAAGGCAAGCTCGGCGTGGACTGCGTATTCTCTACGGAAGCGCTGGTCTACCCGCAGGCGGACGGCAGTGTCTGCGCGATGAAGAGCACGGCGGAAGGACCGAAGCGGATGGACTGCGCTGCCGGCTTTGGCGCGGCGACGATGGTGACCGCGACCTTCGGGTTTGTCGCGGTGTCGCATGCCCTGAAGAAGATGCTGGCGAAAGCGCAGCGCGACGCTGCGGCTTCCGGGAAGTAGTTCGGCGGGTAAGCGAAAGCTTGAGATTAGCGCTCGCGGGCGGCGGCGAGCACCGCCTCGCTCAGGGCGCTGAGGCCCTGGCTGCGCGAGGCGCTGAGCTGGCCGCGCAGCCCCAGCTCGTCGAACAGCGCCAGCGGATCCTGCGCCAGGATCCCGGCGCGGGTTTTTCCTTCCACGGCAGTTAAAAGTACCGCCAGCAGACCGCGCACAATCCTTCCTTCGCTGTCGCCAAAGAAGTGCAGCCTGCCCTCGGCGTCCTCCTCATAGCCCAGCCAGACGCGGTTCTCACACCCGGCAATCTCATGGGCCTGCGCTTTGCGCTCATCGGTCAGCGTCGGCAGCTTTTTGCCCAATAAAATCAGCTGCCGATATTTATCCTCCCACTGGTTCAGCGGGGCGAAGGTCTGGCGCAGCGTGGCGTCGGTAATGGTCGTGCCGAAGGGGTGCAGGGTCGTCATTAATCCACCAAAATTTCCAGGGCGCGATCCACCGCGTGGACCAGCGCTGCAACATCGTCTTGGGTATTGTAGGGGGCGAAAGAGGCCCGCAGCGTGCCGCTGACTCCTAAAGCCGCCAGCAGCGGCTGGGCGCAGTGCTGCCCGGCGCGCAGGGCAATGCCGGACTCGGCCAGCAGCGTCACCAGATCGCTGTGATGAATACCGTCGAACTCAAAGGCGAGCAGGCTTGACTGCTGGCAGCGGAAAGAGCGGAAGCCCGGCCGTTTCGCCAGCGCCTCTTCCGCCAGGCTCGCCAGGCTGCGGCTCCAGTTTTCCGCCTGGCCGATATCGCTCTGCGCCAGCCACTCCAGCGCGGCGCTGAGGCCGATAACCCCGGCGACATTGGGCGTACCGGCCTCAAGGCCATAGGGCGCCGGCTGTGGCGTAAAGCCGTCAAAGCTGACCTCGGCGATCATCTTCCCGCCGCCGAGCCAGGGCGACATCGCCGCCAGCAGTTCGCTTTTGCCGTACAGGGCGCCGATCCCGGTCGGGCCATACAGCTTATGGCCGGAAAAGGCGTAAAAATCGATATCCAGCGCCTGCACGTCCGCGGGGAAATGCACCGCCCCCTGCGCGCCGTCGACCATCACCACCATCCCGGCGGCGTGAGCAAGGCGGATGGCCTGAGCCAGGTCCGGGCAGCCGCCGGTGACGTTGGACATCTGGCCGATGGCCAGCACCCGGCTGCGCGGGGTAATGAGCGCGCTGAGGCTGGCGATATCCGGCAGGCGGTCGGCGCCGAGCGGCAGCTTGACCACTCTGGCGCCGGTTTGCCCGGCCACCATCAGCCAGGGCACGAGGTTGGCATGATGCTCGGCTTCGCTAACGAGAATTTCATCGCCAGGCTGCAGGCGCGGCCGGACGTAGCTCTGCGCCACCATATTGATGGCCTCGGTGGTCCCCCGCGTCCAGACGATATCTTTGCCTGAGGGGGCGTTCAGCCACGCCGCCACGCGCTCGCGGGCCGCCTCATAGCGCTCGGTCAGCCGCTGGGCGGCGGCGAATTGACTGCGGTGGACGTTGCCGGCGCTCAGGCGATAAAACTGGTCGCTGGCGTCGATCACCGCCTGCGGTTTGAGCGCCGTCGCCGCGCTGTCGAGATAGACGCCGGCATCGGCCAGAGCCGGAAACTGCGCGCGAAAGTGCGCAGGGTTGAATGCGTTCATGGAATTCCTCGTATCAATACCGCGATCGTCGCGCAATTTGTCGGGCGTGACAAGGCCTCTGCGCTCTGTGGAATTGTCCGAATGTGACTCCACGTGGGTCAAAGAGGGTTATGCTGAAAAGTGTTGGGTTTGTGTTTTAACCTATTACTTAACGAGTCACGAATAGTATAAATAGCCGTAAGGAGAGAAAAATGAAAATGACTAAGGCCGCTGCGATTATCTCTGCCTGTATGCTGACTTTAGGCCTGAGCGCCTGTTCCTCTAACTATGTGATGCATACCAATGATGGGCGGACCATCGTTACCGACGGGAAACCGCAAACCGATAATGATACTGGCATGATCTCGTATAAGGACGCGTGGGGCAACAAACAGCAGATCAATCGCTCTGACGTGAAACAGCTGGGTGAGCTGGACGAGTAAGGCAGTAAAAAGGCAAAAAAAAGCACCGCGCGTTGCGGTGCTACATTAAATCACTATGGACAGACAGGGTAAATGTACAGGAAGTGAAAAGGGGTAGCCTTGCTACCGGGGTCTGCAAAGACAGACCAATTGCAAACACAACAACACAACATCACAACCGTAAGCCAAAAGCTTGATGGAACACGCATTCCAAAAAAAGCTTCTCGTTCCGGCTCAGGAAGTGCCGCCACTATAGGTATTTGCTGGTAGAACCTCAACGGACAATTTATAATGGCTCAGATAAAAAAAACTAATAGGTTAACCATTGTTTCCTATTTGTTAAATTGAGTTAACATCTAAGCCAGAATAACCATGTCGAAGCGATTACCTCCTCTGAATGCATTACGTGTTTTTGATGCAGCCGCACGCCATCTCAGCTTCACTCGGGCAGCCGATGAGCTTTTTGTGACGCAGGCCGCAGTCAGCCACCAAATCAAGTCTCTCGAGGATTTTCTGGGCCTTAAGCTGTTCCGTCGGCGCAATCGTTCGCTGCTGTTAACGGAAGAAGGGCAGAGCTATTTTCAGGATATTAAAGAGATTTTTTCGCAACTGACGGAAGCGACGCGTAAACTGCAGGCGCGCAGCGCCAAAGGGGCATTAACGGTCAGTTTATTGCCAAGTTTCGCCATCCAGTGGCTGGTGCCGAGACTGACAAGCTTTAACTCAGCTTATCCGGGAATCGACGTCAGGATCCAGGCGGTGGACCGTCAGGAGGATAAGCTGGCGGACGATGTCGATGTGGCGATTTTTTACGGTCGCGGCAACTGGCCGGGCCTGCGTGTGGAAAAACTGTACGCCGAGTATCTGCTGCCGGTCTGTTCCCCGCTGCTGCTCACCGGCGATAAAGCATTGAAAACGCCTGCCGATCTGGCGCAACATACGCTGCTTCACGATGCGTCCCGCCGCGACTGGCAAACTTATACCCGCCAGCTTGGTCTAAGCCATATTAATGTGCAGCAGGGGCCGATTTTCAGCCACAGCGCGATGGTGCTGCAGGCGGCCATTCACGGGCAGGGCGTGGCGCTGGCCAACAATGTCATGGCGCAGTCCGAAATTGAAGCCGGTCGCCTGGTGTGTCCATTTAATGATGTTCTGGTCAGTAAGAATGCGTTTTACCTTGTTTGCCATGACAGTCAGGCAGAACTGGGTAAAATAGCCGCTTTCCGGCAGTGGATTCTGGCGAAAGCGGCAAGTGAACAAGAAAAATTCCGCTTTCGTTATGAACAATAATTACTTGTAGGGTAACAACATGACCAGCCGTTTTATGCTGATATTCGCCGCGATTAGCGGCTTTATCTTTGTGGCTCTGGGTGCCTTCGGCGCGCATGTCTTAAGTCAATCGCTCGGCGCGGCGGAGATGGCCTGGATCCATACCGGCCTGGAGTATCAGGCCTTCCATACCCTGGCGATTTTTGGTCTGGCGGTGGCGATGCAGCGTCGGATCAGTATCTGGTTCTACTGGAGTAGCGTGTTTCTGGCGTTAGGGACCGTGCTGTTCAGCGGCAGCCTCTACTGCCTGGCGCTCTCTCATTTACGCCTGTGGGCGTTCGTGACCCCGGTGGGCGGCGTGAGCTTCCTCGCCGGCTGGGTGTTAATGTTAATTGGTGCAATTCGTCTGAAACGTAAGGGCGTTGTTCATGAATAAGGTTGTCCTCTATTGTCGCCCTGGGTTTGAGAAAGAGTGCGCAGCAGAAATTACCGATAAGGCAGCCCGCCTCGAGGTGTTTGGTTTCGCCCGGGTCAAAGAAGACTCTGGCTATGTGATTTTTGAAGGCTATCAGCAGGATGATGGCGAGAAGCTGGTGCGCGATCTGCCGTTCAGCTCGCTGATCTTCGCCCGCCAGATGTTTGTGGTTGGCGAACTGCTGCGCGACCTGCCGCCGGAGGATCGCATTACGCCGATCGTCGGCATGTTGCAGGGCGTGGTGGAGAAGGGCGGCGATCTGCGCGTCGAGGTGGCGGACACCAACGAAAGCAAAGAGCTGATGAAGTTCTGCCGCAAGTTTACCGTGCCGCTGCGCGCGGCGCTGCGCGAAGCGGGCGTCCTGACCAGCTATGAAACGCCGAAGCGTCCGGTGGTGCATGTGTTCTTTACCGCCCCGGGCTGCTGCTATACCGGCTACTCGTACAGTAACAATAACTCGCCGTTCTATATGGGCATTCCGCGGCTGAAGTTTCCGTCCGACGCGCCGAGCCGCTCCACCCTCAAGCTGGAAGAGGCGTTCCACGTCTTTATTCCGGCGGACGAGTGGGACGAGCGCCTGGCAAACGGCATGTATGCCGTTGACCTCGGCGCCTGCCCGGGCGGCTGGACCTATCAGCTGGTGAAACGCAACATGTGGGTCTCTTCGGTCGATAACGGCCCGATGGCCCAGAGCCTGATGGATACCGGCCAGGTGACCTGGCTGCGTGAAGACGGTTTCCGCTATCGTCCTAACCGCAATAACATCTCGTGGATGGTCTGCGATATGGTGGAAAAGCCAGCGAAAGTGGCGGCGCTGATGGCGCAGTGGCTGGTCAACGGCTGGTGCCGGGAGACCATCTTCAACCTCAAGCTGCCGATGAAAAAGCGCTATGAAGAGGTGTCGCAGAATCTGGCCTACATTCAGGCCCAGTTGGACGAGCACGGCGTTAACGCCCAGATCCAGGCGCGTCAGCTGTATCACGATCGTGAAGAGGTGACCGTTCACGTGCGTCGCCTGTGGGCCGCCGTTGGCGGACGTCGCGACGAGCGTTAATCACTCACCCTGAGGCCAGAGACGCGCATGTCCTCTGGCCTTCGCCGCATGCTTAAGGCTCCGGCGCATCCGACACAATATGCGTCACCTCATCCAGATGACCAATCCTCGCTTCGCCGGAGCGGTTGAACTTGCTTTTATCGATCAGCAGCAGCGACTGCGCCGCCCGCTTAAGCAGGATCGATTTGAAGTCGGCATTGAAGGCATTGGAGTCCCACAGCGCGCCCTGCGGGTCGATGCCTTCGCAGGAAAAAATAAACAGATCGATCTCCAGCGATTTCAGCTGGGAAATCAGCGCCGGGTTAACGTAGCAGCCATATTTCCGCTGCAGAGTACCGCCGGAGCAGGTGAGCATGATCTGGTCGCGTTTAGCCAGCTCCTGACAGATGGGCTGGCTGTTGGTAAAGACGTGCAGCGGGCGGTCCGGCAGCTGGCGGGCGAGATACCAGCAGGTGGAGCTGGCATCGAGGGCGATGACCATCCCTTCGTCAATCCAGGCCAGCGCTTCGCGGGCGATATCGGCTTTATGCGCGTAATGGCTTTTCAGCCGCATGTGAAAAGGGTCGCCGCTGTCCTGGCTGCGCTGGTGGATCACTTTAGCCCGGCCGTGGTTGCGCAGCACTTTGCCCTGCGCCTGCAGCTCGCTGAGATCGCGGCGAATGGTTTCCCTGCTGACGTTGAGCTGTTTTGACAACGTTTCGGTGGTCAGGCTGCTGTGGTTGATCAGGAGATCGACGATCGCCTGCTGGCGGGCCGCTTTCATTTATTCTCACCCCATCATTGATTGAGCGTCTGCATCAGGCAGACGCTCCGGCATGAGATTACGGCGTGACTCCTTTTTTTAAAAGGATATTTCCGTACTTAGCGCACTCTCCTGTGATAACGATCGCAAAGGCTTTTTGCGCCCGGTCGTAGAAGGCAAAGCGGTCAATCCGCACGATATCCGGGCAGGGGGCCTGCGCCGAAAGCGCCTGCCGATAGCGCTGTTCCACCGTCGGGTCGAGCGCATCGCCTTCGACGGCGGCCATCATCACCAGCGGCGGCGCATAGCTGTCTAACTCGAACAACGGGATAATCGCCTGCAGCAGATCGCTGACCCGCAGGCCGTCGGCCCGAATCACCTGCGGACCCATGCTGTGCGCCGGGAAGTGGGCATCGGAAAAAATAATTTCATCCCCATGGCCCATTTCGGCCAGCACTTTCAGCAGTTCCGGCGATATCAGCGGGGAAATGGTTTTGAGCATCTCAGGCTTCCTCTGTTAATTCAGGTTCAGTTTGCGGCCAAAAATAGCGGTAGCGGTACGCGACCTGCGCTCTGGCCTGTTCCGGGGAAGAGAACTCGCCCACGCCATACCAGCCAAACATCGCCGCGCCGGCCACCGTGGTTTCGGCATCGTCGAGAACTTTGATCGGTATTCCCAGCCGGTCAGCCTTGATCTGGTTCCACAGCGCGTTGCGGCTGCCGCCGCCGACCAGCAGCAGCTCTTGCGCCCGGAAGCGGCCGATGTTTTCCAGGGTTTGCAGATGCTTCGCCAGCTGGTCGCTTAACCCCTCCAGCGCGGCGCGGTAAAAATGGCCGCGGGTGGTGTTGAGCGTGACGCCCTGCCAGCCGGCGTGCTGGCTGGCGAGCAGGTCGCACTGCATTCTGACGCCCTGGGCACCGGGCGGGATCGCCTGCGCTTCGTCAATCAGCGTTTGCCACGGCGTGTCAGTGTTCCACAGTAGCTTGCGCACCCACTCGAGCACGCCGGAGGCCAGCCACTGCATCCCCGGGTTATAGCGTCCCGGCTGGCTGTCCAGCTCGCAAGTGGAGCCGCTGTAGTCGCAGAGCAGCGAGGTGTCGACCTGCGCGCTGCGCACCATCAGGATCTCCCAGGTCCCTGAGGAGAGCACCGGCTCATCCTGCCCGGCGCCGGCGCCAAACAGGGCGAACTGGGTGTCGTGCCCGGCCGAGATAACCGGGACCCCGACGGGAAGGCCCAGCAGCGCAGCGGCCTCCGGCAGCAGGGCGCCGATCGGCTGGCCTGCTTCAACCAGCTGCGGGAACAGGCGGCGCGGCAGGCCGGTCGCCTGCAGGATCGGCGCGCTGAAATCGCGCTGCCGGAGATCGAGCATCTGGCTGGTGCCCGCCATGGTGAGGTCGGTGGTGAACTCCCCGGTCAGCCGATGGTTGATCAGCGACGAAATAAACAGCCAGGCATGGGCCTGCGCCAGCAGCTGCGGGTGGTTCTCTTTCAGCCAGATCAGCTTATACAGGGTGTTGAATGCAAAGGCGCCGACGCCGGCGATTTGCTGCAGCTGGCGCGCGGACATATACCGGCTGATGGTGTCCATTACCGCCGCGGTGCGCGGGCATTTCCAGCTGATTATCGGATACAGCAGCGCACCCTGCTCATCCACCAGCGCGCCATCGACGCCAAAGGTCGTGACGGTGATGCCGCGCACCGTGCAGGAGGCCAGCTGGTCATGGATCTGCCGACAGCAGTCGGCAAAGCGCTGCATAATGGCCTCCAGCGACCACTGGTGCCAGTCGCTTTTTTCCGCCGCAATGTCGCTGGCGTTCGCCGTTGCGGCGCGGGCGATAATGTTCCCCTGTCGGTCAACGGCCATCGCCCGCACGTTCGTGGCGCCGCAGTCGAGGACCAGGATTACGTCTTGCTTCATAGTGACTCCCGAAACAACATTGCCGAATGGCGCGGTGCTTATCCGGCCTACAAACAGCGCGCGTCTGTAGGCCCGGTAAGCCTGCGCCACCGGGCTAAACCCACCTGTTAACGCTTATACAGCGGCCCGTAGTTCTGGCAGGCGCGGTAGTCCTGGCCTTCGATGTCCATACCGTGCGCGGCCCAGGCGGAGGGGCGGTAGATTTTCGCCGCTTCCACGTTGTGCATGCAGACCGGAATGCGCAGCATGGCGGCGAGGGTAATGAAATCCGCGCCGACATGGCCGATGGTCAGCACGCCGTGGTTGGCGCCCCAGTTAGCCATGACCGAGTACACATCGCTGAACGGGCCTTTGCCGGTCAGGCGAGGGGCAAACCAGGTGGTGGGCCAGGTGGAGTTGGTGCGGGCGTCGAGCTGGTCGTGCATCGCTTTGGGCAGCGCCACGCTCCAGCCTTCGGCGATTTGCAGTACCGGTCCCAGGCCTTTGATGATGTTCACCCGGGTCATGGTGAACGGCACGCCGCCTTCGGTCAGGAAGCGGGAAGAGAAGCCGCCGCCGCGGAAGTATTCATGGATCGCCGGGCACCATTCGGTGGCCGCGAGGCAGGCATCCGCCTCGTTCTGCTCAATCTCCCAGTGAGGTTTCATCGTCGGGTTGCCCTGCGCGTCGCGCTGCTGGCAGGAGCCGTCCAGCGCCGCGGAGCCGGAGTTAATCAGGTGAATGATGCCGTGCTCCGCCCGGCCGGTGAGCGGCTGCCCGGTGACCCGTTCAACGGCATCCGGCGACCAGTAGGTGCGCACGTCGGCAAACACCTGGGCGGTGCCGGTGAGCTGATGGCCCATCAGCATGGCCACGCCGTTGAGGCTGTCGTTTTCGGTGGCGACGACAAACGGTTCGCGCACCCCGTTCCAGTCAAAGGAGCTGTTGAGCAGCGCTTCGGCGGTATCGCCATTGGGGTATTGATCGGTCCAGTGGCGCTGACCCTGGAAACCGGCGGCGATGGCGTTGTAGCCCAGCGACTCCTCCACCAGCCCTTTTTCCGCCAGCTTCGCGTTGCCCTGCATCATGTCGCGGATGCACATCGCCATCAGCAGGCTCTCTTTCAGCACCGCGCGGCTCTGCGCCTCATTGCGCTTATACTGCTCGGCGTTCTGATCTTCGCCGTAGCGGAAATGTTTATCCGCCCACGCCAGCGCCATCTCCAGCTCGATTTCATCATAGATTTTCTGATCGATTCGCCGGCGCAGCTCCGTCATGTCGACAGCCTGAACCTTCATCCCGAGCCAGGATTCAAAGAAGTTGTGGTCGACGATGGAGCCGGCGATGCCCATTGAGACGCCGCCCAGCGACAGATAGCTTTTCCCTTTCATACTGGCGACCGCCAGGCCAGCGCGAGCGAAGCGCAACAATTTTTCTTCGACATCCGCCGGGATCGAGGTGTCATCGGCATCCTGCACATCATGCCCGTAGATGGAGAACGCCGGGATCCCTTTCTGGCTGTGGGCCGCCAGCGCCGCGGCCAGATAGACCGCTCCCGGACGCTCGGTGCCGTTGAAGCCCCAGATGGCCTTCGGGCGCAGCGGATCCATATCGATGGTTTCGCTGCCGTAGCACCAGCAGGGGGTGACGGTGATGGTGACGCCAACGTTCTGGCTGCTGAATTTCTCTTCACAGGCGGCCGACTCGGCCATGCCGGCGATGCAGGTATCGGCGATCACGCACTCCACCCGGGCGCCGCAGGCATGGCGCAGCTTCTCACTGATAAGCGCGGCGGTGGCTTTCGCCATGTTCATGGTTTGCGCTTCCAGCGATTCGCGAACCCCCATGCGACGACCATCGATTACCGGGCGGATACCGATCTTCGGTAAGCTGATTTTTTTCATTACAGATCCCTCAGGTTATGCGGATAACAGGTTTAGTTCGTCGCCGCTTGCGAGCGGAAACGGGCAAAAATAAAGATGATGGCGAAGCACAGCGCCGGAACCAGTTCGGCGGTCGGGATATTGCCGGCGGCGTCGCTGACAAAGCCCATTACCGGGGTGACGATCCCGCCGCCGATGATGGTCATGACGATAAATGACGAGCCATATTTGGTGTCCTGGCCCAGGTGCTTAATCCCCAACGAGAAGATGGTCGGGTACTGAATGGACATAAAGGCGCTGCACAGGGTCAGGGCCAGCAGACCGACGTGGCCGCCGCTGAAGGCGGAGAGCAGACAGAGCAGCATGGCGATAAGCGCATAGACCGCCAGCACGTTATGCGGCGCGAAGCGGCGGATCAGCCAGGTGCCGGTGAAACGGCCAATAAAGAAACAGACCATGGTGCCGGTCAGGTAGTTGGCGGCGAAACCGGCCGTCATGCCCGGTATCTCTTCGACAGCGTAGCGAATCAGATAGCTCCAGCAGGCGGTTTGCGCACCGACATAGCAGAACTGAGCCAGTACCGCCCAGCGCCAGTGGCGGATGCGCATCAGGCGCGACAGCGAGGCGAGAAACGTGCTCTGCGCGCTGTCGCTGTGGTCATCGCTTTGCAGCGACGGGAAACGGGTACAGACGATCAGCAGGGCGACCAGCAGCACGATGGCCACGATAATCATATAGGGGGTTTGTACCGACAGGACCAGGCTGTGCTTCCAGGCGCCGAGCTGCTCTGGCGTCATTTTATCCAGCACCTCCTGCGGCTGATGCGGGACGTTGGACAAAATAAGGCTCTGGCCAAATACCACGGCAATAATGGCGCCAAATGAGTTAAAGGTCTGGGCCAGATTCAGGCGGAAGTGACCGCCGCTTTCCGGACCGAGGACGGTGACAAATGGGTTGGCCGCGGTTTCCAGACAGCCAAGCCCGGCGGCGATAATAAATAACCCAATCAGGAATAAGGTGTAATTCATTACTTCGGCGGCAGGCCAGAACAGCGCGGCGCCGCAAGCATATAAAAACAGACCCGTAAGAATGCCGGCTTTATAGCTGAATTTTTTCATCAGCATCCCGGCGGGGATGGGAATAATAAAATAGCCAAAATAAAAAGCCGACTGGATTAATCCGGCCTGAAAATTAGTCAGGGTAAAGGCCTGTTGAAACTGCGGTAATAAAATATCATTGAGATTATTGGCCACGGCCCACAGAAAAAAGAGGGAGCACAGCAGAGCAAAAGGAATAATGTAGCTCTTACTTTGCCCGCTCTCCATGGCGCGGTAACTTTGCGTTGGTATCGTTGTGTTTCCCATAGCGTCCTCATCAGTTCAGAAGCATTTACAACAGCATTCAGGGCGCAGTCTGGTGCTGCAGCAGACCGCAAAATTAAGTGAGCTCAGGTGACGCGCCGGTGAGTGAAATGAAAGTCACGGCGGAACTCATGGCTTCATTTTCAAATAAAAACCGCCTGTTAATATGATGAGGGTCACACTTAACGCTCTGTGGACCATTTTATGTGATAATTGTCACTTTAATTTTTCAAAATGACTGACCGTTTGAGGAAATAAATTCACAAAACCACAACGCCAATGACCGATTGAATATATATCGTGGAAAACGGGCAAATGTTACAGAAAAATAAAATGCCCGCTTGAAGAAATATTTTTAAGAACGGGCATTTTCAACATCCGCTTAACCAGTTACATCCCTTTTTTTATGATGGAATAATTGACGTGGTTCACAAAATATAGCGATGGAAATTCCCCTGCGATTATTCAGGCTGAAGATGGAGATCATTATTCAACCTATCCCACGGTCGCCAACAATAATTATGTTGCCCTGCCGTTGACGGATGATGAGTCGCTAAAAGAGGAAAACAATGGAAAGAAACAGACTGGCCCGGCAGATTATCGATACCTGCCTGGAAATGACCCGCCTGGGGTTAAATCAGGGGACCGCCGGCAATGTCAGCGTGCGCTATCAGGGGGGGATGCTGATCACGCCCACCGGCATCCCGTATGAAAAACTGACGGAAGACAAGATCGTCTTTATTGATGCCGACGGTCAGCATGAGCAGGGAAAACTGCCCTCCAGCGAATGGCGTTTCCATCAGGCGGCCTACCAGACGCGGCCCGATGCCCAGGCGGTAGTTCACAATCACGCAGTCCATTGTACGGCGGTGTCGATCCTCAACCGACCCATTCCGGCCATCCACTATATGATCGCCGCCGCCGGCGGGAATTCGATCCCCTGCGCGCCCTATGCCACCTTCGGCACCCGCGAACTGTCTGAGCATGTCGCGGTGGCGCTGAAGCACCGCAAAGCCACGCTGCTGCAGCATCATGGCCTGATCGCCTGCGAGGCCAGCCTGGAGAAAGCGCTCTGGCTGGCGCATGAAGTGGAAGTCCTGGCCCAGCTCTATCTCAGCACCCTGGCGATTACCGACCCGGTCCCCGTGCTGGATGACGAGGCGATCGCCATCGTGCTGGAGAAGTTTAAAACCTACGGATTACGCATTGAAGAGTGATGCCGCAACCCTAACAGGAGAGACGCGATGGCAAACCGAATGATCCTCAACGAAACGGCGTGGTTTGGCCGGGGGGCGATAAACGCATTAACCGATGAAGTGATGCGGCGCGGTTATCGCAAGGCATTGATCGTGACCGACAGGACCCTCGCGAAGTGCGGCGTGGCGGCAAAAGTCACTGACAAACTGGACGCCGCCGGGCTGGCATGGGACATGTTCAGCGACGTGATCCCGAACCCCACCATCGCCGTGGTTCAGCAGGGGTTGCAGGCCTTTCAGCGCAGCGGGGCGGATTACCTGATCGCCATCGGCGGCGGTTCGCCGCAGGATACCTGTAAGGCGATCGGTATTATTCAGCGTAACCCGGCGTTCGCCGATGTTCGCAGCCTGGAGGGGCTGTCGCCCACCCGTCAGCCCAGCGTGCCGATCTTCGCGGTGCCGACCACCGCGGGGACCGCGGCGGAGGTGACGATTAACTATGTCATCACCGATGAAGAACAGCGGCGCAAATTCGTCTGCGTCGACCCGCACGATATTCCGCAGGTGGCCTTTATCGATGCCGATATGATGGACGCCATGCCGCCGACGCTGAAGGCGGCCACCGGCGTGGACGCCCTGACGCACGCTATCGAAGGGTACCTCACTCGCGGCGCCTGGGCATTGACCGATGCGCTGCACCTCAAGGCCATCGAGATCATCGCCGGCGCGCTACGCGGCTCGGTTGCCGGCGACGCCGGAGCGGGGGAAGCTATGGCGCTCGGCCAGTATGTGGCGGGAATGGGATTTTCCAACGTCGGGCTTGGCCTGGTGCACGGCATGGCGCATCCGCTCGGCGCTTTTTACAACACGCCGCACGGCGTGGCGAATGCCATCCTGCTGCCGCACGTGATGCGCTTTAATGCTGAGGCGACCGGGGAAAAATATCGCGATATCGCCAGGGCGATGGGCGTCAAAGGGGAAGCGTTAAGCCTGAGCGCCGCGCGTCTGGCGGCGGTGGAGGCGGTGTGCCAGCTAAACCGCGATGTCGGTATTCCCGGCCATCTGCGCGAGGTGGATGTCAGGAAAGAGGATATTCCGGCGCTGGCCCAGGCGGCGCTGGCGGATGTGTGTACCGGCGGCAACCCGCGCGAGGCGAGCCTGGCCGATATCGTCGAGTTATATCAGGCGGCCTGGTGAGGGGCCGGCCCGGGGGAAGCAGGCGGTGCCGCCGCGCCGGCACCACGCTCGGGTAGGGTCAGCGCGTCAGCCGCAGCTGCTGCAGATTGCCATCCAGCTGTAGGTCGGTCTGCAGGCGGGCCACTTCCCGGCAGGTGAAGGCCATCTCCTGATGCGCTGCCAGCTTTTTGCGCCACTTTTCCGGGACCTCTGCCAGGCGGGCATACAGCCCCTCCAGGTCCTGAAACTCGTTCAGCAGCTGGGCGGCGCTTTTCGGGCCAATGCCCGCCACGCCCGGCACCTTCGAGCTGCTGATCCCCGCCAGCCCCCAGTAATCCGCCAGCTGCTCCGGGGTGACGCCGAACTCACTGGCGATGAAGGGGGCGTCCAGCCAGCGCTTCTGAAAGTAGTCGCGGATGCGGATGGTGGGCGACAGCAGCTGGCAGTAGCCTTTGTCGGTGGAGACAATGGTGGCCTGATGGCCCGCCTGGGCCACCTTCACCGCCAGGGTGGCGGCGAGATCGTCCGCTTCGCTGCCCGGCGAGGCCCAGCAGCGGATCCCCCGCTGTTCGAAGGCGGCCCGCAGCGCCGGCATCTCGGCGACCAGCGTATCCGGCATCGGCGCGCGGCCGGCTTTGTACTCCGGCAGGCGCTGGTGGCGCCAGCCGTGGGCGCGATCCTCATCATCAAACACCGCCACCGCGTGGGTGGGCTGACTGTGGACAATCAGCTGCTCCAGCGCATGCAGGCAGGTATCGACGCAGGGCGAACCCTGCACCGCGTGGATGCGGCGGATCAGATTTAACGCGTCGACGATTAACAGATGAACAGCCACAGATACCCCCTTATTCTCAGCGTCTTTAGGGTAACATCGCCATCGGATCGAGGCTATCTGCGCCTGAACAATCAGGAAGATAACGCGCAATTTTCGCTAACTGACCGCCATCAGCGAGCTGGCGACGCCGGGCGCGGGCTCGCCGTACCACACCGCTTCCCGCACCGGGACCGGTTTGGTGATAAGCCCGAGGGCGTAAAAGCGATCGGCGATAGTCTGCTGGGCGCGGATCACTGACAGATCCATCGGCCTTGGGCGATGGCTACGGCGGGCGAGGGCGATGCGCAGCGACCGGGCGTCAATCCCCAGCTCTGCTGAGAGTAAGCGGGCCGCTTCGCCACGATGCGAGTCGATAAACTGCCCGGTGTGGGTCAGCTCCGTCAGCAGGCGGCGCATGATATCGCCGTGCTGAGCGAGATAGTCCCGTCGCGAGAGATAAAACTGATGGTTGTTGACCCGTCCTTCGCCGCTGGCGACCACCCGCAGCTCGCCGGTGTGTTCGGCGTCGCTGAGCAGCGGATCCCACATCATCCAGGCGTCCACCGCCAGATAGTCGCTGGCGGTCAGCGGGTATTTCGGCGGGGTATAGACCACCCGCACGTCGTTCAGCCCCAGCCCGGCGTCCTCGAGGATCTGCAGCAGCAGCCAGTGGACATTCGACCCTTTATTGAGGGCGATGCGTTTTCCGCGCAGATCGCTGAGCTGGCGAATGTCGCTCTCCTGCGGGACGACCATCGCCACGCTGCGCGGCGCCGGCGGCTCCCATGCCACGTACATCAGTTCGCTGTTGCTGGCCTGGGCGAACACCGGCGGCGCTTCTCCGGTGGTGCCAAAGTCGATCTCGTTGCAGGCGAGGGCGTGAAGGAGCTGCGGTCCGGCGGGAAACTCGCTCCACAGCACGTTGACGCCGAGGCTGGCGAAGGCGGTCTCCAGACTCTGGCGGGCTTTCAGGATCCCGAGGCTGCCGAAGCGCTGGTAGCCAATGCGCAGCTCGCGATCGGCCCCGGTCGCGCTGGCGAATGCCCGCGGCGGCGCAGGCGGACGGCGGCGGCTTTTGATCAGCCCGAGGTTAGCGAGCTGGGTGCGTAAGGTATGCCGACTGATCCCTAACAGCGCGGCCGCCTGGCTCTGATTATCGTCGCAATGCGCCATGGCGTGGCGGATCAGCGCGCTGGTCACCCGCTGCCACAGCGGCTCGCCGGGAAGCGCCAGCTGGTGGCGAATAAAGTCGTCCAGTTCATGATCGCTCGCCGGCGACGGGGCGTCGTTGAGCGTCGCCAGGCGCAGCTGGGCGGGGCTAATCTCCTCTTCTTTACTGAGCAGCACCGCGTTGTGCAGGGTGTTTTCCAGCTCACGAATATTACCCGGCCACGCATAGTCCATCAGCCGGGCCAGCGACTCCGGCGCCAGACGCAGGGTTGGCCGGCCGAGGCGGCGGGCATAGAGCGATAAAAAGTGGTGCGCCAGCTGCGGGATATCCTGCCGACGCTGGCGCAGCGGCGGCAGCGGCACCACCGCGATATTCAGCCGATAGTAGAGATCTTCGCGAAAGCGGCGCTCGCGGATTGCCTGGGCCAGGTCGACGTGAGTGGCGGCAATCACCCGGACATTCACTTTAATCGCTTTGCGCGAGCCGACGCGGGTAATTTCGCGCTCCTGCAGCACCCGTAACAGCTTGACCTGCAGGGGCAGGCTTAATTCGCCGATCTCGTCCAGCAGCAGCGTCCCCCCTTCCGCGGCTTCAAACCAGCCGGGCTGTCCCTGCTGCGCGCCGGTGAAGGCGCCTTTCTCATGGCCGAACAGTTCGGCTTCGGCAAGGCTCTCGGTTAGCGCGCCGCAGTTAACGGCCAGAAACGGCTGCTGGCGGCGGGGACTGTGGTGATGGAGATAGCGCGCCACCACCTCCTTGCCGGTGCCGGTTTCGCCCACGATCAGCACGGTAGCCTCCGTCGGCGCGAGCTTGTCCAGCAGGCTCTGGAAAGCCTTCGATGCCGGGTCGATCAGCGCGGGCGCGGTGGAAGGGGATTCTGGGTTCAGCATAGCGGGCCTCCGGTCGTTGACCTCCTGAACTTATCCTGCGGCGGCGGCGGAAACCAGAGGGGGAAAGGCCGACGGCTGTTGCAAATGCGCCAGCGGATGCGCGGCGGCTGCGGGATTTGCAACAGCACGACGCGCGTGGGATGTTTTCAATCCCTTGATTTTAAAAATGTAATTTTTTATTCACCATTGGCATGATTATCGCTAACACTCATATAACCAAATTAAAACTTCTCTTCGATAAATATCGGATATGGTTATATAGGAAATAGATAATGACGCAGCAAGTTCCCGACAAGATCAATGTCTTCTGGTTCTTACCTACCCATGGCGATGGCCGCTATCTGGGCACCACCGAGGGTGGACGTCCGGTCGATTTACCTTATCTGCAGCAGGTGGCGCTGGCGGCCGACAGCCTGGGTTATTACGGCGTGCTGATCCCCACCGGTAAAAGCTGTGAAGATTCGTGGCTGGTGGCCTCGGCGCTGGCGCCGTTGACCCGCCGTCTGCGCTATCTGGTGGCGGTCAGACCGGGTCTGCAGCCGCCCACTCTGGCGGCGCGGATGGCGGCCACCCTCGACCGTTTATCGGAAGGACGGCTGCTGATCAATGTCGTCACCGGTGGCGACCCGGTGGAAAACAAAGGCGATGGCATCTTTCTCAGCCACAGCGAACGCTACCAGGTGACCCGCGAATTTCTCGACGTTTACTCCCGCCTGCTGCGCGGGGAGAAAGTGGACTATCACGGGGAGCATATTCATGTCGAGGGGGCGGAAGTGCTGTTTCCGCCGGTTCAGGAGAATGGCCCGCCGCTGTACTTCGGCGGCTCTTCTGAGGCGGCTATCGATGTGGCGGCCGAACAGATCGACAGTTATCTAACGTGGGGCGAACCGCCGGAACTGGTGGCGGAGAAGCTGGCGGTGGTGCGCGAGCGCGCCGCGGCCCGCGGACGCACCCTGCAATATGGCATCCGTCTGCACGTTATCGTGCGCGAAACGGAAGAGGAGGCGTGGGCCGCCGCCGACCGGCTGATCGCCCATCTTGACGACGACACCATCGCTCAGGCGCAAAAGATCTTCGCCCGTATGGACTCGGCTGGCCAGGCGCGGATGAGCGCCCTGCATCAGGGATCGCGCGACAATCTGCGTATTGCCCCTAATCTGTGGGCCGGCGTCGGGCTGGTGCGCGGCGGCGCGGGAACCGCGCTGGTGGGTAATCCGCAGCAGGTGGCGGAGCGCATCCGCGAATATCAGGCGCTCGGCATCAGCAATTTTATCTTTTCCGGCTACCCGCATCTGGAAGAGGCACACCGCTTCGCTGAGCTGGTGATGCCTCTGCTGCCGCTGGAAAACGCGGCCTCGTCGAAGGCGCGCAGCGTGAACACCGGTCCCTTTGGCGAAACCATCGGCGGCGATAAGCGCCCGGTGCGCCAGGCCAGCACCAGCTGATGGCCAGGAGCGCGACCATGAGACAGCATACCGGAGGAGGGCGGCGATGAGTGCAGAACCGCATATCGTGATTATCGGCGGCGGCTTTAGCGGCGCGGCGGTGGCGATTGAGCTTCTGCGCCTGGCGCCGAACGGGGTGCGCGTGACGCTGCTGGAGCCGCGTCAGACTCCCGGCGCCGGGGTAGCCTACTCCACCGCGGAGCCGACGCACCGGATTAACGTCCCGGCCGCCCGTATGCAACTGACCGGTGATGAAGAGGGCGCCTTCGATCGCTGGTACCGCCGTCAGCCTGCCTTTGCCGCCGATGCGCAGGCGCTGCGCCCGGACGGTTCCGTCTACCCTCAGCGCGGCCAGTTTGGTCGCTATGTGGCACAGCGTTTTTCCGACGCCGCGGCCGCCAGCGGCGGACGGCTGCGCCACCTGCGCGATCGGGCGTTCGCTTTTGATCAGGGGACGGTTCGCACCGAGGGTGGACTGCAGCTTAAGGCCGACCTGCTGGTGCTGGCGATCAGCCATCCACCGCCTTCGCTGCCGGCGCAGGCCGAAGCCTGGCGTCACCATCCGGCGCTGATTGCCAACCCGTGGCAGCCTGGCGCGCTCGACGCCATCGCCCCGCACGCCCGGGTGGCGGTGATGGGCACCGGATTAACCATGGCCGATACGGTCGCGACGCTGGACCGGTTGGGCCACCGCGGCAGTATCATCGCCTTTTCGCGCCACGGCCTGCTGTCGCGCGGTAACCTCAGCGGCGCGGGGGCAGCATGGCCCGGCGACTATCAGCAGGGCAACTTGCGCCAGCGCCTGCGCCAGATCCGCCTCGATGTGGCGTATGCGGCGCAGCAGGGCCTGAGCTGGCAGGTGGTGCTGGATGCGGTCCGCCAGCAGGGGCAGCGGATCTGGCAGGCGCTCAGCGTCGCCGATCGCCAGCGTTTTCTGCGCCATCTGCGCCATTACTGGGATGTCCACCGCTACCGCGTGGCGCCGCAGGTCGCCGAGGTGCTGGAGGCGCGCCAGCGCACGGGCAGTCTGCAGGTGCAGGCGGCCAGGCTACAGTCGATGAGCGCTGAAGGCGAGACGCTGCGTCTGACGCTGGCGCGGCGCGGCGGCGGCGTGCAAACCCTGAGCGTCGATCATCTGATCCTGACGACCGGACCCGCGCACCGTGCCCTAACCGACAGCCAGCCATTTTTACAGGACCTTGCCCGCCGCGGCCTTATTCGCGCTGATGCTCTCGGCATGGGCCTGGAGGTGGACAGCCGTTCCCGGGCAGTGGCTGATCCGCAGGTTGAGGCGCTGCCGGTGCTGGTGGCCGGTCCGGCCGCCCGCGGGCGTTTTGGCGAACTGATGGGCCTGCCGCAGGTAGCCGACCATGCCGCTGAGGTGGCGGCGCAAGCGTTACTCACGCTCGGGATCCCGCAGGACTCCCGATGTCCAGCGTACTGAATACCTCTCTTTCTTTTCCCTGATTCATTTTGCCGCGTGCGCCCCGGCGACGGGCCGCGCTATGGAGATTGCTATGTCATCACAACGTGAAATTCGTCTTAACGCTTTCGATATGAACTGCGTCGGTCATCAGTCGCCGGGCCTGTGGGCGCATCCCCGGGATCGCTCCTGGCAGTATAAAGATCTGGAGTACTGGGTGGATCTGGCGCGACTGCTGGAGCGCGGCAAGTTCGACGGGCTGTTTATCGCCGACGTGCTTGGCGTCTACGACGTGCTGAACGGCAGCGGCGACGCGGCGATCCGCCAGGCGACGCAGGTGCCGGTCAACGATCCGCTGGCCCTGATCACTCCGATGGCGCTGGTGACGGAGCATCTGGGCTTCGGTCTGACCGCCTCGCTGTCGTTTGAGCATCCTTACCCCTTCGCCCGTCGTCTGTCGACGCTCGACCATCTGACCAAAGGGCGGGTGGGCTGGAACATCGTCACCTCCTATCTGGAGAGCGGGGCGCGCAATATCGGCCAGCAAACTCAGACCGACCACGACACCCGCTATGACTATGCCGATGAGTATTTGCAGGTGATCTACAAACTGCTGCAGGGAAGCTGGGAGGACGGGGCGGTGCTGCGCGACAGAGAGCGCAAGATCTTCAGCGATCCGCGGAAAATCCATCCCATTAACCATCAGGGACAGTTCTTTTCCGTGCCGGGGATCCACCTCTGCGAGCCATCCCCGCAGCGCACACCGGTACTGTATCAGGCGGGAGCGTCCAGCCGCGGCAAACAGTTCGCCGCCGGCCATGCCGAATGCGTCTTCGTCGCTGCGCCGTCGAAAGTGCTGCTGAAGAAGACGGTGGCGGATATTCGCCGCCGGGCGGCTGAGGCCGGGCGCGATCCGCACAGCATTCTGATCTTCAATCTGCAGACGGTAATTGTTGGCGACACCGACCGCGAGGCGCAGGCGAAATGGCAGGAATATAAGCAGTACGTCAGTTATGAAGGCGCGCTGGCGCTGCTCTCCGGCTGGACGGGGATTGATTTCGGCCAGTATCAGCCGGATCAGGTGCTGAAGTATCTGCACACCAACGCCATTCAGTCGGCGGTGGAGGCCTTCTCCACTGCGGACCCGAACCGGCAGTGGACGGTGCAGGCCCTGGCCGACTGGGCCGGTATCGGCGGATTCGGCCCGCTGGTGGTCGGCAGCGCGCAAACCGTGGCGGACGAACTGCAGTCCTGGGTCGAAGAGACGGATGTCGATGGCTTTAACCTTGCCTATGCCGTCACCCACGAAACCTTCCGCGACGTCGTCGAGCTGCTGGTGCCAGAGCTGCAAAAGCGCGGCGTCTTTAAGCAAGAGTACCGTGAGGGGACCCTGCGCGAAAAACTGTTCGGCGCCGGTCCGCGTCTGGCCGCGCCTCACCCGGGCGCCAGCTACCGACGCGATGCGCGCACGGCGGCATCGGTAGAGGAGAAGGTGACATGATCGCTATCGATGATCTGCATAAAAGCTACCGCACGGCGGATGGCCGGCTCAGCGCGGTGCTGAAAGGGCTATCGCTGCAGGTGCCTGAGCGCTCCATCACCGCGGTGGTGGGGCCGAGCGGCGCCGGTAAATCAACTCTCGCGCGCTGCATCAGCCTGCTGGAGCGCCCGGACAGCGGCAGCATTCGTATCAATGGCCTGGATCTGTCGGTGCTGTCCGGCGAGGCGCTGCGCCGGGAGAGGCGGGCGATTGGCACCGTTTTCCAGTCTTCGGCGCTGCTGAGCCGCAGGACCGCCTGGGAGAATGTCGCCCTGCCGCTGGCGTGGCTTGGCGTGGTGGAGCGCGATATCAAGGCGCGGGTCGGTGAGCTGCTGGAGAGCGTCGGCCTGAGCCACAAAGCGGATGCCTGGCCGGCCCAGCTCTCCGGCGGCCAGCGCCAGCGGATCGCCATTGCCCGCGCGCTGGCGCTGCGCCCGTCCGTTCTGCTGGCGGATGAAGCCACCTCCGGCCTCGATCCTCAGGCCACGGCCTCGGTGCTGACTCTGCTCAAGCGGCTGCGTGATGAGTACCAGTTGGCGATCGTCCTGATCACCCATGAAATGGACGCCGTGCGCTCGGCGGCGGATGCGGTGGCGGAGATCCGCGACGGGACGATCGTCCAGTACGGGCGGCTCGAAGATCTGCTGGCGCGTCCCGATTCCCTGCTCGGCCAGCAGCTGTTGCCGCTGACGCCGGCGGCAGCGGCCCACAGTGATTTGCTGCTGCGTCTGAGCTACCGCTGGGATGTGCCGGTGGCCACCGACTGGATCAGCCGCCTGAGCCAGCAGTGGGCGCTGCAGATCGATCTCCTTGGCGGCCACGTCGAGGTGATTAACGGTCGACTGGCCGGTCGTCTGCAGGTTGGAGTGCGCTTTCAGGGCGAACGCCTGTCGCCCGCGCGGCTGCAGGGCCTGCTGGCGCAGCTCGGCATGACGGCGGAGATCCTCGACAGCGCGCCGTTGCTCAGGGAGGCGGTATGAAACCGACAGTCATCAGCCAGGACACCCCCTGGAGCGAAATCCCTTCGCTGCTGCTTCCCGCCTATGGCGAAACCTGGCTAATGGTGGCCATTGTGATGCTGTTTGTCGTCACGCTGGGAGGGCTGGTGGGGGTGGTGCTATTTAACGCCTCGCCGCGGGGATTATTTCCGCACGCACTGCTGTACCGGCTGCTGAACTGGGTGGTCAACATGGGACGTTCGCTGCCGTTTCTGGTGCTGATGGCCGCTATTATCCCGTTCACTTACTGGCTGACCGGCACCACGATTGGCATCCCCGCCGCGGTGGTGCCCATGATCGCCGCCGGCGTCCCGTTCTTTGGCCGTCTGGTGGAGAACGCGCTGCGCGAGCTGCCGGCGGAGGTCACCGCGGTGGGCGTCGTCTGCGGTGGATCGCGCTGGCAAATCATTGCCAGCGCGCAGCTCAGTGAAGCATTGCCGGCGCTGGTGGCGGCGGTGACGCTAAACCTGGTCTCGATGATCGAGTATTCGGCCATCGCCGGGACCATCGGCGCCGGGGGCATCGGCTACCTGGCCGTGGTGTACGGCTATCAGCGCTTCGACAACCACATCATGATCGCGACGATCGTGGCCCTGATCGCCACGATCCAGGTGATTCAATTTTTGGGTGACCGCCTGGTCAACCGTTTACGCCACACGCAGGGGAACCTTGTATGACAACAGAGCAATTTGAGTTACGTAAAGCGCGGCGCTGGCCCTGGCTGGCGGCGCTGGCGGTGATTATCCTGCTCGCCATCGCTTTCTGGTGGTGGCGGGGACATACCCAAAGCCAGCAGGTGGTCTTCGGCAGCACGTTAAAAATTCACTACGAGCCGGCGATGGCCGGCGAGCAGCGGATTATTGAGTATATTAATCAGCATATTGCGCCCGATTACGGCCTGAAGCTGGAGGCGGTGGGGGTGCAGGATCCGGTTCAGGCTGACCGCGCGGTAGCGGAAGGACAGTATGCCGGGACGATCTATCAGCATCAGTGGTGGCTTAAACAAGTGGTGGACGCCAATGGCTTTGCGCTGTCGACTACGGTGCCGGTGTTCCAGTGGGCGTTCGGCATCTATTCCGACCGCTACTCGTCGGTACAGGCGTTGCCCAACGGCGCGACCATCGTGGTGCCTGACGACGGCGCCAATCAGGGACAGGCTCTGTGGCTGCTGCAGCGCATTGGTTTGATCTCGCTCGACCCGGCGGTAGAGCCGCGCACGGCGAAGCTGAAAAATATTGTCGACAACCCGCATCAGTTTGTCTTTAAAGAGCTGGATCTGCTGACCATGCCGCGGGCGTTAAATTCGGTGGATGCCGCCATCGGCTATGTCTCGCAATTTGACGCCGGGAAAGTGCCGCGTGAGAAAGGCATTTTATTCCCGCCGGCGCCGCGCACCTTTGCTTCGCAATTAGTGATTGGTACGCCGTATTTATCGCAGGAAAATATCGTCAAATTAAAACAGGCCTTTTCTGACCCACGGATCCAGACGTGGTTAAAAACCACCAACGATCCGCTGGTAAAAGACGTATTAGTTCCGGTATCGGCGGAATAAGCGTCCTGCACGACGTCTCTTTTCGTTGTTATTTACTTCCTTTTAGGATGCGCGAAAGCGCGTCCTTTTTGTGCTGGTGATTTTAATTAACTTATTGATTATATTGATTTTTATAGTATGAATTGTTGTTTTGATTCTCGCCGCTCGAGGTTTATAACCGCTGATGACCTGCACAAAATAATAAGGTGAAAAAATGAGTACATTACCAGTGGATAATCCCGGTATCGCTTCGGTACCGGTCAGTAGCGTCGGGGATGTGGCGCGGCTAATTAATTCCGGCAGGGAACAGGCGAAATATGCGCGGATGATTGTCTTCCTCGCGCTGGGCGGCGTTTTTCTCGACGCGTATGACTTAACCACGCTCTCTTACGGTATTGATGACGTCGTGCGTGAATTTCAGCTCTCGCCGCTGCTGACCGGCCTGGTGACCTCCTCCATTATGGTCGGGACCATTGTCGGCAATATTATTGGCGGCTGGCTGACCGATAAATATGGTCGCTATTCGGTGTTTATGGCCGATATGTTCTTTTTCGTTATTTCGGCTATCGCCGCCGGGCTGGCGCCAAACGTCTGGGTGTTGATTGGCGCTCGCTTCCTGATGGGCATCGGCGTCGGCATCGACCTGCCGGTGGCGATGTCCTATCTGGCCGAGTTTTCCCGCTTTGCCGGCAAAGGCAACAAAGCGGCTCGCCTCGCGGCGTGGTGCCCGATGTGGTACGCCGCCTCAACCGTCTGCTTTCTTATTATCTTCGGTCTCTATTTCCTGTTGCCGCAGGAGCATCTTGACTGGCTGTGGCGCGCCTCCCTGCTGTTCGGCGCCGTGCCGGCGCTGCTGATTATCGCCGTCCGCAGCCGGTTCATGAACGAATCCCCGCTGTGGGCGGCGAACCAGGGCGATCTGACCTCTGCGGTGCGCATCTTACGCGACTCCTGGGGGATCCATGCCCATGAGCTCCCGACGGCGAAGCCGGCGTCGGCGCCGAAAGTGAGCTTTCGCGTGCTGTTCGAAAAACCCTACCGTGAGCGGACTATCGTCGCCGGGGTGATGAATATCTGTATCTCCTTCGAGTACACGGCGATTGCCTTTTTCCTGCCGTCAATTCTTGCCCAGTTTCTCGGGGCTGGCGTCTTCGAAACTATTTCGGCATCACTGGGGCTGAACGCCCTGTTTGCCTTTACCGGCGGGCTGCTTGGTATGCATCTGGCGTGGAAATACCCTTCGCGTCATGTGGCGATAGCCGGCTTTGCCCTGCAGTTTGTGGCGCTGATTGTGCTGGCGCTGGTGGGGCAACCGCACGCGACGGCAGGCATCGTACTGGCCATCGCGATGCTGGGACTGTGGCTCTTCGCCGAAGGATTTGGCCCGGGGGCGCAGCTGATGATCTACCCGGCGCTCTCCTATCCCACCGCCATTCGCGCCACCGGGGTCGGTTTCAGCCGGGCGCTCTCCGGGATCGGCAGCGCGCTGGCGCTGTTTATTCTGCCGCTGCTGCAGGCCTCGCTCGGCACGCAGATGTTCTGGGTGGTCTCGCTTGCCGCCATTATTCCCATTTTCTTCCTGCTGGCGGTCCGTCATGAACCGACACGAGAAGATATTGACGCAATTCATGAATAAGGAACCGACTATGACCTTGCTCTCCACTGGCACCGATTATGACGCGCTGGCGGCCGCCTTCCGCCCGATATTCACCCGCATCGCCCAGGGCGCCGCGGAACGCGAACAGCAGCGCGTTCTGCCCGAGGAGCCGATCCGCTGGCTGAAAGAAGCGGGCTTCGGCACGCTGCGTATCCCGCGCGAGAAGGGCGGCTGGGGCGCTTCGCTGCCGCAGCTCAGCGCGCTGCTGATTGAGCTGGCGCAAGCGGATTCTAACCTGCCGCAGGCCCTGCGCGCGCACTTTGCTTTTGTGGAAGATCAGCTGAATCAGCCGGATTCCGCCGGGCGCGACCGCTGGTTTCGTCGCTTCCTTGACGGCGAGCTGGTGGGCAGCGGCTGGACGGAGATCGGCGCGATTAAGCTGGGGGACGTGAACACTCGGGTGACGCCGGCAGAGGGCGGCTGGCGACTCGACGGCGAGAAGTTCTACAGCACCGGCGCGCTGTACGCCGACTGGATCGATGTGTTTGCCCGGCGCAGCGATACCGGTGGCGATGTGATTGCCCTGGTCAGCACCCAACAGCCCGGCGTGGCGCGGGAAGATGACTGGGATGGCTTTGGCCAGCGGCTGACCGGCAGCGGGACCACCCGCTTCACCGACGCCCGGGTGGAAACCGACCACGTCTACGACTTTGCCCAGCGCTTTCGCTATCAGACCGCCTTCTATCAGCATGTGCTGCTGGCGACCCTCGCGGGCATCGGCCTGGCGGTTGAGCGGGATGCCGCGCAGGGCGTCAAACACCGGTCCCGGATGTACAGCCACGGCAACGCCGCCGTACCGCGCGATGATGCCCAGGTTCTGCAGGTCGTTGGGCAGATTAGCAGCTGGGCATGGGCGACCCGGGCCGCGGTCCTGCAGGCCGCGGAATCGCTGCAGCAGGCCTATGTGGCGCACGTCAGCGACGACGAAGCGCTGATCGCCCGGCGCAACCAGCTGGCGGAAGTGGAAGCGGCGCAGGCGCAGGTGATCGCCAGCGACTGGATCCCGCGGGCGGCGACGGAGCTGTTCAATGCCCTCGGGGCGTCGGATACGCGTACCCGTCTGGCGCTGGACCGTCACTGGCGCAATGCGCGGACGGTCGCCTCGCATAATCCGGTGATTTACAAGGCGCGCAATATCGGAAACTGGCTGGTGAACGGTGAGGCGCCGACCTTCATCTGGCAGATTGGCAATGGTGAGAAAACGGCGGGATAAGTCCGTCGGCGACGGGGGGCGCAATGCCTCCCGCCGCCGGGAAAACTAAGGTTTATCCAGCGACCAGGTGGCGCTGCGTACGTCGACTTTCACCGGCAGCAGGCCGATGCGCGTAAAGGTATCCGCCAGCGCCTGCTGTTCGTTATACACCGCCGGCGTCATGCGTTCAGCGCCGTAGGGCAGGCGGGCCAGGGTCTTCAGCCAGATGGCTTTATCCAGCCCGGTTGAGGTCGACAGGAGGCCGGCGGCCTCGTCCTGATGGCTGTTCGCCCACACACTGAGTTTACCCAGCTCATCCACCACCTGTTTTGCCGTCTCCGGGTAGGTATCCGCAAACTTACGGCTGGCGAGATAGAAGGTGTAGTGCGGCACCAGCCCCTCGGCGTTGCTTATTTGTCGCGCTTTCGCGTTGGTTTCCACTTCCGCGAGGAACGGATCCCAGATCACCCACGCATCAATCGCCCCGCGCTGGAAAGCGGCGCGGGCGTCCGCCGGCGGCAGATAGACCGGGGTGATGTCTTTATAGCTGAGGCCCGCTTTTTCCAGCGCGGCGACCAGCAGGTAGTTGACGTCGGACCCCTTGTTCAGCCCCACGCGCTTGCCCTTCAGATCGGCTACGCTGCGGATCGTCGACTGCTCCGGGACCACAATCGCTTCCGTTTTTGGGTTAGCGGGGGAGTGGGCAAGGTAGACCAGATCGGCTTGCGCCGCCTGGGCAAAGGCCGGCGGCGCATCGCCGGTGGCGGCCAGATCGATACTGCCGACGTTGAGCCCCTCCAGCATTTGCGGACCGGCGGGGAATTCGACCCAGCGGACGGCAATGCCCTGTTTTTTCAGGCTCTCATCCAGGGTGCCGCGATATTTCAGCAGCGCGAAGATGTTCGCCTTTTGATAGCCGATGTTGACGGTCTCCGGCGCTTTGGCCAGCGCGGAGGCGGAAAGGGCGGCGAGGACCAGCAGCCAGGCGGGGCGGAATCGGTTGGACATTGTCTGTTCTCCTTAGCGTTTTGCGTAAGGTAACAAACAGCGCTTATAACCATTAAATAACTAAATTTTAATTGATATAACAAAAGGTGGGTGAGAGGGCCCGCCGCGGCGACGCGTGGCGGGCCAGCAGGTTAATCGCAGGCGACGATCTTCATCGCCAGACCACCGCGGGAGGTTTCCCGGTACTTGGCGTTCATGTCTTTGCCGGTTTCGTACATGGTCTCAATGACTTTATCGAGGCAGACGCGCGGCTCGCTGGTCCGGCGCAGCGCCATTCGCGCGGCGTTGACCGCTTTCACGGCGGCGATAGCGTTGCGTTCGATGCAAGGCACCTGCACCTGGCCGGCGACCGGGTCGCAGGTCAGACCGAGGTTATGCTCCATAGCGATCTCTGCCGCGATGCACACCTGGCCCGGGCTACCGCCCAGCAGTTCCGCCAGACCGGCCGCCGCCATTGAGCAGGCGACGCCCACTTCACCCTGGCAACCCACTTCGGCGCCGGAGATCGAGGCGTTCATCTTATACAGCGAACCAATCGCGCTGGCCACCAGCATATAGCGGGCCAGGGAGTTGCTGTTCACCTTGCGGATAAACTTGTCGTAATAGGCCAGCACTGCCGGCACGATACCGCAGGCGCCGTTGGTCGGCGCGGTTACCACCCGGCCGCCGGCGGCGTTCTCTTCGTTCACCGCGAGGGCGAACATATTGATCCAGTCGACCACCGCCATCGGGTCGCTGTTGGTGGTGTCCTGGCTCACCAGCATGCGGCGCAGCGCGGCGGCCCGGCGCGGAACGCGCAGTTTGCCCGGCAGGACGCCTTCGGTGGTAATGCCGCGCTCAATCCCGGCGCTCATCACTTCCCACACCGCGGCGAAGTGTTGCTCCAGTGCCTCTTTACTGTGTAGCGCCAGTTCGTTCTGCATCATCAGGCCGGAGAGCGACAGCCCGGTTTCGCGGCAGTGACGCTGCAGGTCGGCGGCGTTTTTATAGGGGTAAGGGACGGCCACCGGCGCGTCAGTGGTCTGGCCGAAGTGCGCTTCATCGACGATAAAGCCGCCGCCGATGGAGTAGTACGTCTGGCTGTAGAGCACCTGGTCGCCGGCCAGGGCGGTGATGCGCATGCCGTTCTCATGCAGCGACAGGTTGTCGGCATGGAAATTCATGCACTGATCGACCGGGAAGTCCACTTCGTGCTGGCCGTTGGCCAGCATCAGGCGACCGTGGGTGTTAACGTCCTGAATAAATCCCGGAATGGCGTCAATGTCGACGGTGTCCGGCAGGTTGCCGGCGAGCCCCATGATAATCGCGATATCGGTATGGTGGCCTTTACCGGTCAGGGAGAGGGAGCCGTAGACGTCGACGACGACTTTGCTCACCTCGGCCAGCAGGCCGCGCGCGATCAGGTCGTCAGTAAATTGTTTGCCCGCTTTCATCGGTCCAACGGTATGGGAGCTGGAAGGGCCAATGCCGATTTTAAAGATATCGAATACGCTGATCATATGTATTCCCGTGCTGTCGGAAAGCGCGCCGCCGTTCAGCGGCGCGGGGGGAGGTGTTGACTGAATTAGCTGAACAGCGAGTAGAAGATCGCGGAGATGGCAATCAGACCCATAATCACCACGAAGACGTTGCTGACGTGGCCGCTGTATTTACGCATCGCCGGCACTTTCTGAATCGCGTACATCGGCATCAGGAACAGGATCATCGCGATAATCGGGCCGCCGAGGGTCTCGATCATGCCGAGGATGCTCGGGTTCAGCGTCGCTACAATCCAGGTGGTAACCAGCATGAACAGCGCGGTCAGCTTGTTCAGTTTGTTGATTTCGATCGATTTGCCTTTACCGCGCAGGGACTTAATCACCATGCCATTAAAGCCTTCGCGGGCGCCAAGGTAGTGGCCGAGGAAGGATTTGGTGATGGCGATCATCGCGATGATCGGCGCCATCCAGGCAATGATTGGCGCGTTAAAGTGGTTCGCCAGGTAAGACAGAATCGAGATGTTCTGCTCTTTCGCCGCCGCCAGGTCTGCCGGAGAGAGGCTCAGGACGCAGCTGAAGACGAAGAACATCACGGTCAGCACCATCATGATGTGGGCGCGAGCCAGGATGCTGGAGCATTTTTTCTCGGCGCCTTCGCCGTACTCTTCACGCTTGGCAACCGCGAAGGAGGAGATGATCGGCGAGTGGTTGAAAGAGAAGACCATTACCGGGATCGCCAGCCACAGGGTCATCAGCAGGCCGTTGCCGGTGACGGAGGCGCCGCTAAGGGAGAGGGTCTCCAGCGCCGCGCCGTTCCACTGCGGGATCAGGTACAGCGCCAGCACCATCAGGGCGATAACGAACGGGAACACCAGCACGCTCATCGCTTTTACAATCATCTGCTCACCGAAACGCACGATAGTCATCATGCCGACGATCAGGATCAGCGACAGAATAGCGCGCGGCGGCGGCGTCATGTGCAGCTGGTGCGCCATGAAGCTTTCGACGGTATTGGTGATCGCCACGCTGTAGACCAACAGGATTGGATAGATAGCGAAGAAGTAGAGCAGGGTAATCAGCTTACCTGCGCCTACGCCGAAGTGTTCTTCAACCACTTCAGTAATGTCTTCGCCCGGGTTTTTGCCGGAGAGCACGAAGCGGGTCATACCGCGGTGGGCGAAGAAGGTCATCGGGAAGGCCAGAATCGCCATGATAATCAGGGGGATCATGCCGCCGACGCCGGCGTTGATCGGCAGGAACAAGACGCCCGCGCCGATCGCTGTACCGTACAGGCCCAGCATCCACATGGTGTCGGTTTTACGCCATCCGCTGCGGGTTTCGCCCGAAACGATGGTGCTGGTTTGAGTGGTTTCCATCTGTATCTCCTGGAGGAATCAACAAAATCTAATGAACAAATACAATTGCGTAACACGAAATTCGTTTAATTACGGTTTTTTTAGAAATTTTCTCCGTAATAATTGGGCCGGAAAGATACATTTATATGGTTTATGCATCAGTGATCGCGATCTCAAATGCAATAATCCACTTTCAATGTGCGTATTTTTAGTCCAACAGCCTGTTTCTGGTGATCAGCCAGCGATTTGTGGCGCGCAGGCTACCATTTGCAGCATATGAGATAAAAGCGGGGCGGCGTAATAACGAGGGATTTACTGTAAAAAAGAGAAGTGGTCGACGTTTTTGCGCTTAAAACCATTTTTTGCAGTGATAATTGTCGCAGTTTTTACCAACGCAAACGATTGGCTATGTAAAAACAATTCAGGTGTTTGATTAGTCACAGAAAGGTTTTTGGCGCGTTTTGGAAGTCAGAGAAAGCGTGCCCGCCGGGGCAACAGGCGCTGCCCCGGCGGGACGGAAATCAGGCGATGATTTCGTAGCAGGGAATATAGGCGGTACCGCCAGGAAGCTTCATGCGGTGCTGGGCGACGAAGCCCTGCAGCAGATCGTCCATGCGGCGCATCATCTCCGGGTCGCCGTGCAGCTTGTATGGACCGTACTGCTCGATGGCCTGGATGCCCACCTCTTTGACGTTACCTGCGACAATGCCGGAGAAGGCGCGGCGCAGGTCGGCGGCCAGCACTTCCACCGGCTGGTCCGGGGAGAGTTTGAGGTTGGCCATGTTTTCATGGGTCGGATCAAACGGCATCTGCAGGTCCGGCGAGATACGAATCGACCAGTTGAAGCTGTAGGCGTCGTCGGTCTCGCGACGGCTCTCTTTCACCAGCGGCATCGCTTTTTTCATCTGCCGCGCCACTTCCGCCGGGTCGTCGATGATGATCCGGTAGTGGCGACGGGCGGATTCGCCCAGGGTATGGGTGATAAATTCGTCCAGCACGCGGAAGTAGTCAGCGCTCTCTTTCGGTCCGGTGAGGATCAGCGGCAGCACCTGCGCTTTGTTATCCGGATGCATCAGAATACCCAGCAGGTAGAGCAGTTCTTCGGCGGTGCCGACGCCGCCCGGGAAGATGATGATCCCGTGGGCGATGCGCACGAAGGCCTCCAGACGCTTTTCGATGTCCGGCATGATGATCAGTTCATTGACCAGCGGGTTTGGCGGTTCTGCGGCGATAATGGACGGTTCGGTCATGCCGATAAAGCGGCTGTCTTTGTAGCGCTGCTGCGCGTGGCCGACGGCGGCGCCTTTCATCGGCGCTTCCATCGCGCCAGGCCCGCAGCCGGTGCAGATATTCAGTTCCCGCAGTCCCAGCTGCGTACCGACGCGGCGGGCGTAGAGATATTCGTTTTCGTTGATCGAGTGGCCGCCCCAGCAGACGATCATGTTCGGCGCTTCGCCGACGTGTAGCGCGCGGGCGTTGCGCAGGATCGAGAACACCAGGTTGGTGATATGGACCGAACTTTCGAGATCGAGGTTCGGGAAGCGAACGGTATTGTGGATCTGGCCGTACACGAAGAGGATGTCGCGCAGTACGGCGAACAGGTTGGCCTGCAGGGAACGAATAATGCGCCCGTCAACGAAGGCGTCTTCCGGCGGGTTGATCAGTTCCAGCTTCACGCCGCGTTCGCGACGTAGCACGTTAATATCGAAATTTTCAAAACGGGACAGGAGCTCCTTGCTGTTATCGGTCAGGCTCCCCGAGTTGAGCACAGCAAGCGAGCAGTTGCGAAACAGTTGATACAGGTCGCTGCTGGCGGTGCGCTTAAGCATATCCACTTCCAGCTGCGACAGCATATCCATTGAACCAAGCGGGCTAACATGTGTAATCAAGTGAACTCCTTACAGGACGCTTATGGTCTTCCTGTGATTACAATAGCCCTGCGAGCGGCGTTTCCACAACCTTGCGCGCGCCTAAACGCACGCATATTGTGAAATTATTTATTATTGTCGGGCGAGGCGGCCAGTGGCGGGGGAAAAGTCGCCGTTGCTGCGCCAGGGGTTGATATCCAGACCGCCGCGTCGCGTATAGCGGGCGTAAACGGAAAGCGATTCCGGCTGGCAGAAACGGAGAATATCGTTAAAGATGCGCTCGACGCACTGCTCATGGAATTCGTTATGGTGGCGGAAAGAAACCAGATAGCGCAGGAGCTGCTCGCGGTTGATTTTCGCCCCACGATACTGGATCTGCACCGAGCCCCAGTCCGGCTGGTGGGTGATCAGGCAGTTGGACTTCAGCAGATGGCTGACCAGCGTCTCTTCCACGATTTTGCCGCTGGCGGCGCCCTGCAGGTAGTCGGCGCTGAACTGATAGTTATCGATCTCGATATCCTGATCGTCGATGCAGGCGCCGTGCAGGTGGGCAATCGGCTGGCCTTCCAGTTCATCCAGCCGATACAGCGACACCTTGACCTCGCCCTGCGCGCAGACGCTCAGATCGCGGGTTAGCGTCTCTTCAACCTCCTGCCAGCTGGCGAAACGCGTCTGGTTGAAGCTGTTGAGATAGAGCTTAAAGCTTTTTGATTCCACCAGATTGACGGTGGTGTCGGGCAGTTCGACGTGGCCGACGGCCACCTGCGGCAGGCCTTTGCCGTTCAGCCAGGAGAGTTCGTAGAGCGTCCAGATATCGGCGCCGTGAAACGGCAGGTTGTCGGCATGCAGGCCAAGCGGGTCGCGGTTAAGGCTGCGCGGAACGCCCTGCAGCAGCGAGGCGTCATAGGTATCGCGGTAATCGGTTGATTTACCGAGCGTCAGGCCGGCCAGCGCCTGATGATTATCGTAAGAAGACATGTTTCACCATAGTAAAGCGGGTACACTATTACCCCAGTGTATCCTGTCTAACGTGAAGAGAGAAACCGGTGGACCATCAGACCGCAGAAGCGCTGCATGCTTTTACCCAACGTTATTGCGCCGCCTGGCAGCAGCAGCGCCACAGCCTGCCGCGCAGTGAAGAGCTTTACGGCGTTCCGTCGCCTTGCGTCGTCGACACCCAGGACGAGGCCGTTTTCTGGCAGCCGCAGCCGTTTTCGCTGGCGCAAAATATCAGTGCGGTTGAACGCGCCCTGGATATTGTGGTACAACAGCCGCTTCATTCTTATTATACCACTCAGTTTGCCGGCGATATGACCGGCCGGTTCGCCGGCGAAACGCTAACGCTGCTGCAGACCTGGAGTGAAGAGGATTTCCAGCGGGTGCAGGAAAACCTCATCGGGCACCTGGTGGTGCAGAAGCGGCTGAAGCTGGCGCCGACGCTGTTCATCGCTACCCTCGAGAGTGAACTGGATGTCATTTCCGTCTGTAATCTCAGCGGTGAAGTCGTCAAAGAGACCCTCGGCACCGCCAAACGCCTCACCCTTTCCCCCTCGCTTGCGGGTTTCCTCAACCAGCTTGAGCCGGTGCTGTAATCCAGTCTGCCTGGTCATTTGTGAGAGATCTCTTACAAAACCTGTAAGAGATCATCATCATTTAAGGCAAATTTAATCCAATCTTTTTTTGTTAAGTTATTGGTATTAAATTAGATCTTAATTTTTTCGTCCTTTTGAGTGGGGACTAATCTTAAGAGATTGTCTCAAGAAGGGTTGTAAGAAGAGGCAGAATCAGTGATCCTATGTCTGTCGACAGGAAGTCGCGAAATGAAGCGAACATCAGGATGATGGCGCTTCTGCAGGACCCGCCAGGATGGCGTTGCAAGGACAGGCTTCAGGATGAAGCAAGGATAACGCAGGATCGCGTAATGGACACCTCCAGGATGGAGAATGAGAGCCGCTCAGGATGAACGGTGGATCAGGAAGATCGGGACAAACTTAAGGATAAGTCATTTCACATCGGGGTGGTGTGAAAGCAGGATGCACGAGTTTATGGATGAACATGGTCAGGAGACCTCAGGAAAAGTTTTCAAGGACGAGCAGGGAGCACCAATGTAGCGGGAATGCTGCAAAACGAACCGGGAGCACTGTTTATACAGTGCTCCCTTTTTTTATTTCTCCTGCGGATTTGCTATCCTGCGCCCGGTTTTTAACTCATCGAGGTTTCCCCCATGACTCTTCACGATAGCGTGCGCGATCGCCTGCGCGCCATTGAAGCCCTGCTGCGCGAAACAGAGCACTGGCAGGAGACGGCGCCGGACAGCAGCGCCTTCGCCAGCGATAAGCCGTTTTGCCTGGATACCCTGGAGCCGCTGGAGTGGCTGCAGTGGGTCCTGATCCCGCGTATGCATCAGCTGCTGGAGAGCGGCCAGCCGCTGCCGCAAAATTTCGCCGTTGCGCCGTATTACGAAATGGCGCTGGATCAAGCCCACCCGGTTCGCGAATCCATGCTGGCGGAGCTGCTGCTGCTGGACGCGCTGTTTGCCGGTGAGCAGGCCTGATGCTGGAGATAATCTACCAGGACGACTGGCTGGTGGCGGTCAACAAACCGTCGGGCTGGCTGGTGCACCGCAGCTGGCTCGATCGCGATGAGAAAGTGGTGGTGATGCAGACCGTGCGCGACCAGATCGGTCAGCACGTTTTTACTGCCCATCGCCTCGACCGGCCCACCTCCGGCGTCCTGCTCATGGGACTGTCAAGCGAGGCGGGTCGGCTGCTGGCGCAGCAGTTCGAGCAGCATCAGATCCAGAAGCGCTACCATGCGATCGTCCGCGGCTGGCTGATGGAAGAGGCGCTGCTCGATTATCCGCTGGTGGAAGAGCTGGATAAAATCGCCGATAAGTTCGCCCGCGAAGATAAAGGCCCGCAGCCGGCGGTGACCCATTATCGTGGTCTGGCGACGGTAGAGATGCCGGTCGCTACCGGGCGTTATCCCACCACGCGCTACGGGCTTGTGGAACTGGAGCCGAAAACCGGCCGCAAGCACCAGCTGCGCCGCCATCTGGCCCACCTGCGTCATCCGATCCTCGGCGACAGCAAGCACGGCGATCTGCGGCAAAACCGCAGCGCCGCGGAGCATTTCGGCTGCCACCGCCTGATGCTGCACGCCAGCGAACTGTCGTTAACTCATCCCTTTACCGGTGAGCCGCTGACCCTGCGCGCCGGTTTTGACGACGTCTGGATGCGTGCGCTGTCGCAGTTTGGCTGGCGCGGGCTTCTCCCGCTAAATGAAAGGGTTGAGTTTGCCGACGACTGCGGTCAGGATGAAGAGAATAAGGACAATCCTGGGAGATAATAGCATGGCGGAAGTCGGAATTTTTGTCGGCACCATGTACGGCAACTCGCTGCTGGTTGCGGAAGAAGCAGAAGCGATCCTCAGCGGACTGGGACACAAGGCTACCGTGTATGAGGATCCGCAGGTCAACGACTGGGAATCCTATACGGGGAAGTATGTGCTGGTGGTCACCTCCACCACCGGGCAGGGCGATCTGCCGGACAGCATCGTCCCGCTGTATGAGGGCATCAAAGATATGTATCAACCTCACCTGCGCTACGGCATTATCGCGCTGGGCGACAGCACCTACGCCAACTTTTGCGGCGGCGGCCTGAAGTTCGATCAGCTACTGCAGGAGCAGGGCGCGAAGCGCATCGGCGAGATGCTGAAGATTGACGCCAGCGAAGATCCGGAGCCGGAGAGCGTCTCTAATCCATGGGTTGAGCAGTGGGCTACCCTGCTAGAATAAAAGCGCTGCCCTCTCCCTACGCAGAGGGCGCCCTTTCAAGCTGTCGCGGCCAGATACGCGGACAGCAAAAGTGTAGCCCTTTTCGGGCCGCACGCCTTCAGGCAAATGCACAATATCCTTAGCAATATCATGGGTTAAGCTAGCCAGTTTCACCGCGTCAAGAGAGGTATTTCACACTCCGGCTCTTTTTGCTGCCCTTTTGACCACCCGCGGCGCTGGTTTTTCATTTCCGTGAACTTCCCCCCATTCTTTCAGGCATACGCCATAAACCACCTGCAATAGCGGCATAAAAGCTGTGTAGATGCACGGTGAGCCGCGGTGTGCCTCTTCATATACTGCTCCAGCCAGTGACAAATGCAGTGCCAGATATAACGACAACTATCAAAACACGACCACGTCATTCTGATTACCCTACAGGTTGTGCTGTTCAGAATGAACGTAGCTAAACGCTATGATTCAGGAGTACAACAATGAGTTCATTAAGTCAGGCGGCGACGGCGGCTGAAAAGCGCACCAATGCCCGCTACTGGATAGTGGTGATGCTGTTTATCGTCACCTCTTTTAACTATGGCGACCGGGCGACGCTGTCGATCGCCGGTTCGGAAATGGCCAAAGATATCGGCCTGGATCCGGTGGGGATGGGGTATGTCTTCTCCGCGTTCTCATGGGCTTATGTCATCGGCCAGATCCCGGGCGGCTGGCTGCTCGACCGCTTCGGTTCGAAGCGCGTCTATTTCTGGTCGATCTTCATCTGGTCGATGTTTACCCTGCTGCAGGGCTTCGTCGACATCTTCAGCGGCTTTGGCATTATCGTCGCGCTGTTTACCCTGCGTTTCCTCGTTGGCCTGGCCGAATCGCCGTCGTTCCCGGGTAACAGCCGTATCGTGGCCGCCTGGTTCCCGGCGCAGGAGCGCGGCACGGCGGTGGCGATCTTCAACTCCGCTCAGTACTTTGCCACCGTTATCTTCGCGCCGATCATGGGCTGGCTGACGCATGAGGTGGGCTGGTCGCACGTCTTCTTCTTTATGGGCGGCCTGGGGATTGTGATTAGCTTTGTCTGGCTGAAAGTGATCCACGATCCGAACAACCATCCGGGAGTAAACAAGAAGGAACTGGAATATATCGCCGAAGGCGGCGCCCTGATCAACATGGATCAAAAGAGCAGCGCGCAGAAGGTGCCGTTCAGCGTCAAAATGGGCCAAATCAAGCAGCTGATCGGATCGCGGATGATGATCGGCATCTATATCGGTCAGTACTGCATTAACGCCCTGACCTATTTCTTTATTACCTGGTTCCCGGTTTACCTGGTGCAGGCGCGCGGCATGTCGATCCTCAAAGCGGGGTTTGTCGCCTCCGTTCCGGCGGTGTGCGGGTTCGTCGGCGGGGTGCTGGGCGGGGTGATCTCTGACTGGTTAATGCGCCGCACCGGCTCGCTGAACATTGCCCGCAAAACGCCGATAGTACTGGGGATGCTGCTCTCCATGACCATGCTGATGTGTAACTATGTCAACGTGGAGTGGATGGTGATTGGCTTTATGGCGATGGCCTTCTTCGGCAAAGGGATCGGCGCGCTTGGCTGGGCGGTGATGGCGGATACCGCGCCGAAAGAGATTAGCGGTCTTTCCGGCGGCCTGTTCAACATGTTCGGCAATATCTCCGGTATCGTCACTCCGATCGCTATCGGCTATATCGTCGGCACCACCGGCTCGTTCAACGGGGCGCTGGTTTACGTCGGCATCCATGCCCTGGTGGCAGTGCTGAGCTACCTGGTGCTGGTGGGCGACATCAAACGTATTGAACTGAAACCTGTAGCGGGACGTTAATCATGACTACCCAATCCAGCCCGATTATTACAGAGATGAAGGTCATTCCGGTGGCCGGACACGACAGCATGCTGCTGAACATCGGTGGGGCACATAACGCCTGGTTTACCCGCAATATCGTGGTGTTGACCGATAACGCCGGCAACACCGGCGTGGGCGAAGCCCCTGGCGGTGAGGTTATCTACCAGACGCTGCTGGCGGCGATCCCGCAGGTGGTAGGTCAGGAGGTCGCCAGGCTGAATCGCGTGGTGCAGCAGGTACACAAAGGCAATCAGGCGGCGGATTTCGACACCTTTGGCAAAGGGGCGTGGACCTTTGAACTGAAAGTCAACGCGGTAGCGGCGCTGGAGGCCGCGCTGCTCGATCTGCTCGGCAAGGTGCTCAATGTGCCGGTCTGCGAGCTGCTGGGGCCGGGCAAGCAGCGTGATGCCGTCACCGTGCTGGGCTACCTGTTCTATATCGGCGATCGGCAGAAAACCGACCTTGGTTATCTGGACCATACGCCGGGCGATCACGAATGGTATCGCCTGCGCCACCAGCAGGCGTTGAGCAGCGAAGCGGTGGTGCGCCTGGCGGAAGCCGCTCAGGATCGCTACGGTTTCAAAGATTTTAAGCTGAAGGGCGGCGTGCTGCCCGGCGAGCAGGAAATTGACACCGCCCGGGCGCTGAAAAAGCGCTTTCCGGACGCGCGCATCACCGTCGATCCTAACGGCGCATGGCTGCTGGATGAGGCGATCGCCCTGTGCAAAGGGCTGCAGGATGTTCTGACCTACGCCGAAGATCCGTGCGGCGCCGAGCAGGGTTTTTCCGGCCGGGAGGTGATGGCCGAGTTCCGCCGCGCCACCGGGCTACCGGTCGCCACCAATATGATCGCCACTAACTGGCGCGAGATGGGTCATGCGGTGATGCTCAACGCCGTCGATATTCCCCTGGCGGACCCGCACTTCTGGACGCTCTCCGGCGCGGTACGGGTGGCGCAGCTGTGCGACGAATGGGGGCTGACCTGGGGCTGCCATTCCAACAACCATTTTGATATTTCCCTGGCGATGTTTACCCACGTCGGCGCCGCGGCGCCGGGTCAGCCCACCGCCATCGACACCCACTGGATCTGGCAGGAAGGCGAGGCGCGCCTGACCAAAAATCCGCTGCAGATTATTAACGGCAAGATTGCCGTGCCAGACGCGCCGGGACTCGGCGTGGAACTTGACTGGGAGCAGGTGCGCAAAGCCCATGAGGCCTATAAAGCGCTGCCGGGCGGCGCACGCAACGACGCGGGCCCGATGCAGTACCTGATCCCCGGCTGGACATTCGACCGCAAACGTCCCGTTTTCGGCCGCCACTAATTACAAAAGGATGATGCTATGACGACTTTCTCTTCCACGCCCGTTGTCACCACCATGCAGGTGATCCCGGTTGCCGGCCATGACAGTATGCTGATGAATCTGAGCGGGGCCCACGCTCCGTACTTCACCCGCAATATCGTGATTATCAAAGATAACGCCGGCCATACCGGCGTCGGTGAAATTCCGGGGGGC
Source organism: Klebsiella pneumoniae complex sp. WS1778 (assembly GCF_049472055.1). Taxonomy (NCBI): domain Bacteria; kingdom Pseudomonadati; phylum Pseudomonadota; class Gammaproteobacteria; order Enterobacterales; family Enterobacteriaceae; genus Klebsiella; species Klebsiella pneumoniae complex sp. WS1778. Next base: position 544,964 of record NZ_JBKGTJ010000003.1, read on the forward strand.
GAAAAAATTCGCCAGACTCTGGAGGATGCCATTCCGCTGGTGGTGGGCAAAACGCTGGGCGAGTATAAAAACGTGCTCGGTGCGGTGCGCAATCAGTTCGCCGACCGTGACGCCGGCGGCCGCGGCCTGCAGACCTTTGACCTGCGCACCACCATCCACGTGGTGACCGGAATCGAAGCGGCGCTGCTGGACCTGCTGGGCCAGCACCTTGGGGTCAACGTCGCCTCGCTGCTCGGCGATGGACAACAGCGCAGCGAAGTTGAAATGCTGGGCTACCTGTTCTTTATCGGTAACCGCCACGCCACGCCGCTGGCCTATCAGAGCCAGCCGGATGAACAATGCGAGTGGTATCACCTGCGCCATGAAGAGGCGATGACGCCGGATGCGGTGGTCCGCCTCGCGGAAGCGGCGTATGAAAAATATGGCTTCAACGACTTTAAGCTGAAGGGCGGCGTGCTGGCCGGTTTTGAAGAGGCCGAAGCGATCGGCGCCCTGGCGAAGCGCTTCCCGAATGCCCGCGTGACCCTCGATCCGAACGGCGCCTGGCTGCTTGAAGAAGCCATTCAGATTGGCAAGCAGCTGAAGGGAGTGCTGGCCTATGCGGAGGATCCGTGCGGCGCTGAGCAGGGCTTCTCCGGCCGCGAAGTGATGGCGGAGTTCCGTCGCGCGACGGGCCTGCCGACCGCCACCAATATGATCGCTACCGACTGGCGGCAGATGGGCCATACGCTCTCCCTGCAGTCGGTGGATATCCCGCTGGCGGACCCGCACTTCTGGACCATGCAGGGATCGGTTCGCGTGGCGCAGATGTGCCATGAGTTTGGCCTGACCTGGGGTTCGCACTCTAATAACCACTTCGACGTGTCGCTGGCGATGTTCACCCACGTTGCGGCTGCGGCGCCGGGCAAGATCACCGCTATCGATACCCACTGGATCTGGCAGGAGGGCAATCAGCGTCTGACCAAACAACCGTTTGAAATTAAAGGCGGAATGGTGCAGGTGCCGAGCACGCCGGGTCTGGGGGTTGAGCTGGATATGGACCGCGTAATGCAGGCAAATGAGCTATATAAGAAACATGGTCTTGGCGCCCGCGATGATGCGATGGCGATGCAGTACCTGATCCCGGGCTGGACCTTTGACAACAAGCGTCCATGCATGGTGCGCTAAAAGGCCGCCGGCCTCTGCGGGGGCCGGCATTGCGCGATAGCCACAAGGGTTAGCTCAGAGTAAGGACTGCAGATGAAAATAGTGATCGCACCGGATTCCTGGAAGGAGAGCCTGAGCGCGCTGGAAGTAGCCAGTGCGATAGAGCAAGGCTTTCGCGAGATTTATCCTGACGCGGAATATGTCAGGCTGCCGGTTGCCGACGGCGGGGAAGGGACGGTGGAAGCCATGGTGGCGGCGACCGGCGGGCATCAGGTTCCGCTGACGGTGACCGGGCCGCTGGGGGAGCCGGTAGAGGCATTTTATGGGCTGTCCGGCGATCGCCAGTGCGCCTTTATCGAAATGGCGGCGGCCAGCGGGCTGGAAAGCGTTCCCCCGGCGCAGCGTAACCCGCTGCTGACCACCTCCTGGGGCACCGGGGAGCTCATCCGCCATGCGCTGGACGCTGGTGTGCGGCAGATCATTATTGGCATTGGCGGCAGCGCGACCAATGACGGCGGCGCCGGCATGGCGCAGGCGCTGGGGGCGAAACTGCTGACCGCCGACGGTCAGCAGATCGCGCCAGGGGGCGGTGCGCTGGAGACGCTGGCGCGCATCGATCTTAGCGAGCTGGATCCACGGCTGGCAGATTGTCGGATTGAAGTGGCCTGCGACGTTACCAACCCGTTGACCGGCCCGCAGGGCGCCAGCGCGGTATTCGGCCCGCAAAAAGGGGCGACGGCGCAGATGATTGACCGGCTTGACGGCGGCCTGCGGCACTATGCCCGGATCATCGCCCGTGATTTAGATTGCGACGTGCTGAGCCTGGAAGGCGGCGGCGCGGCGGGCGGGATGGGCGCGGCGCTGTATGCGTTTTGCGGCGCTCAGCTGCGCCCGGGCATTGAGATTGTCACCGATGCGCTGCAGCTGGCGGAGCGGGTGGCGGATGCTGATTTAGTGATCACCGGCGAAGGGCGTATCGACAGTCAGACTATCCACGGTAAGGTGCCGGTGGGGGTGGCCCGGGTGGCGAAGCGATTTAACGTACCGGTGATCGGGATTGCCGGCAGCCTGACCGCCGATGTCGGCGTCGTGCATCAGCACGGGCTGGATGCGGTATTCAGCGTGTTGTACACCATCTGCACTCTGGATGAAGCGCTGGCCAATGCCGCCGCCAATCTGCGGATGACGGCGCGAAACGTCGCCGCGGTTTTGCAGATGGGCGGTAAGCTGTAATTGAGGGATCCCGGCTGGCGCAGTGGTATTTGTAGCCCGGATAAGGTGCGTAGCACCGCGATCCGGGAACCATCCCCGGTGGCGCTTACGCTTACCGGGGCTACCAACCGAATACCGGACCGTAGGGCGTAGCCCGGATGAGGCGCATAGCGCCGCTATCCGGGGTTTACACTCCCATCCGGCACGCTTCGCGCGCCACATTGTCCATCTCATCTAACAGCTCAAGCAGCTCCGGCTCCAGATCCTCGGCGGCGGTGCCTGCGCGCAGCTGGCTCTCCAGGGTGTGGCACAGCTTTTTCAGCCGCGGCACGCCGCTGTAGCTGCAGCTGCCATGCAGTTTGTGGATCAGATCTACCAGCCCTTCCGGCTGCTCGCCAACCAGTTGCTCTTCCACTTTGTTACGTACCTCCGGCATAAAAGCGATCAGCATCTGCAGCATCTCCCTCGCCAGATCTGGCTTCATCGCCGCCTGGCGCAGCGCCAGCTGCCAGTCGAGCGTCTGGTTATGGTCGATGACCGGCTCTGTGGGCGGTATCGCCGCTGGGGCGATGCTGTGTACTCCGGGCTGATAGCGCAGCAGCAGGGCGTGCAGTTTCTCTTCTTCGATCGGCTTCGCCAGATAGTCGTTCATGCCGGCGCTCAGGAGCTTCTCGCGCTGGCCCTCCAGGGCGTGTGCGGTGACGGCGATAACCGGCGTTAGCTGGTGATGCGGCAGATGATGGATAAGCTCACAAGCGCGGATGCCGTCCATATCCGGCATCTGAATATCCATCAGGATCAGATCCATCTGCAGTTGCTTGGCCTTGTCCACCGCCTGCTGGCCGCTGTCGCAGAGGATCACCTGCTGCACAAGGTCATCCAGCAGGGCGCCAATGAGCTTCAGGTTTGCCGGGTTGTCGTCGACGGCCATCACGGTCATCGGCAGCTTATGGCTGTCGGCCTGCGTCAACGGCGCGGAGGCTGTCGCATGATTGGTGGCCACCAGCGCTGGCAGTAAACGGGTGGTGGTGAGCGGTTTCAACAGGCAGGCGGCGACGCCATCGCGTTTCAGGGCTTCGGCGCTAACCTGGGCATGACACGGCAGAGCCAGCAGTACGTTGTCTGACATCGCGCAGGCTTTGGCTAATTTTTCCCGGTGCGGTGACAAATCGCGCATTGAGACCGGGATACCGACCAGCAGAATGTCGTACTGGGCTTCCGCCAGCGAGGAGAAGGTGGGGCTGTAGATCACCTCCAGCGGCGTGGCGGCCAGCATCTCCAGCGTGCACTGCGCCGCCGTCGCGTTGGCTTCCACATAGGCCAGACGCTTGCCCGCCAGCCCGTCGGTATTCAGCATATCCGGGATGGCGTTCGGGTTGAGATCGAGGTTGATATGGAACCAGAAGGTGGAGCCGCGGTTCGGCTGACTGTGAAACGAGATATCGCCGCCCATCTCCTTGACCAGACGCTGGGTGATCACCAGCCCGAGCCCGGTGCCGCCGTGGCGGCGTGAAATACTGGCATCGGCCTGACGGAAGGCCTGGAACAGCCGGGACTGATCGCGCTCGGGGATGCCGATGCCGGTATCGTGGATCTGAATTTCGATCTGCACCCGCGAATTACTGATGGCCCGCTGCTCCACCAGCACGTCGATATTACCGTGCTCGGTAAATTTGATGGCGTTGCCCACGAGGTTGGTCACAATCTGCTGCAGACGCAGCGGGTCGCCGATGACGTTATCCGGCACGTTGTTCTTAATGTTCAGCGTCAGCTCCAGCCCCTTATCATGCGCGGAATGCGCCAGCAGGGTGACCACCTCATCAAGCGAGGTGCGCAGCAGGAACGGAATGCTCTCCAGGATCAGCTTCCCGGCTTCCAGCTTGGAAAAGTCGAGCACATCATTGATGATCGCCAGCAGATTATTGGCCGAGCGTTCGATGGTGGTCAGGTGGTCGCGCTGCGTGGCGTTGAGATCGGTTTTCAGCGTCAGGCGGGTAAAGCCGATCACCCCATTGAGCGGGGTGCGCAGTTCGTGGGACATATTGGCCAGGAATTCAGACTTAATGCGCGCCGCCTCCTGGGCGCGCTTTTTCGCCAGGTCCAGTTCGACGTTCTGAATCTCCATCTGCTCAAGGGTTTCCCGCAGATCGGAGGTGGCCTGGTCGACGTTGTGCTGCATCTCCTCATGGTACGCCGCCAGCGACATGGCCATCGAGTTGATGCCGTTTTTCAGCATATCCAGCTCGCCGAGCATAAAGCCCTCGACCCGACTGTCCAGCTGCCCACGGCGGATGCGGTCGACGGTATTGACCATATTGCGGATAGGGCCGGTGACGTCGCGCATCAGGCGCCAGCCGAAGATCAGCGCAATGCCGATGCAGAACAGCATCATCACGCTGGAGATGAAAATCTCTTTGTACTGCTGCAGGCGGACCGATTTCAGATCCAGCTCCAGCGCGACGTAGCCCAGCATATTGCCCGGCATTTTGGCATCGGATTCGGGGAATTCATCCGGCGAATAACTTTCCGAGACGATCGGCGTGCGCAGGATCATCATGTCGCCGTCGCGGATGACGCTGAGACGACGGGGAAACGCCTCGCCTTTTGGGATCTGCAGGTCGCTGGGGTTGAGCTGGTAATTGGAGGTGACAAACAGGCGGTTATGCGAATCGTACACCGAGATGGCCCGCACGATCTCCGAGTGGCGACGATGCAGAACGCTGATCAACTGGCCGATGGATTCGCGGTTTTGCAGATTCATGCCATATTCGCTGGAGACCGCCAGCGGCTCAATAATGCTGGTGCCGGCGTCCTCCAGCTGACGTTGCAGGTCGTTATAACGGTGAGCGACAAAGAAAACACTGAGCAACAGCCCTATCAGGACGGTTGGCGCCAGAATCAGAATCATCATGCGAGCACGCAGGCTGTAGTTGGTCATGCGGTTCCATTATGGGAGAATATAGACATCATCGTTCGGTGCGCGTCGGTGCGCTTCGCGGCGCTGCCGCTCTGAACGAGCTCGTTTTATTTGATTGAGACAACTCTCTACGATGGCGCAATTCTACTCTGCAAAACGGCGTGTGACGACGCGCCAGATCATAACCGTTACAGTCAACGACCTCGATCCCTTTGGCCAGGGCGTGGCCCGCCACCAGGGGAAAGCGCTGTTCGTCGGCGGCGTGCTGCCGCAGGAGCAGGCTGAGGTGGTGCTGGTGGAAGACAAAAAGCAGTACGCCCGCGCTCAGGTAAAACGCCGTCTGACCGACAGCCCGCAGCGCCAGGCGCCGCGCTGCCCCCATTTTGGCGTTTGCGGCGGTTGCCAACAGCAGCATGCCAGCATCACGCTTCAGCAGCAAAGTAAACGCGCCGCGCTGGCGCGCCTGATGAAGCGCGAGGTGGATGAGATCATCGCCGGCGAGCCGTGGGGCTATCGCCGTCGCGCGCGCTTAAGCTTGAATTATCAGCCAAAGACCCAACAATTGCAGATGGGTTTTCGTCAGGCCAGCGACAAAGCGATCGTCGATGTGGTGCAGTGCCCTGTTTTGGTGCCCCAACTTGAGGCGCTGCTGCCCGCCGTGCGCGAGTGCTTAAGCGCGCTGAGCGCATTACGCTGCCTTGGCCATGTCGAGCTGGTGCTGGCGGACAACGGCCCACTAATGGTGCTGCGCCATACCGCTGCGCTGCCGGCCGCTGACAGGGAAAAACTGGAACGTTTTTCGCAAACTCACGGTCTTTCCCTGTACCTCGCGCCGCAAAGCGAGATACTGGAACATATTCACGGCGAAGCGCCATGGTATACCTCAGACGGACTACGCTTAGTGTTCAGTCCGCGGGATTTTATCCAGGTCAACGACGGCGTGAATCAGCAGATGGTGCGTACCGCGCTGGCGTGGCTGGATCTGCAGCCCGAAGACCGGGTGCTGGATCTGTTCTGCGGGATGGGCAATTTTACCCTGCCGCTGGCGACTCGCGCCGCCCACGTGGCCGGGGTGGAAGGGGTGCCGGCGCTGGTGGAGAAGGGGCGGGAAAATGCCGCCCTCAATGGTTTATCCAATGTCACCTTCTTCCATGAAAATCTGGAAGAGGATGTCACCCGCCAGGCCTGGGCGAAGCACGGCTTTGATAAAGTGCTGTTGGACCCGGCCCGCGCCGGCGCGCCGGGCGTGATGCCGCATATTATAAAACTGGCGCCGCGGCGGGTGGTGTATGTTTCCTGCAACCCGGCGACGCTGGCGCGAGACAGCGAAACCCTGTTGCAGGCTGGATATCAGATTCAACGCCTGGCGATGCTGGATATGTTCCCGCATACCGGTCATCTGGAATCAATGGTGTTGTTTGAGCGCAGGCTTACATAAGGTCATTCACAACGTCGCAGAAGAGCCGCCCCGGCCATCAATGCTGACGCGACCTGCAGGATGACATGTAGAAAGTTGAGGCTTGCCGACTTCGGCAGGCCGGTCCCTTAAGGAGAGGACAATGGTTGCGGTAAGAAGTGCACATCTTAATAAAGCTGGTGAATTTGACCCGAAGAAATGGATCGCGAGTCTGGGGATTTCCAGCCAGCAGTCGTGTGAGCGCTTAGCCGAAACCTGGGATTATTGTCGCGAAAAAACGCAAGGACACCCGCTGGCGGACCTGCTGCTGTGGCGGGGCGTCGAAATGGTGGAGATCCTCTCCACCCTAAGTATGGATATCGATACCCTGCGCGCGGCGCTGCTGTTCCCGCTGGCCGACAGCGAAGTCGTCAGCGAAGCGGTTATGCAGGAGAGCGTGGGTAAATCGGTCGTGACCCTGATTCACGGGGTACGGGACATGGCCGCCATCCGTCAGCTGAAAGCTACTCATACCGACTCAGTATCTTCCGAGCAGGTGGATAACATTCGCCGCATGCTGCTGGCGATGGTGGACGATTTCCGCTGCGTGGTGATCAAGCTTGCCGAACGTATCGCGCATCTGCGCGAGGTCAAGGACGCGCCGGAAGATGAGCGCGTGCTGGCGGCGAAAGAGTGCACCAATATCTATGCTCCCCTGGCGAACCGCTTAGGTATCGGCCAGCTGAAGTGGGAGCTGGAAGATTACTGCTTCCGCTACCTGCACCCGGCAGAGTACAAGCGTATTGCCAAACTGCTCCACGAACGCCGTATCGACCGCGAGCATTATATCGACGAGTTCGTCGGCCACCTGCGGGCAGAAATGAAAGCCGAAGGGGTCAAGGCCGAGGTCTATGGTCGGCCGAAGCATATCTACAGCATCTGGCGCAAAATGCAGAAAAAACACCTCGCCTTTGACGAGCTGTTTGACGTTCGCGCGGTGCGCATCGTGGCCGAGCGGTTGCAGGATTGTTATGCCGCGCTGGGGATCGTTCATACTCACTACCGTCATCTGCCGGATGAGTTCGATGATTACGTGGCCAACCCGAAACCCAACGGCTACCAGTCTATCCACACCGTGGTGCTGGGGCCGAGCGGCAAGACGGTGGAGATTCAAATCCGCACCCGGCAGATGCATGAAGACGCCGAGCTGGGCGTGGCCGCGCACTGGAAGTACAAAGAGGGCGCGGGAGCGGGTACCAGCGGCGGTCGCGGCTATGAGGACCGTATCGCCTGGCTGCGCAAGCTGATTGCCTGGCAGGAAGAGATGGCCGACTCCGGCGAAATGCTCGACGAAGTGCGCAGCCAGGTCTTTGACGACCGGGTGTATGTCTTTACGCCGAAAGGCGACGTGGTGGACCTGCCGGCGGGGTCGACGCCGCTCGATTTTGCCTACCATATCCACAGCGACGTCGGTCATCGCTGCATCGGCGCTAAAATCGGCGGCCGCATCGTGCCGTTTACCTATCAGCTGCAGATGGGCGATCAGATCGAAATTATTACCCAGAAGCAGCCGAACCCGAGCCGCGACTGGCTCAACCCTAACCTCGGCTACGTTACCACCAGCCGCGGACGCTCCAAAATTCACGCCTGGTTCCGTAAGCAGGATCGCGACAAAAACATTCTTGCCGGCCGGCAGATCCTTGATGACGAGCTGGAGCATCTGGGCATCAGCCTGAAGGATGCGGAAAAGCACCTGCTGCCGCGCTACAATTTCAACGAGCTCGATGAACTGCTGGCGGCCATCGGCGGCGGCGATATCCGTCTCAACCAGATGGTCAACTTCCTGCAGGCGCAGTTCAATAAACCGAGCGCCGCCGAGCAGGATGCGGCAGCGCTGAAGCAGCTGCAGCAGAAAACCTATGCTCCGCAGAACCGCACCAAGGATAATGGCCGGGTGGTGGTGGAAGGGGTTGGCAATCTGATGCACCATATTGCCCGCTGCTGCCAGCCGATCCCGGGCGATGAGATCGTCGGCTTTATCACTCAAGGGCGCGGGATTTCCGTGCATCGCGCCGACTGCGATCAGCTCGCTGAACTGCAGTCGCATGCCCCGGAGCGCATCGTCGATGCGGTATGGGGCGAAAGCTACTCGGCGGGATATTCGCTGGTGGTCAGGGTGGAGGCGAACGATCGCAGCGGGTTACTGCGCGATATCACCACCATCCTCGCCAATGAGAAGGTGAACGTGCTGGGCGTTGCCAGCCGCAGCGATACCCGTCAGCAGCTGGCCACCATCGATATGACCATCGAGATTTACAACCTGCAGGTGCTGGGCCGGGTGCTCGGTAAGCTGAACCAGGTGCCCGATGTGATCGACGCGCGTCGTCTGCACGGCGGTTAATTCGTCTCCAGGCCGGATAAGGCGAAGCCGCCATCCGGCAATTTCGCAACGTCGGATAAGGTCGAAAGGCCTTATCCAGCCGACTTTTTTTTTGAATTTCCAGGATTGTCACATGACTCAAATTGACCGCTTGCTCGGCATCATGCGCCGCCTGCGCGACCCGGAAAACGGCTGCCCGTGGGATAAAGAGCAGACCTTTGCCACCATCGCTCCCTATACCCTCGAAGAAACCTATGAAGTGCTGGACGCTATTTCGCGAGAGGATTTTGACGACCTGCGCGGTGAGCTGGGCGATCTGCTGTTCCAGGTGGTGTTCTATGCGCAGATGGCGCAGGAAGAGGGACGTTTTAACTTTGACGATATCTGCGCCGCCATCAGCGACAAGCTGGAGCGCCGCCATCCCCATATTTTCGCTGATGCCACCGCGGGAAACAGCAGCGAAGTCCTGGCCCGCTGGGAGCAGATCAAAAGCGCGGAGCGGGCGGAAAAAGCCCAGCACTCGGCGCTGGACGACATTCCGCATAGCCTGCCGGCGCTGATGCGCGCGCATAAAATCCAGCGTCGCTGCTCGGCGGTCGGTTTTGACTGGACCTCGCTGGGCCCGGTGCTCGACAAAGTGCATGAAGAAATTGATGAAGTGATGCATGAAGCGCAGCAGGCGGTGGTGGATGAAGCGAAACTGGAAGAGGAAGTGGGCGATCTGCTGTTCGCCACGGTGAATTTATCCCGCCATTTAGGGGTCAAAGCCGAGGTGGCGCTGCAAAAAGCGAACCGCAAATTCGAGCGGCGCTTTCGCGAAGTCGAGCGCATTGTCGCCGCCCGCGGCCTGGAAATGACCGGCGTCGACCTCGATACCATGGAAGAAGTATGGCAACAGGTAAAACGCCAGGAAACTGATCTCTAACGAGTTTTCGTGATCAAGCGCGATTTGTGTGATTTTATAAATAACAAGCGCTTGATTTACGTCAAAAACATTTCGCCAAAAGCGTCTATTTTCTCTTTCCGTTATGTCGTTGAAACACCATGTAGCCTGCCTCTTCGAGTTGTTCGGGTCGCAACACAGGTGCAACTTGAAGAACGAAGGGGAGGGGAAGAATGAAAGTTTGTGGCGTCACGCATGTTCGGGTATACTACTTTCCCGTCCTGGTTATTCCATCGTTTTACCCTAACTTCTCAGGTTCAGCATGACAACGAACTATATTTTTGTGACCGGCGGGGTCGTATCCTCTCTGGGTAAAGGCATTGCCGCAGCCTCCCTGGCAGCCATTCTTGAAGCCCGTGGTCTCAACGTGACCATCATGAAACTGGATCCGTATATCAACGTCGATCCGGGCACCATGAGCCCAATCCAGCATGGGGAAGTGTTCGTTACTGAAGACGGCGCAGAAACCGATCTGGACCTGGGCCACTACGAGCGTTTCATCCGCACCAAGATGACTCGTCGTAACAACTTCACCACCGGTCGAATCTACTCCGACGTGCTGCGTAAAGAGCGCCGTGGCGACTATCTGGGCGCAACCGTACAGGTTATTCCGCACATCACCAACGCCATTAAAGAGCGCGTACTGGCTGGCGGCGAAGGCCATGACGTGGTGCTGGTGGAAATCGGCGGTACCGTAGGCGATATCGAATCCCTGCCGTTCCTCGAAGCTATTCGTCAGATGGCGGTAGAGATCGGCCGCGAGCATACCCTGTTTATGCACCTGACTTTAGTGCCGTACATGGCCGCCGCCGGTGAAGTCAAAACCAAACCGACTCAGCACTCCGTGAAAGAGCTGCTCTCCATCGGTATTCAGCCTGACATCCTGATTTGCCGCTCCGATCGCGCGGTTCCGGCCAACGAACGGGCGAAAATTGCTTTGTTCTGTAACGTTCCGGAAAAGGCTGTTATTTCTCTGAAAGACGTCGATTCCATTTATAAAATTCCAGGCCTGTTGAAATCTCAGGGGCTGGACGATTATATTTGTAAACGATTCAGCTTAACTTGTCCGGAAGCAAACCTGGCCGAATGGGAACAGGTAATCTATGAAGAAGCCAATCCGGCAGGCGAAGTCACCATCGGCATGGTCGGTAAGTACATTGAACTGCCGGACGCCTACAAGTCGGTGATTGAAGCGCTGAAACACGGTGGTCTGAAAAACCGCGTTACCGTCAACATCAAGCTGATCGATTCGCAGGATGTGGAAACGCGCGGCGTCGAAATCCTCAAGGATTTAGATGCTATCCTTATCCCGGGCGGCTTCGGCTACCGCGGTGTGGAAGGTAAGATCGCCACCGCGCGCTATGCGCGTGAGAACAATATTCCTTATCTGGGCATTTGCCTGGGTATGCAGGTTGCGCTGATTGAATTCGCGCGCAATGTAGCGGGTATGGAAAACGCCAACTCGACGGAATTTGTGCCAGACTGTAAATACCCGGTTGTGGCCCTGATTACCGAATGGCGTGACGAAGATGGCAACGTTGAAGTCCGCTCCGAGAAGAGCGATCTGGGCGGCACCATGCGCCTGGGCGCGCAGCAGTGCCAGCTGGATGAGGATTCTCTGGTACGCCAGCTGTACGGCGAGCCGACCATCACCGAGCGCCATCGTCACCGCTACGAAGTCAACAACATGTTGTTGAAACCGATTGAAGCTGCCGGTCTGCGCGTTGCGGGCCGTTCCGGGGATGATCAGTTGGTCGAGATCATCGAAGTGCCGAACCATCCGTGGTTTGTGGCCTGCCAGTTCCACCCGGAGTTTACTTCGACGCCGCGTGATGGACACCCGCTGTTTGCCGGCTTTGTGAAAGCCGCCAGCGAGTACCAGAAACGCCAGGCGAAGTAAAAAGAGTTAGAACGGCAATGCACCCATCCGGGTGCATTGTTTGTCTGGAGTTTTAGTTTAACTTGTACTGAGGAAAACCTAATGTCCAAAATCGTTAAAGTCATCGGTCGTGAAATCATCGACTCCCGTGGTAACCCGACTGTTGAAGCCGAAGTACACCTGGAAGGTGGTTTCGTCGGTATGGCAGCTGCTCCGTCAGGTGCTTCTACTGGTTCCCGCGAAGCGCTGGAACTGCGCGATGGCGACAAATCCCGTTTCCTGGGTAAAGGCGTAACCAAAGCTGTTGCTGCGGTAAACGGCCCGATCGCTCAGGCAATCCTGGGCAAAGATGCCAAAGATCAGGCTGGCATCGACAAGATCATGATCGACCTGGACGGTACTGAAAACAAATCTAACTTCGGTGCGAACGCAATCCTGGCCGTTTCTCTGGCGAACGCCAAAGCAGCTGCTGCCTCCAAAGGCCTGCCGCTGTACGCGCACATCGCTGAACTGAACGGCACTCCGGGCAAATACTCCATGCCGGTTCCGATGATGAACATCATCAACGGCGGTGAGCACGCTGACAACAACGTCGACATCCAGGAATTCATGATTCAGCCGGTTGGCGCGCCGACCCTGAAAGAAGCAGTACGCATGGGTTCTGAAGTGTTCCATCACCTGGCGAAAGTGCTGAAGTCCAAAGGCATGAACACTGCCGTTGGTGACGAAGGCGGCTACGCGCCGAACCTGGGTTCCAACGCCGAAGCGCTGGCTGTTATCGCTGAAGCGGTTAAAGCAGCAGGCTACGAGCTGGGCAAAGACATCACCCTGGCGATGGACTGCGCAGCGTCTGAATTCTACAAAGACGGTAAATACGTTCTGGCCGGCGAAGGCAACAAAGCGTTCACCTCTGAAGAGTTCACTCACTTCCTGGAAGAGCTGACCAAACAGTACCCGATCGTCTCCATCGAAGATGGCCTGGACGAATCTGACTGGGAAGGTTTCGCTTACCAGACCAAAGTACTGGGCGACAAAATCCAGCTGGTTGGTGACGACCTGTTCGTAACCAACACCAAGATCCTGAAAGAAGGCATCGAAAAAGGCATCGCTAACTCCATCCTGATCAAATTCAACCAGATCGGTTCTCTGACCGAAACTCTGGCTGCTATCAAGATGGCGAAAGACGCTGGCTACACCGCTGTCATCTCTCACCGTTCTGGCGAAACTGAAGACGCGACCATCGCCGACCTGGCTGTGGGTACCGCTGCAGGCCAGATCAAAACCGGTTCTATGAGCCGTTCTGACCGCGTTGCTAAATACAACCAGCTGATTCGTATCGAAGAAGCGCTGGGTGAGCAAGCGCCGTTCAATGGTCGTAAAGAGATCAAAGGCCAGGCTTAATCCTGTCCTGATGAAATAACCATGCCAGCCTTCGGGCTGGCATTTTTTTTATACCTGCGGCCATTATTTAAAGTCGACGGCCATTTGCTGAGGAATCGACAGCCCGCGGGTGGTTTCCACGCAGCGGTCGATGTAATCGGTAAAGCGCGGCGGTTTTGGCATCCCCATGCTCAGCAGCTTGTCGTTGCTAAAGCGCACGTTCAGCGTGGCGAACGCGCCATATAAGCGCATCGCTTTCAGCATCAGTCGCTCATTGCACGGCCCAAAAATTCCTTTCAGTTCGCGACGCATTTTGACCAGCGTTTCATAACTCACCTGGGCGTACTTATCTCCCACCGGCGCCTGCTCCAGCGCCAGGGCCATCGCCCGGTCGATGTCGGCAAACTTCACGCTGTTCTCCTCACCGGCAGAGATATGCACTACCTCGCCGTGGGCCAGCGGCTGGTTAAGCAGCATCAGCAGGGCGTCGGCGCAGTAGTCCACCGGGATAACATCGATTCGGTCCTCCATCGCGCACATAAATTTCTGCAGCATCAGTCCCATGCTGAATACCCAGAAAATACTGCTGGAAGGCCGGCAGCCGTGATGAGTATGGCCCACCACAATAGAAGGGCGGGCAATGACCAGCGGTAGCGTAGGGCAGTGCTGCTGCATCAGTTGCTCGATGGCCGATTTCGAGTGGGTATATTCCACCAGATGCTCGGCGCGCTGCCGAAACTCCGCGCTCTCGGCGACCAGCGAATCCGGCTCCGGTGAGCAGGACATTGCGGTGCCGACGTGGAGAAAACGCTGCAGACCCGCCACCTGCGCCATCCGTTGCGCCAGACGCAGCGTACCCGTAACGTTAACCTTCCAGATGAGCGGGTTGCTGCCAAACGAGGCGACAGCGGCGCAGTTGAGAACATGGGTGACTTGCTCAAGCCGCGGATCGTTAAGAAAATGCTCCGGAGAGGCGAGATCGCCCAGCAGGATCTGCTGCAGTCGCAGCATCGCCAGTTTCTCCTCGGCGATGTTGAACTTACGCATGTTTTCCTTGACCCGTTCCAGGCCTGCCTCGGGGCTGTTGGCACGCACCAGTAGCAGCAGATCTAATTGGCTATCCTGATGGAGTATTTTCTCTAACGCCGCGCCGCCCAGAAAACCGGTGACGCCGGTAATGAATAATGTGGTCATAAACGCTATCTCATTATGGTTGGTCTGCGGGATTCTAGGAGGGCCAAAGTAAACGACGATTAAATAAAAAATGGCGGGCAGCAGGACTTTATTAAGAGGGGCTTAAGCTTATTTTCGGCGGCGGATTGGATTCGACTCTCAGACCAGGTAAATAATTCACTCTTTCATGTATCAATTTGTACATGCATGTATTTAAACATGTTTTTATTTTTCCACTGACGTTTTTTATGCTCTGGTATATAACACGAAAAACATCTTCTGTTACATCTTTCTTCGCTGCAGTACGCTCCGCTGTTTATTTAAATCCTTACCACACTAATGAAATAAACGAAAACAGATGCATACTTTTAATTAACAATGAATAACGTCCGGGGTGAGAAAGCGACCCCGTGAGGGAAAAACGATCGCAGCGCAGGACAAGACCTGGACAGTGAAATCTGCGATAATAAGCGTTTATCACCCTAAACAGAGATGACTATGCAGTACCCGATTAACGAGATGTTCCAGACCCTGCAAGGCGAGGGTTACTTCACCGGCGTGCCTGCCATTTTTATTCGTCTGCAGGGATGCCCGGTAGGATGCGCGTGGTGTGACACCAAGCATACCTGGGACAAACTGGCCGATCGGGAAGTGTCGTTGTTCAGCATCCTGGCGAAAACCAAAGAGAGCGATAAGTGGGGGCCGGCAAGCAGTGAAGATCTGCTGGCGATTATCGGTCGTCAGGGGTGGACTGCCCGCCACGTGGTCATTACCGGCGGTGAGCCCTGCATTCACGACTTAACGCCGTTAACCTCGCTTCTGGAACAAAACGGCTTTAGCTGTCAGATTGAAACCAGCGGCACCCATGAAGTGCTTTGCAGCCACAACACCTGGGTGACGGTTTCCCCGAAGGTCAACATGCGCGGCGGGTATGACGTGCTGTCTCAGGCCTTGCAGCGGGCGGATGAGATCAAGCATCCGGTAGGGCGCGTCCGCGACATCGAAGCGCTGGACGAACTGCTGGAAACGCTGAGCGATGACAAACCGCGGATCATCGCCCTGCAGCCGATCAGTCAGAAAGAAGACGCGACGCGCCTGTGTATCGACACCTGCATCGCCCGCAACTGGCGCCTGTCCATGCAGACGCACAAATATCTGAATATCGCCTGATAAAAAAGCCCGGTAGCATACTGACCGGGCTTTTTTTCGCTTACTCGCCGCGATAGACGCAGCCGGCGGTGCAGGTCTCTTTCACCATCACCGCGCTCAGCAGCGGGACTCGCGGTTTCATCTCATCCCAGATCCATTTGGCCAGCACTTCGCTGGTAGGGTTTTCCAGACCGGGGATATCGTTCAGATAATAGTGGTCCAGGCGATCGTAGGTCGGCTTGAAGGCGGCCTTCAGCTCGGCGAAATCCATGATCCACCCGGTATGGGGATCGACTTCACCGGTTATCTCCAGACGCACCATAAAGGAGTGGCCATGCAGGCGACCGCATTTGTGTCCTTCCGGGACGTGCGGCAGGTGGTGGGCGGCTTCGAAGGTGAAATCTTTAAACAGCGTGGTGGACATCATTGACTCTCAACAGGACGAAAAAAACCGCCGTAGGGTACCGGAAAGTACATTTTTTCGCATTAACTAAAACGGCCCTGAACAGAAAATCGACACATTTATCTGGGTTAAGTCCATAAAGTTTCGATATTTCAGATGGTTATTTAATCGATTTTGTTGTTAATAACTACAACTAAAACCGGTTAGTCCATTTGGTTATTTATTATTTCCATCCCTTCTTTAATTGTTACTATGCCCGCCGTTAACCTTCTATTCTCTTCTGTTTTTGTCGCGCTGACAGGGTGCGAATAACAGCTTTGCTTACTGGAACAAACGACGCATGACGACACAGGCCCCACCTTCCAACTTGCTGCCGCTCAACCCGGAGCAACTGGCGCGCCTTCAGGCGGCCACCACTGACTTCACGCCCACTCAGCTCGCCTGGGTGTCTGGCTATTTCTGGGGCGTGCTGAATCAGCACTCTGGCGCAGCGGCAGCCGCTCCCGCCCCGGCCGCCGAGGTCCCGACGATCACGCTGATTTCCGCCTCGCAAACCGGCAACGCTCGCCGCGTCGCCGAAGCGCTGCGTGACGATCTGCTGGCGGCGAAGCTGAACGTGAAGCTGGTGAATGCAGGTGATTATAAATTTAAACAAATTGCTGCTGAAAAACTGCTGGTGGTCGTGACCTCCACCCAGGGGGAAGGTGAGCCGCCGGAAGAAGCGGTCGCATTGCATAAGTTTCTGTTCTCTAAAAAAGCGCCGAAGCTGGACGGAACCGCATTCGCCGTCTTTGGCCTCGGCGATACCTCTTATGAATTCTTCTGCCAGTCCGGCAAAGATTTCGACAGCAAGCTGGCCGAACTTGGCGCGGAACGCCTGCTCGATCGCGTCGACGCCGACGTTGAATATCAGGCTGCGGCCGCTGAATGGCGCGCGCGCGTCGTTGAGGTGCTGAAGGCTCGTGCGCCGGTCGCCGCGCCCGCTCAACTGGCCGCCAGCGGCGCAGTGAACGACATTCATACCAGCCCATACACCAAAGAGGCTCCGCTAACGGCGACCCTGTCGGTCAACCAGAAAATCACCGGCCGCGATTCAGAAAAAGATGTACGCCATATCGAAATTGACCTCGGTGATTCCGGTCTGCGCTATCAGCCGGGTGACGCGCTGGGCGTCTGGTATCAAAACGATCCTCAGCTGGTGAAAGAGCTGGTGGAGCTGCTGTGGCTGAAAGGCGACGAGCCGGTAACCGTCGAGGGCAAAACCCTGCCGCTGGCGGAAGCCCTGCAGTGGCATTTTGAGCTGACGGTCAACACCGCCGCTATCGTTGAGAACTACGCCACCCTGACCCGCAGCGAATCGCTGCTGCCGCTGGTGGGCAATAAAGCTCAGCTGCAGCAGTATGCCGCCGCGACGCCGATCGTCGATATGGTCCGTTTCTCACCCGCGCAGCTGGACGCTGAGGCGTTAATCGGTCTGCTGCGCCCGCTGACGCCGCGTCTGTACTCCATTGCCTCCTCGCAGGCGGAAGTGGAGAGCGAAGTGCATGTCACCGTGGGCGTGGTGCGCTATGACATTGAAGGCCGCGCCCGGGCTGGCGGCGCCTCCAGCTTCCTCGCCGACCGCGTGGAAGAGGATGGCGAAGTCCGCGTCTTCATCGAGCACAATGACAACTTCCGTCTGCCGGCAAACCCGGAGACGCCGGTGATCATGATTGGCCCGGGCACCGGTATTGCGCCGTTCCGCGCCTTCATGCAGCAGCGCGCAGCGGACGGGGCGCCAGGTAAGAACTGGCTGTTCTTCGGCAACCCGCACTTCACTGAAGATTTCCTCTATCAGGTGGAGTGGCAGAGCTATGTAAAAGAGGGGCTGCTGACCCGTATCGATCTGGCCTGGTCCCGCGATCAACAACAAAAAATCTATGTGCAGGACAAACTGCGTGAGCAGGGGGCCGAGCTGTGGCGCTGGATCAATGATGGCGCCCACATTTATGTCTGCGGCGACGCCAATCGTATGGCGAAAGACGTGGAACAGACTTTACTGGAAGTGATTGCCGAATACGGCGCGATGGACGCCGAAGCGGCGGACGAATTTTTAAGTGAGCTGCGCGTTGAGCGCCGTTATCAGCGAGATGTCTACTAATGAGCGAAAAACATCCGGGGCCTTTAGTGGTCGAAGGTAAACTGACCGATGCCGAGCGTATGAAGCTCGAGAGCAACTACCTGCGCGGCACCATTGCGGAAGATTTAAACGACGGTCTGACCGGCGGTTTTAAAGGCGATAACTTCCTGCTGATCCGTTTCCACGGTATGTACCAGCAGGACGATCGCGATATCCGCGCGGAACGCGCCGCTCAGAAGCTGGAGCCGCGCCATGCAATGCTCCTGCGCTGCCGTCTGCCGGGCGGGGTGATCACCACCACCCAGTGGAAGGCGATCGATAAGTTTGCCGCCGAGAACACCATTTACGGCAGTATTCGCCTGACCAACCGGCAGACTTTCCAGTTCCACGGCATTCTGAAAAAGAACGTCAAGCCGGTGCATCAGATGCTGCACTCGGTGGGGCTGGACGCGCTGGCCACCGCCAACGATATGAACCGTAACGTGCTGTGCACCTCCAACCCGTACGAGTCGCAGCTGCACGCCGAGGCCTACGAGTGGGCGAAAAAGATCTCCGAGCATCTGCTGCCGCGCACCCGCGCCTATGCCGAAATCTGGCTGGATCAGAAAAAGGTCGCCACCACTGACGAAGAGCCGATCCTCGGTCAGACCTATCTGCCGCGTAAGTTTAAAACCACGGTGGTGATCCCGCCGCAGAACGATATCGATCTGCACGCCAACGACATGAATTTCGTGGCGATCGCCGAAAACGGCAAGCTGGTGGGCTTTAACCTGCTGGTGGGCGGCGGTCTGTCTATCGAACACGGTAACAAAAAAACCTACGCCCGCACGGCGAGCGAATTCGGTTATCTGCCGCTGGAGCATACTCTGGCGGTGGCGGAAGCGGTCGTGACCACCCAGCGCGACTGGGGTAACCGTACCGACCGTAAGAATGCGAAAACCAAGTACACCCTTGAGCGCGTTGGCGTCGAAACCTTCAAGGCGGAAGTGGAGCGCCGGGCAGGTATTAAGTTTGAGCCGATCCGCCCCTACGAATTCACCGGCCGCGGCGACCGCATCGGCTGGGTGAAGGGGATTGATGATAAATGGCACCTGACGCTGTTTATTGAAAACGGCCGCATTCTGGATTATCCGGGGCGCCCGCTGAAAACCGGTCTGCTGGAGATTGCTAAGATCCATCAAGGTGAATTCCGCATCACCGCCAACCAGAACCTGATCGTCGCCAGCGTACCGGAAGATCAGAAGGCGCGGATCGAGAAGCTGGCGCGGGATCATGGCCTGATGAATGCCGTCACCCCGCAGCGCGAAAACTCGATGGCCTGCGTCTCCTTCCCGACCTGCCCGCTGGCGATGGCGGAAGCCGAGCGTTTCCTGCCGTCGTTTATCGACAAGGTGGAAGGGGTGATGAGCAAGCACGGCGTCAGCGATGAGCATATCGTCACCCGCGTCACCGGCTGCCCGAACGGCTGCGGTCGCGCGATGCTGGCGGAAGTGGGGCTGGTGGGGAAAGCGCCAGGTCGCTATAACCTGCACATCGGCGGTAACCGCAGCGGCACCCGCATCCCGCGGATGTACCGGGAGAACATTACCGAGTCGGAAATTCTCGACTCGCTAGACCAACTGGTAGGGCGCTGGGCGAAAGAGCGCGAAGCGGGTGAAGGCTTCGGCGACTTTACGGTGCGTGCGGGCATCATTCGCCCGGTGCTCGATCCAGCCCGCGATTTCTGGGAGTAACATCCTGGTGCCCGGTGGCGCGTAGCGATCCGGGCCTGTAAAACCCGTAGGCCGGGCAAACGCAGTGCCGCCCGGCAAAACAGGCAAACGAGGTTCTTATGTCCGTACTCGATCTAAACGCGCTTAATGCATTGCCGAAAGTGGAACGCATTCTGGCACTCGCGGAAACCAACGCCCAGCTGGAAAAGCTCGACGCCGAAGGGCGTGTGGCCTGGGCGCTGGAAAACCTGCCGGGAGACTATGTGCTGTCGTCAAGCTTTGGCATTCAGGCGGCGGTGAGTTTGCACCTGGTGAACCAGATCCGCCCGGACATTCCGGTGATCCTTACCGATACCGGTTACCTGTTCCCGGAAACCTACCAGTTTATTGATGAGCTGACGGATAAACTCAAGCTGAACCTGAAGGTCTACCGCGCGGCTGAAAGCGCGGCCTGGCAGGAGGCGCGCTACGGCAAGCTGTGGGAGCAGGGCGTTGAGGGCATTGAGAAATACAATGAGATCAACAAGGTTGAACCGATGAACCGGGCGCTGAAAGAGCTCAACGCGCAGACGTGGTTTGCCGGTCTGCGCCGCGAGCAGTCGGGCAGCCGGGCTACGCTTCCGGTGCTGGCGGTCCAGCGCGGGGTGTTCAAGGTGTTGCCGATTATCGACTGGGATAACCGGACGGTGTATCAGTACCTGCAAAAGCACGGGCTGAAATACCATCCGCTGTGGGATCAGGGCTATCTGTCGGTAGGCGATACCCACACCACCCGCAAATGGGAGCCGGGCATGGCAGAAGAAGAGACCCGGTTCTTCGGGCTTAAACGCGAGTGCGGATTGCACGAGGGTTAATAGCGCCTCCTGAGGGAAGGGGGGGCATGAGAACACGCGGGTGATGCCGCGTGTTCATTTGCAGCCGTCAGCTTTTCTTCTCCACCTTCGCCAGCTCTTTCACCAGCGGCAGCATCACTTTCACGACATCGCGCCCGCGATGCTCGATCCGTCCCGGCAGCGCGTGGTCGATATACTGCTGATTATCCAGCTGCACGTCATGCCAGCTGATGCCCTGCGGGAAGCTGCGCGATTTGCTCCGCTGCTGATAGCCATCTTTCTTGCCTAATGACCAGTTGGTCGCTTCCACCGACAGCACCGGGATCCCCGCGTTGTCGAAGACGCTGGCGTCATTACAGCAGCTGGTGCCTTTCGGGTAAGCCGGATTGAGTCCCGGATTGGTGTAGGCGGCAATGCCTTTGCTGCGGGCGATAGCCAACGCGCGATCGCGGGTCAGCTTGCGTACCGAGGCCGGCGTGCGGCGGCCGCTGTTGAAGTAAAGCTTATCGCCCACCACCAGGTTATCGAGATTGATCACCAGCAGGGTATTTTTCTTTTCCGCCTCGCTCATCCGCTGCAGCAGGTTTTGCGCGCCGAGACGACCTTCCTCTTCGCCGCTGGTGGCGATAAAGCGAATGCCATAGCGGGTGGGGACGTTCTTTAAATGCTCCGCCAGCTCCAGCATCACCCCGAGCCCCATCGCGTTGTCGTCAATTCCCTGCAGCGTCAGGCCGCCGAGGTTATTTTCGACGTCTTTATCGCTCTGCGGCGCGTAGGTATCAAGGTGCGCCATGATGATGATTTGCTGGCGAGACTGGCCTTCATGGGCGGCGATCACCGTACTGCCGGTGGCGTTATGCCAGTTTTTACGCTGGTTGCTGTCGGTATAGATGTAGCGGGTATTGAAGCTCCGCACGTCGCTCTGATAGCCCATCCGGGCGAACTGCTGGCGCAGATAGTCAGCTGAGAGCATTTCCGGGGGCGTTCCGGTCATGCGTCCCGGGAAGACGGTGGCGATATGGCGAGCCTGACTACTGGCGGTGTCGCCCAGCGCGCAGAAGGCGGGGGCGGCGGCGAAAACAAAACCGGTGCCGAGCGCCAGCGGAAGCAGACGGCGGCACAACGCGGAAAACATAAGGGGTCCTTACACGAACGAGACAATTTGACGCGTACAGTATGAAACTGTGACTGCGGTTAAACAATTTCAATTGCTCTTAAATAGCGGAAAAATAGCGTGTTAAGCACTTTTTGATATTTGGATTTCCATCGCGTTATTCCTTTGCGTCACAACTCATTCCATTTCGTAATTTCATTTGCTCTAAGGCGCACCCTATAGTCGCAGTATCGCTGATTGTAAGAGAGTTGTTACCCCGTGGATTACTTGCCCCTTTTTGCCGAACTGAAACAAAGGCCCGTACTGGTGATCGGCGGCGGTGAGATTGCCGAGCGCAAGATCAAGTTCCTGCTGCGAGCCCAGGCGCAGGTGCAGGTGGTCGCCGGGACGTTGTCTCCGGCGCTGGCCGATCTGGCGGCGCGCCAGGCGCTTAGCTGGCGGGCGACGGAATTTAGCGACGCTCTGATGGACGATGTCTTTCTGGTGATTGCCGCCACGGAGGACGAGGCGCTTAACCAGCGGGTGTTTGCGGCGGCTAACGCGCGCTACCGACTGGTCAACGTAGTGGATAACCAGGCGCTGTGCTCGTTTGTTTTCCCTTCTATCGTCGACCGTTCGCCGCTGCTGGTGGCGATCTCCTCCAGCGGGAAAGCGCCGGTGCTGTCGCGCATTCTGCGCGAAAAAATCGAAGCGCTGCTGCCGACGAACCTCGGGCGTCTGGCGGAATCGGCGAGCTACTGGCGCAACCATCTGAAAACCCGTCTGACGACCACCGAAGCGCGTCGCCGCTTTTGGGAGCGGGTCTTTACCGGTCGCTTCGCCAGCCTGATGGTGGCGGGCAACGCTGCGGAGGCGGAAAAGGCGCTGCAGGATGAGCTGGATAAGCCCGAACGCGAAACGGGTGAAATTATTCTGGTAGGGGCCGGACCGGGCGATGCCGGGCTGCTGACCCTGCGTGGCCTGCAGGCGATCCAGCAGGCGGACGTGGTTTTCCACGATCATCTGGTGACCCAGCCGGTTCTCGAGCTGGTGCGCCGCGATGCCGAGCTGGTTTGCGTCGGCAAACGCGCCGGCGAGCACTCGGTGCCGCAGCATGAAACCAATCAGCTGCTGGTGGAGGCGGCGAAGGCGGGGAAAACCGTCGTGCGCCTGAAGGGCGGCGATCCGTTTATTTTTGGCCGCGGCGCAGAAGAGCTGCAGGCTGCCGCCGAGGCGGGGATCCCGTTCCAGGTGGTGCCTGGCGTCACCGCAGCCGCCGGCGCGACGGCCTACGCCGGTATTCCGCTGACCCATCGCGATTATGCGCAAAGCGCCGTCTTTGTCACCGGGCACTATAAGCCGGACAGCGCCCCCTTCGACTGGTCGCTGCTGGCGAAGAGCCAACAAACGCTGGCGATCTACATGGGCACCATGAAGGCGGCGGAAATCAGCGCCCAGCTGATCGCCCACGGTCGCGACAGCGACACGCCGGTGGCGGTGATATCCCGCGGTACCCGCGACGATCAGCAGACGATAACCGGCACATTGCAACAACTCGAACACCTGGCGAAAGACGCCCCGATGCCCGCCCTGCTGGTGGTCGGCGAAGTGGTGCAGCTGCATCAGCAGCTCGCCTGGTTTCAACATACATCATCCGCCGAGGGGTTTAACTCTTCGGTGGTCAATCTGGCTTAAGGAACGGTTATGGACCAAAAACGACTCACTCACCTGCGGCAACTGGAGGCGGAAAGCATCCATATTATTCGTGAGGTGGCCGCCGAATTTTCTAACCCGGTGATGATGTACTCCATCGGGAAAGATTCCAGCGTAATGCTGCATCTGGCGCGCAAAGCGTTTTATCCGGGAACCCTGCCGTTCCCGCTGCTGCACGTCGATACCGGCTGGAAATTCCGTGAGATGTATGAGTTCCGCGACCGTACCGCCAAAGCCTATGGCTGCGAGCTGCTGGTGCATAAAAACCCGGAAGGGGTGGCGATGGGCATTAACCCGTTCGTCCACGGCAGCGCCAAGCATACCGATATCATGAAAACCGAAGGGCTGAAGCAGGCGCTGAACAAATACGGCTTTGACGCCGCATTCGGCGGCGCGCGCCGTGATGAGGAGAAATCCCGCGCCAAAGAGCGCATCTACTCCTTCCGCGACCGCTTCCACCGCTGGGACCCGAAAAACCAGCGTCCGGAGCTGTGGCACAACTACAACGGCCAGATTAACAAAGGCGAAAGCATCCGCGTCTTCCCGCTCTCCAACTGGACCGAGCTGGATATCTGGCAGTACATCTATCTGGAAAACATCGAAATCGTGCCGCTGTATCTGGCCGCTGAGCGCCCGGTGCTGGAGCGCGACGGCATGCTGATGATGATCGATGACGACCGTATCGATCTGCAGCCGGGCGAAGTGATTGAAAAGCGGATGGTGCGTTTCCGTACCCTCGGCTGCTGGCCGCTGACCGGCGCAGTGGAGTCTGAAGCGCAAACGCTGCCGGAAATTATTGAAGAGATGCTGGTATCCACCACCAGCGAACGTCAGGGGCGCGTCATTGACCGCGACCAGGCCGGCTCGATGGAGCTGAAGAAACGTCAGGGGTATTTCTAAGGAGCCGCCATGAACACGACCATTGCCCAACAAATTGCTAATGAAGGCGGCGTAGAAGCTTATCTGCACGCGCAACAGCACAAGAGCCTGCTGCGTTTTCTGACCTGCGGCAGCGTCGATGACGGTAAAAGCACCCTGATTGGCCGTCTGCTGCACGATACCCGCCAGATCTATGAAGATCAGCTCTCTTCGCTGCATAACGACAGCAAGCGCCACGGCACCCAGGGCGAAAAACTGGACCTGGCGCTGCTGGTGGATGGCCTGCAGGCCGAGCGTGAGCAGGGCATCACCATCGACGTGGCCTATCGCTATTTCTCCACCGAGAAGCGCAAATTTATCATCGCTGACACCCCGGGGCACGAGCAGTACACCCGCAATATGGCCACCGGCGCGTCCACCTGCGATCTGGCGATCCTGCTGATCGACGCGCGCAAAGGCGTGCTGGATCAGACCCGTCGTCACAGCTTTATCTCAACCCTGCTGGGCATTAAACACCTGGTGGTGGCGGTCAACAAAATGGATCTCGTCGAGTTTAGCGAAGCGCGCTTCAACGAGATCCGTGAAGCTTACCTGACCTTTGCCGAGCAGCTGCCGGGCAACCTCGATATCCGCTTTGTACCGCTGTCGGCGCTGGAGGGCGATAACGTCGCCAGTCAGAGCGCGAACATGCCGTGGTACAGCGGCCCGACCCTGCTGGAAGTCCTCGAAACCGTGGAGATCCAACGGGTAGTAGAGAGCCAGCCGCTGCGCTTCCCGGTGCAGTATGTTAACCGTCCGAACCTCGATTTCCGCGGCTTCTCCGGTACGGTCGCCTCCGGCACCGTGCAGGTCGGCCAGCGCCTGAAGGTGCTGCCGTCGGGCGTCGAATCGAGCGTAGCGCGGATCGTCACCTTCGACGGCGATCTGCAGGAAGCCGCCGCCGGGGAAGCCATTACCATTGTGCTGAAAGATGAAATCGACATCAGCCGCGGCGACCTGCTGGTTGACGCGCAAGCCACGCTGCCGGCGGTGCAAAGCGCCAGCATCGACGTAGTATGGATGGCCGAGCAGGCGTTGACCCCGGGGCAGAGCTACGACATCAAAATCGCCGGTAAGAAGACCCGCGCCCGCGTGGACGCTATCCGTTACCAGGTGGATATTAACAACCTGACCCAGCGTGAAGTCGAGTCTCTGCCGCTGAACGGCATCGGGCTGGTGGAGCTGACCTTTGACGAACCTTTAGTGCTGGATCCGTATCAGCAAAACCCGGTGACCGGCGGGCTTATCTTTATCGATCGTCTGACCAACGTCACCGTCGGCGCCGGGATGGTCAACGAGCCGCACCTGCAGGCGTCGACGTCGGCATCGCAGTACAGCGCTTTCGAGCTGGAACTGAACCAGCTGATCCGCAAACACTTCCCGCACTGGGACGCCCGCGACCTGCTGGGAGGCAAATAATGGCCCAGCATGACGAAAACGTCGTCTGGCATGCCCACCCTGTGACCCAGCAGCAGCGGGAACAGCATCACGGCCATCGCGGCGTGGTGCTGTGGTTTACCGGCCTTTCGGGGTCGGGTAAATCCACCGTTGCCGGGGCGCTGGAGGAAGCCTTGCATGAGCGCGGCGTCAGCACCTATCTGCTGGACGGCGATAACGTGCGTCATGGCCTGTGCAGCGACCTGGGATTCAGCGATGAGGATCGCAAAGAGAACATTCGCCGCGTCGGTGAAGTGGCCAGGCTGATGGTCGATGCCGGGCTGGTTGTATTGACGGCATTTATATCTCCGCACCGCGCGGAGCGACAGATGGTGCGCGAGCGCCTGGGGGAGGGACGCTTTATCGAAGTGTTCGTCGATACCCCGCTGGCCATTTGCGAGGCGCGGGATCCGAAAGGATTGTATAAGAAGGCGCGGGCAGGGGAATTACGCAATTTTACCGGCATAGACTCGGTCTATGAGGCACCGGAAAAGGCGGAAATTCATCTGGATGGTGAACAATTGGTAACAAATTTGGTGCACCAACTATTAGACCTGCTGCAACAGAGCGATATTATCAGATCCTGAAACGGCAGCGGCATCGAGGGGTGCCGGTTGCCCGGTCTACAGGATTCGATATGCGCAATACCCAGAACCTCAGTATTATTCGTTCAGAACCGCCTCCGGCGACCGGCGACGAGACCACCTGGTCTTTGTCGGGCGCTGCCGTGGGCTTTATTTCATGGCTGCTGGCGCTGGGTATTCCCTTCCTTCTCTATGGCAGTAATACACTTTTCTTCCTCCTCTACACCTGGCCATTCTTCCTTGCGTTGATGCCAGTGGCGGTGGTGGTCGGTATTGCGCTGCACTCTCTGCTCAATGGCAAACTGCTCTATAGCGCCAGCGCGACCATCCTGACCGTCGGGCTGATGTTTGCGCTACTCTTCCTCTGGCTGTTGGGATAACCCGTTTCTGGTATGAATCAAGCATGGGTATCAGCGGCAAAAATATGGTACAGTCCCCGCGTTACGCGGCATCGTCCGCGCGCCCCGGTAGCGTACCCGGGCGAGTTTTGGGATGATGATGCCGTTTTTCAGGGGGCAGGATGGGTAAACTAACGCTGCTATTATTAGCTTTGCTGGTCTGGCTACAGTATTCGCTGTGGTTCGGTAAAAACGGCCTGCATGACTACACGCGGGTTAACGACGACGTCACCGCCCAGCAGGCGACTAACGCCAAATTAAAAGCACGCAACGATCAGCTGTTTGCCGAAATTGACGACCTCAACGGCGGTCAGGAAGCGATCGAGGAGCGTGCGCGCAATGAACTCAGCATGACCCGCCCGGGCGAAACCTTCTATCGTCTGGTACCGGATGCGTCTAAACGCAACCAGGCATCGGGGCAACAGCAGAACAATCGATAACCAGGCCCAGGATTACGACATGGCAGCCACTTTTCCGGGCATTTGCGCCGTGGTGCCGGCAGCCGGTTTTGGCCGCCGCATGCAAACGGAATGCCCGAAACAATATCTCTCAATCGGTAACAAAACGATTCTCGAACACGCGGTCGCCGCGCTGCTGGCGGATCCGCGCGTCCAGCGCGTGGTGATTGCCGTCAGCCCCGGCGATCGGCGCTTCAGCCAGCTGCCGCTGGCCCAGCACCCGCAAATTACCGTCGTGGATGGCGGCGCCGAGCGCGCCGATTCGGTACTCGCCGGCCTGCAGGCGTTACCGGAAGCGCAGTGGGTGCTGGTGCATGACGCCGCGCGCCCCTGCCTGCATCAGGATGACCTCAGCCGCCTGCTGGCACTCTGTGAAACCAGCCGCGTCGGCGGGATCCTCGCGGCCCCGGTGCGCGACACCATGAAGCGCGCCGAGCCGGGCAAAACCGCCGTCGCCCATACCGTCGATCGTAATGACCTGTGGCACGCGCTCACCCCGCAATTTTTCCCTCGCGAGCTGCTGGTGGATTGCCTCACCCGGGCGCTGAACGAGGGGGCCACCATCACCGATGAAGCCTCGGCGCTGGAGTATTGCGGCTTCCATCCGCAGCTGGTCGCCGGACGCGCTGATAATATTAAAGTGACGCGCCCGGAAGATCTGGCGCTGGCGGAATTTTACCTCACCCGTTCCCGACACCAGGAGAAAGCTTAATGCGAATTGGACATGGTTTTGACGTACACGCTTTTGGCGGTGAAGGCCCAATCATCATTGGCGGGGTACGCATTCCTTATGAAAAAGGGCTGCTGGCCCACTCCGACGGCGACGTCGCGCTGCATGCGCTGACCGACGCGCTGCTGGGCGCTGCGGCGCTCGGCGATATTGGCAAGCTGTTCCCGGATACCGATCCGGCGTTTAAAGGCGCCGACAGCCGCGAACTGCTGCGCGAAGCGTGGCGCCGCATTCAGGCCAAAGGCTATACGCTCGGCAACGTCGACGTCACCATTATCGCCCAGGCACCGAAAATGCTGCCGCATATCCCGCAAATGCGTGTCTTTATCGCTGAAGATCTCGGCTGCCATATGGACGACGTCAACGTGAAAGCGACCACCACCGAGAAGCTGGGCTTCACCGGCCGCGGGGAAGGGATCGCCTGCGAAGCGGTCGCGCTGCTGCGTAAGGCCGACAAATGATCGCCTTTGACCAACTGACCTGGCTGCACGGCAAGCCGCAGAGCAGCGGGCTGCTGAAAGCCAATCCGGAAGATTTTCTGGTAGTGGAAGACCTGGGCTTTGCCCCGGACGGCGAAGGCGAGCACGTGCTGGTGCGGATCCTTAAAAACGGCTGCAATACGCGCTTTGTCGCCGACGCGCTGGCGAAATTCCTCAAAATCCATGCCCGTGAAGTGAGCTTCGCCGGGCAAAAAGATAAGCACGCCGTCACCGAGCAGTGGCTGTGCGCTCGGGTGCCCGGCAAAGAGATGCCGGATCTGAGCAAATTTCAGCTTGAGGGCTGCCAGGTACTGGAATATGCCCGCCATAAGCGTAAGCTGCGATTAGGCGCGCTGAAGGGCAACCAGTTTACCCTGATCCTGCGCGAGATTAGCGATCGCCAGGAGGTGGAGACGCGTCTGCAGGCCATCGCTGAACGGGGCGTGCCAAACTATTTCGGCGCTCAGCGCTTCGGCATTGGCGGCAGTAACCTGCAGGGCGCGCTGCGCTGGGCGGAGAGCGGCGCGCCGGTGCGCGATCGCAATAAGCGCAGTTTTTGGTTGTCGGCGGCCCGCAGTGCGTTGTTTAATCAGCAAGTCAGTATTAGATTAAAAAAAACGGAATTTAATCAGGTTGTTGATGGCGATGCGCTACAATTAGCGGGGCGTGGGAGCTGGTTTGTCGTCACACCGGAAGAACTCGAGGTTTCGCAGGCGCGGGTGCACAACCGCGAACTGATGATCACGGCTGCGCTACCGGGCAGCGGCGACTGGGGAAGCCAGCGCGACGCCCTGGCCGCCGAGCAGGCCGCCATCGCCGAGGAAACCTCGCTGCAGACACTGTTGGTGCGGGAGAAAGTCGAGGCGGTGCGCCGGGCGATGCTCCTCTATCCGCAGCAGTTGAGCTGGAACTGGTGGGATGATGTAACCGTTGAACTGCGTTTCTGGCTGCCGGCGGGCAGCTTCGCCACCAGCGTGGTCAGGGAGCTTATCAATACAACGGGTGACTATGCGAATATTGCTGAGTAACGATGACGGGATCCATGCGCCGGGGATACAGACCCTGGCGAAGGCCTTAAGGGAGTTTGCCGAGGTCCAGGTGGTTGCACCCGATCGTAACCGCAGCGGGGCTTCGAATTCGCTGACGCTGGAATCGTCATTGCGCACCTTTACCTATGAAAATGGCGATATCGCCGTCCAGATGGGGACGCCGACGGACTGCGTCTACCTTGGCGTGAACGCGCTGATGCGCCCGCGCCCGGACATCGTCGTTTCCGGCATCAACGCCGGACCCAACCTGGGCGATGACGTCATTTACTCCGGCACCGTGGCGGCGGCGATGGAAGGCCGCCATCTGGGGTTCCCCGCGCTAGCCGTGTCGCTCAATGGCTATCAACACTACGACACCGCCGCGGCGGTGACCTGTACTCTCCTGCGCGGACTCAGCCGTGAACCGCTGCGCACCGGGCGGATCCTCAACGTCAATGTCCCGGACCTGCCCCTTGATCAGATCAAAGGCATCCGCGTGACCCGCTGCGGCAACCGCCATCCTGCCGACCAGGTGATCCCGCAAAAGGATCCGCGCGGCAATACCCTGTACTGGATAGGCCCCCCGGGCGATAAGCGCGACGCCGGGCCGGGCACCGATTTTGCGGCAGTGGATGAAGGCTATGTTTCCGTTACGCCATTGCACGTCGATTTAACCGCCCATCAGGCGCATGAGGTGGTCACCGATTGGCTGGAACGTGTCGGGGTTGACAGGCAATGGTAAGTAAACGTGTTGAAAGTTTGTTGAATCAACTGCGCACGCAGGGCATCGTCGATGAACGTGTCCTCGAGGCGATCGCGCGCGTCCCGCGCGAAAAGTTTGTTGATGAAGCCTTTGAACATAAAGCGTGGGAAAACACCGCGCTGCCGATTGGCCAGGGGCAAACCATCTCCCAGCCGTACATGGTGGCGCGGATGACCGAGCTGCTGACGTTGACGCCGGAGTCGCGGGTGCTGGAGATCGGCACCGGTTCCGGTTACCAGACGGCCATCCTGGCGCATCTGGTGCATCACGTTTGCTCGGTAGAGCGAATTAAGAGTTTACAGTGGCAGGCGCGTCGTCGCCTGAAACAACTTGATTTACATAATGTTTCAACCCGTCATGGCGATGGGTGGCAAGGTTGGCAGGCGCGGGCGCCGTTTGATGCCATTATTGTGACGGCGGCGCCGCCGGAAATACCGACCGCGCTGCTGGCGCAGCTGGATGACGACGGCGTGCTGGTACTGCCGGTTGGCGAGGAGCATCAGTTTCTCAAACGGATCCGTCGCCGGGGCAACGAATTTATCATTGATACCGTCGAGGCCGTTCGCTTTGTTCCCCTGGTGAAAGGGGAGCTGGCCTGAGACCCGGATTATTCCAGGTTTTTTTTGCCTGACTTTAGGCGTAGGGTGGACACATTTTTCAGTGTCCTGGCCGGGCGTCGCCCGGTAAGCAAGATATTGGCAGTTAACATATTCCTGGGGGATAAATGAGCGCGGGAAGCACCAAATTTACCGTCAGCCGTATTGCGGCTCTTTCACTGGTTTCACTCTGGCTGGCCGGATGTACCAACACCAATAATCCGCCTGCGCCGGTCAGCTCTGCCGGCGGCGCCGCCTCTTCCAGCACCAACTCCGGCATGTTGATTACGCCGCCATCCTCCGGCGTCAAGTCTGCTCCTCAGGCGCAGCCGATCCAGCCGGTACAGACCCAGACCATTCAGCCGCAGCCAATGGCGCAGGAGCCGGTGCAGACGGTGAATGGCAAGATCGTTTATAACCGCAAATATGGCGATATTCCGAAAGGTAGCTATACCGGCGGCAGTACCTATACGGTCAAACGCGGCGACACGCTGTTCTATATCGCCTGGGTCACCGGCAACGATTTCCGTGACCTGGCGCAACGCAACAATGTCCCGGCCCCGTACGCCCTGAACGTCGGCCAGGTGCTGCAGGTCGGCAACGCTTCAGGCCAGCCGATCACCGGTGAAAATGCCGTTTCTCAGGCCAGCGCAAGGGCGAGCGGCGGTGCGACGGCCACCACAACTTCTGCACAAAAATCGACCGCGGTGGTTGCTTCACAACCGACTATTACGTATTCTGAATCCTCAGGTGAACAAAGTGCTACCAAGATGTTGCCTAATAATAAACCAGCGACCACGACCTCGACGGTCGTCGCGCCGGTGACGGCACCAACAACGGTGAGCACAACCCAGCCGACTGCAAGCAGTACGTCAACCAGTTCGCCGATCTCATCATGGCGCTGGCCGACTGATGGCAAAGTTATCGAGAACTTTAGTGGCGCGGAAGGCGGCAATAAAGGTATCGACATTGCAGGCAGTAAGGGACAGGCTATTGTCGCGACCGCCGATGGGCGCGTCGTCTATGCCGGTAACGCACTGCGCGGCTACGGTAATCTTATTATCATCAAACACAACGATGATTACCTGAGTGCCTACGCTCATAACGATACCATGCTGGTTCGGGAGCAACAGGAAGTCAAAGCGGGGCAGAAAATCGCTACCATGGGTAGCACCGGAACCAGCTCAACAAGATTACATTTTGAAATTCGTTACAAGGGGAAATCCGTCAACCCGCTGCAGTACTTACCGCAGCGATAATTTGGCAAAGTACGGATAAGCGAAGCATTAGCTAACAGGCGCCAGGGCGGTGTCTATGCGCCTCTCGCAGAGAGGAGTAGGGGAAATCGTCCTGGCGTCTTTTGTTGATGCACCGTGGAAGGTGCTTTGCTCAGGGATCACGGGTAGGAGCCACCTTTATGAGTCAGAATACGCTGAAAGTTCATGATTTAAATGAAGACGCGGAATTTGATGAGAACGGAATTGAGGTTTTCGACGAGAAGGCCTTAGTAGAAGAGGAACCCAGTGATAGCGATCTGGCTGAGGAAGAGCTGCTGTCGCAAGGCGCAACGCAACGCGTGCTTGACGCCACTCAGCTTTATCTTGGAGAGATTGGTTATTCCCCACTGCTGACCGCGGAAGAGGAAGTCTATTTCGCGCGTCGCGCACTGCGTGGTGATGTCGCTTCACGCCGTCGCATGATTGAAAGCAACCTGCGTCTGGTGGTGAAGATTGCCCGTCGTTACAGCAATCGTGGTCTGGCGCTGCTGGATCTGATTGAAGAAGGTAACCTCGGCCTGATCCGCGCCGTTGAGAAGTTTGACCCGGAACGTGGGTTCCGTTTTTCGACCTATGCGACCTGGTGGATCCGCCAGACCATTGAACGGGCGATCATGAACCAAACCCGTACGATCCGTTTGCCGATCCACATTGTCAAAGAGCTGAACGTCTATCTGCGTACCGCGCGCGAGTTGTCCCATAAGCTGGACCACGAGCCGAGCGCGGAAGAGATTGCCGAACAGCTGGACAAACCGGTCGATGACGTCAGCCGTATGCTGCGTCTGAACGAGCGCATCACCTCGGTGGATACCCCGCTTGGTGGCGATTCAGAAAAAGCGCTGCTGGATATTCTGGCCGATGAGAAAGAGAACGGCCCGGAAGACACCACGCAGGACGATGATATGAAACAAAGCATCGTTAAATGGCTGTTCGAACTGAACGCCAAGCAGCGTGAGGTTCTGGCTCGTCGTTTCGGTCTGCTGGGTTATGAAGCCGCCACCCTGGAAGATGTGGGCCGTGAAATTGGCCTCACCCGCGAGCGTGTGCGTCAGATCCAGGTGGAAGGTCTGCGTCGTTTGCGGGAAATTCTGCAGGGGCAAGGACTGAATATCGAAGCGCTCTTCCGCGAATAAGATCTTTTCTCTCAAAAAGGCCCCCTCGAAAGTCGGGGCCTTTTTCTTTGCGCTAGCCGCGGCGGGTTTCCTGCAGATGGCGCCAGACAATTTTCCCTTCCGCTTGCTGAAAAATCGCCGTCGACCAGCGTACGTTCTCACTGCCATCCGCCAGCGTTTGGCGTTCACGGTATAGCACGGCGGCGCCGTCTTGCCACTCGCTGATGATTTTCGTCTGATCCACCACGATGTGTAATCCCGGACGGCTTGCGCCCGCCTGGTGGAAAAAACGGCTCACCGTCGGGTAGTCCATCTTCTCGCCGCTCAGAGGGATCATAGTGAATTCGGCGGCAAAACGGCTCATCAGCGCCTCAGCGCTCCCTTCCCCCTGGCTTAACCAGCGTTCGATAAGGACATGGGCGTCGAGGACTTCCTGCAGATACGGGTTCATGACTTCTCCAGAGTGGTGTGCAGGCGATGGATAATCGCCCGATTATTCAGCCGCAGGCAACACAGCAGCGGCAACAGGGTTATGGCGGCGGCGCAGCTAAACGCGCCTTGCCAGGCGTAGGCCGGCGGGAATATCCTCAGCAGCAGAGCGAGCAGCGCGCTGCCGGCAAAGAAGCTGAGCTGGCGGTTAAGGTTCCACAGCGCGCTGGCGTCAGGCATCTCTTCGCCAGGCGTATGCAGGAAAGCGCTGCTTTGCGCGGTGCTGCTGCATAAGCTACCTCCGCCGCCCATCAGCGTAAAGGCCAGAATCAACAGCGCCAGCGGGCTGTGCGCATCGACCTGCAGCAGCAGCAGGATCCCTGCCGCCTGAAGCAGGCAGCCGACTATCACCAGAGGCCGCGGTCCGAAGCGGTTGAAATACCTGCCGGTAAAGGTGATGGCGACAAACGAGGCCAGCGACCAGGGCACCATCAGGGCGCCAATGGCCCCCGGCGCCATCCCGGTGACGCGTTGCAGGTAGAACATTCCCACGACGTTGACGCCAATAAACATTCCCGGTACGCAGAGATAAATAAGCATGGCGAAGCGCAGGAGAGGATCGGCCAGCAACGACAGCGGGAGCAAGCGGGCCGGCCGGACAGGGGCGGAGGTGTCGTTCAGCCATCGCGCCGCCAGCATAAAGGTAAGCAGGGCGACAGGCAGGCTGGCGAAAAAGACCCAGCGCCAGCTGAAGGCCTGGACTAGCAGACCGCCGATCGCCGGCGAGCAGGCGGGCGCCAGCAGGCCGACCAGCATCACCGCCGCCGATAGCTTCGCCCGCTCCTGCGGCTGAAACAGCGGCCAGGTCAGCGCCTGACCGAGGGGGATTAGCAGCCCGCCGCCCATCCCCTGCAACGTCCGCCAGAAAATCAGCGCACCCAGGCTGTGGGCCAGCCCTGATGCCAGCGCGCCGAGGCTGAACAGCCCCAGCGAGAGTAAAAACAGCCGTTTTGGTCCACAGCGCTGGCTGAGCCAGGCGCTGAACGGCACGACGACCGTCAGGCCAAGAATATAGGCATTGCTGACCCACGCCAGCTGCGAGACGGATACCGCCAGCGCGTGGCTGATAGCCGGGAAGGCGATGCTGGCGATAAACATATTGATTAAGTCGAGAAAAAAGCCGAACAGAAAAACGGTGGCAACGCGGTGGCGATAGGTCATGATTCACTCCCTCAGACAGGCGGCTACTGTAAACCCGGCGCCACGGGGGATAAACGGGGTGAATCGGGATATACTGTCTGAATATTTTTGACAATCATCCGGACGACGATGCTAAACCTTCAGCGCGTGACCATGTTTATCGCCGTGGTGGACGCCGGCAGCTTCACCCAGGCCGCCGCGGCGCTGGGGCAGACCAAAGCGGTGGTCAGCTTTAACGTAAGGCAACTGGAAAATGAGCTGGGGGTGACCCTGCTGCTGCGCTCGACGCGACGTCTGCGGCTCACTGACGCCGGGGCGCTGTTCTATCAGCGTGGGGTGGCGCTGCTGAAAGCGGCGGAAAATCTGCAGGATGAGGTTCGGGCCAGCCATAGCGGTTTAAGCGGAGAGCTGCGGATCACCACCACGCCGGAGTATGGCGCACAGGTTATCATCCCGGCGCTGGCGGCGTTTTCCCGTCATCATCCGGCGTTACGGGTGCGGCACGTCTCGTCCTCCCATCATGCGGATCTTATCTCCGAACGATTTGACGTGGCGATACGCCTCGGCACGTTGGCCGATTCCCGCTACCGGGCGACGCGGATTGCCAGTTTTGCGATCCTGCCCGTCGCCTCACCGGCCTGGCTGGCAAGCCATCCGCTGCAGACGCTGTCCGATCTGGCGCAAGCTGACTGGATTATTCACGAGCGTCTGCCGGCGCCGCTGCGCTGGCAGCTGCGAACGGATGAACAGGCAGAGGTGGATTTTACGATAGTCAACGCGCCACGGTTTTCAGCCGACAGCGCCACGGCGCTAATGAGCTTTGCTCTGGCCGGATGCGGCGTCGCTTTGCTGCCTGCCTGGCTGGTGGCCGGGAAACTGGCGCAGCGGGAGCTGGTGGCTGTCCTGCCGGAATACCATTTCCCGCCGCAGGGCGTGTATGCCCTTTATCCCGATGCGCAGCATATGCCGACCCGGGTGCGGGCGTTTATCGACTTTCTGCGCGAACAGCTTGGCTAGGCGCTTGCTCAGGGAACCATCATTTTACGCACCAGCCGGGAGAACTGCTCGCGTTCATCATCGCTCAGGCGGCCGAGAAACTCGTCATCGACCTCATTGCCTTGCGGAATGGAACGGTTAAGCAGCGCCTCGCCTTCGTCGGTCAGATAGACAAAACGGCGGCGTTTATCGGCCGGATCGTGCTCCCGGCGCACCAGGCCGCGCGCTTCCATCCGGCTGAGCATCTCCGCCAGCGTGGCCTTAGTACTGACCGCCGCTTCAATCAGCACCACCTGTTCGATCCCCGGCTGCTCGGCAACCGAGCGCATCACCGCATACTGAGGCTTAGTCAGGTCCGGTAACGCCTGCTGCCAGCGGGCGGTATGTTGTTGAAAAAGCTGGCGCAGCAGGTGGAATGCTTCGTTTCGTAACTCCATGAATACTCCGTAACAAAACTGTCACCTCTATGATAGCTGTTCGTACGCCTTTTTATACCTTTTCCCTGTTTGATTAAAAATGCGCACGTATACGAACGATCTTGTTATTTGAATCAGGAGGGGGTAATTTAAACATAAAGTTCGTGTACGAACAAAGTGAATGAGGTGTGAAATGAAACTGATTATTGGGATGACGGGGGCCACCGGGGCTCCGCTTGGGGTGGCATTGCTGCAGGCGCTGCGCGATATGCCGGAGGTGGAAACCCATCTGGTGATGTCGAAATGGGCCAAAACCACCATCGAGCTGGAAACGCCGTGGACGGCACGGGAAGTGGCCGCGTTGGCGGACTTTTCCCACAGCCCGGCCGACCAGGCCGCCACCATCTCATCAGGTTCATTTCGCACCGACGGCATGATCGTTATTCCCTGCAGTATGAAGACGCTGGCGGGCATTCGCGCGGGCTATGCCGAAGGGCTGGTGGGCCGCGCGGCGGACGTGGTGCTTAAAGAGGGGCGCAAGCTGGTGCTGGTCCCGCGGGAAATGCCGCTCAGCACGATCCATCTGGAGAACATGCTGGCGCTGTCCCGGATGGGCGTGGCGATGGTGCCGCCGATGCCGGCTTACTACAACCACCCGGAAACGGTTGACGATATCACCAACCATATTGTGACCCGGGTGTTGGATCAGTTTGGCCTCGACTACCACAAGGCGCGCCGCTGGAACGGCTTGCGTACGGCAGAACAATTTGCACAGGAGATCGAATAATGGCTTTTGATGATTTGCGCAGCTTTTTGCAGGCGCTGGATGACCAGGGACAACTGCTGAAAATCAGTGAAGAGGTGAACGCTGAGCCAGACCTGGCGGCGGCGGCCAATGCCACCGGACGCATCGGCGACGGCGCCCCGGCGCTGTGGTTCGATAATATTCGCGGCTTTACCGACGCCCGGGTGACGATGAACACCATCGGCTCGTGGCAGAACCATGCCATCTCGCTGGGCCTGCCGCCCAACACGCCGGTGAAAAAGCAGATTGATGAATTCATCCGCCGTTGGGATAACTTCCCGGTGACGCCAGAGCGCCGCGCCAACCCGGCATGGGCGGAAAACACCGTGGATGGCGACGATATCAACCTGTTCGATATTCTGCCGCTGTTCCGCCTCAACGATGGCGATGGCGGGTTCTACCTCGACAAAGCCTGTGTCGTTTCGCGCGATCCGCTTGACCCTGACAACTTCGGTAAGCAAAACGTCGGTATCTACCGTATGGAAGTGAAAGGCAAGCGCAAGCTCGGCCTGCAGCCGGTGCCGATGCACGATATCGCCCTGCATCTGCATAAGGCGGAAGAGCGCGGGGAAGACCTGCCGATCGCCATTACCCTCGGTAACGACCCGATTATCACCCTGATGGGCGCCACGCCGCTGAAATACGATCAGTCAGAATATGAAATGGCCGGCGCGCTGCGCGAGAGCCCGTATCCCATCGCCACCGCGCCGCTGACCGGCTTTGACGTGCCCTGGGGTTCGGAAGTGATCCTCGAAGGGGTGATTGAAGGCCGCAAGCGTGAGATAGAGGGGCCGTTCGGTGAGTTTACCGGCCACTACTCCGGCGGTCGTAACATGACGGTAGTGCGCATCGACAAAGTCTCGTATCGCAGCAAACCGATTTTTGAATCGCTCTATCTCGGTATGCCATGGACCGAAATCGACTATCTGATGGGCCCGGCCACCTGCGTGCCGCTGTATCAGCAGCTGAAGGCAGAGTTTCCGGAAGTGCAGGCGGTCAACGCCATGTACACCCACGGTCTGCTGGCGATCATCTCCACCAAAAAACGCTACGGCGGCTTTGCCCGCGCGGTGGGACTGCGGGCGATGACCACTCCCCACGGCCTCGGCTATGTGAAGATGGTGATTATGGTTGATGAAGACGTCGACCCGTTCAATCTGCCGCAGGTGATGTGGGCGCTCTCCTCTAAGGTTAACCCGGCGGGAGACCTGGTGCAGTTGCCGAACATGTCGGTCCTTGAACTTGACCCAGGCTCCAGCCCAGCGGGCATCACCGACAAACTCATTATCGACGCCACCACCCCGGTTGCGCCGGACCTACGCGGCCACTACAGCCAGCCGGTGCAGGATCTGCCGGAAACCAAAGCCTGGGCTGAAAAACTGACCGCCATGCTGGCCAACCGTAAATAAGGAGAAGAAGATGATTTGTCCACGTTGCGCCGATGAAAAGATTGAAGTCATGGCAACATCGCCGGTGAAAGGGGTCTGGACTGTGTATCAGTGCCAGCACTGCCTTTATACCTGGCGGGATACCGAGCCGCTGCGCCGCACCAGCCGCGAGCACTATCCGGAAGCGTTCCGGATGACGCAGAAAGATATTGATGAGGCGCCGCAGGTGCCGCACGTACCGCCGCTATTGCCGGAAGATAAGCGTTAATGAAAAGGGCCCGCTAAGGGCCTATTTCATTTGGGCTATTTTACCGGCCATATTAAAACTGGGCAGTGCGCAAACTGCCTGCGACAAATACGCCGACTGGGATAATCTCTCAGTCGGTTTTTTTATATTTCGCAGAATGATAAAAGTTATTTACTCATTAAATCCAGAAATTATGTAAAGGGGTAATATAATGGGGCGCTTTTGCGAGTCGGCTTCCAGATCAATATAAAATCCGTCTGATTAATTCCTTGCAGATAAATTTCACGCCCTGACGAGTATAGAATAGCGGCGGGTGCTTGAGGCTGTCTGGCCTTGAGCAAGACCAGGACCCCAGACAGACGAAAGCCCCAGGAGATATTTCTATCAACTGAGGCTAGCGAATGAACATCGACAATTCAGATGTTAGTCTCTTCTTTGCAGGGAGGCAAGATATGCTGACAAAATATGCCCTTGTGGCAATCATCGTACTGTGTATTACGGTACTGGGATTTACGCTGTTGGTGCACAGCTCGCTATGCGAGCTGAGTATTAAAGAGCGTAGTATTGAGTTTAAAGCTGTTCTCGCTTACGAATCGAAGAAGTAGCATCCGCGCGGGGGCAACCCCGCGTATTGGTTGTCAGGACGCATCCTCTTGCACCCATTTTTAGTTTGTTAAAACGGCAGCGCGGAGCGGCGCTGCCATTTTTCGCCTTAATGGGGCGCTAGACCAGACTTTTCAGACGGTAGATCCACTCCAGCGCCTGACGCGGGGTCAGGGAGTCCGGATCAAGATTCTCCAGCGCCTCAACCGCAGGCGAGGTCTCTTCCGGAGCGGCGAGCAGCGACATCTGCGTGCCGTCGACCTGGGTCGCCGCCGCGTTGGGCGAAATACTCTCTAGCTCGCGCAGTTTCTGCCGCGCGCGCTTGATCACCTCTTTCGGCACCCCTGCCAGCGCGGCGACCGCCAGGCCGTAGCTCTTGCTGGCCGCGCCATCCTGCACGCTGTGCATAAAGGCGATGGTGTCGCCATGCTCCAGCGCGTCGAGATGGACGTTGGCGACGCCTTCCATTTTCTCCGGCAGCTGAGTGAGCTCGAAGTAGTGGGTGGCGAACAGCGTCAGCGCCTTGATTTTGTTGGCGAGATTTTCCGCACAGGCCCATGCCAGCGACAGACCGTCGTAGGTGGACGTGCCGCGGCCAATCTCATCCATCAGCACCAGGCTGTGTTCGGTGGCGTTGTGCAGAATATTGGCGGTTTCGGTCATCTCTACCATAAAGGTCGAGCGGCCGCTGGCCAGGTCATCCGCCGCGCCGACGCGGGTAAAGATGCGATCGATCGGCCCGATCTCCACCTTCTGCGCCGGGACGTAGCTGCCGATATAGGCCAGCAGCGCAATCAGCGCGGTCTGGCGCATATAGGTACTTTTACCGCCCATGTTCGGCCCGGTGATGATCAGCATTCGCCGCTGCGGCGCCAGCTGCAGCGGGTTGGCGATAAAGGGCTCTTTCAGCACCTGCTCGACCACCGGATGGCGGCCTTCGCTGATGCGAATGCCCGGCTTATCGCTAAAGGTCGGGCAGCAGTAGTTCAGGGTTTCCGCGCGTTCCGCCAGGTTGACCAGCACGTCCAGCTCGGCCAGCGCGCTGGCGCTCGCCTGCAGGTCGGCAAGATGCGGCAGCAGCAGGTCGAACAGTTCGTCATAAAGCTGTTTTTCCAGCGCCAGCGCCTTGCCCTTGGAGGTCAGCACCTTATCTTCGTATTCCTTCAGTTCAGGAATAATGTAGCGTTCGGCGTTTTTCAGCGTCTGGCGACGCACGTAGTGGATCGGCGCCAGGTGGCTCTGGCCGCGGCTGATCTGGATATAGTAGCCGTGGACGGCGTTGTAGCCGACCTTCAGGGTATCGAGGCCCAGTCGCTCGCGCTCGCGGATCTCAAGCTTATCGAGATAATCAGTGGCGCCATCGGCCAGCGCCCGCCACTCGTCCAGCTCTTCGCTGTAGCCCGGGGCGATAACCCCGCCGTCGCGGACCAGCACCGGCGGCGCGTCGATCACCGCGCGCTCCAGCAGTTCGCGCAGTTCGCTAAACTCGCCCATTTTCTCGCGCAATTTTTGCACCGGCTGACTGTCAACGTCAGCCAGCTGCTCGCGCAGCAGAGGCAACTGCTGCAGGGCATGACGCATACGGGCTAAATCGCGTGGTCGGGCGGTACGCAGCGCCAGACGCGCCAGAATACGTTCCAGATCGCCGACCTGGCGCAGCACCGGCTGCAGCTCGGTATAGCGCTCCTGCAGCGCGCCGATGGTCTGCTGGCGCTCCACCAGCACGGCGGTATCGCGGACCGGCATATGTAGCCAGCGCTTGAGCATCCGGCTGCCCATCGGCGTCACCGTGCAGTCGAGCACCGAGGCCAGCGTGTTATCGGTGCCGCCGGCGAGATTCTGGGTGATCTCCAGATTACGGCGGGTGGCGGCATCCATAATGATGCTGTCCTGCTGGCGTTCCATGGTGATGGAGCGAATATGCGGTAGCGAGGTGCGCTGGGTGTCTTTGACATACTGCAGCAGGCAGCCGGCGGCGCACAGGCCGCGGGGGGCGTTTTCCACGCCGAAGCCAACCAGATCGCGGGTGCCGAACTGCAGGTTAAGCTGCTGGCGCGCGGTGTCGATTTCAAATTCCCACAGCGGGCGACGGCGCAGACCGCGGCGGCCTTCGATCAGCGACGATTCGGCAAAATCTTCCGCATACAGCAGCTCCGCTGGATTAGTGCGCTGCAGCTCTGCCGCCATGGTTTCGCGGTCGGCCGGTTCGCTCAAGCGGAAGCGGCCGGAGCTGATGTCCAGCGTCGCGTAGCCAAAGCCTTTGCTGTCCTGCCAGATGGCGGCCAGCAGGTTGTCCTGGCGCTCCTGCAGCAGCGCTTCATCGCTGATGGTGCCCGGCGTGACGATACGCACCACTTTACGCTCGACCGGTCCTTTGGTGGTGGCCGGGTCGCCTATCTGCTCGCAAATGGCTACCGACTCGCCCTGATTAACCAGTTTCGCAAGATAGTTTTCCACCGCGTGGTGGGGGATGCCGGCCATGGGAATGGGTTCGCCCGCGGAGGCGCCGCGCTTGGTCAGCGAGATATCGAGCAGCTGCGACGCGCGTTTCGCATCGTCATAAAACAGCTCGTAAAAATCCCCCATCCGGTAAAACAGCAGAATGTCAGGATGTTGCGCCTTCAGCTTGAGATACTGCTGCATCATCGGCGTGTGGGCGTCGAGATTGTCAATTGTGCTCATGGGGTGTTATCCAGATCCCTGATTTGAAATGGCTGCGATTTTGTTGTTTTCGTCGTTATCACATGGATGAGACATGATAACGGAGATGGGCAGGCGAGGGAAACTGACGAACGCGCGCGGCGCGATCCGGATTCCAGTTGCGCCGCGTGGGGGTTACGGCGCCAGATAGACTTGGGGGGCCGCGTTGTCCGGATGCTGGCCGAGGCGGATATCCGCCCCGTACCAGCGATGGATAACCGGCTGCTGGAACACCTCCTGCGGCGT
Source organism: Klebsiella pneumoniae complex sp. WS1778 (assembly GCF_049472055.1). Lineage (NCBI taxonomy): Bacteria > Pseudomonadati > Pseudomonadota > Gammaproteobacteria > Enterobacterales > Enterobacteriaceae > Klebsiella > Klebsiella pneumoniae complex sp. WS1778. The sequence goes on from NZ_JBKGTJ010000003.1 coordinate 587,222, forward strand.
GCCCTGGGCGACCAGATGGCCCTGGTGAAGCAACAGGATGCGGTCGGCCCACAGGGCGGCGAGGTTAAGGTCATGCAGCACCACGCACACGTGCAGTTGCCCGCCGGCGGTGAGCCGTTTGAGCAAGCGCAGCAGATACTGTTGATAGTAAAGGTCCAGCGCCGAGGTGGGTTCATCAAGAAACAGCCAGCCCTGCGGCGCGCCGTCGCGCCACAGCTGCGCCAGACAGCGGGCGAGCTGTACCCGCTGCTGCTCGCCACCGGAGAGGCCGGGATAGCGGCGGCCGGCAAGTTCATCGCAGCCGGTGACGGCCATTACCGCCGCCAGCACCGACGGGTCCGCGGTCGGACCCCACGGCGAGCGCCCCATGGCGATGACCGTTTCCACCGTCCAGTCAGCCTGCAGGGCCGTGCGCTGCAGCATGACCGCCCGCCGGCGCGCCAGCGCCTCGGGTGACCATTCCTCCAGCGGCGTGCCCGCCAGATGGCGAGTGCCGCTATCCGGAGTCAGGTACCCGGTAAGCAGCCGCAGCAGCGTGGATTTGCCTGCGCCGTTCGGCCCGATAAGCGCCGTCATCTCGCCGCCGCGCAGCGCGACGGAGACGTTGTCGATAATCTGTCGTTTACCAAGGCGAAGTGACAGACCCTGGGCGCAGTATGCATTAGCCATGTCTGGAGTTCTCCCGACGAAAGACCAGCCACAGAAACCAGGGGGCGCCCAGCAGGCTGGTGAGCAGACCGACCGGCATCTCCGCCGGCGCCGCTACGGTGCGGGCCAGGGTATCGGCCAGCAGAAGCAGGATGGCGCCGGCCAGCAGCGAGCCGGGGATCAGCCCGCGATGATCCGGCCCCAGCCACAGGCGCATCAGGTGCGGCACCACCAGGCCGATAAAGCCGATGACTCCGCTGATGGCCACCGCCGCGGCCACCAGCACCGCGCTGCACAGCAGCAGCCAGCGCTGCAGCGCCCGCACGTTGACCCCGAGATAGTGCGCCTCTTCATCGCCGAGCTGCAGCAGATTCAGGTGGGATGCCATCCACCACACCGCCAGCGCCGCCGGGATGATCAGGGTCGTAGCCACCAGCAGGGTCGGCCACTCGGCCTGGCCCAGGCTGCCCATGCCCCACAGCGACAGCTGGCGCAGCTGGGCGTCGTTGCTCAGCCAGGCCAGCACGCCGACCAGCGCCCCGCACAGCGCGTTGATGGCGATCCCTACCAGCAGCAGGCGCGACAGCGAACCCTCCTCCGCCCGGCTGAGGATAAAAATCACCACCATCACTGCCAGGCTACCAATAAACGCCGCCAGCATCGGCATATACAGGGCGATCAGCCCCGATGCGGAAAGCGGGAGCACCAGCCAGCAGGCCACCGCCAGCGCGGCGCCGCTGCTGATGCCCAGCAGGCCCGGGTCGGCAAGTGGGTTGCGAAACAGCCCCTGCATCACGCAGCCGGAGAGGGCCAGCGCCGCGCCTACCAGCAGGGCCAGCAGCACCCGTGGCAGACGGATGGTCAGCCAGATATGGCGCAGCATCTCATCCCCGGCGGGCAGCAGGCTGGCCAGCGGCAAACGCATCGCGCCAAGGGTGGTGGCGAACAGCGTCAGCGAAACCAGCAGTAGCGTCATCATCAGCAAACGGCGGGCGAGGGCAGGGCGCATCAGGGCAGTTGCTCCGCTTTTTCACGCAGCGCGATAATTGCCTGCGGGGTGCGCGGCCCAAAGCCGAGCAGGGCCATGTCGTCGATCGTCAGCAGCTGTTTATGACGCCCCGCCGGGGTCTGCGCCAGGCCGGGCAGGCTCCACAGCCCGGCTTCGCCGCCCATCCCTTTGAGACCATCGGCGGAGATCACCACCAGATCCGCCTGGCTGGCGGCTACTCCCTCCTGCGACATCGCCCGATAGTGGTCGAAGCCCTGCATCGCGTTCTGCAGACCGGCGGTGCGAATGGCGCCATCGGCCGCGGTGTGTTGCCCGGCCACCAGGGTATTCATTCCGCCGTGGCTGAGAATAAACAGCACCCGCCTGGCAATCGGCTGCGTTGGAATGGCGGCGATCTGCTGCTGAAGCTGCTGGCGCAGCGCGTCGCCTGCCGGGGTTTTGCCTAATGCTTCGGCAATGACGGCCACTTTTTTATCGATCGCGGCCAGGTTTTCGCCGCCAGGCACGTTAACCACCTTCACGCCGCTCGCCTGCACCTTTTGTAAGACCAGCGAGGGCTGCGCCTGGGCGCTCGCTAACACCAGCTGCGGACGTAATGCGAGGATCCCCTCAGCGTTCAGCTGCCGCAGGTAGCCGACATCCGGCAGTTTTTGCGCCGCCGGGGGCCAGCTGCTGGTGCTGTCCCGGGCGACCAGGCTCTGTTGCGCGCCAAGGGCATAGACGATCTCAGTGACATCTCCGCCGAGGGTGACGAGCCGCTCCACAGCGGCGTGGCTCAGCAGCGGGAAGGCGATGAGAAGCAGTAACCAGCGCATCATGCGGGCAGTCCTTCGCGGGTCAGACGATCCACCTGCTGGCGCCATTGCCCCTGCTCGGGGTGGCCCTCGCTGCGCTGGCCATAGAGCTGGGCAATCTGGGTGCCGTCTTTGGCGAACAGCTCGACGCTGGTGACGTGTCCGTCTGAGGTCGGCTTACGGGTCACCCACACTTCATCGATGCTCTCTTCGCGCAGATGGAGGGTAAAGGTGGGATTGAAGATATTCAGCCAGCCGCGCATCGGCGCCAGCTTTTCCAGGGCGCCGGTGAAAATCTGCACGCAGCCGCGATTGCCGACGAAGATCATGATTTCATTGCCCTCCTGGCGCACCGTCTCCAGTAACGCTGGCAGCGCATGGCGATCAACGCGGCAGGCGAGGTCGTCGCTCACCAGACGGAAGGCCTGCTGGCGGGAAAGCTGATATTTACGCAGCAGACCGAAGAACTGGTGTACGTCGGTCATCGCGCGCCAGTCGTTCTCCAGCGCGGCTCCATCGGCGCTCTCGGCATATTTCACCGGCTCCAGCGGGCGCAGGGTCAGCGGTGCCGGGGCCGCCACCCGATACTCCGCGATCAGGGTGTCCCAGGCCGCCATGTCGGTCTGCGTGGTCGCATAGACTTTCAGCAGGGCGTCACCGTGGTGGTCGAAAAACTGAATGCTCTGGCGACCGTTATCGTTCAGATGGAAGGCGCTGGCCCACTGGCTGAGGAACAGACGCAGGTCGAGCGCGCGCGGGTTGAGCACCAGCCCGGCGTGGCCGCTGAGGTGCTGGTGCGTGAACTGGCCGACCTGCTCATGCACGGCATACTCGTTGCGGCAGATGCATTTAGTTTCACCGACGCGCTCCAGGGCTGCAATCAGCGCCCGGGCGTCATCGCTCAGGCGCACGGCATCATGGCCGAGGCGGGCGGCGGTCAGTTCGGCTTCGCTGATCCCCATTTCCGCGGCGATATCGCGGGCATATTTCGCGGCGCTGGCCGCTTTGGTGGCCTGGTAGCGCTGCCACAAATCGGGGTGGGCATTGGGCATAATTATATCCTTCTCGATGATCAATATCCCCGGCCGGTGGGCCGGGGCAGGTGAGTGGTTATTCGGGCAATCAGAAGTCGACGTTGACTCCGAGCTGCCAGGTGCGGCCCGGCATCACCGCCAGCGCTTTATCGTTGGCGTCCTGGTTGGTGCCGGTCTCGATATTGCGGCTGCTCAGGTAATCCCAGTATTTACGATCGGTGAGGTTGTAGACCCCGCCATTGAGGCGCACGTTTTTCGCTACCTGCCAGTACGCGGTCCAGTCCAGCATGCCGTAGCCCGGCACGCGCATATAGTCGCTGCTGGCATCGGTGATGGCGGATCCGCTGTTGCTGTAGCTTTCGCGATTGGTGGCGGTCGCCTGTTTCCCTTTGACGAAGGTCGCCGTCAGGGCGGTGCCGTAGCGTTTCGCCGGATCGTCCCACGCCACGCCGACGATGGCTTTCATCGGCGCTACGCTGTCGAGGTCGACGTATTTATCGCCGCTGTAGCTGGATTTCGATTTCCCTTCGCTATAGCCGAGGGCGAGGGTGGCGCTCAGGCCGTCCACCTGCTCATACCAGGTGCCAAAGTTAAATTTAGTGCTGATTTCACCGCCGTAGATATAGGCTTTATCGCGGTTTTCCGCCTGATAAATGGTGTAGATATTCGACGGCACGTTGGTGAACTGGCCCGGATTATTCGCCCGGGTATAGCGGGTATAGGCGATAAAGTTCTTATAGCTGTTGTAGAACAGCGCCGTGCGCAGAGTGATGCCTTCGGTAACTTCCCCCTTCAGTCCCCACTCAAGATTATCGCTGGTTTCCGTCTTCAGATCGGTATTGCCGATCAGGGCATACTGCTGGCTGCCGGCGTAGCTGGAGCCAAGGTTCCAGGAGCCATACAGCTGGCTGGCGTTGGGGAACTGCGCCCCGCGCTGGTACTGCAGGTAGGTCATCAGACGCGGGGTGAGGTCGTACTGGAAGGTCAACGACGGCAGAACCTGGGTATCGCTGTTTTTACCATACAGCCTGGCCACTGACGATTCGGTCAGCGCGCTGCTGTTGGCGGCGAGGTCGGACAGATTTTCCGGCTTCGTCGATTGATGTACCACACGCACGCCGGGAATAATGGCGAAATTGTGGCTATCGAGATCGAAGTTGATCTTATCCTGAACAAAACCGCCGAGGGTGTAGCTGCGGCTATCCGCCTCCGGCTGCATGATCTCGCTGTAAACGCTGGGGATTGGCGACTGGCTGAACGGCCGCTGGGTTTTGCTGGTGCTGGCGTTAAAGCCGGCGCTCAGATCGTGGCGGCCCAGGGTTTTCGCCAGTGCGGTCTGCAGGCCCCAGGTGTCGGTGTCGTAGTTGGAGTTCACCGTCTGCATTCTGCGGGTGACGCTGTCCGGCATATACGTCCAGTCATGGGCTTCGGTATGCTGGTAATAGATTTTACTGGAGACGCTGTCGAGGTAGTCATTCATCGGCGTCCAGTCATCCTTCAGGCTCAGGCCCCAGCGCCGGGTCTGGCTGGTCTGGTTGGCGGTGCCGATGGTGCTGTTGCCGCTGGAGTCCCAGGTATCGTAGTGGGTGTGGTTGGTTTTATGGTAATAGTCGAAGGTGCTGGTTAGCTTGTGCTCGTCGTTGGGCTGCCAGATCCCGGAGGCCAGAAAGGCATCGGAGTGCCAGTTCGCCGGGTAGGCATCGACGGTGCCGCTGTTATTTTCGGTTTCCTGACCATCGCGGCGGCTGTAGACCAAAATGCCGCGCAGGAACTCATCGCCGCCGGCGACGGTCACCCCGTTGTGCCAGCTGCGATCCGCGGAGTCGTAGCCGCTGCGATAGCCGAAGGCGCTGGTTTTGCCCGGGCGCAGGTAATCATCCGCCGATTTCGGGCGGAAGGAGACATTCCCCCCGATGGCGCTGTTGGCCGTTTCCGTCGAGGTGGCGCCGGACTGGATATCCACGCTGCCGTACATATAGGGGTCGATATAATCGCGGCCGATGCCGAAGGTGTTGAGCCCGGCGCGACCGACGTAGCCACGGCCGGTGGCGTTGGGCTGGGCGATACCGTCCACGTCGATGCCGACGCGGTTGCTCTCCATACCGCGAATGTTGTAGCCGGTGTAGCCCCCGCGGTCGAAGCCGCTTTTGCCGTTGCCGGAGCCGCCGCTGGCCCCGGTGGCGCTGATGAGCGGCTCATAGCGCATGATTGAGCCGAAATCGTTAGCGCCTTTATCCTCCAGCTCCCGGGCGCTGATGCTGTGCTCGTTACCGGCTTTTTGCGCCGGCGCGGGAGCGGTGACGGTCATTTGTTCCGAGGTGTCATCCACCGCCTCGCCGCCGATGGCGGAAGTGCCTGCTGCGACGGCAGAAGTTTGATAAATTGCTGCAAGCAAAGAGGTCACCAGCAGGCGTTTTTTACACCCTGCTGCTGACGGAGTCGATTTGTACATAGTCGCCACGCCTTGATCGTTATTAGTATCGGCTCACGCGTTACTTCCAGAGTTGCAGGTTGCTCCGTCTTTTCCGTTGCGGATAGGGTCTAACTCCATTTGTTGATTACGAATGGTAATGATAGGTATTATCGTTTGCAACAAAATGTTGATGTATTCCTCATTTAAACTGCACTTTGTTTACACTGTGCCCTTTCAGCCTGAGCGAGATGACGATGAATTCAAAAGCGGCTATCACCATCACCTATTGTTCCCAGTGCAACTGGATGCTGCGCGCCAGCTGGATGGCGCAGGAGTTGTTACACACCTTCAGCACCGATATCGCCTCGGTGACGCTGGTGCCGGGCACCGGCGGGATCTTCACTATCGATATCGACGGCCAGCAGATCTGGGAGCGCAAGCAGGATGGCGGCTTTCCGGATGCGGCAGAGCTGAAACGCCGGGTGCGCGATCTCTGCTTCCCGGAAAAAGCATTGGGGCATGTTGATAAACCCGCTAACCCGACCTGATCGTTAGGAAAGCGGCTGCGTGGCCGGCTTAAAAGGTGTATTATTGATGCATCTTTTTGTGGGGAGGGAAATTGACGGTGGGCAAACGCATCGAACGTGAAAAGCAGACGATCTGTCGGATGATTGGGCTTTATCAGCGCCGCTGTCCGGAGGCCCGCGACGACGCCGAACACTATCAGGCGCTGAACGCCTACGCCGATAAGCGCCTTGATAAGTGCGTGTTTGGCAACAATAAACCGGCCTGCAAGCAGTGTCCGGTGCATTGCTACCAGCCGGCGAAGCGCGAAGAGATGAAGCAGATTATGCGCTGGGCCGGGCCGCGAATGCTCTGGCGTCACCCGATCCTGACCCTTCGCCATCTGCTGGATGACAGGCGGCCGGTGCCGCCGCTGCCGGAAAAATACCGACCGAAAAAATAGCGGCCTTCCCCGGCCTGCGCGGCGCGCAGCCGGCGGACAACTCGCGTTTTTTGTAGCCCCGGTAAGGCGTTAGCCGCCGCCGGGGATGGTTGCTGAAGTTTTCTGTTTCCGGCTATCCCGGATCGTGCTTGCCACAAAGGCGACCACAAACAGCGCGGTGAACAGCACCACGATAGTCGGCGCCGGCGCGCTATCGAGATAAAACGCCAGCCACACCCCTCCCGCCGAGCAGCAGACCGCCACTGCCACCGCCAGCAGCAGGGCGTGGATAAAGCGCCGTACCAGCAGGAGCGCGATCGCCCCGGGGGCAATCAGCAGCGAAATCGACAGAATAATCCCTACCGACTGCAGCGTCGCGACGATGGTCAGGGCGATCATGCACAGCAGGCCGTAGTGCAGCAGCCCGCCGCGCAGGCCGCTGGCTTTGGCCTGCGTCGGATCGAAGGCGTGCAGCAAAAAATCCCGCCATTTCAGCCCGATAATCAGCGCTATCACCAGCGCGATAGCCGCCGTTTGTCCAATATCGCTGAGGGAGATCCCCAGCATGTCGCCGAACAGAATATGGTCGAGATGGACGTCGGACTGGATCGCTACGTACAGCACCAGCCCGGCGCCAAACATGCCGGAGAAGACAATTCCCATAATGGTATCGCGTTTGAGGCGGCTGTTATCGTCAAGAAAACCGGTCGTTACGGCACACAGCAGCCCGGCGATAAACGCGCCGATGGCGAAGGGGATGCCGATAATGTAGGCCAGCACCACGCCGGGAAATACCGCGTGGCTCATGGCGTCGCCCATCAGCGCCCAGCCTTTAAGCACCAGAAAGACCGACAGCAGCGCGCAGGGCACGGCGACGACCATCGATACCGTTATCGCGTTGACCATAAATGGAAACTGAAACGGAGCCAGGAACAGATTCAGCATGCAGCCTCCCTGGCGCGGCGGCGGTTGGCCAGCAGGCCATGCTTCGGCGCAAAGATAAAGGTGATGAGGAACAGCAGCGTTTGCGCCACCACGATAATGCCGCCGGTGGCGCCGTCGAGATAGTAGCTGAGCCAGGCGCCGAAGAAGCTGGTCAGGCTGCCGATGACGACGGCGATGGCCAGCAGGCGCGGGAAGCGGTCGGTTAACAGCCAGGCGGTGGCCCCGGGAGTGACCACCAGGCAGATGACCAGAAAGGCGCCGACGGTCTGCAGCGCCGCTACGGTGCAGGCCGCCAGCAGGGTAAAGAACAGCAGCTTCAGGCCGCGGGTGTTCAGACCAATCGAGCGAGCGTGGTTTTCATCGAAGAAGGTCACCATCAGATCTTTCCACTTCAGCAGCAGGATCGCCATCGAGATAAAGCCGATCGCCGCCAGCTGGATAATATCCTCCGGGGCGATGGCCAGAATATTGCCGAGGATAATGGTCTGGATATTCACCGACGTCGGGTTCAGCGACACCATAAACAGTCCGATACCGAAGAAGGAGGAGAAGATTAGGCCGATAATCGCATCCTCTTTTAGCCGCGATCGCTGCTGCAAAAACAGCATACTGCCCGCCGCCAGGCCGCCCGAGAGAAACGCGCCGAGGGCAAACGGCAGGCCGAGCATATAGGCCCCGGCGACGCCGGGCACAATCGAGTGGGAAAGGGCGTCGCCAATCAGCGACCAGCCTTTGAGCATCAGGTAGCAGGAGAGAAAGGCGCAGACGCCGCCCACCAGCGCCGATACCCACATCGCATTGAGCATATAGTGATAGCCAAACGGCTCCAGCAGCCAGCTCATCGTGGTCCTCCCGCCGCGCGCCGGCTGATAAACGGCCGCTCGTCATCGGTGATAATCTGCGCTTCCGCGCCGGTGAGGGCGACGTGGCGCAGCACGCCGCTGAAAGCCCGCTCCAGATTCTCGGCGGTGAAGGTGGTTTCTGTCGGGCCGCTGGCCAGCACGGTGCCTTTTACCATCACCGTATAATCGCAAAACTCACTTACGGACCCGAGGTTATGGGTAGAGACCAGCATGGTGCAGCCCTCATCGCGTAGCTCGCGCAGCAGGCTGATGATCCGCGCTTCGGTCTGCACATCGACGCCGGTAAAAGGCTCATCCAGCAGGATCACCTGACCCTGCTGAGCGATGGCGCGGGCAAGGAAGACGCGCTTTTTCTGCCCACCGGAGAGCTCGCCAATTTGCCGATGGCGGTACTCGCTCATGCCCACGCGGGCCAGCGCGGCATCGACGATTTCGCGATCGCGCGGCTTTGCCCGCCGCAGCCAGCCCATATGGCCGTAGCGGCCCATCATCACCACATCCTCCACCAGCACCGGGAAGGACCAGTCCACCTCTTCCGACTGCGGGACATAGGCGACCAGATTCTGGCGCAGCGCGCGATTGACCGGCTGGCCGAGTATGGCGATCTCGCCGTGACCGATGCGCACAAAGCCCATCAGCGCTTTAAACAGCGTGGATTTACCCGAGCCGTTAACCCCCACCAGCGCGGCAATGGCGCCGCGTGGTACGCTGAACGAGGCGTCGCGCAGGGCGGTGTGGCCGTTGCGCCAGGTAACGGTGAGCTGTTCGACATACAGACCCGCTTGCGCTGTATTCATGGCTGTTTCCTCATCCCGTCCTGGATACCGTTGACGATGGTTTCGGTGGTGACGCGCAGCAGGTCGAGCCAGGTCGGCACCGGGCCGTCGGCGGCGCTCAGCGAATCGACATACAGCACGCCGCCGTAGTGGGCGCCGGCTTCGCGCGCCACCTGACGGGCCGGTTTATCGGAGATGGTGCTTTCGCTGAAGATGGTCGGGATCTGTTCTCTCTTCATGGTGTCGATAACTTTGCGTACCTGTTGCGGGGTACCCTGCTGGTCGGCGTTAATCGGCCACAGATACAGTTCGTGCAGGCCATAGTCGCGGGCCAGATAGGAGAAGGCTCCCTCGCTGGTGACCAGCCAGCGCTTATCCTCCGGCAGCTGCGCCAGTCTGGCCTGCAGTGGCGCCATCGTCTGGCGGATCTTCTCTTTGTAGGCCTCGGCGTTGCGGCGATAGGTGTCGGCGTGAGGCGGATCGTATTTCACCAGCGCGTCGCGAATATTATCGACATAGATCAGGGCGTTATCTGCCGACATCCAGGCATGGGGATTGGGCTTCCCGCTATAGGGGCCCGCGCTGATGCCCATCGGCTGGATCCCCTCGCTGACCACCACCTCCGGGACGCCCTGCAAGTGCTGATAAAAGCGGGCAAACCACCGTTCGAGATTGAGACCATTGCTGAGGATCAGCTGCGCCCCCTGCGCGCGTTTGATATCGCCGGGGGTGGGCTGGTAGTCGTGGATCTCCGCGCCCGGTTTGGTGATGGAGCTGACGACGGCGGCATCGCCGGCCACGTTCTGCGCCATATCGGCGATAACCGTGAAGGTGGTGATAACCCTGAATTTCTCCTGCGCCGAGGCCGGCGCCGCGGCCAGCAGGGCCAGCGCGCTGGCCAGCAGCAATGATTTCAGCGGTGTCAGATGCAGCATAGGATCCCTCGCAATGGTGTGGTTAATTTCTCAGCGTTTATAGCAATTGCTATGTTATATAGCACAAGCTATTTATAAATGAAAATAATTCTTATTTGCGTGCGGGGATAATAATGAGCCGGGAAACGAAAACGCGAGAAAGGGGAGGCAAGGTTGGCCCGGCGCGAACCGGGCGGAGATCAAGAGATATCGGCGACCGACTGGCGCGGGATCAGGCGGCCGGCCAGCGAGCGGCCCTCGGCGGTGAACGTTGGCCGGTCGTCTATCAGGCTGCGAATACGCTGAATACAGTTATCCAGCAGCGCCTCCAGTGGCCATGAGATGCAGGTCAGCGGCGGATAGAGCAGCGAGGCGAGGGGGGAATCCTCAAGGCTCAGCAGGGAGACCTCCTGCGGGACGGCGATGGTGAATTCGCGCAGCAGGCGCATTGCTTCAGCCGCGTAGCGGTCGCGTTTAACGATAATGACTGAGTATTTACTGAAGCTGTTAATTAAGGTCAGCAGCGCCTGCTCGACATCATCGTTGGCCGTCAGCACCAGCTGGCGGTTAAAAGGAATGGAGTAGTTCTGCAGGACGTTGCGGTAGCCTTCCAGCATCTGGCGGCTGGCATCGTCGCTATCGCTGTCCACCAGCAGGGCGATGTTGCGGTGTCCCTTGCCAATCACATAGCGGCAGGCGCTTTCGGTGGCGAAGGCGAAGTCATAGCCCTGGCTGTTGCTTCCAGCGACGCCGAAGCGGTCAAAGGCGATAACGTTGCGCGGCGCGTCGGCGGCAACGGCGCCCAGCACCACCACCGCCACGCACTGGCGCTGCAGATCGTCGATCGCCGCCGCCTGCTCTACCGGGTCGCTGACGTACTGGACCAGCAGGCTTTTATTCAGCCCTTTCAGCGCCTGCGAGAGGAGCGGCAACAGACGCGCGCCGTGGCTCTCGTCCTGCGCGGAAATCACCAGGCCAACGTGGCTGGATGTCTGACTGGCGAGGTTTTGCGCGGCAAAGCTCGGGCGATAGTTGAGTTCTTCAACGGCCCGCAGCACAGCTTCCCGGCTCTCTTCGCGCACGCCCCGGGTGCCGGTCAGCACGCGGGAAACCGTCGCTCTTGAGACATTCGCTAATCTTGAAACATCATCAATCGTTGGCATGGCTTTTTCTGTCTGGACATTTTCGCCTAGCTTAACATACCTGCTGAAAAAAGTGTCTACCGAGGCCCGTCCGCGGCGCCGGGCAACCGGGGCAGCCAGGCCGCGCCGCGCACGCCGCTGGCGTCGCCGAAGCGGGCCGGTTTGATCTGCGTGCGGCAGCTGTCGGAGAAGATCCACGGCACGATGGCGGCAGGCAGATCGCGATAGATCTGGCTGACGTTGGACAAACCGCCGCCCAGCACAATCACCTGCGGGTCGAGAATGTTGATCACTGACGCCAGGCTGCGGGCAAAGGCGTCGATAAAATGACGCCAGTGGGCCAGCGCGCGCGGATCGCCGTTTTGCGCTGCGGCGACAATGGCTTCCGCACGCGCTTGTTCCCCGTAGCGGCGGGCGAAGCCGGTGCCGGAAACAAAGCTTTCGATGCAGTTCGTTTTGCCGCAGTAGCAGGGCTGCGGCGGGCCATCGCGCTCAGGAGTATAGCCCGGCAGCGGATTATGTCCCCACTCTCCGGCGATAGCGTTGGGGCCGCTGAGCAGCTGTTGATGAACGGCGATCCCGCCGCCGCAGCCGGTACCGATAATCACCCCGAAGACGGTGGTGGCGCCGGCGCCGGCGCCATCGACCGCCTCGGAAAGGGTGAAGCAGTCGGCATCGTTTGCCATCCACACCGGTTGGCCAAGCTGCTGCATGATATCCCGGCGCAGATCGTGGCCGTTGAGCACCAGGCAGTTGCAGTTTTTAATGCGTCCGCTTTGCGGATCGATAGCCCCGGGCAGGCCGATCCCCAGAGTGAACGGCTGCGGGCTGACCGCGCGCATATCGGCAATCAGGGTCAGCAGTTGACGCATAAAGGCGTCATAGCTCTCTTTGTGGGTTGGCCGACGCAGGCGCTGGACGCATTCGCCTGCGGGATCCAGCAGTACGGCCTCCATTTTGGTGCCGCCAATATCTATTCCAAGATGTAACATAGTGACCTCGGGGAATCAGACCCGGCCAGCACGTCTGGCCGGGCAAGGCGCTAGGCGTGAAGCGGTTGCGCGCGGTAAATCGCAATCAGTTCGGCAATCAGCTCTTTCGCCAGAATGGAGGTCATCAGGTGATCCTGAGCATGGACCATCACCAGCGTCATTTTGGTTTTTCCCTCGCCTTCGTCAGCTTCGATAAGCTGGGTCTGCACAAGGTGAGCTTCGCGGGAATAGTGCGCCGCTTCCTGCATTTTGGCGTCGGCGGTGGCGAAATCACCCGCTTTAGCGGCGTGCAGCGCTTCGTAGCACAGGCTACGGGACTGGCCGGCGTTGATGATGATCCCCATCACCTGTTCTTCTAATTCCATGATTATCCTCTGAATCGTTAGCGTTAAGCGGTTTGCGCCGCGTTGTCAGCCTGGTCGACGGCGTTTTCACGCTCCTGGGCCAGCAGCTGTTTTTCGTAAGCTTTGAGAAATGGCAGGTACATCACCATGGCGGTGGCCATACAAATAAGGCACAGGATCACCGGGCTAAAGCTCCAGTTCGCCGCCCACGAGGCGCCGATAGGGGCCGGCGTCGTCCACGGCGTCATCGACACTACGCGGCTGACCAGGTCCAGCTTCAGCGCAAAGTACGCCAGGGTCGCGTTGACCATCGGCACCAGCACGAACGGCAGGAAGAACAGCGGGTTCATGATGATCGGCGCGCCGAACAGAATCGGTTCGTTGATGTTAAATACGCCCGGCACCACGCCCATCCGGCCAATCGTCCGCAGATGCACGGCCTTGCTGCGCAGCAGCATCAGCGCCAGCGGCAGGGTTGAGCCGACGCCGCCGATCAGCAGATAGTGATCCCAGAAGCCCTGGACATAGATGTGCGGGATAGCGGTGCCAGCGGCCATCGCCGCCTGATTGACCGACAGGTTGGCCATCCAGAACGGGTTCATGATCCCGGTGACGATCAGCGCGCCGTGGATCCCGGCGAACCACAGTACCTGACAGACCAGCACTGACAGCAGGATCGCCGGCAGCGTATCGGAAGCTGCGACCAGCGGTTTCACCAGCGACATGATCGCTTCCGGAATGATCATCCCCAGCTGGGCCTCGATAAACAGGTTCAGCGGATGTAGCGTCAGGATGATCGCCAGCACCGGGATCAGGATCTCGAACGAGCGCGCTACCCCGGCAGGCACTTCCGGCGGCAGGCGAATGGTGATGTTATGTCGCTTGAGGAAGGCGTACAGCTCGGTGGAATAGATGGCCACCAGAATGGCGGTAAAGATCCCCTGGCCGGAGAAGTAGGCAGTAGAGATCTGGCCATCTTTCAGCGGCGCGGCGACCAGCAGAAACGACATCAGCGACAGCATCCCGGCGGTCAATGAGTCCAGGTGATGGTGCTTGGCGAGGCTGGCGGCGATCCCGACGGCGATAAACAGGGTCATCACCCCCATGCTGAAGTTGAACGGCAGCATCAGCGCCTCGCGATGATCGAGCGAAAATTGCAGCCAGGCGCGGGCAAAGCCCCACGTCGTATCCGGAGAAAACGGCGGGAAGATAAACACCAGCAAAAACGAGCCGACGATCATAAAGGGCAGGGCGGTAATAAAACCGTCGCGGATGGAGGTAACGTATTTTTGCTGGCCGATCGCTCCCGCCATAGGCGTGATCTGCCGTTCGATCACATCGATCAATTTAGCGTACAGAGAGCTCATGATCTTTCCTTAGTTCTTGTTTTCGATGAGGGAAAGGGCGAAATCAAGGACTGCGGCGCCTTTTTGCATGCCGTAGTCCATCATATTGATGGGTTCGACGCGGATACCGTATTTATCCGCCTGCTTTTGCAAATCCTGCTGCATGTATTTCACCTGCGGCCCCAGCAGCACCACCTGATAATGGCCAACCTGTTCGGCGAACTCCGCTACGCCATAGGCGTTGATCTCTACCGGCAGGCCCCGCTGTTCGGCTTCCGCAATCATTTTTTTCATCAGCAGGCTGGTGGACATGCCTGCCGAACAACACAACATAATTTTTTTCATAAGTACCGCTCCTGATGAGGTTGGATGTGCGGACTATAGTCAAAATGGATGCATTACGGAAAGCGCTTTCCATTTATGGATTTATTTATTGTGACCATGATCACCTATGGCAGGCTTTCACTTTCCGGTGTTGTGGGCGATCATCCCGGCGAGACAATCATTCGCAAAGGTAGGAGTATGAACATTCAGTTAATGAATGTGGCCGTGGACATCATCGAGCAGCGGCTGGCGCCGTTGGCGAATGTTCTGACGCGCAACAACCACATTACGGCGATGCGCGATAGCTTTGCGCTGGCGATGCCATTTGTGATTGTTGGCAGCCTGTTGGTTCCCATTTTGTTTCCGCCCGTTTCCATCGACGGCGCCTCGCGTTTCGGCCAGGTCTATTTGCTGCTGCGGCCTATCCTGCTGCCGACCTTTCAGCTAACCATTGGCCTGGTGGCGCTGATTGTCGCTTTCGGCGCCAGCGCCAGTCTCGCCAAGCAGTACCGTCTGCCGGAACGGCTCTGTGGTTTAACCGGGTGTCTGGCTTTTCTGCTGTTTATTGGCTTTCGCGAGACTGCGGTGAGCAACGTTTATCTCGGCGGCATGGGGATATTTACCGCCCTGATATCCAGTACCTATTCCATTGAGATAATTCGTTTTTTCTACAAAAAAGGCTGGTGTATCCGCCTGCCTGATGAAGTGCCGCTGATGACTCGCAATGGCTTTCAACTGCTGATCCCGCTGCTGGTGGTGATGCTGTCGATAAGCGTGATGAATGCCATATTGCTGCAGACGACCGGGCGCATCGTACCGGAGCTAATCAGCGAAGCGGTGCGACCGCTGGTGCTGGCGTCCGACACGTTGATGGCGGTACTTATCTCTTTGTTAATCTGTAACTTACTCTGGTTTATCGGTATCCACGGCGCGCTGATTATCACCGGGATTATGAACCCCTTCTGGATGACCTATCTGTTTGAAAATCAGCAGGCTTTGGCAGCGGGTTCGCCAACGCTGCCGCATATTTATCTGCAGGGATTCTGGGATTTTTACCTGCTGATCGGCGGTATCGGCTCCACTCTGCCGCTGGTATTGATGGCGATGCGCAGCCGCTCACGGCAGCTGAAAAGCGTGGCCAAAATTGGCCTGCTGCCGTCGCTGTTTAATATCAACGAGCCGATACTGTTTGGTTTTCCGGTGATCATGAACCCGGTTTTTTTACTGCCGTTTCTCTTTGTTCCGCTGATAAATGCCTGTATTGCATGGTATTTGACTCAGCTGGGCATCCTCGATCGCGCGGTGGCGATGCTACCCTGGTCGATGCCTTCTCCGCTGGGGGCGGCATGGTCGGCGAACGGCAGCTGGAAAAATTTGTGCATGAGCCTGTTCGCGATGTTTAACGCCTGGATGCTTTATCGCCCCTTCTTCAAAGTTTACGAACGCCAGCTCGCGGAAACCGAGCGCTGATCCCCTCGCCGTCGGCGGCTTATCCCCCGACGGCACCTGTTCACTTTCTCTTTCTTCCGCTCTGCTGCCGGCTTCCGGCGGTATTCTTGTTATTTTATGTGATCAGTCTCACGAATATATTCGTCGCAGAGCGAATTTTGTGAACCAGATAGGCAATTATGGAAAGCGCTTTCCATTAGTGGATGTACATTTCCATTTTTGATCCGTAAATTTCCCCTCCGTTATCGGTTCGTGTTAACAAACATAACGTGGGAAAAAAATAATGATAAAGCTGAAACACTCAATACCTCTGGCTCTCCTCTCGCTGGCCGGGACCAGCAGCCTGGCCTGCGCCGATCCGAAGTATGATTTTGCGCTGCATGGCTATATTCGCTCCGGGATCCTTGCCAATTCTGATGGCAACCGCGCGGACTCCGTCGGCCTGATGCCGGACGGCAAGTGGCGACTGGGCAACGAAGAAGACACCAAGATCGAACTGATCCCCACCGTAACGCTGACGGCGGACAGCGGCGTGGTGGCGAAAGTGCAGGCCAACCTCACTCACCAGTCGAAATGCACCTCCGACTGGAACTGTCAGGATGACGATGGCCATGATGTGCAGTTTCGTGAAGGGTTCGCCGAGCTGAGCAATCTGGATTTTGCGCCGGAAATGACTTTCTGGGCCGGTAAGCGCTACAGCAGCTCCAACACTTCCAGCCATCAGTTTGACTGGGAGTACATTCAATACAATGGCACCGGCGGCGGCTTCGATAACATGGATCTGGGCTTCGCCCGCTTCGACGCCGGGGTCTACGCCTTTTCGCCCACCGATGAAACCAAAGCCTACCCGGTGGATAAGGGAGATCAGGGCTACCCGGATGATTACTCCCTCAACCTGTGGCTGAAAAAGATCGCCGGGACAGGCTTCGATCTGGAGCTGATCGGCCACCACATGAACCGTAACGAAAAACATCCGACTTCCGCCGAAAAGGGCTATGGCGTGACCGGTATTTATAACTTTGACGGTTTTTATGGCCTCACCGGGGGGTACTCCCGCCTCGCATTGCAGTACGGCAAAGGGCTGGCGGCGGGCGATTCGCTGGGTAAAAACGGCTGGGGCTGGGCCAATCTGGAAAACACCCAGTCCTGGCGGGTGGTGCTGGATAGCGTGGCCTCGATGGGCGATCTGGAAATCTCCACCTTCGCCTTCTGGCAGAAGGATAAAAACTACCGCTGGTGGACGGAAGATGACAATGGCTGGGGACGCTCGATGTGGGTCGCCGGTATCCGCCCCTATCATCAGATCACCCGCAACTTTGCCATGCAGTACGAGCTGGGCTACGAATACCTGGATGACAAAAACTACAAAGGGGTTAACGGCAAAGGCAAAGGCGGCCTGACCAAAGTCACCGTTGCGCCAACGCTGACCTTTGACTCCGGCTTCTGGGCGCGCCCGCAGCTGCGTTTCTTCGTCACCTACGCGAAGTGGGACAAAGGTGTCTCCGATGCGCTGGACGGCAACTACAACTGGGATACCAATACCATCACCGCCGGCGGTTATTCCCGCAGTGGCTCAACCGACACCGTTAACTTCGGCGTACAGGCCGAAGTCTGGTTCTAAGGAGAGACAGCGATGAAGCCGATGAAAAACCTGCTGCTAATGGGGCTGCTGTCCGCGCTGGGGGCCGGCGGGGCGTTGGCCGCCGAGCGCTCGCATTTTGAACACTTTATCACTCGCGACGGCGCCGCTCTCAAGGATGGCGATAAGGTGTTTCGCTTCGCCGGGATCCACGCGCCGGAGCTGCACCGCATTGAAGACGACGCCCGCGGCCCCTGCAGGGCAGACCCGCGCGGCTGGGGGCAATACTTTAAATGGCCGACGGCCCAGGAGCAGCAAAACTGGATCCAGGCGATGGTGCAAACCGGGGCGAAAGCCCAGCGCGTCTACGTGCTGTCGGTGCAGCAGGAGTTTGACAAGGCCTGCGGCCGCGAGACCCATATTCTCGCGCCGGAAACGGCGGACGGCATGCCGCGGCTGAATGAGAAAGCCATGCGGGTGTATGACAACATGATTGCCGAAGCGGATAAACAGGGATTGCGTCTGATCCTGCCCTTTATCGACCATTGGTGGTGGTGGGGCGGGCGCGAGCAGCTGGCGGCGTTCTACCACGAAAAAGCGGAAGACTTTTATCGTACCGATAGCAAGACCTTCAAAGCCTATCTGGATGTGATCCGTCAGGTCATCACCCGGACAAATACCGTCACCGGCCGCGCCTATTTTGATGAGAAGGCGATCATGGCCTGGGAGACCGGTAACGAGCTGGAGGATACCAATGCCGATTTTCTGCAGCAGACCGCGGCGTGGATTAAAAAGTGGGCTCCCAACCAGCTGGTGATGGATGGCACCTATAAGAAAATCAATTCTTTTGCGTTGACTGACCCCAATGTGGATATCGTCAGTAATCACTATTACACCAACGCCGATAATAACCATCCCGGGCAGGTGACGCAGGATCTACGCGCCGTCGGCGGGCAAAAAGTCTATCTCGTCGGCGAGTTTGGCTTGCTGCCGGCGGATCAGCTGAACGCCATTATGCAGTCGATTGTTCACAGCGAGGTCAACGGGGCGCAAGCCGCCGGGGGGCTTATCTGGGGCTTCCGCGGCCATCGTCACGACGGCGGCTTCTACTGGCATAAGGAGTCGACCGGACACTACAGCTACCACCTGCCGGGGTTTGCAAAAGAAGGCGAAGCGAACCAGGAGCAGGCGGTGGTCGATCTGGTGCGCACCGCCGCAGCGCAGATGGCCGGACAGCAGAGGATGGCGCCGCTGCCGAAGCCGGACGCGCCTCTGCTGCGCGAGACCACCTCGCCCTTCGCGATCAACTGGATGGGTGCCGCGGTAGGACGTAGCTACGATGTCGAACGCGCTGGCTCGCCGACCGGGCCGTGGACGGTGGTGGGCCGGGATATATCCGATGGCGTTAACGAATGGAACCCGGAAACCATGGTTCTGTTCCGCGACGATTATCGTCAGCTTCAGCTCGGGCGGACGTACTACTACCGGGTGACGGCGAAAAACGAGAGCGGTCGTTCTGCCCCTTCCAATGTGATTAGCGTGAAGCATAGTGAGGTGAATCAGCCGCCGGCTATCACGCTGGAACCCGCCTTAACTACCACTCAGGACCAGGGCGTCGAGCTTACGGCCAACTGGCAGGACGATGGCCTGCCGTCGCGAGAGGTGAAAGTGGGCTGGCAGCACGCCGGCGACGGACAGGTACATTTCTGCCATGCCGATCGGCCGCAAACCCGGGCCTGGTTCACGGCGCCAGGCACCTATGCGCTGACGTTCACTGCCGACGATGGGCTGCTGAAAAGCAGCAAAACCGTGACCGTGACGGTGGGCGAGGCGACGGGGAAGGCGCCGGCGGATTTCTGTCGTTATCACGGCAAAGTCTATGGCGTGGCTGAGGGGCGCCTGACGGTAATGAAGAGTGATAAAGACGCGCTGGCAGTTGGCGAGGACGGTTTTCTCGGCCCATTTGCCAGCGAGGGGGATAAGATCAGCTGGCAGGTGCAGGCGCCGTGGAGCGGTCAGTTCCAGCTCAACGTAACCTTCAACGGCAAATGGGGCGGCAAGCAGAACTCGTTTGTCGTCAACGGGGGCGCTCCGCAGGCCGTGGCCTTCCCGCAGACGGATGAGCAGGGCCAGCAGCTGCGGATACCCGTAACGCTGAAAGCGGGGAGCAATCAGGTTGACTTCGGCCGCTTCGCCGGCGACTGGGGCTATATGTTTATTAAATCGATCGAAGTGGTCGCGGAGTAGTACGCTCAGGCTGCGCCAGACGGGCGCAGCCTTTTTTCGAAAGGAGAGGTTATGCAGCAGTATCAGTTTCCGCAAGGGTTTCTGTGGGGGGCGGCGGCGTCCGGCCCGCAAACGGAAGGGGTCACCAATAAGCGCCATCGTTCCATCTGGGACAGCTGGTTTGCTGAACAGCCGGAGCGATTTTATCAACAGGTAGGGCCGCAAACCGTGTGTGATACTTATCATCAGTATCCGCAGGACGTGGCGCTGATGAAACAGACCGGCTTCAACTCGTTTCGAACCTCGATTCAGTGGTCACGACTGATCGCGGATTTTGAAACCGGCGCGCCGGACCCGGACGCGGTGCGTTTTTATCACGCCTATCTTGATGAGATGATCGCCAACGGCATTGAGCCGATGATCAATCTCTACCATTTTGATATGCCGGAGGTGCTGCAGAAACAGTACGGTGGCTTTGAATCGGCGCACGTAGCAGAGCTGTTTGCCCGCTTTGCCCGCACCGCCTTTAACCTGTTTGGCCATAAGGTTAAATACTGGATAACCTTCAACGAGCCGATTGTACCGGTTGAGGGAGGCTACCTGTACGACTTCCACTATCCGTGTAAGAAAGATGGCCGGCTGGCGGCGCAGGTGGCGTTTAACATTATGCTGGCGCATGCCAAAGCGGTAACGGCTTATCGTGAACTGGCGCTGGCGGGCGAGATCGGCGTGGTGCTCAACCTGACTCCGAGCTATACGCTCACCGACAGCGACGCGGATAAAAAGGCCGCCTGGTATGCCGACCTGTTTTTTAACCGCAGCTTCCTTGACCCGCTGGTAAAACATGAATTCCCTAAAGCGCTGTGCGAGATCCTCGCCGCCCACGACTGCCTGCCGACGACCAGCAAAGACGACGTGGCGTTGATCCTCAGCGCGGAGATCGATTTTCTTGGGGTGAACTATTACGTGCCGCGGCGGGTAAAAGCGCGTGAGAGCGAATATGACCTCGATTATTTCACCCCGGAATACTATTTCGAAAACGCGGTGAACCCGCAGGGCCGCTTTAACCCCTATCGTGATAACAACGAGATCCTGCCGCAGGCTATTTACGACATTGCCGCCAATATTCGTGAAAACTACGGCAATATTAAGTGGTATCTCGCGGAAATCGGTATCGCGATGGATCGACAATCAGAGGGAGAGCCCGGGGCGGACGGGGTCATAGACGATACTTTCCGCATTCAACTGATGGAAGAGCATCTGGTGCAGCTGCACCGCGCCATTGCCGACGGCGCGAACTGCTTTGGCGTGCACCAGTGGACGTTTATCGACAATTGGTCGTGGATCAATGCCTTCAAACGGCGCTACGGCTTCTGGCGACTGGATCTGGAGACTGGCGAGCGACAGATAAAACGCAATGCGCTGTGGTTTGCCGAACTGGCGACCAGCAACGGTTTTACCCGCGACAAATAGCGCGCTGCGCCAGCGCTCCCTCCTGGCGGCGCGCAAAGAGGGAGCGTGCGAGGCTACACCAGTTCGTCTTTATTAATGCCCAGCCGCTTCATGCGCGACAGGAGCGTGGTGCGCTTCAGCCCCAGCCGCTGGGCAGCGCCCTTCGGCCCGGCCACCACGCCGTTGCTCTCCTTCAGCACCCGGACGATCAGTTGATATTCATCTTCGCCTTCCTCAGGCAGGACCTCTGGTGACCGCGGAGGCTCGACGATATCCCGCTCCGGCAGGGAGAGCTGCAGCACGTTGCCGCGGGTCAGCAGGACCGCCCGTTCGATGACGTTTTCCAGTTCGCGCACGTTGCCCGGCCACTCCATGCGCGTCAGGGTGCGCAGGGTTTCCGCCGGGATGCTGTCGATATTGCGTCCCATGCGGCGGGCGATTTTGAAGGTAAACGCCTTCACCAGCAGCGGGATGTCGTCGGGACGCTCGCGCAGCGGCGGCAGGTGGATCGGGAACACGTTGAGCCGGTAGTAGAGATCGCTGCGGAATTCCCTATCGATAACCATTTGCTTGAGATCGCGGTTGGTGGCGGCGATCAGTCGGACGTCGGTCTGGATCAGCTTGTTGCTCCCCAGGCGTTCGAACTCCTGCTCCTGGAGGACGCGCAGCAGCTTGGGCTGCAGCTCCAGCGGCATATCGCCCACTTCATCAAGGAACAGGGAGCTTTTGTCCGCCAGTTCGAAGCGGCCGATACGCTGGGCGCTGGCCCCGGTAAACGCGCCGCGTTCGTGGCCGAACAGATCGCTCTCCAGCAACCCGGCGGGCATCGCGGCGCAGTTCATCTTCACCATCCGCCGACTGTTTCGTCCGCTGAGGTTATGAATGGCGCGGGCGATAAGCTCTTTACCGGTGCCGGTTTCGCCGAGGATCAGCACGGTGCTGTCGCTGTGAGCCACCATCTCGACCTGCTTGAGCACATTGTTCATCGCCTCGCTGCGGCCGATGATCTCCCCGAATTCGCTCTCGACATTGTTGAGCTGCTCGGTGAGGGCGAGGTTCTCATCCACCAGTCGCTCTTTCAGGCGCTGAATTTCGCGGTAGGCGAGGGCGTTATCGATAGCGATCGACACCCGCTCGGCGATCTGCCGCAGCAGCTTGAGATTGGTGGTGGTAAACACCTGTTCGTCGCACTGCGCCAGCTTCAGCACGCCGAGCAGGGTGTTGCCGGACATCAGCGGCAGCAGGCACAGGGTCTGGATCTTGTTGCCCCACATCTCGAAGAGCATTTTCTCGTACGGCGCGAGAGTGTCATGCTCGTGCAGGTTAAGCAGCAGCATCTCTTTGCTTTTGAACACCCGCTCGGTGAGGGTGCCGGCTTCATCCACCTCGCTCTGGTCGTGAACCGGATGGCTGGCGTCAAGATAGTGGGTGGAATAGATGTTGAGCTTCCCTTTGCGGTTGCTGCGCAGCACTACGCTGATGGCATCGATCCGGAAGTAGCGATGGATCTCTTTCGCCACCTCGCTGACCAGCTCGTCGATATCCAGACGCGAGAGGACCGCGTTGGTGATCGCCACCAGGATGCGAAAGTTGTCGCGCTCGTGGCACAGCAGATCGTAATCGACGTTGTTGCTGACCCGGTTCTGAATCTGCTCGGTGACCACGGCGACGATCTGCGCAAAGGTATGCAGCCGCTGGAACTCTTTCTCGCTCCATGGCCGGTTGTCACGACGCAGAAATTCGCAACCGCCGAAGATCCGCCCGTCGGCCGCCAGCGGCAGCAGCGAGTAGTACCCGAACGGGCGATAGATCCCGCTGCGGATAAGCTGCGGCCAGGTGTCGGCAAAGGTCTCATGATCGCAATGCAGGGCATCCGGCCGGGAGAGTAAGCGGCGTACAGGGCCGTGGGCGAGCACGGTTTCATCTTCGTAGCTCACCGGCTGGCCTGCCTCATCGCAGGCGTATCTGGCCGCGCGGTGGTTGCCTGCGTTCCACAGGATAATGGCCGCTTCGTCGGCCAGCGCGGACTGTTGCACCAGGCGGGTCAGGGTTTCGCTCAGCGCAGCCAGATCGGGCTGCTGTAATAAAAGCCGGGTGATATCAAACAGACCCTGCTGGCCGAGATCGCTCATCGGTGTATACGACATGGCTTACATCCAAAACGCGCCGGCAACGCGGCGCATAAGAAAATGATGGTACAAATAATAGTATGTTAATAAGGCGGTTTTGACCGCCGTTAACCCATCCGTGGGCGCCCGCTGGTTTGGGCGGGATACTCATGCTGGCTTTTCCCGGCTTACGCTGCGCTTAGCCGGGCTACAAGTGCGCGCAGTTTTGTAGCCGGATAAGGCGCCAGCCGCTAACCGGGCCCCGACGCCGTCGTTAACAAATTCTCGGCAGCGGCTCGGCGTGGGGAAGATCGAGCGTCCGCTTCACGCCGTACAGCCCGACGGAACGCACCCCCGGGCGGGCGACCACCTCGCCGATTATCGCCGCCTCGCATCCCAGGGCGTGAGACCGTAGATGCGTCAGTACATTTTCCGCTTCTTCGCGGGCGACGGCGATCACCAGCTTGCCTTCATTGGCGAAGTTCAGGGCGTCCAGCCCGAGCAGCTCGCAGACCCCGCGCACGGTGTCGTTGACCGGCAGCTTCGCCTCGTGCAGTTCAATGCCGCAGCCGCTGGCGACGGCGAACTCATGGGCGACGGCGTTGACGCCGCCGCGGGTGGCGTCGCGCAGGGCTTTTACGCCGCGCAGCGGCCGCAGGGTTTGGATCAGCGGCGTCAGCACCGCGCAGTCGCTGGACAGCGCGCCGTCGAGCCCCATCTGCTCACGCAGATTAAGGATGGTGGCGCCATGATCCCCCAGCGTGCCGCTGACCAGCAGCACATCGCCGGCGCTGATCTGCTGCGTCCCCCAGCGAACGTCCGCCGGGATGGCGCCGATGCCGGCGGTGTTGATAAACAGCTTATCCGCCGCGCCGCGCGGCACCACTTTGGTATCGCCGGTGACGATGGCGATCCCTGCCGCCCGAGCGGTATCGGCCATGCTGGCGACCACCGCTTCCAGGGTAGTGATCTCCAGCCCCTCTTCGAGAATAAACCCGCAGGAGAGATAGCGCGGGATGGCGCCGCTGACCGCCACGTCGTTGGCGGTACCGCAGACGGCCAGCTTGCCGATATTGCCGCCGGGAAAGAACAGCGGGTCAATCACATAGCTGTCGGTGGAGAAGGCGAGGCGATCCCCCTGAGCGGCAAGCGCCGCCAGATCGAGGCGCGCCTGATCCTCCTGCTCCGCCAGCCAGGGGTTGGCGAAAGCCTGCATAAACAGGTCGCCGATCAGCTGCTGCATTGCCTGACCGCCGCTACCGTGGGCTAACTGGACGCTTTTCATGCTTCATATTCCTGACTGCGATATTGATACCAGGCGGCGCAGGCCCCTTCCGAGGAGACCATCAGCGCGCCAAAGGCGCTTTGCGGATTGCAGGTGCTGGCGAAGAGCGGGCACTGGTGCGGTTTACAGCGACCGGTCAACACCTCGCCGCAGCGGGCGCGCGGGTCGTCGCACACGCGCTGCGGCGCCGGGCGGAAATGGGCCTCGGCATCGAAGCGCTGATAGGCCGGCGTGAGGTGCACGCCGGAGTCGCTGATGACCCCCAGACCGCGCCATTCGCTGTCGCCATCAAGGCAAAACACGTCGGCCATCGCCGCCTGTGCCAGCGGGTTGCCGGCATCCGGCACCACGCGACGGTACTGATTTTCCACTTCGCTACGCTGCGCTATTGTCTGCTCAACCAGCATCACCGCGCCTTGCAGTAGATCAAGCGGTTCGAAACCGGCGACCACTAACGGGCGATGATAGTTGCTGGCGATAAAGCCGTAGGCTTCGGTGCCGATCACCATACTGACGTGGCCGGGGGCGAGAAAGGCGTCGATACCGTTGTCCGGCTGATCCAGCAGACTGCGCAGGGTCGGCAGCAGGGTGATGTGCTGACAGAAAAAGAAGAAGTTTTCGACGTTGCGCTCCCGCGCCTGACGCAGGGTGAGGGCGGTGGCGGGCATGGTGGTTTCGAAACCGAGACCGAAAAAGACCACCTCACGCTGCGGGTTTTGCTGCGCCAGCCGCAGGGCGTCCATCGGCGAGTAAACGATGCGAACATCGGCGCCGCTGGCTTTCGCCTGCAGCAGTGAGCCGTTTTTGCCCGGCACGCGCATGGCGTCGCCGAAGGTACAGAAGATCACCCCCGGGCGGCTGGCAATCTCAATGCAGGCGTCGATGCGCCCCATCGGCAGGACGCACACTGGGCAGCCGGGCCCATGAATAAATTCGATATTCTCCGGCAACAGCTGGTCGAGCCCGAATTTAAAAATGGCATGAGTATGGCCGCCGCAGACCTCCATAATGCGCAGCGGACGCTGCGCGGTGTGCGGCAGCAGATGGGCACGCTGCTGAAGATGGGCCACCAGCTGCATGACCTGCTCGGGGGCGCGGTATTCGTCAACGTAACGCATTATCGCTCCTCGCCGTACAGCAGGGCGCCGACGTCCGGCTCCACGTCAAACATATTTTGCAGCGCCTCGAGAGTATCGCGCGCTTCGTCTTCATTAATCACGCTCATGGCGAACCCGACGTGCACCAGCACCCACTGGCCGAGACGCGGCTGACCCTGGTCGTCAACGGCGCCCACCAGCGTCAGGTCAACGTCGCGCTGAATGCCACAGACTTCCACCTTCGCCAGCACGCCGTCGATGGCGCAAATTTGTCCCGGAATGCCTATGCACATCGTTGCGTCTCCAGCCAGGTGAGCCACTGGTCCATGCCTTCGCCGCTGGTGGCGGAGAGGAGGATAATTTCAATATGCGGATTGACCTCGCGGGCGCAGGCCAGGCATTTATCCACGTCAAAGTTGAGATACGGCAGCAGGTCGACTTTGTTGAGCAGCATCAGGCTGGCGGCGGCGAACATATGCGGATACTTCAGCGGCTTGTCTTCGCCTTCGGTGACCGACAGCACCGCCACCTTATGGCGTTCGCCGAGATCAAAGCTCGCCGGGCAGACCAGGTTGCCGACGTTTTCAATAAACAGAATGCCGTGGTCAGCCAGCGGCAGTCGCGGGGCGGCGTCGGCGATCATCTGGGCGTCGAGATGGCAGCCTTTCCCGGTGTTGACCTGGATCGCCGGAGTGCCGGTGGCGCGAATGCGGGCGGCGTCATTGACCGTTTGCTGGTCGCCTTCGATCACCGCGCAGTCGGCACGCCCTTTCAGCCGGGTGAGGGTTTCGGTGAGCAGGGTGGTTTTGCCGGAGCCGGGGCTGGAAACCAGATTCAGCACCAGCTGCTGCTTTGCCGCAAAGCGCGCGCGGTTGCGCGCCGCCAGGCGGTTGTTTTTATCCAGCACGTCGATTTCCACTTCCAGCATCCGCCGCTGGCTCTGGCCCGGGGCGTGAGTCCCCGCTTCGCCATGGCCGTAATGCAGATCGCCCTCTGTCGTGCGGGTGGGGGCGAAGTGGTCAGTTTTGACGCCGGTGATGGTCATCGTCTGGCGTGGGGCGGGCGCGAAGGGGGCGCTGCGGAACGCGGAATGCGGGTTTCGTTCGTCTCCTTCAATATAGAGGTTGCCTTCGCCACAGCCGCATGTCGTACACATAATTTACTCCAATTCTAAACGCTGAATCTGTAAGCCGTCATCCGCCACGATCTGTAGCTGGTCGTTATTGCAGTGCGGGCAGCGGCGGACGTGCTGCGAGACAAGATGGACGTACTGCTGACAGCGTTCGCACCAGCATTCAGCCTGTTGTTCGGCGATATGCAGTTCACACCCCTCCGCCAGCGTGCCGCGGCAGACCAGCTCAAAGCAGAAGGTCAGGGCGCTGGCTTCGACGCAGGAAAATGCCCCGACCTTAAGCCACACGCCGGTCACCCGTCGCGCGCCGGCCTGCTGCGCCTGTTGTTCAATAATTTCCAGCGCCCGCTGGCTGAGGGTGATTTCGTGCATAGTCGCCTCCGTATCGCGATGCGCCTTTTATGCAATAACGATGCCAGAACAGACTCATGGCGGTGGGAAATGTCGATGACGACGCGCCGGGGCTGTCATCGACATGTCGCGTCGGCAGGATATAAATATAAAAACATAATTAAATCAAATAAATAAAATGTGGCACGGAAAATGCTTAAACGGTGCATCTCATGCTACGGAGAAACCGATATGACTATTTGGGAAATAAGTGAAAAGGCGGATTACATCGCCGACCGTCACCGGCAGCAGCAGGAGCAGTGGCATATCTACTGTAACTCGCTGGTTCAGGGGATCACCCTGTCGAAAGCCCGCCTGCATCACGCGATGAGCTGCGCGCCGGACAAAGAGCTGTGCTTCGTGCTGTTCGGCCATTTTCAGGTGTTCGTCGCCCTGGCGGAAGGCTTCAACAGCCACACCATCGAATACTACGTCGAAAACAAAGGCGGCGGTGATAAGTATCTGATTGCTCAGGCCACGCTCGCCGCGGATGGCACGGTGGACGGGCGGATCAGCAACCGCTCCCGCGACCAGGTGCTGGAGCACTATCTGGCGATTATCGCCACCGTCTATGACCGTCTGTACGACGCCATGGAGCAAGACCAACCGGTGGACTTAAGCCATCTGGCTCTGACCCACTGATCGCAAGGTGTCGACATGTGTCGAAAATGACACCTGCGCAACCTGATTTCGTCAAAAGTGACTTTCACCCGAGGATGACCCGGTGAACCGTTTTGTAATTGCTGACTCCACTGTCTGTATCGGCTGCCGCACCTGCGAAGCCGCCTGCTCTGAGACGCATCGCCAGCATGGCCTGCAGGCGATGCCGCGGCTGCAGGTGATGCGTAATGAAAAAGAATCGGCACCGCAGATGTGCCACCACTGCGAAGACGCCCCCTGCGCCGCTGTCTGTCCGGTTAACGCCATCCAGCGCGTCGATGGCGCTGTCCAGCTCAACGAGAGCCTGTGCGTAAGCTGCAAACTGTGCGGCATCGCCTGCCCGTTTGGCGCGATCGAATTTTCTGGCAGCCGTCCGCTGGATATTCCGGCCAATGCCAATACCCGACTGGCGCCCCCCGCGCCGCCGGCGCCGGCCCGCGTCAGCTCGCTGCTCGACTGGGTGCCTGGGGTGCGCGCCATTGCCGTGAAATGCGACCTCTGCCACTTCGATGACCAGGGTCCGGCCTGCGTGCGGACCTGTCCGACCAAAGCGCTGATGCTGGTGGATAGCCGTGATATCGCCCTGGCCAGCAAGCGTAAACGCCAGCTGACCTTTAATACCGACCTTGGCGACTTGTCGCTGTTCCAGGCGCAACAGGGGGAGAGGGAATGAGTGTAATTGGATTAGTCAATCAGGCGGTGACATGGTACGCCGCCAGCGCCGTGCTGGCCTTTGTGTTTGCCATGCGTAAACCGCTCAGCGGCGCCATTGCCGGGATCGGCGGCGCGGTGGCCAGCGCCATGCTGGTGGTTGCCGGCGGCGCCGCGCTGTTGATGCCGGATCGGATCCACGGCGGCATGCTGCAGTTTCTCCATCTGACGATGCGGGTGGGCGGCGTGAACGCCCTGTGGCTGCTGGCCATTGGCCTGTCGGCGCTGCCGGTGTCGCTGTTTAACATTAGCTGGCATCGCCACCCGCAGGTGAAGGCCAACGGCCTGCTGGTCAACCTGCTGCTGGCCGCCGCCACCTGTGCGGTGGTGGTGACCAATATCGGCTTGCTGGTGGTGATGGCGGAGATCATGGCGCTCTGCGCGGCGTTTCTCACCGGCTGCGCCGCCTCCGGCAAGCTGTGGTTTGCCCTGGGTCGTCTCGGCACGTTGCTGATGGCCTGGACCTGCTGGCTGGTGTGGTCGACCTACGGCACCCTCGAGCTGGCGCAGATCAATCTTCAGGCGGTGGATATGATGCAGAGCCCGCTGCTGTGGCTGCCGGGGCTGGCGGGGTTCGCCCTGCTTGCGGGGGCTATCCCGCTGCACGGCTGGGCGCCGCAGGCGCACGCCGGGGCCAGCGCGCCGGCCGCCGCGCTGTTTTCCACTGTGGTCATGAAGGTCGGTCTGTACGGCATGTTAACCATTTCGCTGGCCGGCGGCGTGCCGCCGCTGTGGTGGGGCGTGATGCTGCTGGTGCTGGGGATGATCACCGCCTTTATCGGCGGTCTGTATGCGTTGATGGAACATAACATTCAGCGCCTGCTGGCCTATCACACCCTGGAGAACATCGGCATTATCCTGTTGGGGCTGGGCGCCTTCGTCACCGGCGTGGCCACCCGCAACAGCACGTTGATGGTGCTGGGTTTCATCGGTGGCATGTATCACCTGATTAACCACAGCCTGTTCAAAACTACGCTGTTCCTCGGCGCCGGGGCGGTGTGGTTCCGCACCGGCCATCGCGATATCGAGAAGCTGGGCGGCATCGGTAAAAAAATGCCGCTGATCTCCCTCGCCATGCTGGTGGGGCTGATGGCGATGGCGGCCCTGCCACCGCTGAACGGCTTCGCCGGCGAGTGGGTTATCTACCAGTCCTTCTTCAAAATGAGCACCAGCGACCTGTTTATTGGCCGTCTGCTGGGGCCGCTGCTGGCGGTCGGTCTGGCGATCACCGGCGCGCTGGCGGTGATGTGTATGGCCAAAGTCTATGGCGTCACCTTCCTCGGCGCGCCGCGGAGCAAAGAAGCGGAAAACGCCACCTGCGCCCCCTGGCTGATGACCCTGAGCGTGGTCATGGCGGCGGTCTTCTGCCTCGTTGGCGGCATCGCCGCGCCGTGGCTGCTGCCGCTGGTGAGCGGTGCCTTCCCGCTGCAGGCCCAGGTGTCGAGCGTGGTGTCGCAGCCGATGATCGCGCTGCTGCTTATCGCCTGCCCGCTGCTGCCGTTCTTGTTGATGATCTTCTTTAAAGGCGATCGCCTGGCGGCGCGCTCGCGCGGCGCGGCCTGGGTCTGCGGCTACGATCACGAACAGTCGATGGTGGTCACTGCCCACGGTTTCGCCATGCCGGTGAAAGAGGCCTTTGCGCCGCTGCTGAAGCTGCGTCACTGGCTGAATCCGGTGCGTCTGGTGCCGGGCTGGCGATCGGCCTCGGCGCCAGCGCTGCTGCGCGGAATGGCGCTGGTTGAGCTGGCGGTGCTGGTGGTGATTGTCATTTCGCGAGGAGCCTGAGAATGAGTTTGTTAATTGCATTGCTACAGGCGCTGGCGCTGTTTGCCGTCGCGCCGCTGTTATCCGGGATCGTTCGCGTCGCCCGCGCGCGGCTGCATAACCGCCGCGGTCCGGGCGTGCTGCAGGAGTATCGGGATATCCTGAAACTGCTGGGCCGCCAGAGCGTCGGTCCCGACGCCTCGGGCTGGGTGTTCCGCCTGACGCCGTACGTCATGGTGGGCGTGATGCTGACCATCGCCACCGCCTTGCCGGTGGTGACGGTGGACTCTCCGCTGCCGGTGCTTGGGGATCTCATCACCCTGATCTACCTGTTCGCCATCGCCCGTTTCTTCTTCGCGATTTCCGGTCTGGACACCGGCAGCCCATTTACCGCGCTGGGCAGCAGCCGCGAAGCGATGCTCGGCGTGCTGGTGGAGCCGATCCTGCTGCTGGGCCTGTGGGTCGCCGCGCAGGTCGCCGGCTCGACGCACATCAGCACCATTACCGATACCCTTTATCACTGGCCGGCAGCGCGCAGCATTCCCTTGATTCTGGCGCTGTGCGCCTGCGCCTTCGCCACCTTTATCGAGATGGGCAAACTGCCGTTCGATCTGGCGGAAGCGGAGCAGGAGCTGCAGGAGGGGCCGCTTTCCGAGTACAGCGGTAGCGGCTTTGGCATCCTGAAGTGGGGCATCAGCCTCAAACAGCTGGTGGTGCTGCAGATGTTTGTCGGGGTCTTTTTCCCGTGGGGCCAGATGACCAGCTTCAGCGTCGGCGGCCTGCTGCTGGCGCTGGTGGTGGCCGTCGTCAAGCTGGTGGTGGGCGTGCTGATCATCGCGCTGTTCGAGAACAGCATGGCGCGTCTGCGTTTTTGTGCCACCTCCCGCGTCACCTGGGCCGGGTTTGGTTTTGCCTTTTTAGCCTTCGTCTCCTTGCTGGTGGCGTGATTTAAGAGAGTTTGAGCATGTCTGAAGAAAAAATCGGTCAACACTATCTTGCGGCGCTGCACCAGGCCTTTCCGGGCGTGGTGCTGGACGAAGCCTGGCAGACCAAAGACCAGTTAACCATCACCGTGAAGGTCAATTACCTGCCGGAAGTGGTGGAGTTTCTCTACTACCAGCAGGGCGGCTGGCTGTCGGTGCTGTTCGGCAACGATGAACGTAAGCTGAACGGCCACTACGCGGTCTATTACGTACTGTCGATGGAGCAGGGCACCAAATGCTGGATCACCGTGCGCGTGGAAGTGGACGCCAACAAACCGGAATACCCGTCGGTGACGCCGCGCGTGCCGGCGGCGGTGTGGGGCGAGCGCGAAGTGCGCGACATGTACGGCCTGGTGCCGGTCGGCCTGCCGGACGAACGCCGGCTGGTGCTGCCGGACGACTGGCCGGACGAACTCTATCCGCTGCGTAAAGACAGCATGGACTACCGCCAGCGTCCGGCGCCGACCACCGACGCCGAAACCTACGAGTTCATCAACGAGCTCGGCAGCAAGAAAAACAACGTGGTGCCGATCGGCCCGCTGCACGTCACTTCCGATGAGCCCGGCCATTTCCGCCTGTTCGTTGACGGTGAGAACATTATCGATGCCGATTACCGTCTGTTCTATGTCCACCGCGGCATGGAGAAACTGGCGGAAACCCGCATGGGTTATAACGAAGTGACTTTCCTGTCTGACCGCGTGTGCGGCATCTGCGGCTTCGCCCACAGTACCGCTTATACCACCTCGGTGGAGAACGCGATGGGCATCGTGGTGCCGGAGCGGGCGCAGATGATCCGCGCCATTCTGCTGGAGGTGGAACGCCTGCATTCGCACCTCCTGAACCTTGGTCTGGCCTGCCACTTCACCGGCTTCGACTCAGGCTTTATGCAGTTCTTCCGCGTGCGCGAAACCTCGATGAAGATGGCGGAGATCCTCACCGGCGCGCGTAAAACCTACGGTCTGAACCTGATCGGCGGCATCCGCCGCGACCTGCTGAAAGAGGACATGATCCAGACCCGTCAGCTGGCGCAGCAGATGCGTCGCGATGTGCAGGAGCTGGTGGATATGCTGCTCAGCACCCCGAACATGGAGCAGCGCACCGTCGGCATTGGCCGGCTGGACCCGGAAATCGCCCGCGACTTCAGTAACGTTGGCCCGATGGTGCGCGCCAGCGGCCACGCCCGCGATACCCGCGCCGACCATCCGTTCGTCGGCTACGGCCTGCTGCCGATGGAAGTCCACAGCGAGCAGGGCTGCGACGTGATCTCCCGCCTCAAGGTGCGGATCAACGAGGTTTATACCGCGCTGAACATGATTGATTACGGTCTCGATAACCTGCCCGGCGGTCCGCTGATGGTGGAAGGGTTCACCTATATCCCGCACCGCTTCGCGCTGGGCTTCTCCGAGGCGCCGCGCGGCGACGATATCCACTGGAGCATGACCGGCGACAACCAAAAACTGTACCGCTGGCGCTGCCGGGCGGCGACCTACGCCAACTGGCCGACCCTCCGCTATATGCTGCGCGGCAATACCGTTTCCGATGCGCCGCTGATCATCGGCAGCCTCGACCCGTGCTACTCCTGTACCGACCGCATGACCGTGGTCGATGTACGCAAGAAGAAGAGCAAAGTGGTGCCGTACAAAGAGCTGGAGCGCTATAGCATCGAGCGTAAAAACTCGCCGCTGAAATAAGGAATCGCCATGTTTACCTTTATTAAAAAAGTCATTAAGACCGGCTCCGCGACGCACGCCTACCCGCTGGAGCCGATGCCGGTAGATAAAAACTTCCGCGGCAAGCCAGAGCATAACCCGCAGCAGTGTATCGGCTGCGCGGCCTGCGTGAATGCCTGCCCATCGAACGCCCTGACGGTCGAGACCGATCTGGCCACTAACCAGCTGGCGTGGCAGTTCAACCTCGGGCGCTGCATCTTCTGCGGCCGCTGCGAAGAGGTCTGCCCGACGGCGGCGATTAAGCTGTCGCCGGAGTATGAGCTGGCGGTGTGGAAGAAAGAGGATTTCCTTCAGCAGTCGCGCTTCTCTATCTGCCACTGCCGGGAGTGCCAGCGGCCGTTCGCGGTGCAGAAGGAGATCGACTACGCCATCGCGCTGCTCAAGCATAACGGCGATACCCGCGCCGAGCTGCACCGCGAAAGCTTCGAAACCTGCCCGGAATGCAAGCGCCAGAAATGTCTGGTGCCGTCCGATCGTATTGAACTGACCCGCCACATAAGGGAGGCCAGCTGATGAGCACTTTACTTGGCCCGCGCGATGAAAACGGCATTCCGGTGCCAATGACGGTTGATGAATCCATCGCCAGCATGAAGGCCTCGCTGCTGAAGAAAATTAAACGTTCGGCCTACGTCTACCGCGTCGACTGCGGCGGCTGTAACGGCTGCGAAATCGAAATCTTCGCCACCCTTTCGCCGCTGTTCGACGCTGAACGCTTCGGGATTAAGGTTGTGCCTTCGCCGCGCCATGCCGATATCCTGCTGTTTACCGGGGCGGTGACCCGCGCGATGCGCTCCCCGGCGCTGCGAGCCTGGCAGTCGGCGCCGGATCCGAAGATCTGTATCTCCTACGGCGCCTGCGGCAACAGCGGCGGCATCTTTCACGACCTGTACTGCGTCTGGGGCGGTACCGATAAAATCGTACCGGTCGATGTCTATATTCCGGGCTGCCCGCCGACGCCCGCCGCCACCCTGTACGGCTTCGCCATGGCCCTCGGCCTGCTGGAGCAGAAAATTCACGCCCGCCTGCCGGGCGAGCTTGACGAACAGCCGACCGAGCTGCTGCACGCCGATATGGTGCAACCCCTGCGGGTGCGCATCGACCGCGAAGCGCGGCGTCTGGCGGGCTATCGCTATGGCCGGCAGATTGCTGACGACTATATGCGTCTGCTTGGCCAGGGCGACAGCCAGGTGCTGCGCTGGCTGGAGGCGGAAAAAGATCCGCGTCTGACCGAGATCGTCACCCATCTCAACCAGGTGGTTGAGGGGGCGCGTATCCGATGAGCGAGACGGTGGTGTTCAGTCAGCTGAGCCGTAAATTTATTGATGAGAACGACGCCACGCCGGATCAGGCGCAGCAGGTGGTCTATTACAGCCTGGCGATTGGCCACCACCTCGGCGTCATCGACTGTCTTGAGGCGGCGCTGAGCTGCCCGTGGGAGGCGTATCTGGCATGGATCGCCACCCTTGAGGCCGGCAGCGTCGCGCGGCGCAAAATGGAGGGCGTGCCGAAGTATGGCGAAATCGTCATCGACAGCAGCCACGTGGCAATGCTGGCCAACGCCTTTGATAAAGCGCAGTCCGCGCAGACCCCGCAGCAGCAGGCGTGGAGCAAAGCGATGCTCAGCATGCTGCATGATATTCACCAGGA
The DNA here is from genome assembly GCF_049472055.1 of Klebsiella pneumoniae complex sp. WS1778. NCBI lineage: Bacteria > Pseudomonadati > Pseudomonadota > Gammaproteobacteria > Enterobacterales > Enterobacteriaceae > Klebsiella > Klebsiella pneumoniae complex sp. WS1778. Next base: position 621,925 of record NZ_JBKGTJ010000003.1, read on the forward strand.
GAGCGCCATCTATCTGATGGTGAGGAGATTACGTGACTGACGTTTTACTCTGTGTTGGCAACAGCATGATGGGCGACGACGGCGCCGGCCCGCTGCTGGCGGAGATGTGCGCGGCGAACCCGGCCGGCCAGTGGGTGGTCATCGACGGCGGCAGCGCGCCGGAAAACGACATCGTGGCGATCCGTGAATTACGCCCCGAACGCCTGCTGATTGTTGATGCCACCGACATGGGCCTTAACCCCGGCGACATTCGCGTCATCGACCCCGACGACATCGCCGAGATGTTTATGATGACCACCCATAACATGCCGCTCAACTATCTGGTCGATCAGCTGAAAGAGGACGTCGGCGAGGTGATCTTCCTCGGCATTCAGCCGGATATCGTCGGTTTTTATTATCCGATGACCCAGCCGGTAAAAGAGGCCGTTGCCCGGGTATACCAGCAGCTGGCAGGCTGGCAGGGCCACGGCGGCTTTGCCCGGCTGGAGGCCGCAGACGATTAACCCTGCGGCGATCAGGGCTCCCCGACGGCGCACGACTGGCCTGCCGGGAGCCCCGTTACCGGCGGCGCCAGCTCAAGATTCTCTATCACTAATTTACCGGGCGACACCGAAACTCTGACCTGCGTGCCGACCGGAAATCCCGCCTGCTCCAGCCAGTCGCCGTTCAGGCTCAGGGCCGCGTGGCGGGTGTAGCGCCGCGTCTCCCGCGTTCTGCGGTTCTCATGGCGTTTTCTGACATAACCCACGGTTAACTGGCGAATGGCCCTGACGATCCCTCTGGCTGCGGGGGGCTGCTGTGCGTTCATGATTTGCTCCTTGCTGAAGATACCCCTGAAAATATACTGGATAAAATACCAGTTGTTGTGAACGGGAGGCAAACCAGAAACTGGAATCAGGCTCGAGAAAAAAACATGTAATGGATGCAACAGAAAGCAGACGCCCGTCCCCCGGCCCCCGGCCAGCGCAGGGAGACGGGCGAGCGCCGGAGACGCGCTTAGTCGAGGTCGGCGCCGTTGCTGGCTATTACCTTCTGGTACCAGAAGAACGACTTTTTACGCTTGCGCGCCAGCGTGCCGTTGCCGGCGTCGTCGCGATCGACATAGACAAAGCCGTAGCGTTTGCTCATCTCGCCGGTTGACGCCGAGACCAGATCGATACAGCCCCAGCTGGTGTAACCCAGCACCGGAATACCGTCGCCGATGGCGTCGCGCATCGCCTTGATGTGCTCGCGCAGGTAGCTGATACGATAATCGTCATTGATCTCGCCCCTGGCGTCGATCTCGTCCCGGGCGCCGAGCCCGTTTTCCACCAGGAACAGCGGCTTCTGATAGCGGTCGTACATCATGTTCATGGTGATGCGCAGACCCAGCGGGTCGATGCCCCAGCCCCATTCGCTGGCCGGAATGTGCGGGTTCTTCAGCGACTTGACGATATTGGCGGCATTGGTGTTGCTGGCGTTCATCTCCGCCGAGGCGCAGCGTGAGGCGTAGTAGCTAAAGGAGACGAAATCGACGGTGTTTTTGAGGATCTCGTCATCGCCCGGCTGCTTCGCAATGGTGACCCCCTTTTCCCGGAACACCCGCGCGGCCCACACCGGGTAGGCGCCGCGCGCCTGGACGTCAATAAAGAACAGATTTTCGCGGTCCTTCTCCAGCGCCATCCAGACATCTTCCGGCTTGCAGGAGTAAGGGTAGAAATTACCGCCCGCCAGCATGCAGCCGACCTGATTTTGCGGGTTTATCTCGTGGGCGATTTTTGTCGCCAGCGCGCTGGCCACCAGCTCGTGATGCGCGGCCTGATACTTCACCTGCTCCTGGTTTTCTCCCTCTTCAAACACCAGACCGGCGCCGGAGTAGGGGCTGTGCAGCATGATGTTGATTTCATTGAAGGTGAGCCAGTATTTCACCAGACCGTCAAAAGCTTCAAAGCAGGTGCGGGCGTAGTGGCTAAAGAAATCGACCATTTTGCGGTTGCGCCAGGAGCCGTACTCCATTACCAGGTGCATCGGCACGTCAAAATGGCACAGCGTGACCAGCGGCTCGATACCGTGCTTTTTGCACTCTTCGAACAGCGAGCGATAGAAGGCGATGCCCTGCGGATTCGGCTGCTGCTCGTCGCCGCGCGGGAACAGGCGGCTCCAGGCGATGGAGGTGCGAAAGACGCTGAACCCCATCTCCGCCATCAGGGCGATATCTTCCTTGTAGCGGTGGTAGAAATCGATCGCCTCGTGGCTGGGGTAGAATTCGTCTTCGCGAAGCGTGAAGCGCTTCTCCAGGCCTAATTTTACCGGCAGACGGTGGGCGCCGTGGGGGAGGGTATCCACGGTGGCCATCCCTTTCCCCCCTTCGCGCCATGCGCCTTCAGACTGGTTGGCGGCCAGTGCGCCGCCCCATAAAAATCCCTGTGGGAAACTCGCCATGCGTTACCTCGTTATCAATGATGTGTTCAGGCGTGGGTTGCCTGGGCCTGGGCCTGGCGCGCTCGGGCGTCGGCGGCGGCCTGTTCAACGGGAATATCTTCAAAGCCGAGGATCAGCGTCAGGGCAAACGACAGCACTACCGACAGCGCCATCACGCCAAACACCCAGACGATGGTCATTGGATTGGCTGGATCGAAAAACTGCACGCTGGTGAACAGCCCCGGCGCCGCCATCGAGTGGCTGGCCAGTCCGGCGATACCCGCCACCGCGCCGCAGATAAAGCCGCTGATCAAGCTGGCGATCAGCGGGCGTTTCAGGCGCACCGCCACGCCGTACAGCGCCGGTTCGGAAATCCCGGCCAGAATCGCCGATGCCGCGGCGGCCAGCGCCGTCTGGCGCAGTTCCGGGTTTTTGGTTTTCCACGCCACCGCCAGCGAAGAGCCGCCGAGCGACAGGTTAGCGCCGATCTCCGACGGCATTACCATGCCCTCTTTGCCGGTTTCGGCGATGGTCTGAATGATGGTCGGCGTAAAGACCCGGTGCATGCCGGTCATCACCAGCAGCGGCCACAGCCCGCCCATGATCGCCACCGACAGCCAGCCGAGATAGCTGTGGATCGTATAGACCAGCGCGGAAATGGCGCTGCCGATCCAGATGCCGAGCGGGCCAATCAGCAGGATCGCCAGCGGGGCGGCGATCAGCACGATCAGCATCGGCTTAAGGAAGTTTTTCGTCACCGCCGGGGTAATGCGATCCACCCAGCGTTCGATATACGACAGGCACCAGGTCATCACCAGCGCCGGGATCACCGTGTAGGTGTATTTCACCGCGGTCACCGGGATAAAGGCAAATTCAACGTGTTCGCCCTGAGCGGCTTTGGCCATTAATTCGATAAACCCGGGATGCACCAGCACCCCGGCGATAGCGATGGCCAGCGACATATTGGTTTTGAATTTCACCGCCGCGGAGGCGGCCACCATCAGCGGCAGGAAGAAAAATGCGCCGTCGCCGATAAGCGTCAGGAGGGTCAGCGTCGGCGAGCCTTTCGGCAACGCGCCGCTCATCTCAAGGATCATCGCCAGCAGCTTGACCATCGATCCGCCGATAATCGCCGGGATCAGCGGCGACATGGTGCCGATCAGCGCGTCAAGGATCCCGGCGCCGATGCGTTTCAGGGTGACCGGCGCTTTGCCCTGCGGCTCGACCGGGCGCAGGTCGCCGGGCAGCAGATTCACCACCTCGCGATAGGCCTGTGAGACCGTGTTGCCGATGATCACCTGGCACTGGTTATCGCTGCGCACGACGCCGAGCACCCCGGTCAGGCCTTTCAGTGTAGGGCTATCGACCTGTTCGTTGTCTTTGACCACGAAACGCAGACGAGTCATGCAGTGGGTCACGGCGACGACGTTATCGACTCCGCCTAATGCCGCGACTATCTGTTGCGCCAGGGCTGCATAATTTTTCGACATCGGATTTTATCCTGTTTATCAATAGGGTACTGATCTGTTACCGCGCCGCATCGCCGGGCGATACCATGCTTTATAGGAAACCGGTTCCACAAAATCATGGTGAGTTTCATTTGATTGCACAAGAAATAAAAAAATATGATCTCAGTTTTGTGATTTTGATCGCTAATCGTCGCGGTGAGCAGGGGAGTGCTGTAAAAGCGGGAAACGTGCAGTACACTGCCTGCAACTTTTGCAACAGGAAGAATCACATGGCAACGATGCTGGAGGTCGCTAAGCGCGCGGGGGTATCGAAGGCGACCGTGTCGCGGGTGCTGTCGGGCAACGGCTATGTCAGCCAGGAGACCAAAGACCGGGTGTTTAAGGCGGTGGCGGAGAGCGGCTACCGACCGAATCTGCTGGCGCGCAACCTGGCGACCAAAACCACGCAAACCCTCGGCCTGGTGGTGACCAATACCCTGTACCACGGCGTCTATTTCAGCGAGCTGCTGTATCAGGTGGCGCGGATGACCGAGGACAAGGGGCGGCAGCTGATCCTCGCGGATGGCAAGCACAGCGCGCAAGAGGAGCGGGAGGCGATCCAGTACCTGCTGGATCTGCGCTGCGATGCGATCATCATCTACCCGCGTTTTCTCACTGTCGACGAGATGGATGAGATCGTTGAGAACCACTCGCAGCCGATCATGGTGCTTAACCGCCGCCTGCGCCGCCACGCCAGCCACTGCGTCTGGTCCGATCAAAAAGCGTCGGCGATGCGGGTGGTGGAGCGGCTGATTGCCCTGGGCCACCGCGATATCGCTTTTATTACCGGCTCCCTTGACTCGCCCACCGGCGTTGAGCGTCTTGCCGGCTACAAAGACGCGCTGGCTGGCCACGGCATTACCCTGAACGAGGCGCTCATCGCCGAAGGGCGCTGGACGCCGGAAACCGGCGCGGCGGCAGTGGAGAGCCTGCGTCAGCGCGGGGTGACCTACAGCGCGCTGGTGGCAAGCAATGACGATATGGCCATCGGGGCGATGAAGCAGCTTCACCAGCTGGGCATTAAGGTGCCGGAGCAGGTCTCGGTGGTGGGGTTTGACGATATTGTGCTGGCGCCGTACATGGTGCCGTCGCTCGCCAGCGTCCGGGTGCCGGTGACGGAGATGATTAAAGAGAGCATTAATCGCCTGATATTTATGCTCGATGGCGGGGAATTCAATGTTCAGCAGAGTTTCCCAGGGGCGCTGATCGAGCGTGAGTCGCTGGTGGCGGGTCCCTGCGCCTGACGTCGTCAGCTGTCATCGTCACTACTGACGATGACAGCGCATCACCGATTAAAATCTATTTATTATCAATAATATAAAAATTGGAACGTATTATGCATACTCCGGCGCCTAACCCTCTTACTGCTGGAGAAATGGATGAACCGTTTCATTATCGCCGATGCGAGCAAATGCATCGGCTGTCGCACTTGCGAAGTGGCCTGCGTGGTGTCCCATCAGGAACATCAGGACTGCGCCTCCCTGACGCCGCACACCTTTCAGCCGCGTATTCATGTGATAAAAGGGGTCAATGTCTCCACGGCCACCGCCTGCCGTCAGTGTGAGGACGCTCCCTGCGCCAACGTCTGCCCGAACGGCGCTATCAGTCGCGATAAAGGCTTTGTTCACGTGATGCAGGAGCGCTGCATCGGTTGCAAAACCTGCGTCGTCGCCTGCCCGTACGGGGCGATGGAGGTAGTGGTGCGGCCGGTGATCCGCCATAGCGGCGCCGGACTGAACGTCGTGGCGGAAAAAGCCGAAGCCAACAAGTGCGATCTCTGCTTCCACCGCGACAGCGGCCCGGCCTGCATGGAGGTCTGCCCGACGCACGCCCTGGTCTGCGTAGACCGCAACAAGCTGGAGCGGATGAACCAAGAGAAACGTCGCCGCACGGCGCTGGCCTGGTAACCTCTGGCATGAACGGGGTGCAAATCCGCATTCGCGGTAAGGTGCAGGGGGTGGGGTTCCGCCCCTTTGTCTGGCAGCTGGCTCAGAGGCAGGCTCGCTGCGGCGATGTCTGTAACGACGGCGAGGGCGTTCTGGTGCGGCTGGCCGGGGGCGATGACGGTTTTACTGCCGCCCTCGCTGCCCACTGCCCGCCGCTGGCGCGGGTCGACAGCGCCGACTGCGCCCCTTATCGCTGGGCGGCTCCGCCGCAGGGCTTCACCATCCGTGAGAGCGGGGCGGGGCGGATGCGCACCCAGATCGTGCCCGATGCCGCGACCTGCCCGGCGTGCCTCGCGGAGATGAATAATCCCCGGGCGCGCCGCTATCGCTACCCCTTTATCAACTGCACCCACTGCGGGCCGCGGTTGACCATCATTCGTGCCATGCCTTACGACCGGCCTCTTACCGCGATGGCGCCGTTTCCGCTCTGTCCGCCCTGCGAGGCGGAATACCGCGATCCCGCCGATCGCCGCTTTCACGCCCAGCCGGTGGCCTGCCCCGACTGCGGGCCGCGGCTGGAGTGGCGGGCCCAGGGTGAAGTGCGGCGCGGTGAGGCGGCGCTGCAGGCGGCTATCGCCCGGCTGGCGGCGGGCGACATCGTGGCGATAAAAGGCGTCGGCGGCTTTCATCTGGCCTGCGACGCCGGCAACCCCGCTGCTGTTGCCACGCTGCGGGCGAGGAAACACCGTCCGGCGAAACCGCTGGCGGTGATGCTGCCCTCTGCGGCGGGGTTACCTGCCGACGCCGTGGCGCTGATGGACTCCCCGGCGGCGCCCATCGTACTTATTAGCAAAGCGCAGGTCTCCGGCCTGTGCGACGAGATTGCGCCAGGGCTTGCGGAAGTTGGGGTGATGCTGCCGTCTAATCCGCTGCAGCATTTGCTTCTGCAGGCGCTGGCGCGCCCTATCGTGATGACCTCCGGCAACCTTAGCGGCCGCCCGCCGGCGTTAAGTAATACTGAAGCACTCAACGACTTAGCCGACATCGCCGACGGCTTTTTGCTCCATAACCGCGACATCGTGCAGCGGCTGGATGATTCTCTGGTGCGCTCGAGCGGAGAAATGCTGCGCCGCGCCCGGGGCTATGTCCCGGATGCGCTGCCGCTGCCGCCGGGTCTGGACAAGGTGCCGCCGCTGCTGGCGCTGGGCGCGGACATGAAAAACACCTTCTGCCTGGCGCGCGGGGGCGAAGCGGTTCTCAGCCAGCACTTCGGCGATCTTGGCGAGGAGGGCGTCGAGCAGCAGTGGCGCAGCGCGCTGCAGCTGATGCAGAACATCTTCGCCTTTGCGCCGCAGCGGGTGGTGGTTGACGCCCATCCTGGCTATCGATCGACGCAGTGGGGAGCGGCTCTGCCGCTGCCGGTGGAGACCGTGCTGCATCACCATGCTCACGCTGCGGCGTGCCTGGCAGAGCACCGCTGGCCGCTCGACGGCGGAGACGTTATCGCCCTGATCCTCGACGGAATCGGCATGGGGGAGAACGGCGCGCTATGGGGAGGGGAGTGCCTGCGGGTTAACTATCGCCAGTGCGAACATCTCGGCGGGCTGCCGGCTGTCGCCCTGCCGGGCGGCGACCTGGCGGCGCGTCAGCCGTGGCGTAATCTGCTGGCTCAGTGCCTGGCTTTTGTCCCTGACTGGCAGGATTACCCGCAGACCGGTACGCTGCGCCAGCGCAACTGGCCGCTGCTGGCGCAGGCCATCGACCGCGGTATTAACGCGCCGCGCGCCTCGTCCTGCGGACGGCTGTTTGATGCCGTCGCCTGCGCGCTGGACTGCGCCCCGGAGAGCCTGAGCTATGAGGGGGAGGCGGCCTGTCGGCTGGAGGCGCTGGCCGCCAGCTGCCCCGGCGTCAGCCATCCGGTCACGCTGCCGTGGCGCGGCAATGCGCTGGACCTGGCCACCTTCTGGCGACAGTGGCTGCGCTGGCAGGCGAGCCCGGCGCAAAAAGCCTGGGCATTTCATGACGCCCTGGCCAGCGGACTGGCGGCGATGGCCCGCGACTGTGCGACTGCCCGCGGCATCGACACGATTGTCTGCAGCGGTGGGGTGCTGCATAACCGTCTGCTGGCGGCGCGATTGACCTTTTATCTGGCGGATTTTACTCTGCTGTTTGCGCAGCAGTTGCCGGCCGGCGACGGCGCAATCGCCTATGGTCAGGCGGTGATCGCCGCCGCTCGCGTTCAGGCTCAAGGAACACAACAATGATAATGACAGTTTTACGCCAGCAGCCGCGCGCCGCGGGCCTGGTGTTGGGGTTGATCGCGGCGAACTTACTGGCCTGGTGCTGGGCGCTGCAGGCCTTTGGCGACAGCGGCGCGCTAATGGCCGCCAGCCTGCTGGCCTGGGGCTACGGCCTGCGCCACGCAGTGGACGCCGATCATATCGCGGCGATTGATAACGTCACCCGCAAGATGATGCAGCAGGGGCGGCGGCCCTTCGCCGTCGGGGCCTGGTTCTCGCTGGGCCACTCGTCGATTGTGGTGCTGGCCTCGGCAGCGATTGCCGCTACCGCCACGGCCTTCAGCGCGCAGATGAACTGGCTGCACGACACCGGTAGCGTCATCGGCACCGCTGTGTCGGCGCTGTTTCTGCTGGCGATGGCCTTTATCAACCTGGTGATATTGCGCAGCGTCTGGCGTAGCTTTCGGGCGTGGAAGCGGGGTGAGCCGTTGAGCGACGAGATCGTCAGCGGCGGCGGGGTGATGAGCTGGCTGTTTGGCAAAACCTTTCGTCTGGTCAGCCGTAGCTGGCAGATGTACCTGGTCGGTTTCCTGTTCGGCCTCGGGTTTGATACCGCCACCGAAATCGGCGTGCTGGGCATCTCCGCCGCCGGCGCGTCGAGCGGGATTTCCGTCTGGTCGATTATGGTCTTCCCGGCGCTGTTCGCCAGCGGCATGGCGCTGGTGGACACCCTCGATAACGTGCTGATGGTCGGCGCCTACGGCTGGGCGTTCAGCAAGCCGCAGCGCAAGCTTTACTACAACATGACCATCACCGGCACTTCGGTGGTGGTGGCGCTGTTTATCGGCGGCCTGGAAGCGCTGGGTCTGCTGATGGATAAGTTTGCGCTCAGCGGCGGAATATGGCGCTGGGTAGGGGCGTTAAACGACAACCTCGGCGACGCCGGGTTTGTGGTGGTCGGGCTGTTTGTCGCCTGTTGGGCGCTGTCGGTGCTCAATTATCGCTGGCGCGGCTACGATAATCTGGCGCGTTAGGTTCAGCATTTTCCCGGCTTGCGCTGCGCTAAGCCGGGCGATCATCACTCTCTGGCGGCGCTTCTCTGCGCAGGTTCCCACCGGTCGTCACGAACCATCGCTCTACGTTAATCAGCTCACTTATTTAACTCATTGAAAAATTATTATTTTTATCAAATCTTCATTTCTCTTCGTTTTAACGACCCGCAGCATCTGTGATTCACCTCTTATTTACATCATTTAAACCATTCGTTAACTGGATAAAAACACGGCAGCCTCGTTATAGTAGTTTTGTAAAATAAAACACTGTTGTACAGGGTAAAACAAAACGAGGTATTCATGGAGATCGTTACCGCGCCGCACCTTGCGGTCAGAAACGAGTGGCTTGCGTTACATCGTGAAGCGCCATTACAACCCGAGCTGCCCATCATTGATGCGCATCATCATCTTTGGGATCGGCAAACCGGCCGCTATCTCACCCATGAGTTCAGCGACGATATCCAGACCTCAGGGCATCGCGTTGTCTCATCGGTCTACGTGCAATGCCGCTCCATGTTGCGTCGCGACGGGCCGGAGACGCTTAAACCGCTTGGTGAAATCGAGTTTGCCAGCGGTATCGCCGCGATGTTCGCCAGCGGACATTATGCAAACGCGCTCGGATGCGAAGCCGTCATCGGCGGCCTTAGCTTGCTGGCGGGCGATGCGATGCAGCCTGCCATCGAGAGCGCGATAGCGTTATCCGGCGGGCGGCTGCGTGGGATGCGCAATCCGTTGGCCTGGCATCCCGATCCGCGGGTCACGTCCAGCCCGGTTACGCCACCGCCAGGACTGGCGCTGAGCGATCCGTTCCATCGGGGCGCTCTCTGCCTTGCGAAAAATGGATTGTCGCTTGATGTGTGGGTTTACCACACGCAACTGGATGAAATTGCCGAGCTGGCGCGGCACATACCAACGCTTCAGATTGTGCTCGATCACTGTGGCGGGCCAGTCGGCGTTGGACCCTATTCAGAACGGGATCCAGACATGTTTCAGCAGTGGCGAAACAGTATGCGACATCTGGCGGAACTGCCGAACGTATGCGTAAAAATTAGCGGATTTGGTATGACGGTCAGGGGATTTCCCTTCGCAGCGGCAGAAACACCGCCGGATTCGCAAATGCTGGCACAGGCCTGGCAACCGTGGTTTGAGACCATCGTTTCGCTTTTCGGTGCGGAACGCTGCATGTTCGCCAGCAACTTTCCGGTCGATAAAGGCATGTTCAGCTACGGCGTTTTCTGGAACGCCTGCAAACGCCTGGCGCAACAGATGTCCCCTGGCGAACAGGCGCAGTTGTTCTGGCGCACTGCCGCAACCTGTTATCGGTTAACCTCTGTGGAGAAGATCAATGACCAGTAAAAGCGAGCTGAATCAATTTACTGCGACTAAAGCGACGCCTGACACATTGCCACAGCGCGTTGCTGAGAGGCGGACGCTGGCGCTGGGCGGCCTTGGCTGGACATTTGAAAGCTATGACTCCTTTCTGCTTTCATTGCTGTTGCCAGTACTGGGCGTGGTGTTCGGTATTAATAAAACCGAGCTTGGGCTGTTTATCAGCGTCACGGCCGGGGGGCAGATTATTGGCGGGATCCTGTTTGGTTTTATCGCCGACAAAATTGGCCGTGTAAAAACGGCGCTGACCTGTATCGCCATCTATTCACTCTTTTCCGGCCTGTTAGCCTTTACGCACGATCAACAACATTTCGCGCTGTTACGTTTTTGCGGCGCGCTGGGTATGGGCGGAATGTGGACATCGGGCGCGGCGCTGATTGCGGAAACCTGGCGGCCAGAGCGGCGCGCGCGCGGCGGCGCGCTGATGCAAATGGGGTTGCCCGTTGGCGCGATTCTGGCCATCAGCCTGACGGCAATCGTCAGCTCGGTTAATGGCGGCCTGGAGCAGGGGGCATGGCGCTATCTGTTTATGATCGGCGCGCTGCCGGTGTTCATTATGAGCATGGTGGCCTGGTTCACACCGGAATCGCAGGTTTGGCTTGCTCGTCAACAGGCGAAGGCGACGAGTAGTCAACCTGCCGCGAAGCTGGGGAAACACAATCTGCGAGGTCTGCTGCTGGCCTTTGTCTTTATCTTTTTTATTCAGTACCTGTTCTGGGGCGTATTTACCTGGACACCCACCTATCTGCGAGAAGTCAAACACCTGGATTTTCTGCACAGTCTGAAATTTGTACTTGCGCTGCAGGCTGGGGCCATCGCGGGGTTTCTGGTGTTTTCGGTGCTGGCGGATAAGTGGGGACGCCGTCCAATGTTCCTGATTTATCTGTTAACGGGCGCGATTGCCGTCGCGCTTTACCTTGTGACCACTCAACCCATCATTCTGATGGTGGCGATTTTCATGGCCGGTTTCGGGGTTAACGGTATTTTTGCGGGCTCCGGACCCTTCCTGGCGGAAATCATCGGGGACACCTCTTCCCGGGGCTTCCTGATGGGGCTCGCCTATAACGGAGGCCGTCTGGGCGGATTTATTGCGCCGCTACTGATTGGCGCTGTCGCCAATGCCGGCGGTTTCACCGCGGGACTGGCGACGACCGTGGTTGCTGTCCTTGCGGCGATGCTGGTGGTGTGGCGAGCGCCGGAAACCAGAGGCATCAAGCTGAAGTAACGTATTTCATCTCTACATCGTTTTCCTGATAAACATAATGAAACCCTGCGAGGAAACCATGACCGATCAATTACCGAACCGCGCGACCGATAACGACGCGCTGGAAAAAGAGACCATGCGACGGGTTATCTGGCGCATCCTGCCTTTCCTGGTGGTGAGCTACCTGGTGTCGATTATTGACCGGGGCAATATAGGTATGGCTGCGCTGCAGATGAATGAGGATCTGGGGCTAAGTAAGGCGGCTTTTGGTTTCGCCAGCAGTTTGTATTTTGTCGCCTACTTTATTTTTGAAGTACCCAGCAATCTGGCGATGCAGAAGGTGGGCGCACGCTTGTGGCTGCCGCGCATTATGATTAGCTGGGGCGTGGTATCGATGTGTATGGCGCTGGTGCAAAATACGACCTCACTGTATATCGTCCGTTTTTTGCTGGGCGCCGCCGAAGCGGGCTTCTTTCCGGGCGTGGTGCTTTATCTTACCTGGTGGATCCCGTCGCGCTACCGTGCGCGCATCATTGCCTCTTTTATGGTGGCCATTCCGCTGGCTAACTTTATCGGTTCACCGCTTTCAGGGTTGATCCTGACCCTGGATGGCTGGTTAGGGCTGCGTGGCTGGCATCTGTTATTTATTATTGAAGGGCTGCCGGCGGTACTGCTGGGAATAGCCGCGTTTTTTATTCTGCGCGACCGCCCGCATCAGGCCGGCTGGTTAACCGAGCGGCAAAAAGCGTGGCTGGAAAACACCCTTCAGGCGGAGCGGCAACAGCAGACACAGATCGGCCACACCACGACATGGCAACTGTTGAAGCATCGCCAGATCTGGCTTATGGCGCTGATTTACGCTGGCGCTTCTTCTGCCGGCACCACGCTAAGCGTCTGGTCTCCACAGCTGCTGAAGTCGTTCCATCTTGATAACCTGACCACCGGGCTGCTGAATGCCATCCCCTATGGCCTGGCCTCGGTGCTGATGATTGTATGGGGACGCAGTTCGGACCGGAATAATGAACGCCGCTGGCACACGGCCCTTGCCCTCTTTATGATTGCGGCTGGCGTGTTCGCGGCATTTATCAATCTATCGCTGCCGGCCACCATTATGATCCTCAGTACCATACTGATTGGCGCATATGCGGCGAAGGGCCCCTTCTGGGCGCTGGCATCGGGCTGGATGAGCAGCACGTCAGCTGCCGCCGGGCTGGCGGCCATCGGCGCGATCGCCAACCTGATTGGCGGCGCGGTGATGGTGAATGCCTATGGCATTATTAGCGAACGGACAGGAAGCTATACGCTGGCGATGCTGCCGCTGGCCGCCTTGTGTCTGGCAGGCGGCATTGCGGTGCTGGCGATGGGGCGCCGTTACTCGCAGTCTGCCAGGCAGGAAAAACAGGTGACCCATTAATAAGCAAAGGCGGGATTTTTCCCGCCTTCTCAGCAAAGCTACTCTTTCACACCGTAAAACGTTTCGCAGAAAGGCTTGCTGGCCCCTAGCTTGAGCGACAGGCGGTTGGCCGTCTCCTGCATGAGCTGGCTGATGCCGCTCGTTTTACGATCTTCCGTCAGACGCGATGCCGGCCCGGTCAGGGCCAGCGCCGCGATCAGTTTATCGTGGACGCCAAAAACAGGCATTGCGAAGGCCGCAGTGTGCGGGTCGCGCGCGCCGGAGGTATAGAACGGCAGCGTCGACTCGTCTTCCGGCAACGATTCACCCAATCCCCAGTGGCGTAAAACCTTGCTGATAGCGGAACCATCCAGCGGGAATTGGCTGCCGGGCAGGTTGCTGTGGCGTAATCCCTGGGAGGCTTCGGCGCGGAACAGGCACAGGCGTTGCCCACCCTCAATCACATACCAGCTTGCGCTTTCGCTGGAGGCCTGCGACAGCGCCTGCAATTCCGGCTGTACGACTCTGGCAAGTTCAAATGATTGCTCATAGAGCTTGCCGAGATAGAGCAAACGGTGGCCGAGCGTATAGGTGCCATCGTCGTGCCGGATGATGTAGTTCATTCGCTCAAGCGAATTCATCAGGCGATAAACGGTTGTTTTGTGATATCCCGAAAGCTGGGCCAGCTCGGTTAACGTCAGACTGTCATTACCGGGACGGAAGCAGTCAAGTAAAGCCAGCGCCTTTTCAACGGCAATTACGCCTTCATTCCCCATCATGTTCTCCTTTTTGCCGACCAAAATTGTACCTGAATTTTGTGAGTAACTTCGTGTTTACATCACAAACAACTTCGCAACACTGGCGAAAAGCGACGCAATGCTCGTATAGTTGTTTTATATAGTACACACAAGTTGTACGTGGTAAAACAAATGGAGAGTCACCATGCCTGCTTCACAACAGAAACTCATCAATCTTGATATTGCGCGTGTTGACGCGGAAGAGGTCCGTCAGGCTGCCGAATTTCAGGCCGCCATCCTGGCTGACGTAGCCGGACGCCGTGGCACATTACATGGCCGCATCAAGCCGCTGGCGCCGCATATGACGGTTGCCGGGCCGGCGATTACCGTAGAGGTACGCCCAGGGGATAATCTGGCTATTCACGCCGCAATGGCCGTCGCCAAACCTGGCGACGTGCTGGTCATCGACGGGAAGGGCGATCTCTCCTGCGCGCTGCTGGGAGAGATCATGGCAACGCAGGCGCAGGCCAGCGGTATCGCCGGGATCGTCATCGATGGCGCTGTTCGTGATGCGGAAACCTTAAGTAAACAACGCTTTCCGGTTTTCGCAGCCGGCCTGAATCCGTGCGGCCCCACCAAGTTCATTCCTGGCCGGGTCAATCATGCCATTTCGGTCGGTGGCGCCGCGGTGCAGGCAGGTGACTTAGTGGTAGGGGATATTGACGGCGTGGTTGTTATCCCGCGCGATGAAGTCCGCACTATCATCGAGCTGGCGAAAGGTAAACTGGAAATGGAATCAAAACGTCTGGTTGCTATCCGCGACGGCGACCTTCGTCCGCACTGGCTGGAGAGCGCTCTGCGTCAGGCGGGGATGCTGAGCGAAGGGGAGACACTGCCATGAGCGCTAAAAATGTCATACTGATTACCGGCAGCGATTTGGCTGACGCGGCGCTGGGGATGCTGGAAGATTACGAACTTGTCTTTGCCGGCCGCCAGCCTACAGAGGCCCAGCTGATCGCGCTGTGCCAGCAGCACAATCCCGTCGCCATCCTGGTGCGCTATGGCCACATCACTGCCGCCGTTATGGATGCCGCCCCTGCATTGAAGGTGATTGCCAAACATGGCAGCGGCATCGATGTCATTGACGTTGAGGCGGCTGCCGCACGCGGCATTCTGGTTCGCGCGGCGACCGGGGCGAATGCCGCCGCGGTTTCCGAACACACCTGGGCGTTAATTCTGGCCTGTGCTAAGTCGGTCATTCCGCTTGATCGCCGCCTGCGCGAAGGGCATTGGGATAAATCAACGCATAAATCGCTTGAGCTTGAGGGCAGAACGCTGGGACTCATCGGCCTCGGCGCCATTGGCAGCCGGGTGGCGAAGATTGCCTGTGCCTTTGGCATGAAGGTTCTGGCTTACGATCCCTATGCGAAAGCGGTTCCGCCGGAATGTGAACGTGTTGCTGAACTTAGCGAGCTGCTCATGCAGGCCGATGTGCTGTCGCTTCATTGCCCTTTGACGCAACAAAACAGGGGAATGATCAATGCCGCCACGCTGGCGCAGTGTAAGCCGGGCGCCATCCTGGTGAATACCGCGCGCGGCGGGT
Organism: Klebsiella pneumoniae complex sp. WS1778; assembly: GCF_049472055.1. Taxonomy (NCBI): domain Bacteria; kingdom Pseudomonadati; phylum Pseudomonadota; class Gammaproteobacteria; order Enterobacterales; family Enterobacteriaceae; genus Klebsiella; species Klebsiella pneumoniae complex sp. WS1778. Next base: position 637,337 of record NZ_JBKGTJ010000003.1, read on the forward strand.
TGATTGACGATGCGGCGCTGGCCGCGGCATTAAAAGCGGGGACCTTGCGCTGGGCGGCGCTTGACAGTTTTAATAGTGAACCATTAACCACGCCGCATATCTGGCAGGCGATCGATAATGTCATTCTCTCTCCGCATGTGGGCGGCGTTAGCGATGCCTCTTACGTGAAAATGGGGACCGCCGCCGCGGCCAACATTCTGCAGGTGCTGCAGGAGTTGGCTCAGACAGAAACAACGTATTAAGTGTTAACCGAACCTGCGCTCCCGGTTAATTATTCTGCCCTTATGCACTTACGGGCGGCGTCCGCAGGCCGGGTAAGCGTAGCGCCAGCCGGCGAAATTAACGCGCAACAGGCTGCGTGGGAGGTAATCAACGCTTGCCCGGCGGCGCTGCGCTTGCGCGGGCCTACAATGTTTGAGCTTACGGGTTACATCCGTAGGCCGGGTAAGCGTAGCGCCACCCGGCAAAATAACCGCGCAACAGGGCTGCGTGGGAGGTAATCAATGCTTGCCCGGCGGCGCTGCGTGTATTGCAGATACGGTTATCGGAATGCCACTTTGTCACTCCGGCAACAGCGTCTGTCGCCTGTAACTTCAGCGTACATTGCGCTCCCGGTTAATCTTCTGCGTTATGTCTTTCATGGCGCAGGGAGCGCACAGGGGGTGGCCAGTCGCCGCCGCCCCCTGTACCCCCGGGCTCCGGCCAGCAAAATCGCCGCTGCGCGGTCCCTTCGACTTATCCCTGCAGGCTTCGGGTCGGGCCGAGGCAGCGTCCGTGCAAAACACGGCCCTCAGCCCGCATCCATGCGGGCTGCCCCGGCCTTCCGGGAACGTCTCAGCGATTTTGAGGCCGTCAGCACCGGCAGTTTCAGCGACCCCAGCGCCAGCGGTGATTTGGGGCTGTAGGCCGGGTAAGGTGCAGCCGCCACCCGGCGAAATCAAGGATACCGTGCCTGATATCTTGCCCGGCGGCGCTGCGCTTGCACGGGCCTACGGGGTGTGAGCCTGTGAGTGGATCCTGTAGGCCGGGTAAGCGTAGCGCCACCCGGCAAACTAACGGCGCAACAGGGCTGCCTGGAAGGTCATCAACTCACCAGCTGTTTGAGCAGGGCAAAGGCGTCTTTCATCTTGTCTTCGCTGACCACAAAGGCGCGCAGCTGCTTCTCACCATCCAGCCCTTTCGCCACCAGCCCCTCTTTGGCGGCCACGATGTTCCACGTCAGATCCTCGCGACGGGTATCGCCGGCCAGATGCAGCGGCAGATCCGGGGTCTTCACCTTCACCAGCATCGGCGGCAGTTTCAGTTCTCCCGTCTGCGCCAGCAGGTTTTTACTCAGGCACATGGCGCTGAGTAAAATCGGCTGCAGGAACGGCATTACCGTACCGTTGATTTCCGCACAGTCGCCGAGGGCGTAAATCGCCGGGTCGCTGGTTTGCAGCTGGCTATTGACCACCACGCCGCGGTTAATCTGCAATCCGGCGTGGCGCGCCAGCGAGGTTTCCGGGCGCAGGCCGGCGGCGGCCACCACTGCATCGACGGTTATCACGCGCTGGCGATCGAGGCTAACGCGGATGCCGTCGGCGGTATGCTCAAGCCCTTCCAGCTGCGTTTTTAACATCAGATGGACGCCCATCCCGGTGAGGCGATGCTGCAGACGGCTGCTGACCTCCGGCGGCATCAGCGCCGCCAGTACGCTGGCGGCGTTATCAACCACCGTCACCGCTTTACCGGCGCGACAGAAATCCATCGCCAGCTCGCAGCCAATCAGGCCGCCGCCGACGATCAGCACCCGCCTGGCGTCGCGGAGCTGGCTCTGCGCGGCGCCATATTCGCGCTGGCTGTTCAGCGTCAGCATCAGCTCGCGGCCCGGCACCGGGGGGATAAACGGCGTGGCGCCGGTGGCCAGCACCAGTTTGTCGTAGCGCCACTGCTTATCCAGGCTTTTCACCCGATGGTTTTCAGCGTCGATATCGTTCACCCAGGTATGGGGAAACAGGCGCAGATTGTACTGCTCGGCGAACTCGCCGGCGCTTTGCAGGGTGAGATCGTCGGCGTGCTGTCCGCGGCTGATGACGTGGCTGAGATCGGGCTTGTTGTACTCATCCATGCTATCGGCGGCGATGAGGGTCAGCGGGATTCCGGCATCCTGCTTACGAATATTTTTCACCAGCTGGCGGGCCGCGAAGCCCGAGCCGATGATGACGATACCATCACTCATTTTGCCTCCATCGCCAGGACGTCAAAGACATCTTTGCCAAGAGAACACTCAGGACAAAGGAAATTGTCCGGCACTTCACTCCAGGGCGTACCCGGCTGGACATCCTGGTTAGGTTCGCCTTTCGCCGGGTCATACACCCACTGGCAGACGCTGCACTGCATCATGGGACCGAGATCGGCGGCCGTGGCGGCGGCACAGGCGCAGTCCTGTTGTTCCGGCGTGACTGTCGCTTCAGCGACCGGCAGCGGGGAGAGGGCCCACTGGCGGGCGATGTCGCGACCGTGTTGGCGGCACAGTTCGAGCGCGTCGATATCCGGGCGCCATTTGGCTTTCAGGCTCAGGGACATCTCAAAGCCGGCATCCTGCAGGCGGGTGGACAGGCGGTCTACCGCGCCGCCGCTCCAGCCGTGGGAGCCAAAGGCGCTGGCGCGTTTGTTGCGAAAACGCAGCCCGGTCATCTCTTCCACCAGCCCGGCGATTTTCGGCATCATCACGTTGTTCATGGTGGAGGTGCCCACCAGCACGCCTTTTGAGCGGAAAACATTGGTGAGGATGTCGTTTTTGTCGCTGCGGGCGACGTTAAAGATTTTCACCGCCACCCGTGGGTCGACCTCAGTGATCCCCTGGGCAATGGCGTCCGCCATCATGCGGGTGTTGTTGGACATGGTGTCGTAGAAAATCGTGATGCGATCTTCCTGATAATCCGCCGCCCATTCGAGGTATTTCTCGACGATTTGCGTCGGGTTATCGCGCCAGACCACGCCGTGGGAGGTGGCAATCATCGCTACCGGCAGATTGAAGCCGAGGATTTCGTTAATTTTCGGCGTCACCAGGCGGCTGAAGGGCGTCAGGATGTTGGCGTAGTAGCGCTGGCACTGTTCGTACAGTTCACTCTGGTCCACTTCATCGTTGAACAGATGTTCGTCGCAGTAGTGCTGCCCGAAGGCGTCATTGCTGAACAGCACCGCGTCGCCGGTCAGGTAGGTCATCATGCTGTCCGGCCAGTGCAGCATTGGCGTTTCGACGAAGATCAGCTGCTTACCGTTGCCGATATCGAGAGTGTCGCCAGTTTTCACCACGTGGAAGTTCCACTCCGGATGGTGGTGATGACCGTTGATGGAGTCGATGGCATTGGCGGTGCAGTAGATCGGCGTATCCGGGATCTGCATCATCAGCTCAGTCAACGCGCCGGCGTGGTCCTCTTCGGCGTGGTTAATAACGATGTAGTCGAGGTCGGCGAGGTCGATTTCGCGGCGCAGGTTCTGCACGAACTCGCGGCTGAATTTATGATCGACGGTATCGATCAGCACGTTTTTCTCTTCGCGGATGAGATAGCTGTTATAGCTGCTGCCGCGCAGCGTTTTATATTCGGTGCCGTGGAAATCACGCACTTCCCAGTCACGTTGGCCAACCCAAAGAATGTTATTTTTCACCACAATAGACATAGCAACCTCAATCAATACAGTGTGTTTAAACTCAGTTGCCTGGCGTATTACAAGTTGCGTGCCAGTTTTTTAAAGTATTGAATAAAAAGAATTTTTAAATTTTCATGATTTTCGTTGCTGTCAAAATGACAATGATTAAAATAGTCGATATGACTATTAAGGTTGTCAAAATGACAATGGAGCGATGATGAGTTTTTCCGTTGAGGCGCTGGCGAGAATCGCCATTGATTTACAAAGCGATATCGGTCACGTCGACCGCTTTTCGCGCCTGATCGCCACCCTGCGGCAGATCCTGGGCTGCGACGCCTCGGCGCTGCTGCGCTATGAGGCCCATCAGTTTGTGCCGCTGGCGATCGATGGCCTGGCGCAGGATGTGCTTGGCCGGCGCTTTGCGCTGGATGGGCATCCGCGGCTGGAGGCGATCGCCCGCGCCGGCGATGTGGTGCGCTTCCCGGCGGACAGCGACCTGCCGGACCCCTATGACGGCCTGATCCCCGGCCAGGAGAGCCTCAAGGTTCACGCCTGCGTGGGGCTGCCGCTGTTTGCCGGGCAAACGCTGATCGGCGCACTGACCCTTGACGGTATGGATGCCGACCGCTTCGACAGCTTCAGCGATGAAGAGCTGCGGCTGATCGCCGCCCTGGTGGCCGGGGCGCTGAATAACGCGCTGCTTATCGCCCGCCTTGAAGCGCAAAACGTCCTGCCGCCGCAGGTGGTGAATTACCCGCAGCCGGAGCGCCAGGAGCTCATCGGCCTGTCGGCGCCGATGCTGCAGCTGAAAAAAGAGATCGAGATTGTCGCTGCCTCGGATTTAAACGTGCTGATCAGCGGCGAAACGGGGACCGGCAAAGAGCTGGTGGCGAAGGCGGTGCATCAGGGTTCGCCGCGGGCGGCTAACCCGCTGGTGTACCTCAACTGCGCGGCGCTGCCGGAGAGCGTGGCGGAGAGCGAGCTGTTCGGTCACGTGAAAGGGGCATTTACCGGGGCTATCAGCAACCGCAGCGGCAAATTTGAGATGGCCGATAACGGCACGCTGTTCCTCGACGAAATCGGCGAACTGTCGCTGGCGCTGCAGGCGAAGCTGCTGCGCGTCCTGCAGTATGGCGATATTCAGCGTGTCGGCGATGACCGCAGCCTGCGGGTCGATGTGCGGGTGCTGGCGGCGACCAACCGCGATCTGCGCCAGGAGGTGGTGGAAGGGCGCTTTCGCGCCGATCTCTATCACCGGCTGAGCGTTTTCCCGCTGTCGGTTCCGGCGCTGCGCGAGCGGGAAAATGACGTGGTGCTGCTGGCAGGCTATTTTTGCGAGCAGTGCCGCCTGCGGATGGGGCTGGCGCGGGTAATTTTAAGTGAGGCAACGCGTAACAGGCTGCAGCAGTGGTCGTGGCCGGGCAACGTGCGCGAACTGGAGCATGCCATTCACCGGGCGGTGGTGCTGGCGCGGGCTACCCAGGCTGGCGATGACGTAGTACTGGAGCCGCAGCATTTCCAGTTTACAGCGGCTGCGCCGACGTTGCCGACCGAGGAGATGGCAGCGGCGCCGGCGATGGGCAACGTCAATCTGCGCGAAGCCACGGATAACTTCCAGCGCGAGGCGATTTCCCGCACGCTGGCGGCGCATCAGGGCAACTGGGCGGCGACCGCCCGCGCGCTGGAACTGGACGTCGCCAACCTGCACCGGCTGGCGAAACGTCTGGGGCTTAAAGGATCCCGGCCTGGTAAAAGTTCTGCAGGTTGATGGCGCCGACCAGCAGGCCGTTTTCATCCACTACCGGCGCGGCGCTGATTTTATGTTTCATCAGCCGCTCTTTGGCTTCCACCGCGCGGCTCTCCGCCTGCAGCGTCACGCCGTTGCGGGTCATCGCCTGCGTGACGCCGTCGTTTAAGGTGCCGCCGCCCACCAGCCAGCGGCGCAGGTCGCCGTCGGTGAAGACGCCCTGCACGCGGTTGGCCTCATCGCAGACCGCCACCAGGCCGAGCCCGGTGCGGCTCAGCTCGAGCATCGCGTCCATGACGTTGGCGTCTGTACCGACGCGCGGCACTTCGTCGTCGCGGCGCATCAGATGATGCACTTTGTTCAGCAGACGCGCGCCGAGCGCCCCCGCCGGATGGGAGCGAGCGAAATCCTCTTCACTGAAGCCGCGGGCTTGCATCACCGCCATCGCCAGCGCGTCGCCGAGCATCAGGGTGTTGACGGTGCTGGAGGTCGGCGCCAGATGCATCGGACAGGCTTCGCGCTCCACGGCGATATCCAGCACTGCTTTCGCCGCCAGCGCCAGCGGCGAGGTGGATTTGCCGGTCATCGCCAGCAGGGGTATCCCTTTTTCCTCCAGCCGCGGCACGATCAGATCCAGCTCTTTCGCGCTGCCGGAGTAGGAGATAAACAGCATCACATCGCGACCGTCGAGCATGCCGAGATCGCCGTGCAGGGCTTCCGCCGGGTGGACGAAAAAGGCCGGAGTGCCGGTGCTGGCGAAGGTCGCCGCCAGCTTTTTGCCGATATGACCGGATTTCCCGATACCGGAGACAATCAGTTTGCCCTCGCAGTGGATGATGGTCTCCGCCGCGCGGATGAAGTCATCGCCCAGGCGTTCCGGCAGGCGGCTCGCCTCCTGTAGCTCCAGCATCAGGGTCTGGCGTCCGGCCTCTAATAAAAAGTTACTCATGATGTTCTCCAGTAATGATGACTTCTATGCCTTTGGCTTCCAGCGCCCGCTGGAATGCAGGGTCAATATCGGCATCGGTAATCAGTTTATCCACGCGCTCCAGGCCGCAGACAATATTGGGGCTTTTACGGCCAAACTTTGACGAGTCGGCCATCAGGATCACTTCGCGGGCGGCGTTGCACATCGCCTTGCTGACGGTATACACCTCATTGAAGGTGGTGACGCCGGCGTTCAGATCGATGCCGTCGGTGCCCATAAACAGCTTGTCGAAACTGAACTGTTCGAAAGCGTTTTCCGCCAGCTGGCCGTGAAAGGAGGCCGATTTTTTGCGGAAGGTGCCGCCGGGCATCAGGATAGTCTGTTCATTATCCAGTTCGGCAAGGGCATTGACGATATGCAGGCTGTTGGTCATCACCGTGATGTTATTGAAGCGGCTGAGCAGCGGGACCATCTGCAGCACCGTGCTGCCGGCATCGAGGATGAGGGAGTCGCCATCATGAATAAAACGCACCGCCGCTTCGGCGATGCGCGCTTTCTTATGGGTGTTGATCAACGTCTTATGATCGATCGGCGGATCGGCTTCATCCTTGTTGAGTACCACGCCACCGTAGGTGCGAATGACGGTGCCGGCGTTTTCCAGCGTGACCAGATCCTTACGGATGGTGGTGCCGGTCGTATCGAAATGTTGCGCCAGCTCTTCGACCGAGCATTTTCCCTGCGACTGCAGGAACTCGAGAATGGCTGCCTGGCGCTGACGTGGTTTCATAGGCGTCTATCCTGCGTTTAAGTTTCGAAGTGATAATTTCGCAAGATATTTACTTTTACAACGAAATTATCCATGTTTCGGATTAAGCGCTAATGATAGTGCATTCTGACAGCGCGGATCATGGGGAAAGATCACATCAGGCTGCAATTCCGCGATATGTTTGCCGTCCAGCGCGGGGATTTTTTGCGGACGGGCGAAAATGGTGAAGCCTTTCATCAGCAGCGTGTCGCAAATGCGGTTGTCATCATCAACGGCGATAGCGACGATGGCGCGCGGTTGAAAGCGTCCGGCGGAGCGGCCGACCCCCACCCGACCCTGCTGGCACAGGCTGTCGAAAGCGCGATTGAAACGGCGGATCTGCCAGCCGCCAAAGGCCATTTGGGTAAGCCAGGCGATGGCGGCGACGGTGATTAATGCGCTAACCATAGGTATCTCCTTAAGGGGGGCGGGAACAACCCGGGTCGTGGCGCCAGCGCCTAACCCGAGCGATCCGCGGTGCCTTTTCGTCGGGTAGCGGCTAACGCCTTACCCGACCTACAGTTTTGTAGCCCGGATAAGCGCGGCGCCATCCGGGATCCCTTTAAAACATCACCTGACCGCCGGTAACGTTGATTGACTGCCCGGTGCAGTACGACGCCTGCGGGCTGGCGTAAAACATTAATACGTTCAGCACATCCTGATATTCGCAACCGCGCTTCAGCGGCACCTTGTCGATGTAGTACTGCTCGACCTCGCTCTCATCGATACCGAGCTTGGTGGCGTACTGCGGCAGCAGCGACTGGAACATCGGCGACTTCAGCAGATTGCCGAGCATCAGTGAGTGTACGGTAATGCCGTATTCCGCCAGATCCAGCGCCAGCGACTGGGTCAGTCCGACGCCGCCGAACTTCGCCGCGCTGTAGCCGGAGTTGTGCTTGCTGCCGACTTTGCCGGATTTCGAGTTGATCTGAATGATGCGTCCCTTAATGCCGTCGCGGATCATCAGCCGGGAGAATTCGCGGGCGCAGAGGAAGTAGCCCACCAGATTGACCTGTAGCGAGCGGTCGAAATCCCCCAGCGCAAAGTCGCTAATAAACGCCGCTTTGGCGATGCCGGCGCTGTACACCAGCAAGTCGACGCGCGAGAAAATCTCATCCACCCCATGGGCCAGCGCGGTGACGCTGGCCTCGCTGGTGGCGTCGGCGCCGAAGCCATACGCCATGCCTTCGCCATATTCAGCGTTAATCTCCTGGGCGACGCGGCTGGCTTTTTCGCTCTGAATATCGACCACCGCCACGCGGTAGCCCTCGGCGGCCAGCCCGCGGCACAGAAACTCTCCTAAGGTTTGTCCACCGCCAATGACAACAGCAACCTGATTCATCTTTCTCTCCTGTTAAGCAACAAATTTCAGTACGCAGCCGGGCGCAATGGCGTCCGGCACCGGGCCCGCCACGTGGACGGTCCCCGGAAACTCCGCGTCGCGATGGCCGTCAAAGCGCAGGGTGATATGGCCCAGCTCGCGCAGATTTTGCTCGGCAACGTCGCCGACGGCGGTCACCGGGTAGCGCAGCTCGCCAAGCTGCAGCTCTGCACCCGGCTGCAGCGAACCGGCAAGCTCGCCGTGGTTGTGAATAAAGCAATATGCTTCGATATCCGCCGGGGCGCCCTCGCGGAAGGTGATCAGCATTTGCTCTTCCAGCGCCATCGCCGCGCAGGCGCCGATGTGCGTAATGGTGGTCTGGTAAATCACGGTCATGTTCTGGCCCCTCTTACTGGTAAATAAATCCGGAAACGAACCACGCGATCAGCACCGTTGGCGCGCCGGTCAAAAAGCGGCTGACCAGCACTGACGGCACGCCGACGCGCACGGTATCCTGGCGAGCTTCGGCCAGCGACAGGCCAACCGGGATAAAATCGCAGGCGGCCTGGGCGTTAATGGCGAACAGCGCCGGCAGGGCGAGGTGCGGCGGAATATTGCCGAGGCCGATCTGCACGCCGATCAGTACGCCAATCACCTGGGCGATAACCGCGCCGGGGCCGAGAAACGGCGACAGCAGCGGGAAGGAGCAGATCAGCGCCAGGGTCACCAGACCCAGCGGATGGCTGGCGAGCGGCGCCAGGCCATGGGCGATCCAATCGCCGATGCCGGAGGCCATGATGATGCCGATCAGCGCCGAGACGAAGGCCATAAACGGCAGGATCGTCTTCAGCACCGTATCGATGGTGTCGCGTCCGGCCTGGAACAGCACCGCCACCACCGAGCCCATCCCCATCCCGACCTTCGCCAGTAGGCCATCGCTCTGTTCAGTGATCTTTTTGCTGGCGTCGTAGTCGCGACCCGCGCGGTTGTTCTCCGCCGGTGGCTCGGGAGCTATCGTGCCGCCGGTCGCGATGCGCTGAATGTTCTCCTCCTTGACGCCGGAGACGTAGATATCTTCTGTGATGTACTGGGCCAGCGGCCCCGATTTGCCGGTGGCATGGATATTCACCGTCGGGATGCGGCGCTTGGGATAGAGCCCGCAGCGCAGGGTGCCTCCGCAGTCGATAATCGCCACGCCGATGTCGCTTTCCGCCGGTTCGCCCTCTTTAAAACCGTCCACCGCCTGCCAGCCGGTCAGGCTGGCGATACGGTCAACGATCGCCGGGCGGGTGCCGGCGGTGATATAGACGATCTTTTTGCCCTCGACGACGTCGAGCTCAAGGGGGCCGCCCCAGCCGCCGGTGCCTTTCTCAATACGAATCCGGGTCATGATGTCGCTCCTGACAGATGCACTTTCTGAGCCAGCTGAATCGCCATTTTTCGCTCGAAAATCGAGGTGGTCAGGTCGGTAACCCAGCCGCGGAAGAAGTTGGTCACCAGCCCGACCAGCAGATAGCTCACCGCCAGCGGACCGAGCGGCAGGCCGAGGGTGGTGAGGCCGTTGGCGATGCCGAGATAGACGAACAGTTCGCCGGGGTTGATATGCGGAAACAGACCGTTCATTGAGTGGCAGCTATAGGACGCCGCCGCGTAATAGCTGGGCTTGTACTTCTCTGGCATAAAGCGGCCCAGGCTCAGGGTCATCGGGTTACAAAACACAAAGGTACCGATGCAGGGCAACAGCAGGTAGCGGGAGATCGGGTTCCCGGCGCAGCGCTGCGCCAGTTTTTCGATCCGCTGCTGGCCAATAAAGTTGATCAGCGCGTTCATGATCACCAGCAGACTGATCAGCAAGGGGAGGATCCCGGTCACCATGCCGGTAAACACCTCGCCGCCTTTCTGAAACAGGCCGATAAACCACTCCGCGCCGTGGGTCACGACGTCAATCATTGTTCTCTCCTTCAGCATGTTATTTTTCTTGCTAACTGCAGACTGATTTTAATCATTTTGAAAGGTTTTAAAGTGTTAAATGGATCGCAAAATGAAAGATAAATATTTTATTTTGAAAGATTGGCGCTGAGAGGATGAAATAACGAGGGGCATGACAGCATGCAGGGGAGGGGGCGGTGAAGGACTATTTTGTCTACAAACGGATTGTCGCTTTCTTGTTGGTCGTCGCATGCTTTACCATAATTATCCCTTGCTGAATTTGTTAAACGGAATTCCCATGTTGAAGCGTCGCTCTCTGGCTTTACTTCCCCTTTGTGTGCTCCTCGCTGCCTGCAGCAGCAAACCCAAGACTCCCGCGGAAACGGAGATGGCGAGTGGAACCGGCGGCTTTTTGCTGGAACCGCAGCATAACGTGATGCAGATGGGCGGCGACTTCGCCAACAACCCGGCGGCGGCGCAGTTCATCGATAAGATGGTGGCGAAGCACGGCTTCGACAGGCAGCAGCTGCAGGAGATCCTGTCGCAGGCGAAGCGTCTGGACTACGTTCTGCGGCTGATGGATCGTCAGGCGCCGACCGGCTTGCCGCCGACCGGGCCAACCGGCGCCTGGCTGCGCTACAAGAAACAGTTTATTACCCCGGATAACGTGCAGAACGGCGTGGTGTTCTGGAATCAATATCAGGACGCGCTCAACCGCGCTTATCAGGTCTACGGCGTGCCGCCGGAAATCATTGTCGGTATTATCGGCGTGGAGACCCGTTGGGGACGGGTGATGGGCAAAACCCGCATCCTCGACGCGCTGGCGACCCTGTCGTTTAGCTATCCGCGCCGCGCCGAATACTTCTCCTCCGAGCTGGAAACCTTCCTGCTGATGGCGCGCAGCGAAAGCGACGACCCGCTGGATCTGAAAGGCTCTTTCGCCGGGGCGATGGGGTACGGCCAGTTTATGCCGTCGTCCTATAAGCAATACGCGGTGGACTTTAACGGCGACGGCCATATCAACCTGTGGGACCCGGTGGATGCTATCGGCAGCGTGGCCAACTACTTCAAACAGCACGGCTGGGTGAGCGGCGATCTGGTGGCGGTGCAGGCGCTGGGCCAGGCACCGGGGCTGGAGAATGGTTTCAAAACCAAATACAGCGTGTCGCAGCTGGCGGCGGCGGGGCTAACCCCAACCCAGCCGCTGGGTAACCATCAGCAGGCCAGTCTGCTGCGCCTGGACGTCGGGACCGGCTATGAGTACTGGTACGGGCTGCCGAACTTCTACACCATCACCCGCTATAACCACAGCACCCACTACGCGATGGCCGTCTGGCAGCTTGGCCTGGCGGTTTCGCAGGCCCGCGGCGGTTATTAATACTGTCATCCGGCTGACAGTATCCGAGCCTCCCCGGATAACGGCGCGTAGCGCCTTATCCGGGCGACGGTCTGTTATCTGGTTGGTGGCCCCGTAAGCGCAGCGCGACCGGGGGATTTCCCGGAAAGGCCGCGCTTATCCTGCTGTTTCTTCCCGTCGGCATGCTTCCTGTCTACCTTTGTTACATTTACGCTCACCGGCTCTGATTTACAATCTAATTTCGCCTCTGTATTGTTATGTTATAACATTTAATAAAAGGGGTAAGGATATGTTCGCATCGGTTTTTATGGCATCCGGCGCGGCGCGCCTGGCCATCGCTGGAACGCTGCTGGCGGCGCTATGGCTGGCGACCTGGTGGGCGGTGACGCTGCCATGATTGAACTGGAACAACTGGTAACCGGCTATGGCGGGGCGGCGATCACCCCTCCGCTGAGCGGGATGATATGTCCCGGCAGCCTGACGGCAATCGTCGGTCTCAATGGCTGCGGAAAATCGACCCTGCTGAAAACCCTCGCCGGGTTTCTTCCGCCGGTCAGCGGCCGCCTGCGCTGGCAGGGAAAGCGGCCGGTGATTGGCTGGCTGGCACAGCGCCATGCCCTCGAGTCACAGTTTCCTCTCAACGTGCAGGATGTGGTGAGTCAGGGCGCATGGCCCGGCGTGTCGCTGCTGCGCGGTCTGAGCGGCGATACCCGGCGACGCATCGGCGCGGTGCTGGAGCGGGTCGGGTTGGCGAGCCTGGCGAAAACCCCGATCGAAGCGCTCTCCGGCGGCCAGTTTCAGCGCATGCTGTTTGCCCGGGTGATGGTGCAGCGGGCGCCGCTGGTGATGCTCGACGAGCCCTTCACGGGTATCGATGAAGCAACCAGTCGCGAACTGATGGAGCTGATCCTCGACATGCACCGGCAGGGGCAAACCATCCTGGCGGTGCTGCATGATAACCAGCGGGTAGCCGACTTTTTTCCGGAGACGCTGCTTTTAACCCGCCAGCGCGCCTGCTGGGGTGCCACCCGGGCGGTTCTCCCGGCCTTCAGCCAGGCGAGGTCAGCATGATCTGGCACACCTTCTTTCAACCTTTTATTGAATTCGGCTTTATGCGCCGGGCGCTGGTGGTCTGCCTGGCGCTGTCGCTAAGCACCACCATGCTGGGCGTCTTCCTGTTGCTGCGGCGCATGAGCTTGATGGGAGACGCGCTGTCGCACGCCATTCTCCCCGGCGTGGCGGTGGGCTATCTGCTGAGCGGCATGTCGCTGCTGGCCATGACCGTGGGCGGCTTTGTCGCCGGCATCGCGGTCGCGCTGGTGGCGGGATGGGTGAGCCGGCGGACGCCGTTAAAAGAGGACGCCAGCTTTGCTGGATTTTATCTGGGATCGCTGGCGCTGGGCGTCACTCTGGTGTCGCTGCGCGGCTCCAGCGTCGACCTGCTGCATCTGCTGTTTGGCTCCATTCTGGCGGTGGATCGTGACGCGGCGCTGTTTGTCAGCGGCGTCGCCAGCCTGACGCTGTTGTGCATCGCGCTGTGCTACCGCGGTCTGGTCAGCGAGGCGTTCGACAGTGCCTGGCTGCAGGTGAATAACCGCCGGCTGCCCGCGGTGCTGCATGGGCTTTTTCTGGCGCTGCTGGTGCTTAACCTGGTGGCGGGATTTCAGGTGCTCGGCACGCTGATGGCGGTAGGGGTGATGATGCTTCCGGCGGTTGCCGCGCGCTGCTGGGCGCGAACGCTGCCGGGCATCCTGCTGCTGGCGGCGCTCTCCGGCGCGCTCTGCGCCTGGCTGGGTTTGAGTCTCTCCTGGGCGGCCAGTCTTCCCGCCGGGCCCGCCATAGTGCTGACCGCCAGCGCGCTGTTTTTTATTTCGCTGTTTTTTGGCACGCGCAGCCGACTGCTGGTCGGCTGGCGCAAATTGATGGGGTAAGGAAATGATGAAACGTAGTGCAATAGTGGTCGCGCTGGCCTTCGGCCTGATGGCGCAGGGGGCGATGGCGAAAACGCTGAATGTGGTAAGCAGTTTTTCAGTGCTGGGTGATATGGTGCAGCAGGTTGGCGGGGAGCATGTCCATGTGGATACCCTGGTCGGCCCGGATGGCGATCCGCACACCTTCGAGCCGTCGCCGAAGGATAGCGCGCTGCTCAGCAAGGCCGACGTGGTGGTGGTTAACGGCCTGGGACTGGAAGGCTGGCTGGATCGCCTGATTAAGGCCTCTGGTTTTAAGGGCGAGCTGGTGGTGGCGTCGAAGGGCGTCAAGACCCATACCCTCGATGAAGACGGCAAAACGGTGACCGATCCCCACGCCTGGAACAGCGCAGCGAACGGCGCATTGTATGCGCAGAATATCCTCGATGGTCTGGTGAAAGCCGACCCGGAAGATAAAGCGGCGTTGACCAGCAGCGGCAAGCGCTATATCGACCAGCTGACGGCCCTCGACGGCTGGGCGAAAGGGCAGTTCAGCGCCATTCCGCTGGCCAAGCGCAAGGTCCTGACCAGCCATGACGCTTTCGGCTATTTTGGCCGCGCTTATCACGTAACCTTCCTCGCGCCGCAGGGGCTCTCTTCAGAGAGCGAGGCCAGCGCGGCGCAGGTGGCGGCGCTGATTAAGCAAATCAACGCGGACGGCGTCCATACCTGGTTTATGGAGAACCAGCTTGACCCGCGGCTGGTGAAGCAGATTGCCAGCGCCACCGGCGCGCAGCCCGGCGGAGAACTCTATCCTGAGGCGCTCTCCGCCCCGGGGGGCGTCGCGGATAGCTATGTCAAAATGATGCGTCATAACGTGGCGCTGATCGCCGCCAGCATGAAGTAAGCGTGCGATTTCTCATCCCGGCGCCGCCGGGATGATTCATTTTGGATGTCCCCTCGTAAATTCCGCACCTCGTCCCCATATCTCTGTGGAAAGTGCTATCTTTGATGGCCTCTTTATCCGGAGTAAAGCGGGGCGATAATGACCGATTCAGAATTAATGCAGCTAAGCGAGAAGGTCGGCCGGGCGCTGCAGGCGCAGGGCGCGACGGTGACCACGGCGGAATCCTGCACCGGTGGCTGGATAGCGAAAGCCATCACCGATATTGCCGGCAGCTCAGCGTGGTTTGAACGCGGTTTTGTGACTTACAGCAACGAGGCCAAATCGCAAATGATCGGCGTCAGCGAAGCGACGCTGCGGGACAACGGCGCGGTGAGCGAACCGGTGGTGGTGGAGATGGCGATCGGCGCGTTGCGCGCCGCGCGGGCGGACTATGCCATCTCGGTTAGCGGCGTCGCCGGGCCGGATGGCGGCAGCGACGAAAAGCCGGTCGGGACGGTGTGGTTTGGCGTCGCCAGCGTTAGCGGACAAGGGGTGACGCGGCGGGAATGCTTTGCCGGAGACCGCGAAGCGGTACGTCGTCAGGCGACGGCCTACGCGCTCAATCTGCTCTGGCAACAATTTCTACAAAAGACTTGATACTGTATGACTATACAGTATAATTGCCTCAACTGAACAAATATTAACGGCGAAGCGAACACGCTTCACCCTGCATGATTAGGAGTAACAATGGCGATCGACGAAAACAAACAGAAAGCGTTGGCGGCTGCACTGGGCCAGATCGAAAAGCAATTCGGTAAAGGCTCCATCATGCGCCTGGGTGAAGACCGTTCTATGGACGTAGAAACCATCTCCACCGGCTCGCTTTCTCTGGATATCGCGCTGGGCGCCGGCGGTCTGCCAATGGGCCGTATCGTCGAGATCTACGGGCCGGAATCCTCCGGTAAAACCACCCTGACGCTGCAGGTTATCGCCGCAGCGCAGCGCGAAGGTAAAACCTGTGCGTTCATCGATGCGGAACACGCGCTGGATCCGGTCTATGCGCGCAAGCTGGGCGTGGATATCGACAACCTGCTGTGTTCTCAGCCGGATACCGGCGAGCAGGCGCTGGAAATCTGTGACGCGCTGGCGCGCTCCGGCGCGGTTGACGTTATCGTCGTCGACTCCGTCGCGGCGCTGACGCCGAAAGCGGAAATCGAAGGCGAAATCGGCGACTCTCACATGGGCCTCGCGGCGCGTATGATGAGCCAGGCGATGCGTAAACTGGCGGGTAACCTGAAGCAGTCCAACACGCTGCTGATCTTTATCAACCAGATCCGTATGAAAATCGGCGTGATGTTCGGTAACCCGGAAACCACCACCGGCGGTAATGCGCTGAAGTTCTACGCCTCCGTGCGTCTGGATATCCGTCGCATCGGCGCGGTGAAAGAGGGCGACAACGTCGTCGGTAGCGAAACCCGCGTCAAAGTGGTGAAGAACAAGATTGCGGCGCCGTTCAAACAGGCTGAATTCCAGATCCTCTACGGCGAAGGCATCAACTTCTTCGGCGAGCTGGTTGACCTCGGCGTGAAAGAGAAGCTGATTGAGAAAGCGGGCGCCTGGTACAGCTACAACGGCGACAAAATTGGTCAGGGCAAAGCGAACGCTATCACCTGGCTGAAAGAGAACCCGGCGGCGGCGAAAGAGATTGAGAAGAAAGTGCGCGAACTGCTGCTCAACAACCAGGACTCTACGCCGGACTTCGCCGTTGACGGCAACGATGCAGAAGAAACGGAACAAGATTTCTGATATCGTCTAACAGAGTGATAAAGGGCTGCTTATGCGGCCCTTTTGCTTTTCTTAGATTATTGAGGTGCCTGTGACTGAACCTTCATCACGCCGCTCCGGCTACGCCCGCCTGCTGGACCGCGCTATCCGCATTCTGGCGATGCGCGACCACAGCGAACAGGAGCTGCGGCGCAAACTGGCTGCTCCGGTAATGAGCAAAAACGGCCCCGAGGCGCTGGACGTCACCCCTGAAGAGCTGGAGCAGGTGGTTGCCTGGTGTATCGAAAACCGTTATCTCGACGATAATCGTTTTGTCGGCCAGTTCATCGCCAGCCGGAGCCGCAAAGGCTATGGCCCCGCGCGCATTCGTCAGGAGCTCAGCCAGAAAGGCATTGCGCGCCAGGCCGTGGAACAGGCGATGCGCGAATGCGACATCGACTGGGTGAGCCTTGCCAGGGCGCAGGCGCAGCGTAAATACGGTGAACCGTTACCCTCCGCCTTTGCTGAGAAAGTGAAAATCCAGAGATTCCTGCTGTACCGTGGCTACCTGATGGAAGATATCCAGGAAATCTGGCGAAATTTTGCAGATTGACCCATCCGGGATTTTACTTCGCCGTAAAGAAAACTTATCTTATTCCCACTTTATTCCGTCGGGCCGCTGGTTGTGACAGTGCAGGCAGCGTCCTGGGCGATTATTCCTTTACACAAAATCATTCAAGCTGCATCAGGGCGGCAAGAGAGACTATCTTCCGCAACGCACGTCAGTTCGGTGCCGGAAGAGCAAGCGCAGCCAGGACAGAGGCGACTTGAAGGATGACGTGTAGCTTGATTTCAGGATAATTATGAGCAAGAGCACCGCTGAGATCCGTCAGGCGTTTCTCGACTTTTTCCATAGCAAGGGACATCAGGTAGTTGCCAGCAGCTCCCTGGTGCCGCACAACGATCCGACCCTGCTGTTTACCAACGCAGGGATGAACCAGTTCAAGGATGTCTTCCTTGGTCTCGACAAACGTAATTATTCGCGTGCGACCACCGCGCAGCGTTGCGTGCGTGCGGGTGGTAAACACAACGATCTGGAAAACGTCGGTTACACCGCGCGTCACCACACCTTCTTTGAAATGCTGGGCAACTTTAGCTTCGGCGACTACTTCAAGCAGGATGCCATCAAATACGCGTGGGAGCTGCTGACCGGTGAGAACTGGTTCGCGCTGCCGAAAGAGAAGCTGTGGGTCACCGTTTACGAGACCGATGACGAAGCATACGACATCTGGGCCAATGAAGTAGGCGTCCCGCGCGAGCGAATCATCCGCATCGGCGACAACAAAGGCGCGCCGTTTGCTTCAGACAACTTCTGGCAGATGGGCGACACCGGTCCGTGCGGTCCGTGCACCGAGATTTTCTTCGACCATGGCGATCACATCTGGGGCGGCCCTCCGGGAAGCCCGGAAGAAGACGGCGACCGCTACATTGAGATCTGGAACATCGTCTTCATGCAGTTCAACCGTCAGGCTGACGGTACCATGGAGCCGCTGCCGAAGCCGTCCGTCGACACCGGTATGGGCCTGGAGCGTATTGCCGCGGTGCTGCAGCACGTTAACTCAAACTATGACATCGACCTGTTCCGCGATCTGATCGCCAGCGTGGCGAAAGTCACCGGCGCCACCGATCTGACGAACAAGTCGCTGCGCGTTATTGCCGACCACATTCGCTCCTGCGCCTTCCTGATCGCTGACGGCGTAATCCCGTCGAATGAAAACCGCGGCTACGTGCTGCGCCGCATCATTCGCCGCGCGATCCGTCACGGCAACATGCTGGGCGCGAAGGATACCTTCTTCTGGAAACTGGTTGCCCCGCTGATCGCCGTGATGGGCTCCGCCGGCGAAGAACTGAAGCAGCAGCAGGCTCAGGTTGAGCAGGTGCTGAAAACCGAAGAAGAGCAGTTCGCCCGTACTCTGGAGCGCGGACTGGCGCTGCTGGATGAAGAGCTGTCGAAGCTGAAAGGCGACACCCTGGATGGCGAAACCGCCTTCCGTCTGTACGACACCTACGGCTTCCCGGTCGACCTGACCGCGGACGTCTGCCGCGAGCGCAACATCAAGGTTGACGAAGCCGGCTTTGAGGCCGCCATGGAAGAGCAGCGCCGTCGCGCGCGCGAGTCCAGCGGTTTCGGCGCTGACTATAACGCGATGATCCGCGTTGACGGCGCCTCTGAATTTAAAGGTTACGATCATCTGGAGCTGAACGGCAAAGTGACTGCGCTGTTCATCGATGGCAAAGCGGTGGATAGCGTCAGCGCGGGTCAGGAAGCGGTAGTGATCCTCGACCAGACCCCGTTCTATGCGGAGTCCGGCGGCCAGGTGGGCGATAAAGGCGAACTGAAAGGCACGGGCTTCTCCTTCGCGGTCAGCGACACGCAGAAGTACGGCCAGGCCATTGGTCATATCGGTAAAGTCGCCAGCGGCTCCCTGAAAGTGGGCGACGCGGTGCAGGCCGATGTGGACGAGGCTCGCCGTCAGCGTATCCGCCTGAACCACTCCGCGACGCACCTGATGCACGCGGCGCTGCGCCAGGTGCTCGGCACACATGTGGCGCAGAAAGGCTCGCTGGTCAACGATAAAGCGCTGCGCTTTGACTTCTCGCATTTCGAAGCGATGAAGCCGGAAGAGATTCGTGCAGTGGAAGATCTGGTCAACGCGCAGATCCGTCGTAACCTGGCTATCGAAACCAACATTATGGATATCGATGCCGCGCGCGCATCCGGCGCCATGGCGCTGTTCGGCGAGAAATACGATGACCGCGTCCGCGTGCTGCGGATGGGCGACTTCTCCACCGAACTGTGCGGCGGGACTCACGCGGCGCGTACCGGTGATATCGGCCTGTTCCGTATCACGTCTGAGTCCGGTACCGCCGCTGGCGTGCGCCGTATCGAAGCGGTGACCGGTGAGGGCGCGATGGCCATGCTGCACGCGCAGAGCGATCAGCTCAGCGATATCGCACAGCTGCTGAAGGGCGACAGCCACAATCTCGGCGAGAAAGTTCGCGCCGCGCTGGAGCGTACCCGTCAGCTGGAAAAAGAGCTGCAGCAGCTGAAAGAGCAGGCTGCGGCGCAGGAGAGCGCAAACCTCTCCAGCAAAGCGGAAGAGATTAACGGCGTTAAGCTGCTGGTCAGCGAGCTGGCCGGCGTGGAGCCGAAGATGCTGCGCACCATGGTTGACGATCTGAAGAACCAGCTGGGTTCGACGGTTGTGGTGTTGGCTACGGTCGCAGACGGTAAAGTTTCCCTGATTGCCGGTGTGTCTAAGGATGTGACAGATCGCGTCAAGGCTGGGGAGCTGGTTGGTATGGTCGCTCAGCAGGTGGGCGGTAAAGGGGGCGGTCGTCCGGATATGGCGCAGGCCGGTGGTACCGATGCGTCTGCTCTCCCTGCAGCGTTAGCCAGTGTGAAAGGCTGGGTCAGCGCAAAACTGTAATAACTATAAACGCATATACCCTAAATAATTCGAGTTGCAGGAAGGCGGCGACACAGCGAATCCCCAGGAGCTTACTCAAGTAAGTGACTGGGGTGAGCGAGGAAAACCAACACACATGCAACTTGAAGTATGGCGGGTTTAGGTGCCGTAACCTCAAGGAAATGGCACCTTGCGCGAGAAACACCGATAACGATAAAGTCGGGTTGAAATTGTGTATATCGGCTAAACTTAGGTTTAACAGAATGTGATGCCATGACTGCTTATACCGTAAGGTATTTGTCATTGCTTACTTTTTGGCGTTATATGATGGATAATGCCGGGATACGAGAGACCCGACTCTTTTAATCTTTCAAGGAGCAAAGAATGCTGATTCTGACTCGTCGAGTTGGTGAGACCCTCATGATTGGAGATGAGGTCACTGTGACAGTTTTAGGGGTGAAGGGTAACCAGGTTCGTATTGGCGTAAACGCCCCTAAAGAAGTATCTGTACACCGTGAAGAGATCTACCAGCGTATTCAGGCTGAAAAATCCCAGCAGTCCAGTTACTAAGGTTTCCGCGCCTCGCTGTTCAGTGAGGCGCATCACTTATCGCCGCTTTTTCCCTTTTTCTGTTTCTTCCCCCTGCACCATACCGCTTTTCATTACCCTTTGCCGCTTTGGTTGTTTGACATTATGCCAGCGTCAGGGCTGATTTCCTGTTGATAAATTGCCCTTTTTGCCGTTTTTGCACGCGAATTGCGTGCGAAGTGTGCAAACGAAAAAAGGTCTCGAAAAAGTGTTTGACTTATAAGTACCAGAAAGTAATATGTGCGCCATCGCAGCGACGAAGAGCAGAAGCAAGTTCTTCGAAGCACTCGAAAGAGGCGTGTGTGGTGAGGTGGCCGAGAGGCTGAAGGCGCTCCCCTGCTAAGGGAGTATGCGGTCAAAAGCTGCATCCGGGGTTCGAATCCCCGCCTCACCGCCATTTTGCATCCGTAGCTCAGCTGGATAGAGTACTCGGCTACGAACCGAGCGGTCGGAGGTTCGAATCCTCCCGGATGCACCATCTTCTTTCTGAATTAAGAGAGAAGAGCGCTGTGAAAGCAGCGGCCCGCAGTGCGAGGCATAATCGAGTCACTCTACCGATTAGGCCGTCATACTCAGTGTGGCATGTGTTAGTTGTGACACTGACGCGTAGTAAAGCAAGTTTCCCGATGCATCCGTAGCTCAGCTGGATAGAGTACTCGGCTACGAACCGAGCGGTCGGAGGTTCGAATCCTCCCGGATGCACCATTCTTTAATAAGAATGGCAAATCGCGAAATTTGATATCAGAATTACAGCAGTAATCCCGATGCATCCGTAGCTCAGCTGGATAGAGTACTCGGCTACGAACCGAGCGGTCGGAGGTTCGAATCCTCCCGGATGCACCATATTCTCCTTAGTAACAGCAACATTGTTGTTATCTGGTTTGCGAAACCATCGTAAGTGCCAGGAGAGTAACCCCGCAGTAAAATAGCTTTCCCGATGCATCCGTAGCTCAGCTGGATAGAGTACTCGGCTACGAACCGAGCGGTCGGAGGTTCGAATCCTCCCGGATGCACCATATTCTCCTTAATAACAGCGACGATGTTGTTTTATGGTCTGCGAAATCATCGCCAGCACCAGGGAGGATAACGTTGCGTAAGCAACGGCCCGAAGGGTGAGGCGAAGCCGAATCATCCTCCCGGATGTACCATATTCTCCTCAGTAACAACGACGATGTTGTTACATAGGCTGCGAAATTATCGCAGCACCCGTTCTGAATGCATCATCTTCACTCTTCTCTCACCATCCCGATAACCGCGTTTTCCATCGCCAGTTTCATCCTGACTTTTTTATTGGCAAGCCGCGCTTTCCACTATAATTTATCCTTGTATATCAGCGTTATCAGGCTGAGATAAATGCAAGGAGAGAAATCCATGAAATGGTTCAAAGCAATACCTGCTTTTTGCGCAACGCTGCTGGTGGCGACTGCCCTCGCTGGCTGTGCGGGATCGGCTACAAAGGAGAGTACGGGCGGCTATATTGACGATACCGTGGTGACCACCAAGGTGAAAACGGCGCTCTTTAACGATAAAGACATCAAGTCCTCTGAAATCAGCGTCCAGACCTTTAAAGGCCGCGTCCAACTGAGCGGATTTGTCTCCTCCGCGGAAAGCGCTAAACGGGCGGTGGAAGTCACCCGTCGGGTGCAGGGCGTGCGAATGGTCGAAAACGATCTGCGAATTAAATAAGGCCGCCTATCCGGTCTGATGCCTGAAGGCGCCTGTGGGCGCCTTTGTCGTCTGCGCCGCTGGCCGCGACAACGACCGGCTTTTGCGTTACAGTAACCATTCATTAACCGGTTGGTGAGAAGACGATGTACGAAGGTTACGCAGGACTGATCTTTGATATGGATGGCACTATCCTCGATACCGAGCCGACCCATCGTCAGGCATGGAATGAGGTGCTGGGCCGCTACGGTATGCGTTTCGACGAACAGGCGATGGTTGCCCTCAATGGCTCACCGACCTGGCGGATTGCCCAGGCGATTATTGAACTCAACCAGGCGGATCTCGATCCACATCGCCTGGCGCAGGAAAAAACCCTGGCCGTTAAGGCGATGCTGCTGGACAGCGTACGTCCATTGCCGCTGATCGAGGTGGTCAAGGCGTGGCACGGCCGTCGCCCGATGTCGGTCGGCACCGGTAGCGAAAGCGCCGTCGCCGAAGCGCTGCTGGCGCACCTGGGCCTGCGTCATTACTTCTCCGCGGTGGTGGCGGCCGATCATGTGGTCAACCATAAACCCGCGCCCGATACCTTCCTGCTGTGCGCCGAGCGCATGGGCGTCGCGCCGGAAAAATGCGTGGTCTTCGAAGATGCCGACTTTGGTCTGCAGGCGGCGAAGCGCGCGGGAATGGACGCTGTAGACGTGCGTTTGCTGTGAGCGATGCGCTGTCACTCCTCTCGCTGTTTGCCAGTAGCTTTTTAAGCGCCACGCTACTTCCCGGCAATTCGGAGGTTGTGCTGGTGGCTATGCTACTTGCGGGGGTCAGTCATCCGTGGTGGTTAGTATTAATAGCAACAATCGGCAATAGCCTTGGAGGGGTAACTAACGTTATTCTGGGGCGCCTGTTTCCGCTGCGCAAAACCTCGCGCTGGCAGGAGCGGGCGGCCGGCTGGCTTAAGCGCTACGGCGCGGTTACGCTGTTGCTGAGCTGGGCGCCGGTTGTCGGCGATTTACTGTGTTTGCTGGCGGGATGGATGCGCATTTCCTGGGGACCGGTACTCTTTTTCTTATGCCTTGGAAAGGCGCTGCGCTATATCGTCATTGCAGCAGCGACGCTTCAGGGCATGACGTGGTGGCACTAATTGGACTGATAGTTCATCCATTACAATTATGCTTATTCAAACGATTTCGACAGGCGGGAGGTCAAATTGATCCCGGACGTATCACAGGCGCTGGCCTGGCTGGAAAAACATCCGCAGGCCCTGCAGGGTATTCAACGTGGTCTGGAGCGGGAGACGCTGCGCGTGAACGCAGACGGCACCCTTGCAACGACCGGTCACCCTCCGGCGTTAGGCTCAGCGCTGACGCATAAATGGATTACCACCGATTTTGCCGAAGCTTTACTCGAGTTTATTACGCCGGTGGACGGCGATATTGAGCATATGCTGACCTTTATGCGCGATGTCCATCGCTATACCGCGCGTCAGCTTGGCGACGAGCGGATGTGGCCGCTGAGTATGCCATGCTATATCGCCCCCGGTCAGGATATTGAGCTGGCGCAGTACGGCACCTCTAACGTGGGGCGCCTGAAAACGCTATATCGCGAGGGGCTGAAGAACCGCTATGGCGCGCTGATGCAGACTATCTCCGGCGTGCACTATAACTTCTCCCTACCGATGGCCTTCTGGCAGGCTAAATGTGGTGTGGAAGACGCTGAGAGTGGTAAAGAGGCCATTTCGGCGGGCTATTTCCGCTCAATTCGTAACTACTATCGCTTTGGCTGGGTGATCCCCTATCTGTTCGGCGCCTCGCCGGCGATTTGCGCTTCGTTCCTGCAAGGAAAGCCGACGACGCTGCCCTTTGAGGAGACGGGCAACGGCATGTATTACTTGCCGTACGCCACCTCGCTGCGCCTCAGCGACCTTGGTTATACCAATAAGTCGCAAAGCAATCTCGGAATTACGTTTAACGATCTGCACGAGTATGTGGCAGGATTGAAGCGCGCGATTAAAACGCCGTCGGAAGAGTACGCCAAAATCGGGCTGGAAAAAGACGGTAAGTATCTGCAGATCAACAGCAATATCCTGCAGATTGAAAACGAACTCTATGCGCCGATCCGCCCGAAACGCGTCACCCGTCGGGGCGAAACCCCGTCCGATGCGCTGTTGCGCGGTGGTATTGAGTATATCGAAGTGCGTTCGCTGGATATCAATCCGTTCTCGCCGATCGGCGTTGACGCCCAGCAGGTGCGTTTCCTCGACCTGTTTATGGTTTGGTGCGCGCTGGCCGACGCGCCGGAGATGAGCAGCGATGAG
This sequence comes from Klebsiella pneumoniae complex sp. WS1778, assembly GCF_049472055.1. Lineage (NCBI taxonomy): Bacteria > Pseudomonadati > Pseudomonadota > Gammaproteobacteria > Enterobacterales > Enterobacteriaceae > Klebsiella > Klebsiella pneumoniae complex sp. WS1778. Next base: position 661,651 of record NZ_JBKGTJ010000003.1, read on the forward strand.
CTGCTGTGCACCCGCACCAACTGGAATCGGGTGATTCTGGAAGGGCGTAAGCCGGGCTTAACGTTGGGCATCGGCTGCGAAAGCGCGCAGTTCCCGCTGGCGCAGGTGGGTAAAGATCTGTTCCGCGATTTACGCCGTGTAGCGCAGACGCTGGACAGCATTCACGGCGGCGAGGCCTATCAACAGGTCTGCGATGAGCTGCTGGCCTGTTTTGACGATCCGGAATTAACCTTCTCAGCCCGCATTCTGCGTTCTATGATTGAAGAAGGGATTGGTGGAACCGGCCGTGCGCTGGCCGATCGTTACCGGACCCAGCTGCGTGAAGAGCCGCTGGAGATCCTGAGCGAAGAAGATTTCATCGCCGAGCGTGACGCGTCGGTGGCGCGACAGAAGAAAATAGAAGCGGAAGACAGCGAGCCGTTTGAGGCGCTGTTGGCGCGGCACGCGTAGCGGTCGAAGCGCTGGAAAAGAAAAAGGCCACATCACTGTGGCCAAACTTTCATCTCTGATTCAGGGATGATGATGATAATAAATGCGCGTCTTTCATATACTGAGACTCGCGGCTGAACAAAGAGTTCATTTTATTTTAAAAAAATTCACTCCCGGAGGTGACGAATGCCGTTGTTAGATAGTTTCACAGTCGACCATACCCGAATGGAAGCCCCAGCGGTGCGTGTCGCGAAGAAAATGAACACGCCGCATGGCGATGAAATCACCGTATTCGATCTGCGCTTCTGCGTGCCGAACCAGGAAGTGATGCCGGAGCGCGGTATCCACACCCTCGAGCACCTGTTCGCCGGCTTTATGCGCGATCACCTGAACGGGAATGGCGTGGAAATTATCGACATTTCGCCGATGGGCTGCCGCACCGGGTTCTATATGAGCCTGATTGGTACGCCGGACGAGCAGCGCGTCGCCGACGCCTGGAAAGCGGCGATGGCCGACGTGCTGAAGGTGAAAGATCAGAACCAGATCCCGGAGCTGAACGTCTACCAGTGCGGGACCTACACCATGCACTCGCTGGAAGAGGCGCAGGAGATCGCTCGTCATATCATCGAGCGCGATGTGCGCATCAACAGCAACGACGAACTGGCGTTGCCGAAAGAAAAACTGCAGGAACTGCACATCTAGTGCTTCCGCCGCGGCCCGACGCCTGTCGCCGGGCCGCTTTCCCGACGCCGCCATGACGACGACCACCACCTTCTCCTTTCAGCACCGCCCGCTGGTGCCCTTTGCCCATGATTATGCTCACGGTGACCAGGAAGACTGGCATCAGCATGACTGCGCCCAGCTGCTGCATATTTTAAGCGGCGTGGTGCGGGTGGCGACGCCGGCAGGCTACTGGGTGGTGCCGCCCGGACGCGGCGTCTGGCTGCCGGCGGGAACGCCGCACGCGCTGCGCATGACCGGCAACGTGGCGGCGCGAACGCTGTTTATCGATCCGCTGGCGCGCGCCGATCTTCCGGCGGGCTGCCAGATCGTACAGATCACGCCCCTGCTGCGGGAACTGATTGTCTCCTCCCTGGCGCTGGCCGAGCGTTATGCCCCCGCCAGCCGCGACGAACGGATTTATGAGCTGATCCTCGATGAGATCCGCGGGATGGCGATCCTGCCGTTTGGCCTGCCGGAGCCGCAAAGCGAAACGCTGCGCCGGCTGTGCCAGCAGGTGCGCGAGGCGCCGGGCGACGTCTGGAGCAGCAGCCAGGCGGCGAAGGCGTGCAGCATGAGCGAGCGAACCCTGAACCGCCATTTTCAGCAGCAGACTAGCCTGACGTGGCGCGAGTGGGTGCGCCGGGCGAAGCTAATGGAAGCGCTGATTCGCCTGGCGCAGGGCCACTCCGTGCTGCGGGTGGCGCTGGAGCTGGGCTACGGCAGCCACAGCGCCTTCAGCGCCATGTTTCGTCGGGTGATGGGCGTCGCCCCCAGCGACTATTTTCGTCCCCCGGCCTGATCGGCGGCGCTGAGCGCATTGCACAGCGCCTGCAGCGAGGCGCGCGCCACGTCATTATCGATACCCACGCCCCAGTAGCTTTCTCCTTGCGGAAAAACGCAGCGGATATAGGCCACCGACCGGCTGTCGCTGCGCGCGCCGAGGGTATGCTCATGATAGTCCTTGATCATAAACGGTTGCCGAAACAGCGCGCTGAGGCCGCTGGCTGCGGCGGAGAGCAGGCCGTTGCCCTGGCCCTGCAGGCGTCGGGTTTCGCCGTGGTGACGCAGCGTTGCCTGCAGGGAAAGCTGGCCATCCTGCTGGCTGGCGCTCTGATAATCGACCAGCGTCAGCGCAGACTGCGTCTGCAGCCCGTAGCGCGTGCGGAACAGCTGCCACAGCGCATGGTGGGTCATCTCTTTGCCGTCGCTATCGGTGACCTGCTGAACGTGCTGGCTGAAGTCCTGCTGCAGCCCGCGGGGCAGCTTCAGGCCATGATTTTGTTCGATAAGCCAGGCGCTGCCGCTTTTCCCCGACTGGCTGTTGACGCGGATCACCGCCTCATAGCTGCAGCCAATATCCTGCGGGTCAATCGGCAGATAGGGCATCCGCCACGGGTCGCCAGGCTGACGGGCATCAAATCCTTTTTTGATCGCATCCTGATGAGAGCCGGAGAAGGCGGTGTAAGCCAGACTTCCCGCCCACGGGTGGCGCGGGTGAACGGGGATCTGATTGCAGTTTTCCACCACTTCCACCACCCGGTTCATCTGCTCGAAGCGAAGCTCAGGGTCGATGCCCTGGCTGTAGAGATTCATCGCCAGCGTCACCAGACAGACATTGCCGGTGCGTTCGCCGTTGCCAAACAGGCAGCCTTCCACCCGGTCGGCACCGGCCATCACCGCCAGCTCGGCGCTGGCGACGCCGGTGCCGCGGTCATTGTGCGGATGCACGCTGATGCAGACTTCGCCGCGGCGGGAGAAGTGGCGGCAAAAATATTCGATCTGATCGGCATAGACATTCGGGGTGTTGACTTCCACCGTCGCCGGCAGATTGACGATCATCGGTCGCTCGGCGCAGGGCTGCCAGACATCCGCCACCGCTTCGCAAATCTCAAGCGCAAACTCGGGCTCGGTGAAGCAGAAGGTTTCAGGCGAATATTCATATTGCCAGCGGGTCTCCGGCTGCTGTTCGCACTGCTGACGGATAAGCCGGGTGGCGCGGGTCGCGAGGGCGATCACCTCGGCCTTGTCCATGCCGAAAACCAGCTCGCGGAACAGCGGCGCGGTGGCATTGTAGAGGTGGACGGTGGCCCGGCGGGCGCCGCGCAGCGCCTCAAAGGTGCGCAGGATCAGCGGGTCTCGCGCCTGGGTCAGCACCTGGATAGTGACATCCTCCGGGATGCGCTGTTCGTCAATCAGCTGGCGGACAAAGTTGAAGTCGGTTTGTGAAGCGGAAGGGAAGGCGACCTCAATCTCTTTAAAGCCGCACTCCAGCAGCAGATCCCAGAACTGCAGTTTGCGGGCGCTGTCCATGGGCTCGGCCAGCGCCTGGTTGCCGTCGCGCAGGTCAGTCGACAGCCAGCGTGGGGCGTGGCTGATTTGCCGGTCAGGCCAGCGGCGGTCGGGAAGGGCGATCGGCGGATAGGGACGGTACTTTTCAGCAGGATGGCTCAGCATAGTGTTCTCCTTAATGGTCTGCCTTTATCCTGCCCGAGCGCCGGCGGGCGGGCTTTCGCAAACGAGACAGAAACTAGCGAGAACTGGACAACCTGAAGGCGTAAAAAAGGGACCCGCAGGTCCCTTAATGTGAGGCTTAGTGCGCGCCGCCGCCGCCGCCGCCGGCGCTGAACGGGGGTCTGGCGAACCATACCAGTCCCAACAGCAGGATGAAAATGGCCGCTGAGATCCAGAAGATTTCGTTGGCGGAGATAATCAGCCCCTGGTTGGTTATCTGCTGTGCTATCCAGCCGGACGCCTGTTGCTGCGTCATTCCCATCCCCTGCAGCTGATCGTAGATCTGCTGCGCGTTGGGGTTGAACGGCGTCACCGATTCGGTGAGCTGCGCATGGTGCAGCGCCTCGCGGTTGGTCCACAGGGTGGTGGTGATCGAGGTCCCGATGGAGCCAGCAAGGGTACGGGTGAAGTTCGACAAGCTCGACGCCGCCGCCAGCCGCTCCGGCGGCAGGCCGGAAAGGGTGATGGTGGTCAACGGCATGAAGAAGCAGGCCACCGCGAAGCCCTGGATAAACTGCGGCCACGCCGAGGCGCCAAAGTCCATCCCCGGTTCGAAGGTCCAGGCGCGCCAGTAGAAGCAGACGGCGTACATGATAAAGCTGAAGGTAACCAGCCGCCGCATATCGAGCTTATGCGCAAAGCGGCCGATAATCGGCGACAGAATGACCGGGATCACCCCCACCGGCGCTGACGCCAGGCCGGCCCAGGTCGCAGTGTAGCCGTAGACCTCCTGCAACAGCTGCGGCAGCAGCACGATGGCCCCGAAGTAGAGCATGTAGGCCAGGCTGATGCAGAGGCAGCCGATGGTGAAGTTGCGCGACTTAAACAGCGACAGATCGACAATCGGGTTATCGTCGGTCAGCTCCCAGACGATCAGGAAGCTTATCGCCACCACCGCCACGATGGTCAGAATGATAATTTCATTGGAGGAGAACCAGTCCAGCTCTTTGCCCCGGTCCAGCATCACCTGCAGACTACCGATACCGATGATCAGCAGCGCCAGGCCGACGCCGTCGATACGCCGCTGTTCGGTTTTGGTTTCCCGGTTGCGCAGGGTCTGCAGGGTCATCAGCACCACCGCCACGCCAATGGGCACGTTGATAAAGAAGATCCATCCCCAGTGGTAGTTATCGCTGATATAGCCGCCGAGGATCGGGCCGCAGATGGGAGCGACGATCACCGTCATCGACCACAGCGCCAGGGCGATAGAGCGTTTCGCCGGCGGATAGTTGCTGAGCAACAGACTTTGCGACAGCGGGATCAGCGGCCCGGCAACAATCCCCTGAATGACGCGGAAGAAGATCAGCATCGTCAGGCTGTTGGAGACGCCGCAGGCCCAGGAGGCGATGGCGAAAGCGGTGGTGGACCACAGGAACAGCTTCACCTCGCCCACGCGCTTGGCCAGCCATCCGGTGATCGGAATGGAGATGGCGTTAGCGACCCCGAACGAAGTGATGACCCAGGTCCCCTGGCTCAGCGATGAGCCAAGGTTACCGGCGATGGTCGGGATCGCCACGTTGGCGATAGTGGAATCCAGCACCTGCATGAACGTCGCGAGCGACAGCGCAATGGTCATGATGACCAGCTGCGCGCCTTCCAGCGGTTTTTGCTGTTGCATTACACTCACCCCGAATTATCCGGCGTTGGCCTGAATGATCTCGTCTATCAGCTTATTGACCGGATCGAGAGCGATTTCGCGGGCGTTGCTCTCGTAGACCGGGGAGCTCCGCACCTGGCTTGCCAGCATTTCGCCATCGCGATCGGTGGTGTTAACTTCTACCAACGTCGAGAGGCCGATGCGCAGCGGGTGTTCCGCCAGCTGTTTTTCATCCAGTTCGATGCGGACCGGCAGACGCTGTACCACTTTGATCCAGTTACCGGTGGCGTTCTGCGCCGGCAGCAGGGAGAAGGCGCTCCCGGTCCCCATATCCAGACCAACCACCTTGCCGGTGTATTTCACGTCATCGCCATAGATGTCGCTGATCACCGTGGCCGGCTGGCCAATGCGCATATGCGCCAGCTGGGTCTCTTTAAAGTTAGCGTCGATCCACAGGTTAGTTGCCGGAACCACCGCCATCAGCGGCGTGGTGGTGCCGATCTGCGCGCCAGGCTGTACCGAGCGACGGGAAACGTAGCCGCTAATCGGGCTGACGATCTGCGTACGCTGCAGGGCCAGCCAGGCGTTACGCACTTCGGTCGCCGCCTGCAGCACCGCCGGCTGCTGTTCGAGTTTGGTACCCAGCACGATCGCCTGGTTGGCGTTGTACTGCTGGATGGCCACGTCAAGCTCGGCCTGCGCGCTGGCGACGGTGTCGCGGGCGTGCTGCAGCTCTTCGCGGCCGATGAGGTTCGCCGCGCCCAGCGGGATGCGGCGGTTCAGGTCAGCCTGCGCCTGGGCGAGGGCGGTCTTTTTGACGTCAATATTCGCCTGCAGCTGCTTGCTGTTGATCATCTGCTGACGGGTTTGACGCACGCTGGCGGCCAGCTGCGTCTTGGCTTTCTCAAACGCCTGTTGGGCATCGGTCTGATCGAGGGTGACCAGCGGATCGCCTTTCTGCACGTAGTCCGTGTTGTCAGCCCAGACTTTGGTCACGCTGCCCGAGACCTGGGCCATAATTTGTACCTGGTTCCCTGCCACGTAGGCATCGTCGGTCTCTTCGTAGTGACGCAGTACCAGAAACCAGTAAATCCCATATGCCACGGCAATAATAATGAAGAGCAATGTCAGCAACAGAAGGGCGCCTTTACGCTTCCCTTTTTTGCTGCCTGGTTGCTGCGGGGTTTGGCTCTCCGCATTTGCGCTCATGTTATTCTCCACGATCTTATTATTTCACATCGGCTGAGCCGACCTGTTTATCAGAAAGGCCAGCAGAGATCTGCTGGCCTGGCTGTTTTCCTTGCAACGTAAAAATGGGCTGAGCGACGCCGCCCTTAGCGTAGAGAGTCCGCCAGCACGCCTTCTTCTTCCATCTGGTCAAGGCGGCTCAGGAGTTTGCGGGTAATATGTTCGAGCTGATCTTTTTCGCTGGTGCTGAGTGAAGACCACAGCTGATGCAGGCAGTTATGCTGCGGCGGCAGGACTTCACGCAGAAACTGATGGCCCTTTTCGGTCAGCTGCAGATGCAGACAGCGACGATCGTTATCGCTCTCGCGGCGTTCAATCCAGCCGCGTTTTTCCAGTTCATCAGCGATACGGGTGGCGTTGGTACGCGACGAGCCCAGCGCACAGCTCAGCTCGGACGGCTGAATGCTGTGGTTTTCCTGCGACTCCAGCGTAATCAGCGCCATAAATAATGTCTCGTTAATTCCCTGCGCTTTGAGCATTTTATTGCGATTTTCCAGCAGCTTACCTTGCATATGCATGCAAAGACGAGTTAACAGAATCTCCTGGAACGGGAAATCTTCATGGCGGCTGGCGCGGAACTTGAGCATTTGCTCAATGGGAGTAAACGAACTATCCATTTGGGTATGACCTCATTAATTACAGCCGATATAATAACTATTGTGACAAATAAATCAAATGAATTATTGACCAAAATTGATACGTAAAGCTTAGAGCCCGCTGGCGATTTTCCAGGCCAGACCGTAGGCCAACGCCGACAGGAGGGTCGGGATAATAATGCTGCGGGTTTTCCAGAAGGCGCCCCCCAGCACCAGGAAGCCGATCAGCGTCGGCGCCAGACGATGGGCATCGGCGAGGATCTCCGGCACGCTGGAGACCACCAGCAGCGCGCAAATCGAGGCGATGCCGATGGTATCCAGCAGCACGCTGACCGGGCCACGGCGGGCAGGCCGGGCATGGCCCGCGCGCAGACGCAGGGGAAGATAGCGAAACAGATAGTTCACGCCGCCGACAATCACCCCGAGCAGAAGGACCTCACTGTTCATCCGGCATCCCCTTCAGCATGGCCTGGACCAGCGCCGTCAGACACCCGCAAACAATCCCGGCAAGGATCGCCGCCGGAATGGAAAATAACAGAATGCCACCCAGGGCGCCCGCCAGCGCCGCGGTGACGCACAGGGATTGCTGGCGCTGGAAAGAGGCCAGCAGGAAGCTCATAAACAGCGCCGGCAGCATAAAGCCGAGCGCGGCTTCCACCGCCGGATAATCCACCAGCAGGCCGTTGCCGGACCAGGCGCCGGCCAGCGTGCCGCACACCCACGATGCCCACGAGGTGAACGCGAGACCGAGCATCCAGTTTTCGCTCCAGCGGCGGTTGTCGCGAACCAGCCTGGCGGTGGCGGCGGCGAAAACCTCATCGGTCAGGCCGAAGGCCCAGAGGGCGGTTTTCTTTTTGTTCAGCGCGGTATGAATGCGGCTGCGCAGCGAGGGTCCATACAGCACGTGGCGTACGTCCATCGCCATCACCGTCAGGGCGGCGACCCACAGCGAACTGCCGGCGGCCAGCATGGCGGTGATCACAAACTGGCTGGCGCCGGCGTAAATGATGCAGGAGAAAAACAGGCTTTCCAGCGGGGTGAAACCCAGCCGGGTGGCATTGAGTCCGAAGGCGAATGCCACCGGAAGGTAGCTGATGACGATGGGGAGACTGTCTTTAATGCCTTCGCCGACGGTGGCGACACGTTCAGATAAGGCACAGGTTAAGGGCGCGGGGTTTTCCATATGAATAACTTATCGCTGGATCCATGTGAAGGTGGCAAATTGACCGATGTCCCCACCTTAACAGAGCGCGACGCGCCTTAACACTATGAAAATGCCCGCAATCCGCTTTTCCCTGACCCAGACGGGATGAAAGGCGGGGAAGGGGGCCCGGATAAGGCGTCGGGCCTTATCCGGGAGCGGGTTACTGCTGCGCGGCGAGGGCGGCTTTCACCCAGCTGTCGAACAGCGGCTGGTGGGCCTTGATCCAGCCATCAACATGACCGTTAATGTCGGCTTCAGAAGCATGGCCGTCGTGCATCATCGCATTCTCGGCATTGATGTCGGCGATCGGCAGCTTCATGACGCTAAACAGAGTGGCGGCGGCCGGGTTTTTCTCCGCCCAGGCTTTGTTGGCGACAATGTGCATGGTGTTGACCGGGAATCCATAGTTGGCGCCATTGGCTAGTTTGGTATCGATGTTTTTCTGCTCGCCCGGCAGGGAGGAGAACGGCACCTGCAGCCAGACGACATCTTTGCCAGGCTTCAGCACGTCGCTAACCCAGTACGGCGTCCAGGTGTAGTAGAGCACCGGTTTACCCTCTTTATAACGGGCGATGGTGTCGGCCATCATCGCCGCGTAGTTGCCCTGGTTATGGGTGACGGTTTTGCTCAGGCCATAGGCGTCAATCTGGTGGTTAATCACCGCTTCGCAGCCCCAGCCAGGGGTGCAGCCGGTGAGGTCCGCTTTGCCGTCGTTGTTGGTATCAAACAGTTTGGCGATCTGCGGATCTTTGAGCTGATCGATGGAGGTGATGTGGTACTGCTCGGCGGTTTTTTTGTCGATCAGATAGCCCTGGGCGGCGCCTGAGACGTATACCCCCTTGCGGTAAAATTTGTTATCACCGCCCGCCGCGGCGTACATGTCATCGTGCAGCGGCTGCCAGTTGGTGGCGATGAAGGTGGTATCCCCAGCGGCAATCGAGGTATAGGCAACGTTATAGTCCACTTCGCTCGGTTTCTCGACGGTGTAGCCAAGCTTCTCCAGCGCGCGGCTGACCAGCAGGGTCTGGAAGCTCTCTTCGGAGATGGTGCTCTGGGCCGGCTTGACGGTAATGCCTTTGCCCGGCAGGTCGGCGGCGAAGGCGCTAGTGGCGATCAGGGTGGCAAAGGCGGCGGTGGCCATCATCGTGCTATGTCGCATGGTGGTTCCTCTTATTGTTTAACGGGAAGGGCGGCCCCCCGGCATCGGCTGGTGCCGGGGAGCGGCGCTGTTATCGACTTATCGACAGAAAGGGCGAGTGAGAAGCCCCAGCGGGCCGGTGGTGTACCAGCGGCGGTTGCCGCGACTGCGGGCGTCGCGGCCGACGGCCTGGGTAAGGCGGTCAAGAATAATCGCCAGGATCACGATCCCCACGCCGCCGACGGTGGCCAGGCCCATATCCAGGCGACCAATGCCGCGCAGCACCATCTGGCCAAGACCGCCGACGGCGATCATCGAGGCGATCACCACCATCGACAGGGCCAGCATCAGCGTCTGGTTAACCCCGGCCATAATGGTGGGCATCGCCAGCGGCAGCTGAACTTTAAACAGCAGCTGGCGCGGGCTGGCGCCAAATGAGCGCGACGCTTCGATCAGATCCGCAGGCACCTGGTTTATCCCGAGGATGGTCAGACGGACGATGGGCGGCAGGGCGAAGATAATCGTCACCACCACGCCGGGCACGTTGCCGATGCCGAACAGCATTACGATCGGCACCAGGTAGACGAAGGCCGGCGTGGTCTGCATGGCATCCAGCAGTGGGCGGATAATTTTCGCCGCCCGCGGACTGCGCGCCAGCCAGATCCCCAGCGGCAGGCCGATGATCATGCAGAACAGCAGGGCGGTGAGGACCAGCGCCAGGGTGACCATCGCCTGCGACCACGCGCCGATGGCGCCAATGGCAATCAGCGATACCAGGGTGGCGACCCCCATGCCGAGGCTGGAGATCTGCCAGGCGATCAGCGCGAAGACGATAATCGCCACTGGCGCCGGCATTCCCAACAGCAGCTGCTGAAAGGCGCTGAGAATGTAGTCGATCGGCACGCGGATCCCCTGGAACAGCGGGCGGAAGTGCAGCACGATCCAGTCGATGGCGTGGGTCACCCAGCTGTCGAGCGGGATCAGGGTCTTATGGAACGGATCCATGATATTGAACTGTTCCGGCTGCGGCGCCGGGGCGCTGTGCAGCCAGTCGGCGCCGCCGCCATTGGTCGGCGCGGCAGTAGAAGCGCCACCCCAGGCGTCTGCAGCCTGGGCGGCGCTGTCGGTTGTCGGGGCGCTGTCCCACGGATTGGTTTGATCAGCCATGATTCACCCCCTCGCGATCTAAAGCCTGGAGCAACATTCGTTTGGAAATGATGCCAATATATTGTTGTTCTTCATCCACCACCGGGACGGCGCACGGGGCGTGGCCGACGTGGGAGAGCAGATCGCTGAGCGGCGTTTGCGCCTCCACCGCCAGCGGGGCGTCAATCAGCGCCGCCTCGATCCCCTGGCCGGCGCTGAGCGCGGTTTTCAGAGAATCGATCGACACAATCCCGACAAAGCGATTACCACGCTCGATGACATAGCCATATTCCCGGTCTTCATCCTGTAATAATTTCAGCGCTGAGCGGGGGCCAAAACCTGGCGTTTTACGAATCAGGCCGACCGGACTACGACGGGCAATATCTTTGGCGCTGAAGACCTGGCTAATATCGACGCCGCGGAAGAAGGTGCGGACATAATCATTGGCCGGATTATTCAATATTTCATCCGGAGTGCCGACCTGAACCACTTCGCCATTTTGCATAATGGCGATACGATCGCCAATTCGCATGGCTTCATCAAGGTCATGGGAAATAAAGACAATGGTACGCTGATGCTTAGCCTGTAATTTGATCAGCTCATCCTGCATTTCGGTGCGAATGAGCGGATCGAGCGCGGAGAAGGCTTCATCCATTAACAGAATATCGGGATTAATCGCCAGGGCGCGGGCTAAACCGACGCGCTGACGCATCCCGCCAGAGAGTTCATCCGGCCAGGCGTGGGCATAATTCTCCAGCCCCACCTGCCGCAGCGCTTCCCGCGCTTTTTGCTCTCGCTCAGCGGCCGGGACGCCGGCAAGCGCCATGCCAAACGCCGTGTTGTCGAGCACGCTCATGTGCGGCATCAGTGCAAAGGATTGAAAAACCATCGCAATTTTTTTACGACGCACCTCGCGCAGCTCGGCGTCCGACATTTTCGCGATATCGACCCCGTCAATCAGCACCTGGCCGCGGGTGGGTTCAATCAGGCGATTGAGAAGGCGAACCATGGTGGATTTCCCCGAACCGGAGAGCCCCATGATGACGAATATCTCGCCTTCTTCAATGGCCAGACTGGCGTCTTTGACGCCAAGCGACAGTCCCGTTTTTTCCAGTATTTGCGCTTTGTTGAGTCCTTTCTCAATATATTTGAAAGCACGGTGAGGGTGCTCGCCAAATATCTTATAAAGATTTTTAATTTCTAATTTAATTGCCATGCAATAGAGAAGTTCCTGTTATTTGTTTATTGCGATACGGTACCCAATGGTGATTATGATCTTTTTACACCCTAACATACTCAGATTCTGTGACAACCCTTAATGACAAACTCTCGGCAAAATGGAGTGAGGGACATGGCGGCGCAGCCCCCGTGATATAAGGGCTGAGCGGTAATTTGTTGTGGGTAATATTTTTTGATTATCTCTGGATAATTCGACTGAAATAGACCAGTTTTCTGCTAAATATGACGGGATGATGACGGTTAGGCCATGGAGAGAATATTTGACAGATGAACCCACTTTTCTGCGAAATAGATCACCAGGAATTCGGTCGCGATATTCCTGGTGAAAGTACGGTTAAAAGTCCCAGTCGTCGTCGGCGGTCTCTTCCATTTTTCCTATCACGTAGGAGGAGCCAGAACCGGAGAAAAAGTCGTGGTTTTCATCGGCGTTGGGCGACAGCGCCGCGAGGATCGCTGGATTAACCGCCGCCATCTCCGCCGGGAACAGCGCCTCGTAGCCGAGGTTCATCAGCGCTTTGTTGGCGTTGTAGCACAGGAAAGCGCTAACGTCGTCGAACCAGCCGCTCTCGCCGTACAGTTCCCGGCTGTAGGCCAGCTCGTTGTCGTAAAGATCCATCAGCAGATCGAGGGCGAAATTTTTCAGTTCTTCGCGCTTGCCGGGGCTGACGATCTCCAGTCCTTTCTGATATTTGTAGCCGATGTAATAGCCATGCACCGCTTCATCGCGAATGATCAGGCGGATCAGATCCGCGGTGTTGGTCAGTTTTCCCCGGCTGGAGAAGTACATCGGCAGCCAGAAGCCGGAGTAGAAGAGAAAGGATTCGAGGAACACGCTGGCGATTTTTTTCTTCAGCGGCTCGTCGGCCTGATAGTAGCCCAGCATCAGCTGCGCCTTGCGCTGCAGGGGCTCACAGCTTTCGCTCCAGGCGAAGGCGGCATCCACCTCCTTGCTGTGGCACAGCGTGGAAAAGATGGAGCTGTAAGAGCGAGCATGAACCGCTTCCATAAAGCTGATGTTCGACAGCACCGCCTCCTCATGCGGGGTCAGGGCGTCCGCCATCAGCGCCGGCGCGCCGATGGTGTTCTGAATGGTGTCGAGCAGGGTCAGCCCGGTAAAAACGCGAATGGTCAACTGCTGCTCCGCCGCGCTGAGGGTTTGCCAGGCGGGAATGTCGTTCGACAGCGGCACTTTCTCCGGCAGCCAGAAGTTGCTGGTGAGACGGTTCCACACCTCCAGATCTTTATCGTCATCGATGCGGTTCCAGTTGATCGCGCTGACGCGCGTTAAATGGGTCATCCTGATCTCCTTACAGCGCGCAGGACACGCAGCCTTCAATTTCAGTGCCTTCCAGCGCCAGCTGGCGCAGTCGGATGTAGTAGAGCGTCTTAATGCCTTTCTTCCAGGCGTAGATCTGCGCCTTGTTGATATCGCGGGTGGTGGCGGTATCGGGGAAGAACAGGGTCAGCGACAGCCCCTGATCGACGTGGCGCGTCGCCTCGGCGTAGGTGTCGATGATTTTCTGGGGCCCTATCTCGTAGGCATCCTGATAGAGGGCCAGATTGTCGTTATTCATAAACGGCGCGGGGTAGTACACCCGTCCGGTTTTCCCCTCTTTGCGGATCTCAATCTTCGAGACGATCGGGTGAATGCTGGAGGTGGCATGGTTGATGTACGAGATCGAGCCGGTGGGCGGCACCGCCTGCAGATAGCGGTTGTAAATGCCATAGCGCATGACGTCGTCGCGCAGCTGGCGCCAGCTTTCCCGGTCGGGCAGGGAGATGCCGGCGCGGGCGAACAGCGCGCGGACCCGTGCGGTTTTCGGCTGCCACTCCTCATGCAGATATTTGTCGAAGTACTCCCCGCTGGCGTAGCGCGACTGCTCGAAGCCGGCGAAGCGCTGACCGCGCTCGCGAGCCAACAGCATCGAGGTGTGCAGCGCGTGCCAGGTCACGGTGTAAAAGTAGATATTGGTGAAGTCCAGCCCCTCCGGGCTGCCGTAGGCAATGCCTTCCCGCGCCAGGTAACCGTGCAGATTCATCTGCCCCAGGCCGATGGCGTGGGAGGCCGCGTTGCCGGCCGCCACAGAAGGGACCGACTGAATGTGGCTCATGTCGGACACGGCGGTCAGGGCGCGCACCGCGGTGGCGATTGTGCGGCCGAAATCCGGCGAGTCCATGGTATGGGCGATGTTCAGCGAGCCGAGGTTGCAGGAGATATCTTCCCCGATATGGGCATAGCTGAGGTCTTCATTATAGGCGGACGGCGTACTGACCTGCAGGATCTCGGAACACAGATTGCTCATGGTGACCCGCCCGGCCACTGGACTGGCGCGGTTCACGGTGTCTTCAAACATGATGTACGGGTAGCCGGATTCAAACTGGATCTCCGCCAGGCGCTGGAACAGGTCGCGGGCGCGGATCCAGCGTTTGCCCACCCGCTCGTCGGCCACCAGCTGCGGATAGAGGTCGCCGATGGCGCAGTCGGCGAAGGGTTTGCCGTACAGCCGTTCGACATCATACGGCGAGAACAGCGCCATCTGCGCGTCTTCTTTCGCCAGCTGGAAAGTGATATCAGGGATCACCACCCCCAGCGACAAGGTTTTGATGCGGATTTTCTCATCGGCATTTTCACGCCGGGTATCAAGGAAGCGCAAAATATCCGGATGGTGCGCGTGCAGCCAGACCGCCCCCGCCCCCTGGCGGGCACCGAGCTGGTTGGCATAGGAGAAGGCATCCTCCAGCATCTTCATCACCGGCACCACGCCGGAGGACTGGTTTTCGATGCGCTTGATCGGCGCCCCGGCCTCGCGCAGGTTAGAGAGTAAAAAGGCCACGCCGCCGCCGCGCTTCGACAGCTGCAGCGCCGAGTTCACCGCCCGGCCGATGGACTCCATATTATCCTCAATGCGCAGCAGGAAGCAGGAGATCAGCTCTCCGCGCTGCTGTTTGCCGGCGTTGAGGAAGGTGGGGGTAGCCGGCTGGAAGCGGCCGCTGAGTATCTCCTCCGTCAGCTGCCGCGCCTGCTGTTCATCGCCCCGGGCCAGCGTCAGGGCCACCATTACGCTGCGTTCGGCGAAATCCTCGAGGTAATGTTTGCCATCAAAGCTCTTCAGCGCGTAGCTGGTGTAGAACTTCCAGGCCCCGAGGAAGGTCTGGAAACGAAACGCGGCGCGCCGGGCATGGTCGAACAACGCCAACACAAACCCGCGGTCATAGCCGGCCAGCACCTGCGGATCGTAATAGCCCTCGCGGACGAGCCAGCTGAGTTTATCCTCCTGGCTGGCAAAGGCGAGGGTGTTGGGCTGAACCTGGGTCGCCATAAAGGCCTCAACCGCCTGGCGATCTTTCTCAAACGGGATGCGGCCCTCGCTGTCGTATAAGTTCAGCATCGCATTGAGGGCGTGAAAATCCACGGCGGCGGTTATACGTTCTGAGGTTGTCGTTGCCAAAATTCGCTGACTCCTTTGCGTACGTTATCGATATCGTCGGGGGTTCCCATCAGCTCGAAGCGGTAGAGATAGGGCACGGCGCACTTCTGCGCGATGACATCCCCGGCGCGCCCCCAGGCGTCGCCAAAGTTGCGATTGCCGGCGGCAATCACCCCGCGGATCAGTCGACGGTTATGTACGTCGTTTAAAAAGCGGATCGCCTGACGCGGCACGGCGCCGGCGGTGCCGCCGCCGCCATAGCTGGGAACGATGAGAATGTAGGGCTCGTCTACCTGCAGATGTTCACGCTCGTTCAGCGGGATGCGCACCGCCGGCAGCCCCAGGCGCTGCACAAAGCGATGGGTGTTCTCCGAACGGCTGGAGAAGTAGACGATGAGGCTCATGCGCTGGCCGCCGCGACGGAGGGACGCAGGCGATTGATCATATCCGGGCGGAAGCCGCTCCAGCGCAGGTCGCCGGCGATCACCACCGGCAGCTGGCGAAATCCCTGCTCGCGCAGGATGTCGGCGGCATCCGGCTGTTGGTCGACGTTGACCATTTCAAAGGCCAGTCCCCGGCTCTCCATGGCTCGCCGGGTGGCATGGCACTGCACGCAGTCATTTCGAGTGTAAATAATAATGCGCATGATTCGTATTTCCATTTAAGATAACAGCACGGCGCTAAACGTAGCGTCGAACGTTGTGGGCCATTCAATAAGGAAATACTAGATGTAGTTATTTAAAACTTCAACCACTCAATATATAGCGTTTTTAGCAAAGGATTCCCCCTCCGGGATGGCCAGGCGGAGGAGGGGGAAGGTTGCGCGAAACTACAGACGCATGGCGACGGCGAGGCGGTTAAAGGCGTTCATCAGGCTGATAGCGAAGGTGAGATCGCTTATCTGACGCGGGGTAAAATGTTCGCGCAGCGGCAGGTAAACCTCATCTTCCGCATGGCTGGCGGCGATGTCGGTGACCGACTCGGCCCACGCCAGTGCCGCGCGTTCGGCAGGGGTAAAATGGTCGCTCACCCGCCAGCCGGCCAGGGCATCCAGTTTGCTCTGCGCCATGCCGCCCTTGCGCAGCGCCTGGCTGTGCTTCTCAAGGCAGAAGGCGCAGCCGTTGATCTGCGACACGCGTAAATAGACCAGCTCCACCAGGGCGCTGCCCAGTTCGCTTTTCTCCAGCGCGAGGCTGGCCTGCACCAGCCCTTTATAGACTTCCGGGCTTAGTTCACTGAATGGCTGACGTAATTGGCTCATGGTGTTCTCCTCTCTAAGACGGCAGCCAAAATAGCACTATAATGGACTGCAAAAGATAGCCATATTGTGATGAAAAAAGCAGACCATAATGGAAGCCAGCCACCTCCCTCTCTATCAGCGTATTGCCCGCCAGCTGAAATCCGCCATTGAACGGGGCGAACTGGCTCCTGGCAGCCGTCTGCCCGCCAGCCGGGTGTTTGCCCAGGAGCAGGGCGTCTCCCGGGCAACCATCGAAAACGCCTGGGGCGAACTGGTCGCTCAGGGCTGGCTCGAGCGACGTGGGCAGGCGGGAACCTTTGTCAGCGAACGGCTCAGTCCGCGCCAGCTGGCGCCGGTAATGCCAGCGCAACCTGCTGCGCCGGCGGAGCCGTTGCCGTTTCAGATGGGGCTCCCGGCGCTGGATCTCTTTCCACGCGGGCTTTGGGCGCGGGTGATGGGGCGCCGGCTGCGCACGCAGTCGCGGTTCGATCTGGCGCCCGGCGATCCCGGCGGCGACCCGCTTCTGCGTCAGGCGATCGTCGACTATCTGCGCCTGTCGCGCAGTATCGACTGTCAGCCGGAGCAGGTGCTGATCGCCGGCAACTATGCCACCGCTATGAACCTGATCCTGCGTACTCTGGCACAGCCGGGGCAGCATATGTGGATGGAAGATCCGGGATATCCCTTTATCCGCCCGGTGGTCGAGGCCGGGCAACTGGTGGTGGATGCGATCCCGGTGGACGACGAGGGGATGGATATCGCCTGGGGCCAGCGCCATCATCCGCAGGCGCGGTTTGCCCTGCTCACCCCGGCGCATCAGAGTCCGCTGGGCGTGGCGCTGTCGCTGCCCCGGCGTCGCCAGCTGTTGGCATGGGCCGCGGAGCGTGACGTATGGATCATTGAGGACGATTACGATAGCGAGTTTCGCTATCGCGGCAAACCGCTGCCGCCGCTGAAAAGCCTTGATGCGCCCCAGCGGGTCATCTACGCGGGCACCTTCAGCAAGTCGATGTTTCCGGCGCTGCGCACCGCCTGGCTGGTGGTGCCGAGCGCGCTGGCGGCGCGCTTTCAGCAGACCGTGGAGCGCCAGCCCTGTACGGTTCCCACCCTGTGGCAGCAGACGCTGGCGGATTTTATCCAGCAGGGCCATTTCTGGCGTCATCTGAAAAAAATGCGCGCCAGCTACAGCCAGCGCAGGCAGTGGCTGGAGTCTGCTCTGCAGGCGCAGGGCTTTCAGGTTACGCCGCAGCAAGGGGGGATTCAGCTGGTCATGCCGGTTAGCGGCGACGATCGCCTGTTGGCCCAACGGGCGGTGGCGGCCGGGCTGGCGGTACAGGCGTTGAGCGACTGGCGGATGCGCCATACCGGCGAGGGGGGATTACTGATGAGTTTTACCAATATTCGCTCGCCGGCAATGGCTGGCGCGCTGGCCCGGCGGCTGGGGGAGGCGATCGGCGTCGGCGGCGTCCCCCCCGATGGTGCGTAAAAAACCCCTGCGGCCAGAGGCGCGCAGGGGCTGACGCGTATTTGTTATCTTCATTGCTTTCCGTGAAGCAGGCGGGCTTCCGCACGCTTATCGCGCGGCGGCAGCAAACGCTATAGCTATTATCGACGTAAATTGAGCAATACGCCAATAAATACCCCGACGGCGGCGGCGGCGCCCACGCTGTGCCACGGTTTATTGCGCACGTAGGTATCGGCGCAGCCCAGCGCATCACATGCTGCCTGGCGCGCATCCAGCGCCGCCTGCTGCACCCGGTTGTGACCATTAATGCGAGCGCGGGTCTCTTTTAACAGCGATTGCGCTTTGGCACGCGCCGCTTCCGCTTCCTCTTTCGCGTCACTGCCCCACGATTTCAGCACCTCTTCCAGCGTGTCCGCTAATTGGCTGACATCGTTATGAATATCTTCGGCGTTATCGTCAAAATTGTTGCGGTTCACATGGTTAGCCATCGTTATCTCCCTTAATTCCATCGAGTGAGTAAGTGTAGGACAAGATTTTGAATTATGCTTACTGCTGTGGTTTCTGGAATATTCCGAAAGCACTGCCCTTAATGAATAAGGTAAGGTCAATGTGCGGTAAAAGATAACGAGGAATCAGTATGTATTTAAGACCCGATGAGGTGGCGCGTGTTCTTGAAAAAGCCGGCTTCACCATGGATGTTGTGACGCAAAAAGCGTACGGCTATCGCCGCGGCGATAATTATGTTTATGTGAACCGCGAAGCGCGCATGGGGCGAACAGCGTTAGTTATTCATCCGGCGTTAAAAGAGCGCAGCAATATGCTGGCTGAACCGGCTTCAGATATCAAAACCTGCGACCATTATGAACAGTTTCCGCTGTATTTAGCCGGGGATGCGCAGCAGCATTATGGAATTCCGCACGGATTTAGCTCACGCATGGCGCTTGAGCGTTTTCTGAATGGGCTATTTGGCGAAGCTAAGCCGGCCATGTCGACGAATTAATTCGCTGGATAAAGGCCCGGGCGAAGTCGGCTGGCGGGAGGAAGCGACTGGCAGAGCCAGTCGCTGTTAACGGGTCGGTCAGGCTTTTGCCTGCTGGTAGGGAGCCACGCGGAACAGGCGGCGGCAATAGTCGAGGAAGTAGCCGTAAGCGGCGCCCATCATCATCGATACCGCCAGGTTCGAGCTCACCGCAGCGACAATCTGGTGCCAGTCCGCACCCACGCTCCACAGAATGGCGACATATACCGGCGACTGAAAGGTCACGTAGGCCAGCACGTCGGCCATATTTTTCATCCAGCCGGCCGGAGTGATGCGCCGGGCCTGACGCATGGCGAAATCGCGATAAATCCCGTAAGGAACAGCAATAATAATGTTGACCGGGATCGCCACCAGGCGCGACGATAACGACTGCTCAAACGTCATACCAGAGAGAAAAATTTCGATCATCATGTTGACGACGGTGCAGTAAACCACCATCGCAAAGGTGTCTGCAACCGCATGCCGCAAGCGGGAGTGCGCAGAGAACATCGGAGTGCTCCTCGAAAATGAAGTCAAAAACGCCGAAAAATGCGCGTTAGTATAGCGTTTTTGGGCTGCCTGTTTTGATGTGCGTAGAGTATATCTCTGCATTAAAAGTGGCAACTAGCTATAAATTTTTATTTATTGCCTTTTTGTCGATAAAATACTCTGCGACGGTTGGTTTTCTGCCCGTTACGCTACTTTTATTGCTTATTTTGTTAAATGTGTTTTATTTCATATGGTTATGTTGTTTTTTGCCGTGATGTTTGACCCACGATTCGGCGTCTGAGCACTCGCCGTGGCGCAAAATCGCGTTAGCCTGTGATGAGTGTCTCGTTTAGATGTTTTTATGCCATTATGCCGGTTTTTGTGGTGGAAAATTCTAAAATGCCGAGTGGCGTTTTATTCTGAATGGCCGAGTAACTATTCATTAGGTTGGGCTGAGAAGGCCTGCGCATCCGCCGACGATAAGAGGATAAGCCGCTGACCATAAAGGTAATATCGCCTGCTGAATATATTTTCCTATCTCACTATCCGCCGCTTTTATTTATTCATGGTCTCGTTGGCCCGCGCTGGCGAAAAAGAATCGGGGATTTTCCGATATAGGGCAGGCGGAAGAGATTTACTCTCTGCATAATATATTTATCTGGACAACCGCAGGCTGGAAATAAATAAACGTTTCTATTACACTTGCCGCGTTGTGTCTTTTAATTTGCTATTTGGAATTTTTTAATTTTATGTCTTCAATGTTACACAAACTGAATAATATCCGTTCACTGCGCGCGCTGTCCCGTGAATTCTCCATTGACGTGCTTGAAGAGATGCTGGAAAAGCTCAGGATCGTCACTGAAGAAATACGTACGCAACAGCAGCTGGCGGCACAGCAGCAAGCGGAATATCAGGAAAAAGTGAATACCTGGCTTGAGCTGATGCGCGCCGACGGTATTTCTCCTGACGAGCTGGTGGCCGATATTCAGCCGCCGATGGCGGGCGGTAAAAAGCGGAAACCGCGCCCGGCGAAATATCGTTATACCGATCATACCGGCGCCGAGAAAACCTGGACCGGCCAGGGAAGAATGCCGAAGCCGATTGCCCTGGCGGTCGCCGAGGGGAAATCGCTGGACAGCTTTTTAATTTAAAACCGATTCGGCCAGCGCCACGACGGCGGGGAAGACCCACCGCCCGGCCTGGCCTTATGACCTGCAGCGAGGGAGCTTCAGCAGACGCCGAAGTCTCCCTCTTCCTGATATCGCGTCACCTCGTCTGACTTCAGCGTATAGCGTTCTCCCTGCTCCTGAGCGGCCTGAACCACCACCAGATCCTCGCCCTGCACTTCGATCACTTTCAGTTTTGGCCCGCCCGCACGCGGTTGCACCAGATCGCCGACAGAAAACATCATTCACTCCTCACTGTTAATACTACGTATGAACCTAAACCATAGCTCAACGCCCGTTCACTGAACACCGGGTGTGCTCTTTTTTGTTAAAACAATTTGGAGGTATATGTATTAGAGTTGTTAATGTTTTGCTGGCGCCATACCGCTGCTGAGAAGGGGGGACGGCGAGGGTAGGGTTACCACCAATCAGGTCAGGAAAGACACCATGAAGTATATCATTCTGTTGATCATTGTTATTGCTGTACTGTATGTCCATTACCGCGGACGGGTGCGCTATCGTTTCTGGCGACAGCTCTCCGACCATTCCACATTTACCGCGCCGCTGAATGGATTTATGTATTTATTTTCCCGCGTACCGAATACGCCTTATCTGCGCCCGGAGATGTTTCCCGAGCTGGCGATATTGCAGCAGAACTGGCTGGTTATTCGCGAAGAAGGGATCCGCCTCCAGCAACTGGAGCAGATTAAAGCGGCCGATAAATATAATGACGCCGGATTTAACTCATTTTTTAAAACCGGCTGGAAACGCTTTTATCTGAAATGGTATGAGGATGCCCATCCTTCCGCCAGCCAGCTTTGTCCGCAAACTACCGCGCTGCTGCGGGATATCCCGTCGGTAAAAGCGGCCATGTTCGCCACCCTGCCTGACGGCAGCCGTCTGCCGCGCCATCGCGACCCCTACGCCGGTTCCCTGCGCTTTCATCTTGGCCTGGCGACGCCGAACGATGACCGCTGCTTTATCGAGGTGGATGGTCAGCGCTACAGCTGGCGCGACGGGGAAGGCGTGCTGTTTGACGAGACCTATATCCACTATGCAGAAAATACCAGCGGTGAGAATCGACTGATTCTGTTCTGCGATATTGAACGGCCGATGCGCTACCGCTGGGCGCAGAAGGTCAACCACTGGCTGGGGCGCTATCTGATGAGCGCCGCCTCGGCGCCCAACGACGCCAGCGATCGCACCGGCGGAATTAACCGGGCATTTCGCTATATCTACCAGATCCGTATTGTCGGCAAGCGGCTGAAAAAATGGAATAAGACGGTCTATTACATCGTCAAATGGCTGCTTTTCGGCGGCATTGCCTGGCTTATCTGGAGTGCGTTTTAACTCCCCTGGCGCCGGTTCCACGGCATGATCGCCAGCAGGCGCGCCATGCCGCAAAAGCCGGTCACCCCGGCGAAAGTGAGCCCGGCGCCGACCGCGCCGCTGAGCAGGAAAAAGCCGCCGTTCACGGTATAGCCCAGCAGCACCCCCAGTAAAATCAGAACGCCAGCGGCAATTTGCACCTGACGCATCAGCGGCAGCGGTTGCGATTTATCTTCCTCAACCGGGAGCCCCGCGGCTTTCCACGCCTGAATCCCACCCGCCAGCAGGCTGACCTGCGCCGGCGCGGCAGCGGCGGCCAGACGAATGGCGTTATTCTGCGTCCGGGAGCCGGCCTGGCAGTGGAAGATCACGCGCTCGCCGGCCCGGGCGTTTAGGGTCGCGCCGCCGTTCAGGGTGGCGAGTGGCACCAGCTCGGCATCGGGAATATGTTCGCGCGCGTATTCATCCGCATCGCGGATATCTATCAGTCTCGCGCCTTGGGCAATCTGCGCCCGGGCTTCGGCAGGGGTTAAGGTGGCGATGGTCATAGGCTCCTCACGGGCAATAGAGCGTTTTCAGCGTGTTGATCACCTGCTGTACTGCAGGATGGGTGATGAAATAGTGAATACGCTGAGCGTCGCGTTCGCTGTCGAGCAGCCCCTCGTCACGCATCCGCGCGAGATGCTGCGAGGTGGCGGAAGGGCTCAGGCCGGTGGCGCGGGCGAGTTCACCGGCGCTGGCCCGCGGCGCGTCGCACAGCATGCACAGGATCAGCAATCGGTGAGGATTGCTCATCGCTTTCATTAGCGTGGCGGCTTCTCCGGCGCGGGCCTGCAGATCTTCAGGTGTAGTCATGTATTTTAGCTTTTTCTAAATTTAGATAACTCTAAAATAAAAAGACCGCCAGCGCCAGCACATTTTCCCGTGACTCAGGCCGGAACGGCGAGATCGGCTATCTGCGCACGGGCGCTGGCGATCCCGGCGTCGCGACCGTGCGGGCGGTTATCCAGCCCTTCGGCATAGATAAACTCCACCTCATGGATCCCCATCAGCCCCAGCACTGCGCGCAGATAGGGGGTGACGGCGTCGGTGCTTTCGCCCTGGTGAATACCGCCGCGGCTGCTGACGACCACCGCCCGGACGCCCTCGACCAGCCCCTGCGGCCAGCTGTCGGTGTAGCGAAAGGTTTCCCGCGCCCGCGCCACGAGGTCGAACCATTTCTTCAGGTCGGTCGGGACGTTGAGGTTATACATCGGGGCGCCGATCACCAGCAGGTCGCTGGCTTTTAACTCGGCGATAAGCTGGTCAGAGAGCGCAACCGCCGCGCGGATGGCCGGCTGCGGATCCGCCGCCCCGCGCAGGGCGGCGAACAGCGCGCCATCCAGCGTCGGCAGCGCCATGGCGCTGAGATCGTGTTCGCGGATCCGATCGGGGTGACCCGCCGCCTGGCGCGCCGCGAGAAATTCGTTAATCAGCTGATTGGTCAGGGATGTTTCGCCATTAATGCTGGATTTTAATACCAGAACGTTAGCCATGATAAGTGCCTCAGGTAAAGGGTAGAGGCAGAGACTAACACTGTCTTTTTTCTCTCTGGAGTGACATTATTTTCCGCTATTGTATCCCGTAAGGAACCAATCTGTGCGCGACGATCTGAACGCGATCCCGGTGTTTGTCACTGTGGTCGAGAGCGGTAACTTTGCCAGCGCGGCGACGATCCTCCACGTCACGCGATCGGCGGTGGGGAAAACCATTGCCCGGCTGGAGGCGCGTCTCGGCGTGGCGCTATTCCAGCGCACCACCCGCAGGCAACTGCTGACGGAAGAGGGAGAGCAATTTTATCACCAGTGTCGGGAGGCGCTGGGTCGCATTCGCGAGGCCGAAGAAGCGCTGCAGCGCGGCAAAGGCGAGGTGCAGGGACGGCTGCGGATTTCGCTGCCGGTGCTGTTTGGCCAGCGCTGCGTGGCGCCGCTGCTGTTCCGCCTGAGTCAGCGCTATCCACTGCTGAAGCTCGAGCTCCACTACAGCGACCGGCAGGTCAATTTGCTGGAAGAGGGGTTTGATCTCGCGGTGCGTATCGGGAGCCTGGCCGATACCGGGTCGCTACGGGCGCGGGCGCTGGGGGAGCATGGCATGGTGCTGTGCGCGGCGGCGGAGTACCTGCGCCGCCAGCCGGCGCCGCAGACCATCGCCGGGCTGAGCGAGCACCGCACCCTCGGCTATCTGCATAACGGTCAGCTGCAAAAATGGCAACTTTACGACCCGCAGCAGGGCGAAGTGCGCTTCACCCCGGAGGCGTGGCTGGTGCAGGATGACTTTGCCGCCATCGCCGCCGCGGCGCAGCAGGGGATGGGCATCGCCTGGCTGCCGGACTGGCTGGTGGCGCAGGCGCTCGCCGACGGGACGCTGCAGCAGGTTCTGGCGCCCAGCGGCCGTGTGCGTTTCGCTATCCACGCGGTGTGGCCGGAAGGGCCGTGGCTGCCGCAAAAAACGCGGGTGGCGATCGATGCCCTGCGGGAAGGACTGCGCCTTGCTAAAAGCACACCGCCCAGCGGTTAAGGGTATCTTAAGGCATCCGGGCGATAATGACAGAAAGATGACGACTGAGAGCTATCGCCATGAACGCCCTGGAAACCCTGAATCAATCTGTTTTTTTCGCGCTTAACGCGCAGCCTGGCGCCGCGGATGGCCTGCTGTCGCTGGCCAGTTTTTGCGCCAATGGCATTGTGTTTATGATGCCGACGATCGCGCTCGGCCTGTGGTTTCTCGGTGGCCGTGAGGGACATCGTCAGGCGCTGTTTATGACCCTGGCCGTGATCATTTCCCTCGGGCTGGGGATGGTGTGCGGGACGCTCTGGTTCCATCCGCGGCCGTTTATGATCCCCCTCGGCCATACCTGGATAAGCCATCCGGCGGATAACAGCTTTCCCAGCGATCACGGTACGGTGATGTTCAGTGCTGCGTTTGCGCTGCTGTCGCTGCGCCTGCGGGCGCTTGGCCTGCTGATGCTGCTGGCCGCGCTGCCGGTGGCCTGGTCGCGGATCTATCTTGGGGTGCATTTTCCGCTGGATATGGTGGGCGCGGCCCTGGTCGCCGTCGGTGGGGTCATCGTGGCGAAGCGAGTCTGGCAGGCGGTCGGCCCACGACTGGTTCTGCTGTGCGAGGCCGTCAGCCGGCGGATGTTCTCCTGGCTGCCGGCGCGCTTTACGCCATAGTCTCAGCGGCGTGGCCGTCCGGCACGGGCGGCGCGACGGTATAACGTGCTGCGGGCGATGCCCAACATCTGCGCCGCCCGGCTGACGTTGCCGTTGACTCTGGCGAGGGTATCGACAATCAACTGCTCGTCATGGGCCTGCAATCCCCCGCGCGGCAGCGGCGCAGGCGCGGTGCGATAAGTCTCCGGCAGCGCATCGGGCGTTAATGTGTCGCCCTCATCGGCGAGGGCCAGCATCACCTTCAGGACGCTCTGCAGCTGGCGTACGTTTCCCGGCCACGGCAGCTGGCTGAGGTGGGTCAGCAGCGCGGTGGACAGCGTCACCCGGCGCGAAGCGCCGCCCAGGTCGCGCCACAGGGTGGCGATAAAGGTTTCCAGCGCTGGCCACTCGCGCAGCGGAGGCAGCGCCAGGGCATACTCCCGCAGGCGCCACAGTAGATCTTCGCGGAATTCGCCGGCGCTGACCCGCTGGGTCAGGTTGCGGTGCGTGGCGCAGATCAAGGCGAAGTTCACCGGCACGCTGCGGCTGGCGCCCAGCGGGGCCACCTCTTTCTCCTGCAGTACCCGCAGAAGGCGGGTCTGCAGCGCCAGCGGCATATCGCCGATCTCATCAAGAAACAGCACCCCGCCCTCGGCTTCGCGGATTTTGCCGATATAGCCATTTTTACTGGCGCCGGTAAACGCCCCCGGCTGGTAGCCGAAAAGCTCGGACTCGATCAGCGATTCCGGAATGGCGGCGCAGTTAATGGCGACGAATTTACCGCTGCGCCAGCGGCTGTGCTGGTGCAGCGTGCGGCTGACATACTCTTTGCCGCTGCCGGTTTCCCCCTCAATACAGAGCGCGATGCCGGCGTTAAGCAGCCGGAGCAGCTTTTCGCCTTCCCGCGGGCTGGTGAAGGGGAGCTGCATGGCCGGCGGGGCGCTCACCGCCACCCGGCGGCGGGTGGGCTCGCGCAGGCGATAGTGATAGCGACCCTGCGGGGTGGTCAGCGGCAGGGGAACGCTGACCGCCGTTTGCGTCAGCGTCGGAAAGAGCGACGCAAAGGTGAGCTGGCCAAACTGCGCCGCGCTCAGGCCGAACTCGCGCATCGCCAGCCGGTTGCCGGCGGTGAGGACGTTATCGGAAAAGACCAGCAGCAGCTCCTCGACGCTGTCGAGCTTGTCCACCTGCCGGTGCAGGCTCATCAGCCACTGCTCAGGATGCAGGCTCTGCTTCACCCACAGATACTCAATCTGCTTTGCCGCTGCTTTCACCCAGCCAAAGGTGTGCTGGTGGGGAAAATCCGCCGGGCCGGAGATATCCAGCACGCCGGCGATACTTCCGTCCGGCCGCTGGAGCGGCATCGCCGCGCAGTACAGATTCTGGTTGCGGGTGAGAAAGTGCTGACGGCCATCGATTTCGCAGCCGTCGTCAATCGCCAGCGCGGTGCCGATGGCGTTGGTCCCACGCCCGCTTTCGCTCCACAGATTGCCGGGCGCCAGCGCCACGCGCTGCGCCTTTTGCATCGCCTGGGTATCGCCAACGGTGTGCAGCACCAGACCGCCGGGGTCGGAGAGGATCACCACCGACTGCAGGTCCGCCACCTGGCGCGACAGGGCTTCCACCACCGGCTGCGCCAACTGCTGCAGGCTGCGGTGGCTGGCGAGTCGATCCGCCAGCTCGCCGGCGTCGAGGCGGGGAAAATCCTCGGTAGCGGGATCCAGACCGTAGCGCTGGCAGCGAGACCATGAATCGCTCAGCAGGGGATTGGCGTTAACCTCTGGTGCGAGAAGAAAGGGATTGCCTGGCACAGGGCACCTCTGGGTCGATGTTGCTGTGTTGCAATATTGTAGCTATTTGGTTTATTTGGTGTTGCGATTTGCAACACATAAGTGGAAACCCGTGCAACAGTGGCTGACCATCTGCCCAGTTAGTGAAGGCAACCTATTAATAAATAAAAAAGATTTAAAGTAAATAAAAAACTGGCATAACCCCTGCAAAGTGAGAAGCGTTCGGCGGCAAGTTTAAAAAATCAATATGCCGCTGCGTCTCAACCCTACAGAAGGAGATTTGCGATGCGTTATGCACACCCTGGCCAGCCCGGCGCCCTGGTTTCATTTAAATCCGCTTACGGCAACTTTATTGACGGTAAATTTGTCGAGCCGCTGAGCGGTGAATTCTTTATGAATACCTCCCCGGTAGACGGCAGCAACATTGCGCAGTTTCCCCGGTCGGATGCCAGAGACATTGACTTCGCCCTCGACGCCGCCCACCGTGCGGCGCCGGCGTGGGGCAAAACCTCAGTGCAGCAGCGCTCCCGGCTGCTGCTGCAGGTCGCCGATCGTATTGAACAGCATCTGGAATATCTGGCGGTGGCGGAGAGCTGGGACAACGGGAAACCGATCCGCGAAACGCTGAACGCCGACCTGCCGCTGGCGGTGGATCATTTTCGCTACTTCGCCGGCTGCCTGCGCGCCCAGGAGGGGAGTACCGCCGAGATTGATGAAACCACGGTGGCTTACCATTTCCATGAACCGCTGGGGGTTGTCGGTCAGATTATCCCGTGGAACTTCCCGCTGCTGATGGCCGCGTGGAAGCTGGCCCCGGCCCTGGCGGCGGGGAACTGCGTGGTGCTCAAGCCGGCGGAACAGACGCCGCTGAGTATTACTCTGCTGCTGGAGCTGATCGGCGATCTGTTCCCGGCCGGGGTGCTGAACGTGGTGCAGGGTTTCGGCAAAGAGGCGGGCGAGGCGCTGGCCACCAGCAAACGTATCGCCAAGCTGGCATTTACTGGCTCCACGCCGGTCGGGCGGCATATTCTCGCCTGCGCGGCGGAGAATATTATCCCCTGCACCGTCGAGCTGGGGGGCAAATCGCCCAATATCTACTTCGCCGACGTGATGGAGGGAGAAGAGGAGTTTATTGAGAAGGCGGTGGAGGGGCTGGTGCTCGGCTTCTTCAACCAGGGTGAGGTCTGTACCTGCCCGTCGCGGGCGCTGATCCATGAATCCATCTATGAGCCCTTTATGGCGCGGGTCATGGAGAAGGTGGCGCAGATCCGCCGCGGCGATCCGTTAGATACCGACACCATGATCGGCGCCCAGGCTTCCCGCCAGCAGTTCGACAAGATCCTCTCCTATATTCAGATTGCCCGGGAAGAGGGCGGCCAAATCCTGACCGGCGGCGAGCGGGCGGCTATCGCGCCGGCGCTGGATAATGGTTTTTATATTCAGCCCACGCTAATTAAAGGCCGCAACGATATGCGCTCCTTCCAGGAGGAGATCTTTGGGCCGGTGATCGGGGTGACCACCTTTAAGGACGAAGCGGAAGCGCTGGCTATCGCCAATGAGACCCAGTTTGGCCTCGGCGCTGGGGTGTGGACGCGCGATACCAACCTCGCCTATCGCATGGGCCGCGGCATAAAAGCGGGTCGCGTATGGACCAACTGCTATCATGTCTATCCGGCGCATGCGGCGTTCGGCGGCTATAAACAGTCCGGCGTCGGCCGGGAAACGCACAAGATGGCGCTGGATGCCTACCAGCAAACCAAAAACCTGCTGGTGAGCTACGGCACCGCGCCGCTGGGCCTGTTCTGAAGCCCATCTCATTACTGAGTGATCCTCAGTCCGCAATCCGTTCGGGTTGCGGATTTTTTTTACTTCAAAATAACCCCATGCAAACGATGGGTTAGTATCGGCGGCAACGGCGATATATTCACATCACTGATATAACTACTTTCACTTGAAAATAAAAACACTTCCAGAACAAGAAATTATCGGATGGGGCTGACTGTCTTAGCGTCGTTTGTGTAGAAATGATGAATATTAATACCAGGAAAATTCCTAATTTTTTGGTGCTGCCCGGCAAGCGCACAATAAAACAAGACGACTTTTTGAACACTTATCTTTAAATTTGTTAATGGAATTGATCTGTTGTTGTTTAAAGGTATTTTAATTTCTTTTGTATAGATATGTAAATTAACATTGAAAAGCCATTTCAAAAATTAAGTTTATGGCGAATACAGTTGTTAACCTACAATTAACATTTACTCAGGTTGCCTTTTGATACTTCGGGTAATATATTTATTTCGCACATCAAAATAACTCTTTTTTCTTCTGCTTGTCATTCATGGCCATCTGTTGGCGAAATAAAGCAGAGTGGAGAGAACGTGTGCCTACTATCCTGCGGAAGGAACGCAATGAACATTTACAGGGAGGAGCTGACGAGCCGTTTCGCGATAGCTATGGAGCTATTAGCGATGATGGAAAATATATTCGTTAACGATGAGATAAATAATGAAAAAACAACCTCGCTTTATCACCATCCTCATAGGGGCGCTGCTTTCTGGCGTCGCCTTCCAGGCTACTGCGGCCAATACCATTAATCCAAACTCGGGCACCAGTGCGCAAGGCGCCGGCGGGCAGATCACCTTCAATGGGTCGATCACCGACAGCTCTTGCAACGTTGATAGTAATTCTTCCGGCCAGCCTGTGGATCTGGGCAAATGGGCCAGCAACTATTTTACCGGCACCGGCGCCGAAACCACGAAAACTCCTTTCCATATCAAAGTGAAAGATTGCCCGGCCAGCGTGACTACCGTCGCCGTGCTGTTTGACGGCGCGCGTGAACAGACGGATACCTCCCTGCTGGCCATCAACGGCGGCGCCAAAGGCGTAGCCATTAAGCTGTATGAGCACGATCAGACGACGGCGGTCAGCCTCGGTAAAACGACCGCAAAACAAACGGTCACTCCGGGTTCCAGCGGCGGCACCGGCACTGCCGACCTCGAGTTTTACGCCGACTATGTCTCCACCGCGGCGACCGTGACGGCAGGTAAAGCCGACGGTACGGCTAATTTCAATATGATTTATAACTAATCATATTGCACGTTATTCAGAGTCAGTTCATTGCGTCCTGATTAATTGCAGATAGCTAAAGAGATAATTGTCATGAAGTCATGAAATATATTCGTGACGCTATAGTTGTTTTTGCTAATTATCCCGACGGGTACTGGCTCTGTTATTTACTGCTTTATTTTATTGTCTGTTCAACCTTTGCCTGATGGTAAGTCATGATGAAGAAAATAATTGCCGTTGCGGCCTTTCTGCTGTGCTCCACGGCAGCGCAGGCCGGTATTGTCATGGGTGGAACCCGTGTGATTTATCAGGAAGGGAAGCGTGAAGCTGCTATTTCAGTCACTAATGCCGATACCCATACGCCCTATCTGGTGCAGTCATGGGTGGAAAATTACGCGGAAAACGATAAGGCCAGGGTGCCCTTCATTGTCACACCGCCCTTGTTCCGTCTCGATCCGGAGCAAAATAACGTCCTGCGCATTAACTTTATTGGCGCCTCGTTGCCCAGCGACCGTGAATCGGTCTACTGGCTGAACGTCAAAAGTATCGCCCCGACGCCCCAGGGCGAGGTGAACAAGCTGCAGGTCAATATTAAGTCGAAATTCAAAATCTTCTATCGCCCCAACGGCCTGGCGGGCGACCCGGCGAAAGCCTGGCAGCAGCTGAAGTTTAGCCAGTCCGGCGGTCATCTGACGGTGGCAAACCCCACTCCCTATTTTGTCTCTTTTTATTCCGTCGCGGTGGGCGGACAGGCAATTGACGACCCTGGCATGGTGGCCCCCTTCGGTCAGAAAACGTGGTCGGTGAGCGGGCACGGCACCGTCAAATGGCGGGCGATTAACGACTACGGCGGCGTCAGCGATTTCGCCCAGCAGTAATTCCCCTTTGTAATGAGCTTACCGGACGGCGCCAGCATGAAAAGAATAACAACAGCCAGGGTGCGGGAGTATGCCGCGTTGCCCGTCACCGCCGGACGGGCGCTGGCGCTGGCGACGCTGCCGACGATGATCTGTTGTCTCAGCCCGCTGAGCCGGGCGCTGGCTGACGACTATTTTGACCCGGCGGCGCTGGAGTTTGCCGACCCGCAGCAGCAAACCTCCGATCTGCACTACTTCGCCAAACCCGGCGGACAGCAGCCGGGGACTTACCCTGTCACCGTGGTGGTTAACGACCAGGAGCTGGGCCAGGCCGATATTACGTTTGTTGACGATGGCGGGAAGCTGCAGCCGGTGCTGACGCCCGGGCAGCTGGCGGAGTATGGGGTTAACGTTAGCGCGTTTCCGGCTTTTCAAACGCTGCATGAGGGTGAGACCTTCACCCGGATCGAGAAGTTTATTCCCGACGCCAGCAGCCGCTTCACCTTCGCTAACCAGCGCCTGACGCTGAGTATTCCCCAGGCGGCGATGAACGTGCAAAGCCGCGGCTATGTCGATCCCTCGCGTTGGGACGATGGCGTGCCGGCCGCGTTTGTCGATTACTACTTTTCCGGCGCGCAAATCAAGAACGCCGATGACGGGGAGAGCAGCCGCTCAAACTATCTCAATTTACGCAGCGGCGTGAACCTGGGCGCCTGGCGGCTGCGCAACGTCTCCTCAATGCAGTACGACCAGCAGCGCCGACACTGGGATTCACAGAGCACCTGGCTGCAGCGCGACGTCCGCTCGCTGAAGAGTCTGCTGCGGATCGGCGATACTTACACCACCGGCGACGTGTTTGACAGTATCCCGTTTCGCGGCGTACAGCTGATGTCTGACGATGAGATGCTCCCGGACAGCCAGCGTGGCTTTGCCCCCACCATTCGCGGCGTGGCGCACAGCAATGCCAAAGTGACCGTCTCCCAGCACGGATATGTGATTTACGAAACCTTTGTGTCGCCGGGGGCGTTCGCCATCAGCGATCTTTACCCCACCTCGCAGAGCGGCGATCTGGAGGTGAAGGTGACCGAGAGCAATGGTTCGGTGCGCACCTTTTCCCAACCCTATTCCGCCGTGCCGTATATGCTGCGCGAAGGGCGAGGCAAATTCAGCCTCAGCGCCGGCCGCTACCACTCCGGGGCGGATTCGGTGCGCTCGCCGGAATTCCTGCAGGGCACCCTGTTCTATGGTTTGTCGGCGGGATTTACCCTCTACGGCGGCACGCAGCTGGCCCAGGACTATCAGTCATGGGCGCTGGGCCTGGGCCGCGGCTTCGGCGAATTCGGATCGCTGGGAGGCGACGTCACCCAGGCCGTCACCCGTACCCCGTCGGGTAAGCGCTATGCGGGCCATTCGCTGCGCGCTCAGTATCAGAAAAATTTTGTCAGCTCGGGCACCGCATTCAGCCTCGCCAGCTATCGCTACTCCTCCAGCGGCTATTACGATTTTGCCGAAGCCAGCGCCCTGGAAAGCGCGCAGGGGCAGCTGGACAACCGGCGCCGACGGGAAGAGATCTCGGTGTCGCAAAGCCTTGGCGATCTGGGGAGTCTGGCGGTTTCCGCCTGGTCGCAGGAATACTGGCACCGGCAGAGCCGGGATGAGACGGTACATCTCGGGTTCTACAGCGCCTGGAAAGGGATCTCCTGGGGGGGGGGCTATTACTACACCCGCGCCAGCGGTCAGCAAAAAAATGATCGCTCCTGGTCTTTCAATATCAATATTCCGCTGGGTGGTCCGCTGTCCGACAGCGCGGTGAGCTACAACACCACCTCGGACAGCAATGGCTATACCTCGCAGCAGGTGTCGCTGTATGGCGCGGTGCCGTCGCGGCCGAACCTGTTCTACTCGGTTCAGCAGGGCTATGGCAATCAGGGACGAGGCAGCAATAGCAGCGCTGCTCTCGACTACCACGGCGGCTTCGGCAACGCCCAGCTTGGCTATCGCCATGACGCCGCCAGCAACCAGCTGACCTGGGGAGGCGCCGGCTCGGTGGTCGCGCATCCGCACGGGGTCACTTTCGGCCAGACGGTGGGTGAGAGCTTCGCCATCGTCCGCGCGCCGGGGGCCGCCGGGGTGGCGGTACAAAACGGCAACAATGTGCACACCGACTGGCGCGGCTATGCCGTGGTGCCGTCCCTCACCGCCTATCGGAAAAATGTCATTACCCTCGACACGGAGTCGATGGCGGATGATACCGACGTCGACCAGCAGGGGCAGACGGTGATCCCCAGCGGCGGCGCGGTGGTGATGGCCAACTACCGGACCCACATTGGCAACCGGGTGCTGTTTACCCTCCGCAATGCCCACGGGCCGTTACCGTTTGGCGCCAGCGCGCAATTGGTCACGGCGGAGGAGAGCGGCAATGCGCCGGGCGGCATGGTGGCTGACGGCGGCCAGGTGTACCTCAGCGGCGTACCGCAGGAGGGGACCCTGGCGGTGAGCTGGGTCGTGAACAACCAGTCGCAGAGCTGCAGGCTGCATTTTCATCTTCCGGATAACCCACAGCAGAGTCTGAACACGGTGAAAACCGTCTCCGGACTGTGCCAGACACGCTGAGGCGGCTATGAAATCTGTTTTTCGTCTACTTCCTTTCCTCTTTCTGCTGACGCTGAGCGGTTATCTTCCCGGTGTGCGGGCGGAAACCTGCCGCGCGAATATCGGTCAGACCACGGTCAATATTCCCAATATCAAGTATTTACCCACGCTGCCGATCAATACCCAGATGACCAGCGCGATGGCGGATAACGGCAGTGGGATCCCTTTTTCCTGCGACCTGCAGCTGCCGACGGCGAGCGCCAAACGCATCGTCTATAAGCAGCTGAAAACCGGCGGCGCGCCGGTGGTGATTAACGGACAGCACGTCTACCCCAGCGCCATCGACGGCATCGGGTACTCGCTCAGCTTTCAGTGCGCGGGCGGCCCGATGCGCGCTATCGACGGCAGCCACTCCGCGGGCGGCGAGTCGGTGGTGGTGTGCGACAGCGCGATGCTCCCGGCGCTGATGACGCAGCAGCAAACCACGGTCAGGATCGCGGTGACCTTCTATAAAACCGGGACGGTGCAGCTGGCGGACGGGACGCATACCAACTCGCCGTCGCTGCCGCAGGTGGGGGAGATGACCATTGAGCAGCAGGCCAGCGGCAGCGCCAGCTATGTCGCCAGCGCGCCGGTCAGTATCGATATGGCTGCCCTGAACGTGGACATCGGCAGCAGCGGTAGCTGTCAGGTGACGACGTCCTCGATCCAGGTCTCTCTGGGCACGGTAAACCGGGCGGAGTTTCACGGTAAAGGGAGCACCGGCGGCCAGGCGAAGCGCTTTTCGATCCCGGTGTTCTGTCCGACGCCGACCGACGTGCGCATCGGCTTTTTCGGCGTGAGCGTGGAGAGCGATACCCTGGCGCTGAGCCAAGTCAGCAACAGCGCCAGCGGCGTCGGCGTGAAGTTGACCTACGGCAATAACCCCGGCGCGGCGGTGCCCGACGGCACCAGCGTTAAGATCAATGAGGCCAGCAATCTTCCGATCCTGAAAAGGGTAACCGGCGCCAGCGCCGGGACCGCCGAGGCTATCAATTTTAACGCGCAGTATGTGCAAACCGACGCCACCGTGGCGGCGGGCACGGCCAACAGCATGGTGACCTTCGCCCTGGAGTATAACTAGCCTGGCCCCGGGGGCAGACTGCCCTGCAGCGGGATCGGCACTACCGCGCCGTAGTCGTCGATATAGTTCAACTGGTACAGGCGAGCGCTGTCGGTGGTCATTACGGTATGGCTGCTGTAGGGCCGGAGCATCACGTTTCTCATCGGCGAGAGGTGGCCTTTATTATCGATCAGCGCCCCGTTGACCAGGGTGATATGCAGAGGGCCTGAGTTCGTCAAGCGCAGGTTATTGCCGCTCTGCTGCCACTGCAGCTTTTGCACCTCTTTGACGAGGGTGGTGGCGATGGCGAGTGGACGATAAAACAGCTTCAGACGGGTGCGGACGACAAATTGCAGCGTATGATTGTCGCCGGCGGTCGGCGGCGTCTCCTGGATATTGACCCAGAACAGGCTTTCCCGATCGTCGGGCAGCCCGCTGCCGAGATAGATAAAGCGCAGTTGGGCGGATTGCTGCGGCGATAAATAGACCAGCGGCGGCGTCGCCACCATCGGCAGGCCGACGCGCGAGGCATTGAGCCCGGCGTCCAGCCAGATCTGCACTTTATAGGGGGTGCTGCTGCGGTTATTGATATTCAGGCTGGCGACTTTGTCTTTTCCTGAATAGATCACCCGTGAGGCATTAATGGTTATCCCGGCGCAGGCCTGAAAGGCCAATGCGCTGAGCAAAACAGCCACCTGAGTTTTCATGATCGCTTCCTTTACGTCGACGTTGCATCCCTGACCGGAAAGCTATTCCTGCATAATGGTAAACCGGGCCGTCGCGTTGCCGTCGCCAGGATCCATGTGGGCTTTATCCCAGGTGTAGTAGAAAGCTTTGAGCCTGAAGGTGCCGGAGCCGCCGTCCACCGGGATCTCAATGCGGGGATCGTGTTGCGGATCGATGCGTTCATCGAGGCTGAGCGGAGTGCCTGTACGGTCGGTGAGCAGAATTCCTACGTTGCCGGCCGGCTTGCCGCGGCCGTCGAGGGCCAGTACGCGATGTTCAGGCATGCCGGCGGGGGTGGGGCCATCCACCACAATATAGTAGGTGCCTTTCTCGCAATCTTTGACGCGAATATCGACACCTACCGCCGGCCCGGTGCCAGACTGACTGTTTTTCAGCCGCGACAGCGGTATGTCGCCCATGCTGACGTTGATGACCCCGTTGTCGCCCGCTCCCTCAAGCTTGCATGCCCCGTTCACAACCTTACCGATAAAGTTCAGCGTGCCGTCTGCCGCGCCAACCGGGCCGGCAACCAGTCCGGCAACCAATGTCGCCAGACACAGCGAGATTAATTTCATTTTCTTTCCTTCTGTATTGCCGATAAAACAGATCGCCAGAGCATGAATTCTGCCGCGTCAGGGGGGGGAATTATTTGCACTGGATATGTTTTTAATTAGTTTATTTAACTTACCAATTTATTTACGTCTGGAAATAATCTGCGCGTGTTATTTATTATCGCTTTACCGGGATATTAGCGTGGGGAAATAGCGGAGTAAATAAGACGGACAATGACCAGAGTGGAAGGGGGAATATCGCGAGATAAAATGTTTTTTTATTTTAATACAATGAGTTAGATTTTTCCTGCTGCTGTTT
Source organism: Klebsiella pneumoniae complex sp. WS1778 (assembly GCF_049472055.1). NCBI lineage: Bacteria > Pseudomonadati > Pseudomonadota > Gammaproteobacteria > Enterobacterales > Enterobacteriaceae > Klebsiella > Klebsiella pneumoniae complex sp. WS1778. The sequence continues at coordinate 697,811 of NZ_JBKGTJ010000003.1, forward strand.
TTGAACCTAATTTCGACATCACGTCAGGCTGGAAAATACGATCGCTGGCGTAAGGCTACGCCCGGCGGATGAGAAATCATTCACCGGGCGTAGCCCTGTTTCGTTGTCAGATTTGCGATCGGCAACCGCCACGCCGGGTTGTATGTCCCGGAATTTAAAAATAGGATGAATTCCCTGTTACGCGCGGCGGAGGGTGCTGACTGAGAAGCGGCCCGCCACCCCGGCGCGCAAACCCGATAACAATAAGGATGGCGAGATGAAACTGACGGTGGGGCTGGCGCTGACGCTGGCGATAATGACCTGCGGCGCCCAGGCGCGCGATATGCAAACCATCGAGCGCAGCGGTGAACTGAAGGTCGGCGTGCCGGGCGACTACGCCCCGCTGGCGTTTCGCAATGCCGCCGGCGAGCTGCAGGGCTATGACGTCGACATGGCCCGCGATCTCGGGCGCACGCTGCGGCTGAAGGTGAGCTTCGTCTACACCAGCTGGCCCGCGCTCGCCGCCGATCTGCAGGCGGACAAATTCGATATTGCGATGGGCGGCGTGACGCAGACGCCGGCGCGGGCGAAGGACTTCGCCCTCAGCCACCCGGTGGTGGCGAACGGTAAAATCGCCTTAGCCAACTGTCAGGCTGCGCCACGGCTTGGATCGCTGGAGAAGATTGACCGTCCGGAGGTGAAGGTGGTCGTCAACCCTGGCGGCACAAACCAGAGCTTTGTCGATGAGCATATTAAGCAGGCGCAGATTATTCGCGTACAGAACAACGTCGATAATCTGGAGGCGCTGCGGCAGAAAACGGCCGATATGATGGTGACCGATCTGATCGAAGGCGACTATTACCAGAGCAAAGAACCCGGTGTGTTCTGCGTCGCCAACGAGACGCCGTTCGCCGGCACCGCCAGCGATAAGGTGTATATGATGAGTAAAGATAATCCGGCGCTGCTGGAGAAAGTGAACCAGTGGCTGGATAGCCAGGACAAAGAGGTTCTCAAACGGAAGTGGAAAATTCGCGGTTAACGCGGCGGCGCGTCACCGCCGGCGGGCGCGTCCGGCGGTGGTTATCGGCCGCAGTCAGCCCTGCGGCGACAGCGCCTGTCGCGCCAGACCGCGGAAGTAGCAGGCGTAGCCGAGGGTGGCGGTCAGGCACAGCATATAGCCAAACGACTCGCTGCCTTCCTCCACCGTATTTTTCACCACCCGGGCGAAGTTCTCATTCAGTACGGCGTACCACAGGCCGTGCATGCCGAACAGCCGCGAGAAGACCAGAATCGCCAGCAGGCCGCTGATCATCATGCCGTAATAGGGCGTGCGGGTATAAGCCGCCAGCTGCGACAGGGTCTGACGCAGATGGCGCAGCGGCGCCAGCAGCGACCCCGCGGTGGCCAGCAGGGCAAACCACACCCAGCTGCCATGGGAAAGTAAATCAAACAGGCCATCCAGCTCACGGATCAGCATGGCGAGGAAGAAGCCGCCGATGAGGATATTGCTGTAGCGTAAGTGGGGGTAGTTGCGCGCCAGCAGGAAGTGAACCAGTACGATGACGGCCAGCACGCTCTCCTGCACCACTTCAGTCAGCGACACCTCCGGGATGTCGTTGCCAAATACCCGAATATCCACCCACAGGCAGAGTACCGCGAGAGCGGCTGCGACCGCCGCGCCGAGAAAGAAAAGCAAGCTTCGTAACAGAGACATTAACACCACAACTTATAGTTAAAACAAATATCATAAGTTTTGGGAATACATGTTCCTGTTCACTTTGTGCGACTTTGCGGCTGTTTTTTAACATTTTGCGCTTTTTAGCGCCGGGAAAGGCGACAGGGGAGGGGGACTCCCCTGAATGAGAGGCGTCAGAGAATATCATCCACCACGCCGCCGTCGACGCGCAGCGCGGCGCCGGAGGTGGCCGACGCCTGCGGCGAGCAGACGTAGACCACCATATTGGCGACCTCTTCCACCGAGGCCGCCCGCTGGATCACCGAACTCGGACGGTGGGTCATGACGAACGCTTTCGCCAGTTCCTCCAGCGACTGGCCGGTTCTCGCCACTTCGTCTTTCAGCATTTCGGCAAAGCCGTCAGAAATCGTCGGCCCCGGCAGAACGCTGTTAACGGTCACTCCACTGCCGGCGACATATTTCGCCAGGCCGCGGGCCAGCGACAACTGGGCGGTCTTGGTGACGCCATAGTGGATCATATCCGCCGGGATATTGCGCGCCGATTCCGAGGAGATAAACACCACCCGTCCCCAGCCTTTGCTGACCATCGCCGGCAGCAGCCCCCGCGACAGGCGTACGCCGGACATGACGTTGGTCTGCCAGTAGTTGTCCCATGTCGCGTCGTCGGTGGCGTAGAAATCCTGCGGACCATAGATCCCGGCGTTATTGACCAGGATATCGACGCCGGTCACCGCCCGCAGCAGCTGGGCTGCGCCGTCGGCGCCGCTGAGGTCGGCGATGGCGGGTCGCACCTTCGCGCCCGACACCTCATTTTGCAGACGAGCGATGGCGGCGTTCACGCTCTGCTCGCTGCGCCCGTTAATGATGATCTCTGCGCCGCTCTCCGCCAGGCCTTTGGCGATAGCAAAGCCAATACCCGCCGTGGAGGCGGTGACCAGCGCGACTTTCCCCGATAAATCAATCTTCATGTTCCTGCCTTCTGGTTGTGAATCACCCATTAAGCGTAGCAGCGACGGTATCGGTGGGGATCAGTAACCGGCGTGCTTATTGACCAGGTTTTTGAGCGGCAGCCCGCGACGCTGGCGCTGAATGTTCTCCAGCAGCTGGCGGGCGATCACCTCGGCAGGGGCAGCAGAGGCCATATGCGGGGTGATCACCACCTGCGGATGGCGCCACAGCGGATCGTCAGCCGGCAGTGGCTCCTGCGGGAAGACGTCGAGCACTGCGCCGGCGAGCTGGCCGCTCTCCAGCGCCGCCAGTACATCCTCATTGACCATATGCTCTCCGCGCCCGCAGTTGATTAATACCGCTCCGGCGGGAAGCCGGCTGAACAGCGGCGCGGCGAGGATACCCCGGGTCTGAGCGGTGAGCGGCAGGAGGTTAATCAGTCCGTCAAGCGACCCGAGGAAGCTGTCGAGCGCCTCCGCGCCGCGATAGCAGGTGACGCCAGCCAGCTGCTTTTCACTGCGCGACCAGCCAGAGACCCGATAGCCAAGGCGGGCCAGCTGGTCGGCGATATAGCCGCCAATTTCGCCGAGCCCCATAATGCCGATATGGAAGTCGGCGGCGGCGCGCTGGGGATAGAGCTTCCAGGTTTGGGTCCGCTGGTGGGCCAGCGCCCGGTCGAAATGGCGCTGAAACCACAGGACGCTCCACAGAGCATATTCGAACATGCCGTGGCGAAAATCTTCATCGATCACCCGGCACAGCGGGATCTCGCTGGCGAACAGCGCGGGCGGCAGATGATCGACCCCGGCGGACGCGGCCTGGATCAGCTTCAGCCCCGGCGAGCGGCTCAGCAGCTGCGGGTCCGGGAACCAGCAGCTGGCGTACTGGGCGTCGCGTGCCGCCTGGTGATGGGGCAGAAGCGCCGTGACGTCGGGAAACTGCTGCAGGGCGGCGCAAATATCGCGGGCGAAATCCGCGTCGTTACAATCCACAACGATAGTGATATCAGACATAGGCGTTAGTCTTTGTAAGAGGTATCGAGACGGTCAAGACGGCGCAGCCACGCCTGCCAGACCTGTTGACGTTCATGCTCCACGCCCATCAGCTGCTCGCAGGCGTGCTGGCTGAGGTGCGGAGCGATGGTGTGGATCGGGCTGAGGGCCGCCAGCTGGGCGGTGGCCATCTGGATCTCGCAGGCGCGGTTCAGGTAGTACATGATGTAAAACGCATCGGCCACGGTGCGGCCCACCGACAGCAGGCCGTGGCTCTGCAGGATCATGGCGATATTATTCCCCAGCGAGCGCTGGATGCGCGCCCGTTCGTCGAGGTCAAAGGCCACCCCTTCATAGGGATGGTAGCCGACGCGCTGGTAAAACTCGGTGCTGATCTGGTTAAGCTGCAGCAGGCCGTCCTCGCAGGCGGCCACCGCCATTCCCGGCAGCGTATGGGTGTGGATCACGCAGTGGGCGTCTTCCCGGGCCATATGCACCGCGCTGTGGATGGTAAAGCCCGCCGAGTTAGCTGGCGCGTCGCCCTCGACGACCTTGCCCTGCATATCCACCACGATCAGGTTGCTGGCGGTGACTTCGTCAAACATCATGCCGAAGGGGTTAATTAAAAAACGCGGCTCGCCATCGCCGGGCAGGCGCACGGAGAAGTGGGTGTAGAGGGTATCCTCCCAGCCGAACAGCGCCGCCAGCCGGTAGGCGGCGGCCAACTGCTGGCGCAGGTGTTGCTCAGTTGCCATTTAGCGTACTCCCATAAATTCACGGATTCGTTGCAGAGAAGGGGCCTCCAGCGGGCTGCGGATCACCTGCGGGGCGATGTCGGCCTGCACCACGCCGTTCTCCATCAGCACCACGCGGTCGGAAATCGACAGGGCAAAATCCATCTCGTGGGTGACAATCAGCATGGTCATGCCTTCGCGGGCCAGCGACTGAATGACCTTCAGCACCTCGCCCACCAGCTCGGGATCCAGCGCTGAGGTCGGTTCGTCAAACAGCATGATGTCCGGCTTCAGCGCCAGCGCCCGGGCGATCGCCACGCGCTGCTGCTGGCCGCCGGAGAGCTGGCCGGGGTATTTGTGGGCGTGGGCCAGCAGACCGACGCGGTCGAGCAGCGCCAGGGCCTGCTCGCGGGCGACCGGCTGATCCAGCAGCTGGTGGTAGCGCGGAGCCAGCATCACGTTGTCGAGCACCGTGCGGTGGGGGAACAGGTTGAAGCTCTGGAAGACCATGCCGATACGCCGCACCCCGGCGCGCATCTGGCGTTTATCGACGATGGCTCCGCCTTTCAGGTAGTCCTCGCCGTAGAGAATGATCTCCCCGCCATCAATACTTTCGAGGGCGTTGATGGTGCGGATCAGGGTCGTTTTGCCTGAGCCGGACGGGCCGATGATGCTGATCACCTCCCCGTTCTCCACCTGCAGATCGATGCCTTTCAGCACCTCATGCTGACCCCAGGATTTGCGGATGCCCCGCAGATCCAGCGCCGGCGGCGCGCCGTTGACGGCCGGAGTTTTGATCTCCTCCGTCAGCGCCGGCAGGCTCTGGCGCAGCGCCTGGCATTCCGCCTCGCTGAGGGTTTGCGGACGCTTGCGCTGAATATCGAGGCTATTCTCCAGCCCCCGGAACAGCCAGGTGAAGACGGTAACCACCATGACGTAGTACACCGCCACCGCCAGCAGCGTCTCCATCACGAGGAAATTTTGCGCGTACAAGCGCTGGCCGGTGAGCAGCAGCTCGGGTAAGGAGACCACCGACAGAATCGAGCTCAGCTTAATGATGGTGATGTATTCATTGATCAGCGTCGGCAGCGAGATGCGAAACGCCTGAGGAATAATAATTAGCCGCTGGATGCCGATAAAGCTGAAGCTCAGCGCATGGCCCGCCTCGCTTTGCCCTTTGGCCACCGACAACAGCCCGCCGCGGTGGATCTCCGCCATATAGGCCGCTTCGGTGACGGTCATCGACACCAGCCCGGCGATAAACGGCACCCCGAGCAGCGGCTGGGTCACCGGAAACAGCTGCGGCAGGTTGTAGACAAACACCAGCAGCACCATCAGCGGCACGCTGCGGAAAAACCAAATATAGAGTTCGACGGGGATCTTGATCCAGCGCGGCGCCGAGAGCTTCGCGCAGGCTAGCAGAAAACCGACCACCAGGCCGATCCCCCAGGACAAGGTGCTGACCACGATCACGGTCACGCACGCCTGCCAGAATGCCCCAATGCTAAACAATGAAAAAAAGTATCCCCAATCGAACGCCATACCGACTCCTGTTGCGCAGTGCTTATTGTCTTAATCGATGCTTTCTAAGTTGTATTTTTTGATCAGCGCGGCATATTGGCCGTTGGCTTTCAGCGTGGCGAGGGTGGCCTTAATCGCCTCCGCCAGCTCCGTGTTGCCTTTGGCGACGTAGATCCCCAGCGGCAGCGGGTAGACCAGGCGCGTCGAGCTTATCGCCAGGCGACCGCGGCTCTTATCGACGATAATCTGCGCCGCCGGGGCAATCTCGAGCTGGGCGTCGATATTCTTCGACAGCAGCGCCTGGGAGGCTTCCGGCGCCGTCGGGAACTCCTGAATGGTGATGGCCGGTTTACCGTTTTTCAGGCACCACTCATCGGAGTGTTTTTTCAGGCTGGTCACCCAGGTGGTGCCTGCCTGCAGACCGACCTTCACGCCGCACAGCTCATCTTCGGTTTTCGGCTGCACCGCGCCGCCCTTCAGGGCGATGATCGACGCGCCGGAGAGGGCGTAAGGGATGGCGTCGGCCTGCTTCTGGCGTTCCGGCGTCACGTACATCCCGGAGATCACCGCGTCATATTTCTTGCCGATGCCGAGGATCAGGCTGGTGAACTTGGTGTCGATCAGCTGCGGTTTGGCCTGCAGATGCTCGGCGATCAGCGTCGCGAACTCCGGGTCGAGACCGACGATGTTGTTATTGCTGTCATAGGACTCAAACGGCGGGTAGGTAACCTCCATCCCCACCTTAAAGACGCCCTCGGTCAGCAGTTCCGCCGCCTGGGTGACAGAGGAGAAACAGGCGCTGACGGCGAGGGTAAGCGCGACGCGGCGCGAGATTTTTTTCAGGGTGCTAGTCATCATGGTTCCTCACGGGGGGTTAGGGGGTTTTTTTGCTGTGCCTGTTTTTTCAAATGGCCAAAGGTATTGGTGCCGCGCGCGCGCTCCGGCAGCTGGAGCTCGCCGCGATTGACCTTCTCGCGCAGATAGCGATAGGTTTGCAGCGCCTGGCTCCACATATGCTCTCCGATGCTCAGCTCCTGATATTCGCTGGCTTCGCCGGCGGCCAGAAAGGTCGGTAGCGGGCGGATCAGCGTGTGGTAATCGCAGGCGAAAAACAGCGGGAAGGAGTACCGCTCCTGCGGCACTTTGCGCACCCGGTGGGCTGTAGCAACAAATGTGCCAGCGCTGAGCACTTCCAGCATGTCGCCGATATTGATCACGAACGCCTCTTCTCCGGCGGCGTTCGTGACGGGAGGCGCGTCGATCCACACGCTTTCTTCATTGAGGACTTCAAGCCCGGGCTGGTCGGCGAGCAGCAGGGTGAAGCACTCATAGTCGGTGTGTGCACCAATTCCGGGAACATCTTCGACGCTGGCGTCGAACGGGTAATGGATTAGCCGCAGCTTAGCCGGCGGGCAGGTCACCATCGGTTTGAAATACCCTTCCGGCAGGCCGAGCGCGAGGGCGAAAGCGTCGAACAGGCGGTGGCCGAGGGCGAAGACTGCATCGTAGTAGGCCAGCACCCGCGCGCGGAAATCCGGCAGATCGGGCCACTCGTTGGCGCCGATCAGCGGCGTACCGGCGAGCACCAGCGGATGGTCGTCCGCCGCCTGGAAGCCGATATCGAACGCCTCTTTATGGTCCGGCTTGCCGGCGCCGTAGATCTCTTCTCCTTCCGGGACGTAGCCCTTATGGCTTTTGGAGCGGCCGATGTAGTAGTTCATCTTCTCCTCCATCGGCAGGGCGAAGATCTGCTTCGCCGCCGCGCGGACGCCGGTGATCAGCGCCGGGTCGATGCCGTGGCCGGTGATGTAGAAAAAGCCCACCTCGCGCGCCGCGCGGCCGATGGCGTCGGCCACCGCCTGGCGCCTGGCGAGATCGTCGCCGGCCAGATCGCGGATATCGATGGTCGGGAGTTCAGTAAAAGCGTGCTTCACGGCGGTCATGGCTGCGGTTCCTGTTCAGTGAGCGTTAAAAACTGCTGAAAGTGGGCCTGCTGGCGCGCGGCCATCCAGGCGTTGAGCGACCAGAGATCGGCCACCGGAACGTTGGTGAACGGCAGGTGGTGCAGATAGCCGTCGGCGCCAAACTCCGGCGTCAGGGTAGTTTGCTGATAGCCGCGCCGGCGCTGTGAATGCCAGATTTGCTCCCAGAAGCGCTCGGCAAAGGCCAGCGCCGGCTGATACTCCGGCGCCGCCGGGTGCGGCACCTGCGGCCCCTGGTCGTAGCCCACCCGGGCCTGCACGTGATGCACGCGGTCGATAAAGGCGCTGAAGTCATCGCAGGGGTCATCCAGCAAGCGCTCGCTGACCACCACCCAGTGGCTGATGTCGGCGGTAATGCGCAACTGGGGGAGTTGCTGAACGATCTCCAGGGTGAGCCACGGGCTGTACAGCGAGGTGGCGCGATGGGTTTCAAAGCTGCAGGTCAACCCAAACCCGGCGGCCAGCTCGTGCGCCTTGCCGAGAAAATCGACCTGCTGCGCCAGCGGCCAGCGATCGTTGCCCGCCAGCAGATTGACAAAGCGCGGGTTGAGGCTGCTGGCCTCGGCGAAGCGGGTCTGCAGGCGCGCCAGATGCTGCTCCGGCGTTTCATGCTGGGCGGGGAGCACCCCACCGCCGCTGAAGAGGATGGCGATATACTCCAGCCCCGACGCCTGCAGGCGGTCGGCGAGCTGCCGCCGCTCCTCCGCCGTCAACGGGACGCGGGCTTCGATACCGCAGCAGCCGACGCGCTGCAGTTCATCCAGCGTTTGCGGCCAGGGGGTCGTCACTCCCCAGAGGGTGCGAAAGCATTTCAGCTCCATGGCGGCTTCCTCAGGCGTACTTCACGCCGGGCAGGACGCAGAGCATCTCGTACAGCAGGTTGGCCGCCAGCTGGGAGGTATTACCGCTCACGTCGTAGGGGGGCGAGACCTCCACCAGATCGGCGCCGATCAGGTTCAGGCCGCGGCAGCCGCGGACGATCTCCAGCGCCTGAATGGAGGTCAGACCGCCAACTTCCGGCGTCCCGGTTCCCGGAGCCCAGATAGGATCGAGGCTGTCGATATCAAAGCTGAGATACACCGGCCCGTCGCCCATCTGCTGGCGGACTTCGGCCATCAGCGGCGTCAGCGAGGTATGCCAGCACTGCTCCGCCTGCACCAGGCGAAAGCCCTGGTCAACGCCCCACTGGAAGTCGCCGGCGGCGTAGCCCTGGGCGCGCTGGCCAATCTGCACCACCCGTTTGAGGTCGAGCAGTCCCTCCTCAACGGCGCGGCGGAAGGTGGTGCCGTGGGCGATTTTCTCACCGAACATCTCATCATTGGTGTCGGTATGGGCGTCGACATGGATGAGCCCCACCGGCCCATGTTTTTTGGTCAGCGCCCGCAGGATCGGCAGGGTAATGGTATGGTCCCCGCCGAGGGTGAGGGGGATCAGCGGATAACTATTCAAACCGGTGTAGTAATCTTCGATAATTTGCACCGATTTGAGCAAACTGTAGGTATTGATCGGCACATCGCCGATATCGGCCACCGACAGCGAGTCGAACGGCGCGGCGCCGGTCGCCATATTGTACGGACGGATCATCACCGATTCGGCGCGAATATAGCGTGGTCCGTAGCGCGTACCTGAGCGCTGCGAGGTGCCGATATCCAGCGGAATGCCGACAAACGCCGCATCAAGTCCCTGTAAATCTTCGATAAACGGCAGGCGCATCATCGTGGCGCGGCCGGCGAAGCGTGGCATCTCATTGCCACCCTGCGGTTGGTGAAAGAGGTTATCCATGTCTGCTCCTGAATCTGACGGATGAAACGTAACAGGAGAGATAGTGCGCAACCCGCGCTGGACTTTACATCGTCTGGCGTAAATACTCAGTTCATTTATTGGTGAACTAAATACGATGCATAATGACGCCAGCCTCAATATTCGCCAGCTGCAGGTTTTCGAGGCGGTGGCCCGCCTGGAGAGCTACAGCCGGGCCCAGCAGGAGCTGGGCATTTCGGTCTCCGCCATCAGCAATGCGATGTCGCAACTGGAGGGACAGCTCGGCTTCACCCTCTGTCAGCGCGGGCGCGGCGGCTTTTCCCTGACCGAGAAAGGTCAGCAGTTTTTACAGCAGGCGATCCGCGTGCTGAGCGAACTCAATGAGCTGGAGCGGCAGTCGGCCCTGCTTAAAGGGGAGCACAGCGGCACCCTGTGCATCTCGACGCTCGACTCCATCGAGACCGAAACGGCGCTCTCGCTGCCGGTGGTTCTGCGCAGCTTCAGCGACAAATTTCCCCATGTGCATATCAAACTGATTATTCGCACCCCGGCGGAGCAACTGAACGGGGTGCTGAACAACCATATCGACCTGGCCATCGGCAGCTACAACTCGCAGGTGCATAACATCATCAGCGAGCCGCTGTACCGCGAGCAGCACTGGCTCTACTGCAGCGATCTGCACCCGATGTTCTTCAGCCGCCAGCTCGATAAAGAGCAGATCAGCCAGTGCCCGCTGGTGACCCGCAGCTACTGGAACACCAGCGATCTCCGTCGCCGGGGCTTCAGCAAAGGCAGCGCCACCGTTGAGACCGTCGACGCCCAGCTGCTGCTGATCCTCTCGGGAAAATATATTGGCTATCTGCCGGAGCATTACGCCTGGCCGTGGATCAAAGAGAACCGCCTGCGGGTGCTGCTGCCCAACGAGTTTGGCTTTCAGTCGCCGTTCTCGGCTATCTGTAAGCGCGGGCGCAGCAATGAACCCTATCTGAAAGCGTTCCGCGATCTGCTGAAGAAGAACACGGTGGCGCGGCCGAAGTGGAATTATTAAGCGGGGCGGGCGCTTCCCTCCGCCGTGGCGGCGGTTTTCCTGTTCAAAAAACGAACGGCAGCCTGTAGCCCGCTTGTGCTGGGGCTGCCGGACAACTGCCTCCAGGTTATCCACAGGGTTAGGCGCCGCAGGTGTGGACAGCTCGCCGGGCGGCGCGGTCGTTAGCGATTCGCTTTAATGGTTTTTTCCGCAATCGTGATGGTGGAGAGTTTGTGCAGGCAGATCAGCGCCTGGTGAAAGGGGGATGCGATGGCGATCGTGCCGGCCAATGAACCGGGGAATAATCCGCCAGCGTGGCCGGCGGAGGGCGCCGGGCAGGGCTTATATCGGCTTCGCCGTCAGGGTCATCATATCGCCGATCGCCCGCTGGCGGTCAAAATGGCGATCGCGGTGGATCTCGCTCTCGCCCACCTGCAGCGAGGCGGCCCAGATCTGCTGACAGCGCGGCCGGCGGCGGGCGTCAAAGTGCGCCAGCGCGGCCGCGACGCTGTCGGTCTGCTGCAGCGCTTCGCGCAGCACGATGGCATCCTCAATCGCCATGCCCGCCCCCTGACCGAGATGCGGAGTGGTAGCGTGAACCGCGTCGCCCACCAGCACGATGCGTCCCTGATACCAGGGATCGTCGACGAACAGCTCTTCCAGCGGCTTATAGACGACCTCGTCGTTGTTAACGATATGCTCGTGCAGGCTGCCCGGCAACCCCGCGCCGGGCGGCAGACGGCGGCGCATCTCCGCCGCCAGCTGATCGCGGGCGTAGCGGGGGTTATCCGCTTCGTGGGAGGTGATAAACAGATACATCAGATCGTCCGCCAGCGGCACCAGCCCGCAGTTGCAGCTCTCGCCCATAAAGCACATCAGATGGTCCACCTCCGGCGGTCGCGGAAAGTTGTAGCGCCATACGCCCTGACCGGTAAAGCGGGGGCGATAGCGCTCGCCGTACAGCATGCCGCGCACCCGGGAGTAGATCCCATCGGCGCCCACCAGCAGATCGTAGCGCCCCTGACCGCCACGGCTGAAGCTCACCTCAACCGCATCGTCAACCTGACGGAAGGCGTCAATGCTCTCGCCGGTGGTCAGTCGGACCCCTAACTCCCGGGCGGTGGAACAGAGTACGTTGTGCAGGGCCAGGCGGGAGATGCCGACGTTGGCCGGGAACTGTTCACCGGCCAGCCGCTGGCCGGGAAAGCTGGCTAGCTGCTGGCCGCTCAGGGTGTGCACCGAGACGCTGTCAAACGGCCAGGCGGCGTCCAGATAGCGTTCCAGCACCCCAAGCCGCTGCATTTCGCGCACGACATTGTTCTGCTGAATGATACCGACGCCGTAGACCCGCCACTGCGGCTGGATCTCTACGACATCGACGGCGACGCCGGCCTGGCGGAGGGCGATGGCGGTACACAGACCGCCGATGCCGCCGCCAACGATTAATACGTTATTGATGTTCATCGTAGCTGTTTTCTCCAGGGTACAGAGTAGAGGACGTTAACCAGGCCAGCGGCGCGCTGACTAATCGCGATAAAGAATGATCGCTATCGCAAAAAACGATATCGCCGTGGAAATTGAAAACAAAAAGTTGCAGAAAAGTTAAATTCAGCCACAGGATAAGCACGCCATTTCTCGCCGGGGGACCCATGCGTTACCAACATCTTGATCTGAACTTACTGGTGGCACTGGATGTGTTACTCGATGAACAGAACATCACCCGCGCCGCGGGCCGGTTGCATATGACCCAGTCTGCCACCAGCGGGGTGCTCAACCGGCTACGCACCTACTTTGAGGACGATCTGCTCACCCAGGTGGGCAGAAAGATGCGGCCCACGCCGCTGGCGGAAGAGCTGCGGGAGCCGGTCCGCGACGTGCTGATGAAAATTCAGACCTCCATTGCCCGCCGGCCGGTGGATGAGCCGGCAACCAGCAAGCGCCATTTCCGCATTATGGCCTCGGATTACGTGATCAACGTGATGCTGAAGGATGCGCTGCAAACGGTGCACCTGCAGGCGCCGAATATGACCTTTGAGTTTTTCTCGCCGGACGCCCAGTCCACCGGCATGCTCAACCGCGGCGAGCTGGATATCATCGTGGCGCCGGAGCGTTTTATGGCCGCCGATCATCCCGCCGAAGCGCTGTTTGACGAAGAGTTTGTCTGCCTGGCCTGGGCGGATAATCCCCACACCGGCGAGGCGCTGACCCTTGAAGCCTGGCAACAGCTGGGGCACGTGTCGGTGGTCTTTGGCCGCGAGCGGCAGCCGGGGCTGGAGGGCAATTTGTTTGCCGGGTCGGGGCTGAGCCGCCGTATCGAGGTGGTGACCCACAGCTACCACTGCGTTCCGCAGCTGCTGATCGGCACCTCGCGGATCGCCACGCTGCACCGGCGGCTGGCGGAGCAGTACGCGGCGATGCTGCCGCTGCGTCTTTTCCCGGTCCCGATGACGCTGCCGGTGATGCGCGAATTTATCGGCTGGCACCGCTCGCTGGATAATGATCCTATCTTCGGCTGGCTGAAAGCGAAAATCGTCGCCAGCGCACGCTAACCCACTGGTATTGCTCCCGTCGATACCTGACATCCTGAGACATGATTGGTCGCCCGCAGGTGCTTTATGTGACAGTGCCTGCGCTACAGCGATTGCGACTGAATGTTGAAGGATGACCCTATGTTTCGCTATTTCCCTAAAAACTATGTCTGGAACCTGTCGGTGGATCTCTCCATCGAGATGGGCGCCCGCATCGGTGAGATCGAAGAGATGTGCGCGCCGCTATTGGCCGCGTCCGAGCATCCCGACGCCGAAGGCACCCGCGCATTCCGGGAAACCTGGTCCCGCATGGCCGATAAATTATGCGCGCTGGCGGGCGAAGATGAAGCGCGGGGACGGCGGTTGTCGGCAGGCGAGAAGTATCTTCGGGCGGCCAACTATTACCTGACCTGCGAGCGCCTGCAGGCGCATGGCGCGCCGGACCGCGAGGCGCTGTACCGCCGCTTTCTCGATGTCTTTGCCGCCGGGCTGCACCATACCCATGCTAACTGTCAGCGGGTGACTATCCCCTACGAGGGCAAAACCCTGTCGGCGCTTTATGTCCGCGCCGAAGGGATGACCGGCCGCGCGCCGCTGCTGGTGCAGGTCAACGGTCTCGACTCCACCAAAGAGATGAAATATCTGGTTGGGCTGCCGCAGTGGCTGGCGCGGCGCGGCGTCTCCTCGCTGGTGGTCGACCAGCCGGGAACCGGCGAAGCGCTACGTCTTCACGACATGCAGGCCCGCTATGACAGCGAGCACTGGGCCAGCCGCATCGTTGACTGGCTGGAACAGCACCCGGAGGTGGATGCCGGGCGCATCGGCATGGAAGGGGTCTCGCTGGGCGGCTATTACTGCCCGCGGGCGGTGGCGTTTGAGCCGCGCTTCGCCTGCGGCGTGGTATGGGGCGCCAATCACGACTGGCGAGAGGTGCAGCAGCGCCGCCGCGAACGCGAAGGGGATTTTCCGGTACCACACTACTGGCAGCACGTGCGCTGGGTGTGGGGCGGCGAGGATATCGACGCTTTTATGCGCATCGCGGAGAACGTCCATCTCGACGGCATTCTTGACCGTATACGGGTGCCTTTTCTCGTCACCCATGGTGAAAAGGACTCGCAGATCCCGGTGAAATGGGCGCAGCGCACCTACGACCAGCTGGTGAACAGCCCGCGCCGCGAGCTGAAAATTTTCACTGACCGCGAGGGCGGTGTGCAGCACTCCAGCTTCGACAACTCAATTAACGCCGGGCACTACATCGCTGACTGGGTGGCGGAAGCCCTCGGCGGCCGGGTGGCCTGAACACGCATAAGGAACAACCGCGATGAATATTCTTGGTCCGGATTATCTGGTATTTGGCGTCGATGACCTGGCGGGCTGTCGACAGTTTCTTATCGACTACGGTTTACGCGAGCAGGAGAACGGTTTCTTTAGCGCGCTGGATGGCACCGGGGTGCTGCTGCGGGGACGTGACGATCCGTCGCTGCCCGCGGCGCTGCCCAGCGGCAGCCAGCTGCGGGAAACCGTCTATGGCGTGGCGGATAGCGCCACGCTTGAGGCTATTGCCGAGACGCTGCGCCGCGATCGCGAGGTGAAACTTGGCGCCGACGGCGTGCTGCGCTGCGTCGATGATGCCGGCTTTGCCCTCGGGTTTCGCGTCAGCCAGCGCCAGCCGCTGCAGCGGGAAGGTGAGAAAATCAACGCTCCGGGGGATCGCGCCGGGCGGCCGGTCAATCAGACCGGGGCCAGCGCCGACATGGCGGCGGAGCCGCGTTCGCTCTCCCATGTGGTCTATTTTGTGCCGGACGCCGCGCGCGCGGAAGCTTTTTATCAACGGCTGGGCTTTGTCTGTACCGATCGCTTCACCCACGTCGGCCCCTTCCTGCGACCCGCCGGCACCCAGGATCACCATACCCTGTTTCTGATCCAGGCCCCGCCGTTTATGACCGGCATTGAACACTTTACCTTCCACCTCGGCGGGCCCACCGAGTTGATGATGGCCGGCAGCCGCTTTCAGCAGAAGGGGTATCAGACCTTCTGGGGACCGGGGCGCCATCAGCTGGGATCGAACTGGTTCTGGTACTTCAACAGCCCGCTCGGGTGTCATATCGAATACGACGCCGATATGGATCAGCACGATGACCACTGGCAGCCGCGCGAAGCGCTGCCGGGGGCCGATAACTCGCAATATTTCCTGCTGGGGTATCGCGAGAAGTGGGCTCCCGGTCCGGATAACGCCCGCTGATGGTTCGCCTGTGCCGTGCCGACAGCCTGGCTGAGGGCCAGGCGCGGGGATTTGACCCCACGGGCAGCGGGCAGGCGACGGTGATTGCCTGCCGCTATCAGGGAACGCTCTATCTGTGGCGCAACCGCTGTCCGCATCTCGATACCCCGATGAACTGGCGGCAGGACGCTTTTCTCAACGCCCGGGGCGACCGGCTGGTCTGCTTCGCCCACGGGGCGATTTTTATGCCGGACAGCGGCCTCTGCGTGCAGGGCGCCTGCACTGGCCAACGTCTGAGTCCGCTGGCTGGCGACGTGGACGCCGACGGCTGGCTATGTCTGCTGGAGGAGGCAGGTCATGAAACTGGCAACACGAGATAACGGTGAACGCGACGGCTGCCTGGTGGTGGTCTCGGGCGATTTGACGCTGATGGCCGATGCGGCGGACATCGCTCCGACGCTTCAGCTGGCGCTGGAGCAGGCCGCGCGGGTGTGGCCTGCGCTGCAGGCGCGCTATCAGGCGCTCAATGCGCGCCGCTATCCGGCGGCGCAGCCCTATGATCCCCGGCGCCTGCTGGCGCCGCTGCCCCGGGCGTGGCAGTGGCTGGACGGTTCGGCCTTCCTGAGCCATGGCGAGCGCATGCAGCGGGCCTTTCACCTGCCGCCGATTGCCGGCGCCGACCAGACGCCGCTGATGTATCAGGGCAGCGGGGACGACTTTCTTGCCCCCCACGCCGGGATAGTCTGCCGCCGGGTCGAGGATGGCCTCGACTTTGAGGGCGAGTTCGCGGTAGTCGTCGACGAGGTGCCGCAGGGCTGCTCGCCGCAACAGGCGCTGAGCTGTATCCGCCTGATCGTCTTGCTTAACGATATCAGTCTGCGGGCGCTGGCGCCGCGCGAGATGCAGACCGGGTTTGGTTTTATTCACGCCAAACCCGCCTCGGCCTTTGCACCGGTGGCCCTTACCCCGGATGAACTGGGGCAGGCCTGGCAGCACGGGCGGGCGGCGCTGACGCTGCAGGTGACCCGCAATGGCAAGCCGTTTGGCTGCCAGTCGGGTAGCGAGATGCATTTCCATTTTGGCGAACTGATTGCCCATGCGGCGCAGACCCGCCGTCTGCGCGCCGGGACGGTGGTGGGTTCCGGCACGGTGTCCGGGCCGGACGCCAGCCGCGGCGCCAGCTGTATCGCCGAGGTGCGGGCCATAGAGATGCTGGCCTTCGGCGAGCCGCGCACGCCGTTTTTATCCCCGGGGGAGCGGGTGACGATGGAAGCCCACGCCCCCGATGGCCGGCCGCTGTTTGGCGTACTGGATCAACATGTTGTGATGTTAACGGAGTAAACCATGATCAATCTTTTACAGGGGCGTCGGCTGGTCGACCTCTCCGTCACCCTGGACAACAATCCCTGGACCGATCCGCCGCCGCTGCTGCCGAGCATTGAGTATCAGGATCATCAGCAGGGATGGCCGGAAATGGCGGCGATGTTCCCGGGGCTGGAAAAAGCGCAGATGCCGGGAGAGGAGGCCTGGGCCTCGGAGCGCCTGACCGTGACGCCGCACAATGGCACCCATATGGATGCCCCCTGGCACTACAGCTCGACCACCAACGGCGGCGAACCGGCGTTTGGCATCGATGAGCTGCCGCTGGAGTGGTGCCTGCGCCCCGGCGTCCGGTTGGATTTTCGCCATGTCGCCGACGGGGCGATCCTGCAGCCGGAGGATCTGCAGCGCGAGCTGGCGCGAATAGACTATTGCCTGTCGCCGCTGGATATTGTGTTGATCAATACCGCGGCCGGCGCCCGCTACGGCCAGCCGGATTACCTGCAGCGCGGCTGCGGCATTGGCCGGGCGGCGACGCTGTGGCTGCTGGAGCAGGGGGTACGGGTGGTTGGCACCGACGCCTGGAGCTGGGATGCACCCTTCCACTTTACCCGCGAACGCTTTCAGGCCAGCGGCGACGCCGGGCTGATCTGGGAGGGGCATAAAGCCGGCAGGGAGATCGCCTATGGGCAAATGGAGAAGCTGAGTAACCTGGAGCAGCTTCCCGACCACGGCTTCTGGGTGAGCTGTTTTCCCTACAAGATCCGCCGCGGCTCGGCCGGGTTTATTCGCGCGGTGGCGATTGTCGACGCCTGAAGGCGTCGATGATTATGTTAATTTAATGTGAATGCATTGTATTAATTGTGATAGCAATCGCAGTCCATGCCACCTGCATCCGGTAGGGTAGAACGGTATATGTGCTGAGTTCGCTGATGCGTTTACAGCCATTAAGCCGGGGCGTAAAACGCCTTTCTTTACCGATAAAAAATAGAACTGTAATTCATATTCTAAATAAAGAGCAGTGACGGAGAGCGGAAGATGGTGATGCACAAAGTTTCAGCAACCCCGCGCGAGGCGGGGGCCGTACAGACGATGTTACTGATGTTGGCGGCACTGTTGCCGATCATGGGGACCTTGACCATGCTGCCGGTGATGCCGCTCCTGTTCAGTCATTTTGCCGCGCAGCCGCACGCCCAGCTGCTGGTGCCGATGATCATCACCATACCGGCGGCGAGCATGGCGCTGCTGGCTCCGCTGGCGGGGATGGTAGGCGATCGCCTGAGCCGTCGCCGCCTGCTGATTGCTGCCACCGCTCTGTACGCAGGGTTTGGCCTGCTGCCGGTGATGCTCGACGATCTGTATGCCATTTTGCTGGCGCGGCTGGTGATGGGTATTGCCGACGCCTTTATTCTTACCACCGCCAATGCGCTGATTGGCGACTACTTTACCGGTGAGGCGCGTAGCAAATGGCTGGCGGTGCAGAGCGGCATAGGGTCGATACTGTCGACGCTGATCGTGCTGGGGGCTGGCCTGCTGGGAACCCTGGGCTGGTATGGTCCGATCTACCTGTATGCTCTGGCGATCCCGGTCTTTATCGGCCTGTGTCTGTTCACCGCAGAGCCAGCGACGCGCCGTCGCGTGGACAGTGTCGCTGGCGAGGAGGCTGTCGCTTTTCCACGGCGCAAAATGGCGGCGATCGGCCTGATTACCCTCGCCAGCGCGATCCTCTATTTTCTCGAACCGCTGCAGATAAGCCAGGTGTTCAGTCAGCTCGGGCTGACCTCCAGCAGCCAGATTGGCATCGCTACCGCCGTTGCCGGCATTGGCGTGCCGCTGGGCGCCTGGCTGTATGGCCGCAACGCCAGGCAGCGCGTCGACAGGCAGTTTTTCCTTTTTTACGCCATTTTTGGCCTCGGGCTGCTGTTTATCGCCGTGGCCCACAATCCGCTGGCCGGCGTGGCGGCAGCGTTCGTCGCGCAGGTCGGTAACGGAATGCTGATCCCTCTGATGCTGGCCTGGATGATGAAAGCCTTGCCGGCGCCGCACCGGGCGACGGGGATCGGCATCTGGCACACCTTCTTTTTCCTCGGCATGTTCATCAGCCCGGTTCTGATGACCTTGCTGAACGGCATGACCGGCAGCATGCAGGACAGCCTGCTGCTGTTTGCGCTGCTGACGCTGGCTATCGCCGGCGCGACGGGTATCGCCAGCGCCCGGATGGGGGGCCGCCGCGCGCTGGCTCGTTAATTTCACCTGACGACATCATTACCACACGCCCGCCGGTCTTCCGGCGGGAAGGGGAGGCCATTATTTAGAAAAAGTGTACACCTTATTTAGCGTTAACTTTCAGCCTAATTAATCCCTGTTAATAAACATATTGTGACCAATTTATTTTTCACGATATGGCGCATCTTACCTGCAAAAAATAAAAATGAGGGTTTATTATGAGTCTCTGCTGTACCGACGTAAGTAAGAAAATAGTTTTTCCACTTTCGGCGCTGACGCTGGCGATATTCTCCAGCACCGCGCTGGCCGATACCTGGACCTGTGAGCAACTGGATAAACTGAATACCCGCTCAGCGCAGGTCGTCAGCCCTCCGTCGACCTGCGAATCGCTCATCGGCGATATTGGCGGCTTTCGCAGCGCGCTGGCCGACCGTGGCTGGGGTGTCCAGTTAAGCTGGAACCCGATGGTGATGTACGATCTGAAAGGCCAGTCCGCCGACCCGCAACAATATGCCGGGCAGAATTTTACCTGGTCACAAAATATGTCGCTGAACGTCACCTATGATTTAAGTCGAATTGGTTTTAGCAAAGACGCGCAATTTACTTTTTCTCCCCAGTGGGCGACCTCGAATTATCATGACAGCTATCCGGAACTGCATAATATTGCGGTGCTGGCGGTGAACCAGCCCTTATTAAACGGCCAGCTGGAGCTGCAGTATGGTTTTTATCCGTTAATTCGTCAGTTTTACGGCATGGTGCTGGGGGGCAACTCCTCCTCAGCCGCGCTGGGGCCGACCAGCGTGATACCGGTGCAGGTGGGGATCAGCCTCAATGCGCCGACGCCGACCTTCACCGCCATCGTCCGCGACAGCGATAAGAAATTCTATAACAACTTTGCCGTCAGCCGCAGTATGTCGCCTGCCGGACACCTCGACGACGTGGAGCAGAACCCCTCGGGGCTGAAATGGCACGTCGATGGCGCCAACCCGATCCTGGTGAATGAGTTTGGCTTTAAGCAGGCGGCGGGCGAGTCGCAGCGATCGCTGTGGTTCCGCGCCGGGGCTATCTATAACACCTCGCACTACCAGTATTTTGACCAGCCCGGCGACAGCAGTAGTAACTATGCGTTCTACGTCGCCAACACCATGCAGCTGACCCAGCCGAAAAAAGGGCTTCCGCTGGGGCTGTATCTCGATGTGAAAGCGGACTACGCGCCGGACGATCGCAATGCTTACACCAGCGACTTCCAGGTGACCTTCTTTGACATCGGCCTGTTTCCCGGCCGCGAGCAGGATATGACCTCGCTGGGCTACACCCGCTCCTTTATCAGTAAGAAGTTCCGCGATTATGTCGGCGAGGCGGGAATGGAGGCGCCACAGAGCATCAACGCCATCTCCCTGTCGCACGCCCTGCGCGTGACGAAAGGGATTTACTGGATCAACGGTATCACCTGGCAGGATAACCCGACGCTGGTGCCGAAGCATGAGTCGGCGGTCCTCTGGCAGTCCTCGATGTACTGGAACTTCTGACACCGATCGCCTCAGGCTTTTAACCCCGCCCGCCGGTACGCTGCCGCCGGGCGGTTTTTTTTCGCGAATCGGCTGGCGCAGGAATAAAAAAAGAGGGCCGGCACGTTGCCGACCCTCTTTGCCATCGATCCGGGCTTAGCCCCGGTGGCTGATTTTCCCGTCGGGAGTCAGCACGAAATCGAAGGTTGCCCGGATATCGTCGCTGGCGAAACCCACCGCCAGCTGCCAGGGGCCGCTGGCCAGGTGCCATTCCTGGGCAGGCACCTGCCAGCGCTGCAGCGCGTGAGGCGGCAGGACAAGGGTCAGGGCGGCCTCGTCGTGCGCCGGGACGCTGACTGCCGCAAACTCCGCCAGCGCCGACCAGGCCGTCTCCGGCCCCCGCAGGTAGAGCTGGACCACTGCTTTCCCGGCGCGGGCGGCGCGGTTTTCCAACCGGCAGCGCAGCTGCAGAGCGTCCACCTCGTCGCCTGTCAGTGCAGCGGCGATCAGGGTGATATCAGCATACCCCAGACCGTGGCCGAAGGCCCAGGCGGCGGGGCGTTCGCGGGCGTTAAACCAGCGATAGCCTACCTGCTGGCGCTCGTGATACCAGAGATCCCCCGCGGCGTCCGGCGTCAGACTGCGTACCGGATAGTCGTCCAGGCGCTGGGCGAAGGTGACCGGCAGGCGACCGCCAGGCTCACGATCCCCGGCCAGCACCGAGGCCAGCGCCGGGCCAAACTCCTGGCCAGGATACCAGACGACCATCACCGCCGCCGCGTCAGCCAGACACCCGGTATCCACCGGATGGGCGACATTCAGTACCACCACCGTCCGTGGGTTCGCCGCGCAGACGGCGCGGATCAGGGCAACCTGATGCGCCGGCAGCGCGGTAGCGTCCCGGTCGATGCTCTCCAGACCGGCATCGGCCGTTTCGCCTATCACCAGCACCACGCTGTCGGCCGCCCGGGCATGGTCGACCGCCTGCTGCAGCAGGTCGATGGTTTGAGGGGGCTGGCAGCCGAACCAGATGCCGTGGGCGATACTGCTGCCCAGCGCCATCTCGGCCCGGAAGGTCAGGTTTTCCCCCGCCTGCAGCGGAAATTCAAGACGGGTATGCGGGGCTTGCATCAGCTTGCCCATGATATCCCCCTCCAGCGCCTCGCCGTTGAAGGTCGCCACGCGCTCGCCGTTCAATTGGAGGGCGATCTCCCCGGTGCCGCCGATCCAGAAGCCGTAGCGGCCGCTCACCGGCGCGGTGAACTGGCAGCTTACCGTCACGGTGGCGCGTTCGGTCAGGCGCAGCATGTCGCCGACGCCCGGCATATCGCGGAACCAGATCAGCGAGGAGGCGTCGCGCACCTCCTGATGAACCACGCCCCCGTCAGCGGTGGCGTAGGCAACGTCCAGACCGCGCTCGCCGGCGGCGGTGCGCAGCGGCAAATGATGCAGAGGTGGGATGCGGTAATCGCTCTCCACCCCCTGGGCATAGCTTATTTCGACCCCAGCGGCGGAAAAGCGCTGGCGAATGGCCTCCAGAGGAGAGATCAGACCCGGCATCAGCGCCACTCTGGCAAAGGTCCCGCCCTGGAAGCAGGGCGTCGTGGCGTTGGGGCCAATCACCGCCAGCCGCTGTCCCGACTGCGCGGCGAGGGGCAGCAGCCGCTGGCGATTGTGCAGCAGGACAAAGCCTGCCGCCGCCGCCTCTTCGAGGGTGTGACGCCGCTGCGCCTGGGCGGCGGCAGAGCCATCCCAGGGCAGAGGATGGCTGACCCGTTCGGCCAGCCGCGCCAGCCGGGCGGCGGCATCGTCAAGACGCCGGGCGTCGCTGTCGGTATCCATCAGCGCGGGCAGCAGGCGCTCGCCCATATGGCGGGCCGGGCCCGGCATCTCCAGATCCAGCCCGGCGCGGAAGCTGGCCGGGCCGTTCTGGGTGCCGAACCAGTCGGACATCACCAGCCCGTCCCAGCCGAGATCGCGCTTCAGCCACTGGCTGATGGCCTGATGCTGCTCGGCGCAATAGATCCCGTTCACCCGGTTATAGGCGGTCAGCATGCCCCAGACGCCGCGGCTGGCCGCCACTTCGAACGGCCAGAAATAGACTTCGCGCAGGGTGGCTTCATCGACGACCACGTTCATGGTCCGCCGATCGGTTTCTGAATCGTTACAGACCATATGTTTGACGATGCAACCCACCCCCTGGCGCTGGACGCCGTCGATCCACGCTGCGCCCAGCTCGGCGATATGCCGCGGGTCTTCGCCGAAAAGCTCAAACGCGCGGCCGGCAAGGGGGCTGCGCAACAGGTTCAGGTTAGGCGCCAGCAGCGCCTGCGTTCCGGTGCGCAGCGCCTCCTCGCCGATGACGCCGCCAACCCGGCTGACCAGCTGGCGGTCCCAGCTGGCGCCAAGCGCCAGTCCGCAGGGGCTGAGCAGGGCAATATCTCGCTCGTCCACCCGGCCGCCGGTGATCCCCATCGGGCCATCGGACAGGGTGACTGAACCCAGCGTGGAGCGGGGGATAGGGTGGGTGGACCACATCCCCATCCCGGCGGTGAGCCGCGCTTTTTCGGCAACGCTAAGCGACAGACTGAGCGCAGGCATCGGCTTGTCTCCGTAAGGGGGCGGCGGGGGCGAAGGCCAGCGCCTGTTCGGCTACGGTGGCCAGCGCGCGCTGGACCGTGTCGTCAGTGCAGCGGCCCTCACTGTCGAACAGCGACACGCCGGCGGTGTTGAGAGTGACCCCCAGCGGGGTCGGCCAGCCGCGCAGGGCATGAACGATCCCGCGCATGGCGCCGAGGGTGGTGTTGCAACCCTGCCAGCCGGCGGCGGTGACGATGCAGCCCACCGCCCGGCCATCAAGATAGACCCGGCTGTCGCCGCGCAAATCTTCCAGCAGGTCGATGGCGTTCTTCACCAGGCCAGACACCCCGCCGTGGTAGCCCGGCGAGGCCAGCAGAATGCCGTCGGCCTGGCGCACGGCTTCCACAAATGCCGTCTCCTGCGGCGTGCGGGTGGTCACTTCCGGATTAAACGGCGGCAGGGCCGCCAGTTCAGCGCCGCCGAACAGCTGGGTCTGCGCGCCGAGCGTGCGGGCGTGGGCCAGCGCGGCGGCGAGGGCGCGCTCGGTGCTGGAGCCCGGGCGGGTGGTGCCGCCGATGCCGATCAGCAGCGGCGGGCGTGAGAAAGCAGGCTTATTCATAGCAGGATCTCCCGGTTGGATTAGCGAAAGCGCGGCAGGATCTGGTCCGCGAACAACGAGATCGACTGCTGGCTCAGGCGCAGGCGCTCCTCGGTCAGCGGGCCGTTGGTGAAGCCGAGCAGCACGTTGCCGATGCCCAGCCGCTGATGGCGTTCCAGTTCCTCGGCGACGGTCTCCGGGCTGCCGTACAGGCACCAGGTTTTGATCCACTCTTCGCTGAAACAGTCCGGATGGCGGTGCAGCGTAACGCCGCTAAACTCTTCCGCCCGCTTGTTGTACTCATATTCCCGGTCGATGGCCTGCTGGTACCAGCCCATGATCTGCAGCATCTCCTCGCGGGCCTGCTCGTCGGTGGGGGCGATATGGACGCACTGCCAGGTGTGGGTGGTCCACGAGAGGCAGTGGTTCACCACCTCGTCGCTATGGCCGGCGTTGAGCAGGGCATCGCGGTAGCGGGTGAAATAGTGGGTCAGCTGGCCAAACGGATCGTTGCTGGCCGGGATCGGCGGCGTAAACGCGGGAATAAAGGCCGGCCAGCCGTTGTCGGCGGCGCGCTGCATGCTGGTTTCACGCAGCGCCACCGGCATAATGCGGTTGAAGGGTTTTTGCCAGGGGGCAGGAACGATGCGCTGGACCACCGCGCCCTTATAGTGGCCGGTTTCGAAGATGATCGGATCGTCTTCAATATTTTTCTCCCACAGCCGCTGGACCAGATCGAGGTTCTCCTGCAGCAGGCTGGAGGCGTCCTTGTAGTTCACGCCAAAGCCGATCATCTCTTCCGGCGTGGTGCCGCTGCCGATGCCCACCAGCAGGCGGCCTTCGGTGAGTTGATCCAGCAGGTTAACGCGCTCGGCGAAGCGCACCGGGTGGTGCAGCGGGACGGTAGTCACCGACATGCCGAAATGGATCTTTTTCAGCTGGCCGGCCAGGTAGGCGGCGAAGACAAACGGATCGCTGGACATCGGCGCATAGCCGGTGAAGTGATGGTCTGGCATAAAGACCGCATCGAAGCCGCGATCTTCAGCCTGGCGCGCATGTTCGATCAGCGACTGCATGACAAAACGATCCTGCTCGGGGGCGGTGGAACGGCCGACGAGGAAAACAGAGAAACGCATAGCAACTCCTGGGTTGTGTGGTGGTTGTTATTATTAAATAGAACTAGAATTATGATTCTAGTTGTTTATCAAAGAATGAAAATGACCGCCATCACACTTTTGTCACCTCGCCGACGGGGGAGTCGGGTGGGCAATTTGCAGCGCGGTCGCTAACTGCAATACACTGCGGGGGTTTTCTATGTATAAAGAGGTGAGAACTGCGATGACCGATCTTCCCGCGATGCGCCAGCCGAAACAGGACCGGAGCCGGGTGGCGCTGGAGCGGCTGATGGCCGCCAGCCGTGAAATCCTGCATGAAGGCACCTTTGAGCTGCTGACCATTGCTGAAATCAGTAAACGCTCGGGCGTTTCTGTCGGCTCGATCTATGCCCGCTTCGGCGGCAAAGAAGATCTGTTTATCGCCGTCATGATGGAGGTGATGCAGGAGCTGGACGCCGAATGGCAGCAGCTGATCCAGCAGCTGCACGCGCGCAATCTGCCGCTGCGCCAGCGGCTTCCGGCGCTGATGGATGTCCAGGCGGAGTATTTGCGTCGCCATGCCGGGATCCTGCGGCCGTTTATGGCGCGGGCGGATGATGAGCGCGTGGCGGGAATTGGGAAAGCCGCTTACCAGAAAAACGAGCAGACCTTTATCGACCAGCTGCTCGATGCCGCGGCGGAGATCCGCCACCCGGAGCCAGAGCAGGCCGCCCGCTTCTGCTTTACGGTTTCGTATGCCGCGCTGGCGCGCTTCCTCGGCCTGGGATCGGCGGCGGAAGCCGCCGGTGAGGGCGACTGGGAACAGCTCAAACGCCATCTGGGCATGATGTGTCTGAGCTATCTGATTACCCCCGTCGAGGCCGGCTAAGCCGCGGGATTTTACTTCGCTAACTGCCAGGCGCTGGCCTGCTTGTGCTGACGCAGGCGCTGGCTATGGCGGGAGAAAGTATAAAGAAATATCGCGGCGGCCAGCACCAGCGCCGCGATGCCGAGCGTCAGGAAGGCGCTCAGCACATCGTTCCCGGCCCGCAGGCGGATCGCGCCAACGATGATCGGGCTGACAAACATGCCCGCGAAGAAGGCCCCGGACCAGGCGCCCATCGCCCGGCCGCAGTAGGCGGGCGGAATCAGCGACCCTACCCAGTAAATCATTGCGTTAATCGCCATGCCGGCTCCCAGCTGCTGGATGGCGGAGCCGATCCCCATGGCGATCGCCGTCCGTGATTCACCCACCACCAGCATCCCGATCCCCATCAGGCAGAGCATGATGGCGAGCACGCGCTCCGGCGTATAGCGGCGGGAGACCAGACCGAACAGCAGCGAACCGACCGGCACGGCGAGGCTGACCAGCGACATAATCAGGCCAATACGCTGCGGACTGGCGTTTTGCAGGGTATGAAAGGCGTTGGCGCCATTGATGGTGTACACGTAATAAATGATGGCGCAGACAAAGGTCAGCACGCTGAGGGCGATCACTCGCGGCCACGGAAACGGATTATGCTGCGCCGCCTGGGCGGCGTGCTGCGGACGGGCCGCCTGAGCCGGTTCGAACATCCAGAAGTACATCGCCAGGAACAGCAGGATGGCGACAAAGTAGATCATAAAGGCGCCGTTCCAGCGCAGGGCGGTCAGATAGCCGGAGCTGGCCAGCACCAGCACCGCCAGCGCCGGGCCAATCACCCCCTGCACCGTCAGCCAGAAGCGGCGCTGTTTGTCGTCGAAGTAATCGATCAGCATGGTGTTAGCGATGGTCAACACCACCGCCTCCGCCAGCCCGACGCCGAGGCGGCTGCAAAAGATGCCGGTCAGGGAGGTGATGTACAGCGGCATAGTGCCGCAGATGCCATACAACAGCGTGGCGCTGAGCAGCAGTTTACGGCGGCCAAATTTATCCGCCAGCCAGCCGGTGCACGGCCCGGCGATGGCGATCACCAGTCCGGGCGCGGTCAGCATCAGCGGCACCAGGGTTTCGACATAAGGCACCCCGGCAAAGTGCTGGATCAGCGTCGGGACCGCCGGCGCCAGGGAAACGATCGCCAGGATGGGCAGAAAGGCGGTCAGGGCGATGATGATGCCCTGGATCGCGCCGGCTTGTGGCGCGTGGGGCGGATTCAGGCTATGGCTCACGACGTTCTCCTTTTATCGCGCGGGTCGCCTGTCGTTGGCGGCGGCGCGGTTTTTTAGTATGCAGGTCAGGGATACAGGTGGCGGCGGGAATAGCCGCGGATTTAAGAGTAGGAGCAGGAACGGCGCGGGGAAAAATTGTGATTACGTATGTGATCCATCACAAACAAAAATACCATGGGTTTTATGTGGATTTTGCGGCAATAAAAAGGCGACCGATGTCGCCTTTCGCGAGGAGCCGGGGCCGCTTTTGCCCCGGTAAGCCAGAGGCGCTACAGCAGGCGCGCCACGATATCGTCAGCGGCGAGGATCGCCAGCGCGACGCTGGTCAGCGTCGGGTTGCAGGCGGTTGAGGTGGGGATCACGCCGTTGCCGCCGACGTACAGATTGTGAAAACCCCACACCCGCGAGCGGCGGTCGGCCACGCTGGTGCCGTCGTTCGCTTCTCCCAGGCGACAAGTTCCCTGGTAATGCAGCGAGGTGCCCGCCGGCAGGATAATGGCCTCACCGCCAGGCGCGACGCGGCCCAGCGCGGCGCCGACGCGTTCGGTCACCGCCACCGCCTGCTGTAAACGCCGGCGATCGCCGTCGGTTAACTGATAGTTAAGCTGCATTTTCGGCAGCCCTACGGCGTCGGTGTCATCACTGAAGACGATTCGATCCTCCTCGCGCAGCTCCTTGGCGAGAAACAGCCCCAAGCCCACCACCGGCTTCGTCGCAGTCCCCGGCGGCTGGGTAAAGGCGATCGGCGAAGTATCCATCTGCATCAGCTGACCGTGGAACGGGAAATCAGGCTCATGGAACGGCAGCCAGGTGACGCCGGAGACATTGTCCCGTCCGTCGCGCAGCGGGGAGGTCGGCGTGGCGGCGGCCGGCGGGGCGTCCACTTCAATCAGGGCGATCACCTGCGGCTGGTCGTTGAGCCAGCGCCCCAGCGCCCGCGGGCGGATGCCCGAGGCGTACAGCAGCTGAGGGGTACGCAGCGCATCGGCGGCGACCACTACCGCTTTGGCCGTCACCACGTACTGCTCGCCGGTACGCAGATCGCGCAGCTCTGCCCCGCAGGCGACGCCGTCTTCACTGAGGATCCGGGTGCACAGGGTGGCGGTACGGATCTCCACCCCGCGCTGGCGGCGGGTCTCTTCCTCCGCCAGCTCGCCAAGCACCACGTCGACGCCGGACCAGCGCGGCTTGCCCTCCGGCGTCGCGGCGCAGGCCAGCGGCATAGGCTGCGCCAGCCGCGCCGGCGGACGGTCGCTGGCGAAGTGCTGATTAAGGGCATCGACGATTTGCCGGCCGATGGCGGTGGCCGGAAATCCTTCGCGGGTCACCTGCAGATAATGCTCAGCCGACT
The DNA here is from genome assembly GCF_049472055.1 of Klebsiella pneumoniae complex sp. WS1778. Classification (NCBI taxonomy): domain Bacteria; kingdom Pseudomonadati; phylum Pseudomonadota; class Gammaproteobacteria; order Enterobacterales; family Enterobacteriaceae; genus Klebsiella; species Klebsiella pneumoniae complex sp. WS1778. The sequence goes on from NZ_JBKGTJ010000003.1 coordinate 726,025, forward strand.
CCCAGGCGTCGGCCATCTCCCGCGGCTCGAGGAAGGGAATGACTTCGCTGCCGCCCGGTCGCGGACAGGCGCAGGTCCAGTGGACGCCCATGCCGCCGAGGTTAGTGGAGAGCGCGGCGGCCGGCATGCCGCTGTGGGGCGCCGCCGGGTCGAGAAGGTGGGTGCCGGGCCGTGCCTGCAGGGCGTCTGCCGGCAGGTTCTCCGGCAGGGCGGCCAGCGGAAACGCCCGGACGCGGTCGTAGGCCGTTTCCCGCTGCGCTGGCGCCAGGTTGCGGATATTAACCCCGGTCGCGGACGTCAGCGCTTCGCCGGCTTCCACCACCAGGATCCGCGCGGCGCGGCGATCGGCAATCCGCCGCGCGAAAGTGGCGCCCACCGGGCCGCTGCCAATAATCAGTACATCGATGTTTTCATCCATATCAGTCCATGCCTTTGTTGTTCTCCGGGCGCATGCCCGTTGCAGGTGTACAGAAAATAGGTACTACAGCTTTGTGCGTCCTGATAAATGGTTCCTCATGATAGCAGCCATTGCCGGACGCGATAGGTCATGCCTTACCCGCCGGGGGAAGCACCGAGACGGGCAGCAGGCGGCTGAGGGCGGCAATCGCCAGCAGGATCAGGGCGCCAAGGGTCAGCAGAGTGATAAAGGCCCCGCGGCAGGCGTCCGGCGCGGAGGCGCTTTGCGCCAGATAGAAGCCGCCGAGGGTCGCCATGCCGAGGGCGGCGCCAAACTGCTGGCCGGTGCGAAATAATCCCGACGCCGCGCCGGCGTGGGCCACCGGGATCGCCGCCATGGCAAAGGCCGGCAGCGGGGCGGAGATAAGCCCCATCCCACAGCCGCACAGGCCGAACCCTAGACCCAGCGCGGTCAGCGCCAGCGTCCCCGGCACCGTGGCGATCCCGTAGCCCATCAGCAGCAGGCCGCTCATCTGCACGGCCACCCCGACCAGCGTCACGTTACGCCCAAGACGAGGCGATAGCCGGCGGCCGGCGATGGCGATGGAAAACATCGCCCCAAGGGCGAAGGGGATGTGCAGCAGGGCGGTATGGAACGGGCTGAAGCCCAGTCCGCTCTGCAGCACCAGCGCGGTGGCCAGCAGCAGCGAGGCGGTGGTCAGCTGATAGAGCAGGGTGATGACGATCCCGGCGCGAAAGAAGCGGTCGCGAAGCACCGCGGGGGGAAACAGCAGCGTGCCGCCCCGGCGTTCACGGCCCAGCAGATGACGCCAGAGGAGTGACACCGTGATGAGCGACAGCAGCGGCGGCAGCGCCATCCATAGCGGCCAGCGCAGGGCGGGGCCTTCGATCAGGGTGAGCAGCAGCGCGCCGCCGCCCACCACCGCCAGCAGGGTTCCCAGCGGATCGATACCTTTGGCCTCCGGGCTGCGCACCGCCGGCAGCGCCCGCCAGGCGAGAGCGACGGCGATAACGATCACCGGCACGTTGATCAAAAAGATCGGCCGCCAGCTGAGGCCGAACAGATTGCTTTCGATGATGATCCCGCCGAGCACCGGGCCGAGGATCCCGGCGGCGCCGCCGAGCAGGCCGAAAATACTCATCACCCGGAAACGCTCGTGCGGGCGATACAGCACCTGCATCAGGGAGAGAATTTGCGGGCCCATCATTGCCCCGCTGGCCCCCTGCGCAATACGCATCGCCACCAGCATCTCCGGGCTGGCGGCCAGTCCGCAGCCGGCCGATGCGGCACCAAACGCCAGCAGGCCGCTGATAAACAGCCGCCGGTAGCCATACAGATCGCCGAGCCGACCGCCGGTGAGCAGCAGAATGGAGAAAAAGAACAGGTAGCCGGTGACCACCCATTCAATTTGCCGCGGGCTGGCGAGCAGATCCCGCTGTACCACCGGGATGGCGACATTAATGATCGAGACGTCGATGATCTCCAGCACCAGCGCTATCGAAACCACCAGCGTGGCCAGCGTGCGCTGCCGCTCGCTGGTATAGGGAGGCGCCTGAACCGTGGCCGCCGAAGCGTTATTGAGCATGATGTACCTTCAGATTTGGTTAAAAACTTGTTAAATGATGTTGACAATTTATAGCAACCAGAGATTAGAATTAGAGCACTCATTCTGGTTATGCCGCGTCAGATCCTGCTGTTGACCGCGAAGCCAGAAGGGAAGGCGTCACACTGCCGCTCCGAAACAGAATAAGAATTCTTATTCTAATTTTGTTTGTTTTGTTCTGGCAAGTAGAGAAGGGGGTCGGATGTATTTGTCCGCATGTATTGAATGGCTGTTTCGTGAAGAGTATCCCGATTTCAGCGATCGGGTCCGGGCAGCGAAAGCGCAGGGATTCAGCCATGTTGAGTTTCATCTCTGGCGTGATAAACCGCTGGCGGCGCTGGCGCAGGCGCTGGAGGAGACCGGCGTGAGGCTGTCGAGCTTCGTGGTGGAGCCCCGGCGCAGCCTGGTGGATCCGGCGGAGCATGAGCAGTTTCTGGCGGCAGTGAGCGACAGCCTGGCGGTCTCGCGCCAGCTGGGGTCGCCGCCGCTGGTGGTGGCCTCCGGCTTCAGCCGCGAAGGGGTGGCTATCGCCGAACAGCAGGCGCAGGCGATCCACATCCTGCGCCAGGCGGCGACGCTGGCGGAAGCCGCCGGGGTCACTCTGCTGCTGGAGCCGCTCAACACCCGCATCGATCATCCGGGGATGTTCTTAAACAACACCCGGCTGGCGCTGGACATTATCGAGGCGGTCGACAGCCCGCGGCTGCAGCTGCTGTTTGACGTCTATCACTCGATGGTGATGGAAGAGGAGATGGAGGAGGTGCTCGGCGGCAGAATGCATCGGGTGGGGCACGTGCAGATAGCGCAGGCGCCGGATCGTAACGAACCGGATCCGCGCAGCGGCGAGTGGCCCGACGTGATCGCCCGGCTGCAACGCCTGGGCTACAACGGGGCCATTGGCCTGGAGTATAAACCGTCGCTGCCCGCAGCGGCCTCGGTGGCCCGCGCACGCGAAGCGACCGGCTTATCCTGTTAACCAACTTACCTGGTACTTTTATGACTCAGAAAATAAAACGCGGCGTCAGTCTGTACAGTTTTCAGAATGAGACCTATCTCGGCAAGATGTCCCTCGATCAGGCGATCGGTCACTGCGCGGCGTTCGGCGCCCGCGGCATTGAAGTCGTCGGCGAACAGACCTTCGCCGGCTGGCCGGAGTGCGGCATGCCGGAGGCGGCGATCGCCGACTGGCACCGTCTGATGCAGCGCCATGACACGGTGCCGGTGTGCCATGACTTTATGCTCGACTATAAGCGTTATAAAGACCGGCCGATGCCGTTTGACGAGCAGGTGCGCAGCGTGCAAAACGACATCGATTTTGCCGCCCGGCTGGGCATGCGCTTTATCCGCTCTCTGGTTTCCGTGGCGCCGGAGGTGCTGGTGGCGGCGGCGCCGTATGCGGAAGACAAAGGGATCACCATTCTGCTGGAAGTGCACGCCCCGCTGCATTTCGATCATCCGTGGATTATTCGTCATGCCGAAGCCTATGAAAAAGCCAATACCCGGGCGCTGGGCTTCCTGCCGGATATGGGAATGTTTTTAGCCCGCTTCCCGCGGGTGTGGAAAGAGCGCTTTATTCGTAACGGTTGCCCACAGGCGGCAGCGGATTTTATCGAGAAAGCCTATGAGGAGCGGACGCTCAGCGAATACGTGATCCTGGATGTGATGCAAAAATGGGGACCAGGCCCGCAGCTGGCGATGGCGGAAACGCTGCGCCACAACGCGGCGTTCGAGCCGAAGCGGATGCTCGATTTTATGCCGCGGATCCACAACATTCATGCCAAATTCTATGAGATGACCGATGAGATAAGCGAGTGGTCGATTCCCTACGATGAGATCTTCCGCGTGCTGCAGAAGGGCGGCTATGAGGGGTATGTGTGCTCCGAGTATGAAGGCAACCGCTGGGTGGAAGACGCGCAGGAGGTGGACAGCCTGGAGCAGGTCCGCCGCCAGCAACTGATGTTCTGTCGCCTGTTAGATGAAACCCCACCCCCGGCGCTGCTGGGCCAGTAAGGAGCATTATCATGTTTGATCAGCATATTATCTGCCGCGAAGGTTTCAGTAACGTCACCCGCGACGGAGAAGTTATCGGCGTGCGCTTTTTGGCCCGTCTGCCTTACTACCGCGGTCTGGGTCTGTCGATGGTGGAAGATATCGCCGTGACCCTCAACGGCGAAGCCATCCCGCGGCAGGCGATCCGCCTGGCGCTGCGCGGCCGGGAGTGGACGCTCGACGAGCTGGAGAGCGTCTACGACGACCGGTGGAACTTCGGTGAAAAGGCGACCATCACGGTGCTCAAACCCGGTGGCCTGCCGGCCGGCTGGCATCGCCTGAAGGTGGCCGAGAGGCTGCGGATCTCCTATCTGCCGTTTGTGCCGGTGACCACCTTTGAAACCGAGCTGGAATTAACGGCATAACACCCTGCAGGATCCGCTGCCGTTCTGGCAGCGGATTTCTTTAACGCAGGGGGCAGTCACTGGGAAACGGCGAGGAGATTGCCGTTCAGTAAAACCGGTACGGAAGAGCGCGGTTTCTCAGCCCGTCTTTGCGGACGAAATCAGAAAATTTACTTCGCAGGCTAACCGCAGATTGCTTCAAAAAAATTCCCGTATTTGTTATATTGTTGTTCATTGATTACTCACCTCTGCGGTGCCAAAAAGAACAAGATTCACCGCAACCCAGGACAAAACCATGTTAGATTACCGCTTCCCGACAGCTTTGCAGATGGTTCTCAGCGTAGCAATGGCGGAGCAGATGGGTGAACGTTCAACGAGTGCGATTCTGGCCTACGGCCTGGAAGCCAACCCGAGCTTTATCCGCAAATTAATGGTTCCGCTCACCCGTGACGGCATCATTGTCTCCACGCTTGGCCGCAACGGCTCTATTCATCTTGGCCGCCCGGCGGACAAAATCACTCTGCGTGATATCTACCTTTCCGTTATCGAAGATAAAAAACTGTGGGCGTCGCGTCCTGAGGTCCCGGCCCGCTGCGTGGTCAGCGCCAACGCCTGCTGGTACTTCAAATCGGTCGCTGACGAAGCGGAGCAGGCTTCGCTGAACGTCCTCGCTCGCCATACCGTGGCCAGCGCGCTGGAGGCGCTCAAAAACGCCGATACCAGCGGCTGCGACCCGGTACCGGAAATGATCGCCCGCTTTAAAAAAGCGCATTAATCATTTTCTGGTGACGAAAAAAAACCGCCTTCAAATTGTGAAGGCGGTTTTTTGTTATCTGCTGCAGGCTAGGCGGGCAGATCCTCCTGGACCGGCTTACTGCGGGTCACCAGTTTCCGTAGCGTCACGTAAAACACCGGTGTCAGGAACAGACCGAACAGCGTCACCCCCAGCATCCCGGAGAACACCGTGATCCCGGTGACGCCGCGAACTTCCGCTCCTGCGCCGTGGCCGAGGATCAGCGGAATGGTTCCGGCGATAAAGGCGATGGAGGTCATCACAATCGGGCGCAGACGCAGGCGGCACGCCTCCAGCGCGGCCTCCATGATGCCTTTGCCCTGCATCTCCAGCTCACGGGCAAACTCGACGATCAGAATGGCGTTTTTACAGGCCAGGCCCATCAGGACCACCAGCCCCACCTGCACGAAGACGTTGTTATCGCCCCCGGTCAACCAGACGCCAAATAGCGCGGAGAGCATCGTCATCGGCACGATAAGGATCACCGCCAGCGGCAGGGTCCAGCTTTCATACAGCGCCGCCAGCACGAGGAACGCCAGCAGCACCGCCACCGGGAAGACGATCAGCGCCGTGTTGCCCTGGGTGGCCTGCTGGAAGCTGAGATCCGTCCATTCAATATTCATCCCATTCGGCAGCACCTGTTTAGACATGGCGTCCAGCAGCGTCATCGCCTGCGAGGAGGAGAGAACGCGCGGATCGGCATCGCCAATCAGGTCCGCCGCCGGATAACCGTTGTAGCGGATCACCGGATCCGGCCCGTAGGTGGTACTGATATTCACCATACTGCCGATCGGCACCATTTCGCCCTGATTATTGCGGGTGCGCAGATTGGCGATATCTTCCACGCTCTCGCGGTATGGTCCGTCAGCCTGGGCCATCACGCGCCAGGTACGCCCGAACTGGTTAAAGTCATTGACATAAGACGAGCCGAGATAGGTCTGCAGCGTGCCGAACAGATCGGTCAGCGATACCCCCTGCGCTTTCGCCTTATCGCGATCGACCTGCACGTCCAGCTGCGGCACGTTAGCCTGGTAGGTCGAGATCGGGAAGTGCATCCCCGGCGTCTGCATAATCGTCCCGGACATCGCATTCACCGCGCTTTGCAGCGCGCCATAGCCCAGCCCACCGCGATCCTGGATATAAAGGGAATAGCCAGAGCCCTGACCCAGTCCTAAAATCGGCGGCGGCAGGATGGAGAAGCCAAAGCCCTGCTGGATTTGCGCGATTTTAGCGTTGATTTCCGCATTGATTTCCGCCGCCGAGTGTTTGCGCTGGTCGAACGGTTTCAGGCCAAAAAAGACCGTCCCGGTATTCGGCGTGTTGGTGAACTGCAGCGCGTTAAGACCGGGGAAGGCGACCGCATAATCGACCCCTTCGGTATTCATCCCGATCTCGCTCATTTTGCGGATCACCGCATCGGTGCGCGCCAGCGACGAACCTTCCGGCATCTTCACGCCGCCAATCAGGTACAGTTTGTCCTGGGTGGGAATAAATCCGCCGGGGACGACTTTAAACATCACCCCTGCGGCGCAGAGCAGCAGCAGGTACACCACAAACACCGCGCCACGGCGGCCGAGGGTTTTGCTCACCAGCCCCTGATAGCCGTTTGAGCTGCGCAGGAAAAAGCGGTTAAACGGACGGAAAATCCAGCCAAACAGGCGATCGATCAGCCGGGTAGGGAGATCTTTTTTCGCGCCGTGCGGCTTTAACAGCAGGGCCGCCAATGCCGGGGAGAGCGTCAGCGAGTTGATGGCCGAGATCACCGTGGAGATGGCGATGGTCACCGCAAACTGCTTGTAGAACTGACCGGTAACGCCTGAGAGAAAAGCCATTGGCACGAACACCGCGCACAGTACCAGCGCAATAGCGATAATCGGCCCGGAGACCTCTCGCATCGCCTGATGCGCCGCGGCAAGCGGCGCAAGCCCCTCTTCGATATTGCGCTCGACGTTTTCCACCACCACGATGGCGTCATCCACCACGATACCAATCGCCAGTACCAGCCCGAACAGGCTCAGGGTATTCAGCGAGAAACCCAGCAGATAGAGAATGCTGAAGGTACCGACCACCGATACCGGCACCGCGATCAGCGGGATAATCGATGCGCGCCAGGTCTGCAGGAACAGGATCACCACCAGCACCACCAGCACGACCGCCTCCAGCAGCGTCTGCACCACCGCGCGGATGGAGTCGCGGACGAAAACCGTCGGGTCGTACGGCGCCGCCCATTTCATATCTTCCGGGAAGCGGGTGGCCAGCTCGGCCATTTTGGCACGCACGGCGTTCGACAAATCGATGGCGTTAGCCCCCGGGGACTGGAAGATACCGATCCCGACCGCATCCTTATTGTTGAGCTGGGAGCGCAGCGCATAGCTACCGGAACCCATCTCGATGCGCGCCACGTCGCGCAGGCGGACCAGCGAGCCGTCCTGCGCCGTTTTCAAAATGATATTGCCAAACTCTTCTTCGGTATGCAGACGGCCCTGGGCGTTAATCGAGATCAGGAAGTCGCTCTCCTGCGGCAGCGGCTCGGCGCCAAGCTGACCGGCGGAGACCTGGACGTTCTGCTCCTGCATCGCCGTCACCACATCCGAGGCCGTCAGACCGCGGGCGGCCACCTTGTTGGGATCCAGCCAGACGCGCATCGCGTATTCGCCGGAGCCAAATATCTGGATCTGGCCGACGCCGGGCAGGCGCGCCAGCTCATCCTTCACCTTCAGCGTGGCGTAGTTGCGCATATACAGCGAGTCGTACTTACCGTTTGGCGAAAACAGATGCACCACCAGGGTCAGCGTCGGGGACTGTTTCTGGGTGGTGATCCCCAGACGGCGTACGTCCTCCGGCAGACGCGCCTCAGCCTGCGCGACCCGGTTCTGCACCTGAACCTGCGCCTGATCCGGGTCGGTACCCGGGCGGAAGGTCACGGTGGTCACCAGAACGCCGTCGGAGCCGGCGACCGATTTCATGTACATCATGTTTTCAACGCCGTTGATCGCTTCCTCCAGCGGCGTCGCCACGGTCTCGGCGATCACTTTCGGGTTGGCGCCGGGATACTCCGCACGCACCTGCACGCTGGGCGGCACGACGTCAGGATATTCGCTCACCGGCAGCAGCGGGATGGCGATTAACCCGGTGATAAAAATTAAAATCGACAGCACCGCGGCGAAAATGGGCCTGTCGATAAAAAAGCGGGAAAAGTCCATGTCTTGGATTCTCTGATAAGGGATCAGTTGAGGGCGGCGCTGGGGGTCATGGCAACGGTTTTGGCGTTAACCGGCATACCCGGCATAAACACTTTTTGTAAGCCGTCGACGATGACGCTATCCCCAGGCTTCAGACCCTGCTTCACGATGCGTAAACCGTCGACCAGCCGCCCCGGCGTGATATCACGTCGCTGCGCTTTGCCATCTTTATCAACGATATAGACATATTTGCGGTCCTGATCGGTGAGCACCGCTTTGTCGTCGATAAGCGTAGCCTGGAACGCCGCGCTGCCCGGCAGACGCACACGGGCAAACAGCCCCGGCGTGAACAGCCGCTGCGAGTTATCCAGCAGGGCGCGCATGCGGATGGTGCCGGTGCTCGGCGTTAACTGATTATCGAGAAAATCCACTTTGCCCTGATGGGGGTAGCCCTCCTCGCCAACCAGACCAATCTCCACCGGAAGCGCCTGATTATCGCTGGAGGCGCCTTGCCCGCGGCGGGCGAGATTCTGATAGTGCAGGTAGGTTGACTCGTCGACGTCAAAGTAGACGTACACCGTCTTCTGCGAGACCAGGGTGGTGAGCACGCTGGCGGTGTCGCCCGCCGTGACAAGGTTGCCGCTGGTGATCAGCGCGCGGCTGGCGCGGCCGTCGATAGGGGCAGTCACTTTGGTGAAGTCGAGGTTAAGCTGCGCGGCATCCACCGCCGCCTGCGCGGCGCGAATATCGGCCTGCGCCTGAACCGCGGCTGACCGGCGCTGCTCCCACTCTTCACGGGAGACGAGGTTGGTATGCACTAATTTATCGGTGCGGTTCGCCTCGCTTTGCGCCAGACTGGCCTGCGTTTTGGCTCTCGCCAGCGTTGCCTGCGCCTGCTCCAGCGCGGCGCGATAGGTTCTGTCGTCTATTGTGAACAGCACCTGGCCCTTTTTCACCTCCTGGCCGTCGGTATAATTCACTTTATCAATATATCCCGAGACGCGGGGGCGGAGCTGAACGCTCTCCACCGCTTCAATGCGACCGTTAAAACTATCCCACTGACTGATCGACTTCACCAGCACCTTAGCGGCGCTGACGGCCGGAGCGGGCGGCGCGGCGTTTTGTGCGACGCTGTCGTCGCAGCCGACGAGCAGAAAGGAGAGCATCATCGCGCCGAGCGCGGTCAGGTGAATGTTTCCCCAGGTTTTTTGCAGGCTCATTATTTTTATTCCAGTCATTGTAGCCGCCGGGCAAGACGCAGCCTGAGTGGCTGCGCCACTTCCTTTGTCCGGGCTGGCTTAAGGCCATTTGTGTCGATCATCGCCACAAAATTGTAACAATTTCGAATACACTATCGCGGCGATTGTAGGAAGGCGCTTAACTAAGTGCAAGAATAATTGTTGCACTTTATGTGCGATCCTCACCGGAGAAAAAAGGCGCGATCCTGGCAGGGTTTTAAATGCAACAATAAAACTTGCATTTTGTGTAAAACCAGGCCACCTTTTAATGCAACTGCTAAAGATGCTTTTAACCGGCCGCGAGGGGGAAATATGATGAACACTGGCGCCATCATTCAGGATCTGATCGAATGGATCGACAACCATCTTGATAGCCGTCTGGATATTGATACCGTTGCCCGGCGAGCCGGCTATTCGAAGTGGCACCTGCAGCGGATCTTCAAAGAACATACCGGGCACCCCCTCGGGGAGTATATCCGGGCGCAAAAGCTGCAAAAATCGGTTGAACGCTTAGCCCACAGCAACGAGCCGATCCTCAACGTGGCGATCGCCCTCGGCTTTGACTCCCAGCAGTCCTTCAACCGCAGCTTCAAGCGCCAGTATGGCCAGGCGCCCGGCGTCTGGCGCCGGAGTATCAGCCGCTCTGCCGCGCAGACATCTCGTCAGTGATCTTCATGACCGGGGAGGGTCAGTCCTTACCCGGTCCATGATCGAATTTGCTGCCTTTGCCGATGGCATAGAACTGCCCGCCTGCGACATAGTGAACGGTCCGTAGTTCGTCCGGTGCATCATCAAAGATCCAGTGTCCGTTGCGGAATACCCGGTCATCGCTCCAGGCGGCGACGATGTCGCCCATAAACAGATTGTGCTGTTGCTGGATGTCCGGGTAAGGCATCACTTTGCACACCAGCCAGCCCGCGCAGCCTGCCACAAGGGGGAGATCGAACCCCGGCTGATAAAAGAAGGGGATGGTGTCGTTTTTATCCGGCGCATCGGCATAGCTGCGCCCGCCAGCGTAGAGGACGGTTGCCATCTGGCTGACTACGGGGATCTGCACGACGAAATAGCCGCTCTTTTCCACCAGCTGACGAGTGAAGGCCTGGGTGCCGATATAGGCCACCACTTTTCGCTCGCCTGCCAGCCCAACCCAGGCGGCTGACATGACATTTTCGACGCCATCATATTTTGCGGAAATCATGGTGGTGGACCCGACCTGCAATAAACGATAGGCCTTACGTAATTCGACAGCCTGAACGGACATGATTTTTCCTTTATACGTGTTATTTAATTTGTTGATTGTATGGATATTTGTTGAGGCTATGGTCGTTTTCAACCCCTCATTCGTCATCCACCGTGCAACGATACGCCAGGCGATTAAGCGCAAAAAGATGCGTAAATTGTTTTCATTATTCATAATCAACGAATAATCATGCCATCTGTCGGTAAGCTGCTCGCTACAGGAGAGAAAGAAGGTGGATCGTATCCAGGCTATGCAGATGTTTGTGCGCGTCGCGGAGGCAGGGAGCTTCGTTCGTGCCGCGGAAACCCTTTCCCTGCCAGCCTCCACTGTCACCAGTACCATTAAAAACCTTGAGAAATACCTGAAGGTGCGGCTGCTGAACCGGACCACAAGGCGGGTGAGCCTGACTCCGGAAGGGATGCAGTATCTGGCGCAGTGCCGGGAAATTCTCGCCCTCATCGAACATAGCGAATCCAGCCTGAGCGAGTCTGTGGCGCGGCCTCAGGGGCGCCTGCGGGTTGATATGCCCGCGGGCATCGCGCATTTCATCGTCATGCCCCATCTGCAAGACTTTTACCGACGCTACCCTGACATCTACCTGATGATCGGCGTCAGCGATCGGCCGGTCGATCTCATTCAGGAAGGCATCGACTGCGTGATACGCACGGGAGAGCTGAACAACTCCAGCCTGGTGGCCCGGCCTCTGGGCCGCTTTCGTTGGGTGACCTGCGCGTCACCGGACTATCTTCGGGAATATGGCGTGCCGCCGTCACCGGAGGCGCTCTCTCAGCACCGGGCGGTGCATTATTTCTCCGGCCAGGCGAGGCGGGCCGATGAGTTCCGCTTCGTTCGCCACGGCGAGACTTTTTCTGTACCCGTCAGCGGCACCGCCGCGGTGAATGAAACGGGGCTCTATATAAAAATGTGCCTGGCAGGATTTGGGCTGGCGCAGCTGGCGGAGAATATCGTTGCTGACCACCTGCAGGAGGGGAGACTGGTGGAAGTGCTGACGGACTGGCAGCCGCCCCCGGTACCCGTCACTTTGCTCTATCCGCACCAGCGTTTTCTCTCTCCCGCCGTGCGGGCGTTTGCTGAGTGGATGCGGGAGGTGGTTTGAGGGAGGTATTGCTTACGATATAGCGCGTCGGGAGCCTCGCCAGGGAGGGGAGGGTTCCAGCAGAAATATCTGGTCTGCCGATCAATCGCTCGATATTCTGTAATGCTTTGTCTTTTTTGTGAACAGGAAAAAGTATGCTGAATACGCTACCCGATTTACACAGAAGTTTTGCAGAGCAACTGAAGCTTAAATTACAGTCCGATTCGCGGATCCACGCCCTTCTCGCCGGCGGCTCGTTTATCCATGGCGGGTTTGATCAATACTCCGATCTGGATTTCGTGGTGGTGGTCGACCCTCTCTATTATGACGAAATCATGGCTCAGCGTATGGCGTTCGCCGGAACCCTCGGCCATCTGTTACATGCTTTCACCGGGGAACACGTCGGTGAGCCTCGCCTGCTGATCTGCCTGTTTGGCCCGCAACTTCTGCATGTCGATCTGAAATTTATCACCCTGGACATGCTCACTCAGCGCGTTGAGGAGCCTGCCGTGCTATTTACCCGTGATAACGATGCTCTCGAGCGACAGCTGGCAAAATTTAGCGCGCACTGGCCGAATATGACGCCGGAGTGGTTTGAGTCCCGAGCCTGGATCTGGCTGCATTATGCCGGGGTTAAACTGGGCAGGGGCGAACTCTTCGAAGCGCTGGGGATGCTGTCTTTCTTCCGGGAACAAGTGCTGGGACCGATGCTGTTCCGTCGCGCCAATCTACCGCAACGCGGCGTTCGCCGAATAGAAGCCCTCGGCATTGATCCCGATGGCCTGCTGACTTCCACCCTGGCAACGCACGATCGTCACTCTGTCGGGATTGCCATTCGAAGGGCTGCTGATGCTTATGTCACTCTGCGGGCTGATGCGTTGCCTGACAATATCGCAGACGATGCGGCGCGTCGGGCGGTCCTTGCCATGCTGGACGCGTATTCTGACAAGGGGTAAACCTATCACTCCGGCCGCTAACGCGGCCGGAAGGTGAAAGGGTTGTGCGAGTGTCGTGGGAGGTCTAATTCTGAGAGGGGGGCTAGCGGGGTATCGGTAACGTGAAAATACCAGAGCTTTTCGTTGTGCCTATCAATAGGCCTAAAAGGTTCGGATTTAATGAGTTTTCTTTGGACTGCGCGGGACAAATTGAGGGCACAAAAAAGCCCGCAGGGCTTGCGCCGTGCGGGCTTTCAGGACTTCATCGGATGACTCTGGTAATCATCGATGGGTGGCGTCCTTGTAATTGGTGGGGGAGGTGGTTGAGTTTGTTAGGGATTTTGATTTTTTGCGGGGAAGGGAAGGCGCAAAAAGGGTGGCGATGATGTTGATATGGAAGGGATTTTTTTAATTGATTGATTTTAAATATGATTGTTGGGGGCGGGAGTTTGCGTGTTGGTTGAGGCTCTGATGAAAGATCTAGCTTGTCGCTTATAACAGATCTGGCTGGTCTTACAAACAGGCCGCTCTGTGCCAAAGCGGCCCCTAAATGGCATTTCAAAACACTGTTTTTTTGCACTGTTCGCGCCGGAATGCGGCTGAGACCGGCTGAGCGGTGCGCGTAATTCGACGTTATGGTAAATAGCGTTCCATTGTTCGCATGTACAAGGCGATACTTCAGTGTATAATCATATTAAAGACAATCAGAGGTGTATATGGCAAAGGATTTTAGCGATCATCTTATTTATGAGATTTACAAAGATGCTGTTCGAAACAAATACCCAGACAAAGTATTAATGTGGCCTTTAATTAATGGCTTTAACATAAGGATAGGTTCTCTCCTGGGTAAATATCAGGTATTTATTTATAAAAATACTGGAAATAGCGTATTCAAAACATCCAATGGAATTGGTGAGTTGTCAAAGGAAGTTTTTAATAACTGCCTTTATCCTGACGGGAGTCTAGACTTTAAAAATGCTATATCAGTAGTTGAGCAACTGTTTGATGTTAAGGAAAAAGATGCTGTTTTCATTGCTGAAGTGGTAATGAATGGTGATAAAGGTTTTGTTAAAATTGGTTCGTATATTGACGAACAGGTTGATATGATTTTAAAGAAGCATGAGATGGCATTGAATATGATACCGCTGCAAATATTCCTAAGTCACAAAACTATCGACAAACCGAAAGTTAGAGAATTCCATAAAATATTAATGACACTAGGTTTCGACCCATGGCTTGATGAGGATAAGATGAGTGCTGGTGTCGAATTAGAACGCGCTTTAATGAAAGGGATGAAAGATTCTTGCGCTGCTGTTTTCTTTATCACACCTAGTTATAAAGACGATAGTTATTTATCTGCCGAAATCAATTATGCTATAGCTGAAAAAAGGAAAAGGCCTAATTTTTCAATTATAGCATTGGTTTATGAAGAAGTCGGTAGAAAAGGTGTTGTTCCAGAACTGTTGACCCCATATGTGTGGAAGGAACCTAAGAATGATTTGGAGGCTATGAGGTTTTTGCTTGATGCTTTGCCTGTTAAAGTTGGTTCTATTGAGTTGAAAAAATAGGATTTTACTTCGGTTATATTCGTTGGCTCATATGGTTTAAGCAGAATAGGCTAGGTTGGAATAAAAAACTCTTTGTTGAACTGCGCCCAAAAAGTTGGACATCCAACGAAGTAAGGTGCAGTTTTTTATGAGCAAGTATTCTCTCAGTTTTAAGCTTGAGGTTGTACAGCACGATCTTTCCGGGTTGGAAGGGCAGCAAGCGACAGCAAAGCGTTTTGGTATCGATCACGGTGCCGTTCGTAAGTGGACTGCTGCCTGAAAGCTTCATGGCAAAGCCGGACTGACAACCCGGCATTTCACCTATTCTACTGCCTTTAAAGAGTCCGTTATTCTGCATATGCGTAAACACCGACTGTCTGTTCGCGAAGTCTGTGCAAAATTTACTATCCCTGCCTTTTCTACTGTCTGTCAGTGGGAACCACTGTATGATCAAGGCGGCCCCCACCAGCCGGCAATCTCGCCTTCGGTCATATCGTCTGGAATAGCGATTTCATAGAGTCGAGAAAACTTTCTCTCCGTAATGTAAGTATTCCGGCAAAACGGGGCATTCACTTTTATAGATCTTCCGACATACTGATTATGTCCCCTGAGAAGATCACTATGCGCAAGATCCGATTCACTGAACACTAGTTCATCGCCGTATTGAAGTCCGTCGAAGCTGGACGTACCGTCAAGGATGTTTGCCGTGAGGCCGCTATTTCGGAAGCCAGCTATTACAACTGGAAGGCAAAGTACGGCGGGATGGAAGCGGCCGATATTAAAAAAATCAAAGATCTTGAAGACGATAATCGGAGGCTTAAACAGATGTTTGCTGATCTCAGCCTTGAGTGCCGGGCACTTAAAGACGTCATCGAAAAAGCTTTAAAACCAGTGATAAAGCGTGAACTCGTCAGCTATCTGGCGACGCAATTTGCCATGAGTTTACGCCAGGCCTGCAGGACGTTATCACTGAGCAGGACGGTGTATTTTTATCAGCCCGATACCCAGCGTGATGAACCAGTGATCCACGCGCTGACTGAACTGGCAGAACGCTATCCGCGCTACGGTTTTAAGAAGCTGTTCTAGCTGCTGCGCAGGCAGGGCATTAGCTGGAACCATAAACGCGTTCACCGGGTTTATTGCCTGCTGAAACTGAATTTTCGTCGCAAAGGAAAACAGCGGCTGGCTGTGCGTAATCCAGCACCACTGGCGACGCCGCAAGCGCTAAACCAGAGCTGGTCCATCTATTTTATGCACGATTCGCTGGTCTGCGGCAGGCGCTTCCGGACCTTCAATGTTGTGGATGATTTTAATCGTGAAGCACTGGCGATAGAAATCGACCTGAATATCCCGGCTCAGCGAGCTATCCGGGTGCTGGACAGGATCGTGGCAAACCGCGGCTACCCGCTGAAAATGCGGATGGACAACGGACCATAACTGGTCTCACTGGCGCTGGCACAATGGGCCGAAGAACATGACGTATAGCTCGAATTTATCAAGCCGAATAAGCCGACACAGAACGCATTTATAGAACGGTTCGACCGAACATACCGGACAGAAATCCTGGATTTTTACCTGTTCAGAACACTGAATGAAGCACGGGAAATTACCGAGCGCTGGCTGATGGAATATAACAACGAGCGGCCTTATGAATCCCTGAACAACCTGACGCCGGAAGAGTACCGGCTGATGGCTGAAAAACCGGAACTCTCAAAAAATGCGTGGAACTAAAACGGGTGTGCTTACAGAATATTGCCAAGAACATATAAAAGCACTTCGACTTAGAAGTGCGTTGCTATGCTGTGTTACTTGGTACTAGTTCACAATGACGGAGCCAAATCAGGTGTGGTACAGCGGTGTGTTCTTTATCTGAACTCGAAGATGCAAAGGGTAACTTGTAACTATTACTGCTGTGTTTGCGAGAAAGTATGTGGCTAAGGCCGTGTCATGATCCCCAGAGATGCCTTCTCATACATGCCAAATTTGAATCCGCACGAGTAACTCAAAAAAGAGTATGTTTTCATCGTATTGAAACGTTACGATATAACCATCAGGATTATTTTTGGCATCACTAAACACAGTTGGAATTTACGCTTATCGTAATCGGGTATTGGCAAAATGGAGTCGCTGAATGAGCGTGTTGAGCTGGGCAATAGGCCTGTGCAGGAAGACGGAAGCATGGCTGGTTAATCACCAGGCAAAAGATCAGGTACAGCGTGCAGAGCAGGGGCTGAGTCTGACGGAAGGAGAGTTAGATGGCCGCTATGACACCTTAGCGCCGAAAACTATCAATGATGCCAGTATGCGAGAGTATTTCATTGCCCTGAAATACGCTTTGTCGCAGAAAGATGTGAGAAACATTGCCATTACAGGTAGCTACGGAGCAGGGAAAAGTACGGTTATTTCATCATTTATGAAATATCACTGCGATGATAAGTACATCAATGTATCACTTGCCGGATTCGATATGACGGAAAATGAAACAACCGTCAGCCCAACTCATCAGGAGGTTGAACTCAGTATCCTTCAACAAATTCTTTATAAAGAGAATAGAGAGAAACTTCCCGACTCAAGGATAGACAGAATAATCGATAGAGGCCCCGACTATGTCAGAGGAACCTATCGGGCCTTACTTAAAGTCATTGCGCCCATTGCGGCTGCCGCATTTATTATTTATTTCAAAACAATTGCAGAGTTTCTAAGCCTTCCACTATCCTGGACCGAGGTATTTAATGCACACTATATTATAAAAAGCATTATATTAGTTTTGCTGGCTTTTACGTCGCTATACTTTATAACTGCCAGTGCATCACGAATCGGTATTTTTGATAAGAAACTTAAGTTGAGCAAGATTGCCCTTTTAAGCGGGGATGTTGAAGCAAGCGACCAAGAGACGCCATCCTTATTGAATAACTGCCTTGACGAGATTGTGTATTTTTTTACCAAGTTGGAATATAAAGTGGTTATCTTTGAAGATCTTGACAGGCTAGGAACGCCTGAGATTTTCGTTAAGTTGCGTGAAATTAACAAAATAGTTAATAACAATATTGTTGATGGCAATCCAGTCAGGTTTGTTTATGCGGTAAGAGACGACCTGTTCCTGGGTGCTGATGCCAGAACTAAATTCTTTGATTTCATTCTTCCCGTTATTCCATTTATGGATAGCAGAAATGCGTTTACTCTATTAAAGAGGAAAATGTCGCTCGATACGCATAATGATAAATATCTGAAAGACATTTCGGCATATATAAATGATATGCGCAGCCTACAAAATTTGGTCAATGAATATCATGTATTCAGCAATATCGTTGATAACGCAAATGATAAAATCAAACTGTTGTCGCTGGTTTTTTATAAAAACATCTACGCCTTAGACTATTTTCTTACTGATAAGAAAACAGGGGTTTTATATTCATTTATTCGCGACTATCGCACTCGCAAACTTCACCGTAATCATTTCGACTCTCTGGAAATTAAACTGGATCTTTTACAGTCCGAAATAGAGCATCTTAATCATGAACCTATGTATGATCATAGAGGAATTAGAGAGGAAATAGTTTGTCGATATATTCCGAAAATACTCTGGGATGGCATTCATTTTGGTACGGGGAATGGATATAGTAATTTTTACCCCCTAACAACTTTGGCTTTAATTGATGATGAAAATGTTTTTTTAGAATTTTTATCGCAAAAGGAAAATTTATATATAGGCTACTTTGTTAGTCATCAGAGATATTCACTCTCTCTTTTTGATAGGGCACTAAGAGAACAACTAAAAGAAGAATACCTGAAAAGAAAAAGAAAAATGGGTAAACATAAAAACTCGGCTTTTAGTGAGCTGCAGATAAAAATAAAGAAACTTAAAGAGTCAATAAAATTAAAAAATGCCCTTTCACTGCGAGAACTTACGCTAATCATCGGGCGTGAAAAATTTGAAGATATTGCTCAGGGGTATCTTGAGGCGATGGAGGGTCATGACTTCGTCTCTGAGCAGCAGCTCCATGCTTTGCGTACCGATATGCGCAATGGCGGGTTAGACGCCTTGTATCTGCTGCTGTCAGATGGTCTGGTGATGCAGGACTTCATGGCCTACCGTTCTATTTTCCATGAAGGATCGATGACCGTAAATGATAACGACTTCCTGAAAGCCGTTGGTCAGGATCTGAGCTACGCAACCTCAAACGGTGAATATTTTATCGATGATGAGAACAGAGTCATCAGCGAACTGGTTGAACATAACCGTATTTATGCCGATGGAGCGCTTCATTATCAACTGGTAACACATCTGATTGATAACGAGGATGAACATCTGGCTGGTATGATCACTTCGCTATTCAGCAAGTCTGATGAACATATCCTTGCTGTTTTTTCTGAGCTTTATAGCAGATTTGGCAAACCCGAGACCTTCGATAAGTTAATCGTTACTGCACTGCAAAAAAATGGTTATCTTGACAGAATGGTTGCCGTTCTCGCAGGCCAGCCGGGTGAAAAATTCACCAATGATATTGCTATAAGTGTGATAGCCTGCGTATCGCCTGAATATGCGCTAGTTAAATCGCAATACCGCCAGCTTATTCATTCGCTGGGCTGCCGTATCATCTCTCAGCTCACCGAGGAGAATCAGGAAGTGTTCATGCGTCACATACAACAGGCGGATGCATGTTATGACGAGCTGTTCGAACCAATGACGCTAACGGAGCGGTATTGCCTGCAATTTATTGCACAAAACAATCTTTATCAGTTAACTCGGCACAATGTTGGCATTGCCGTTTCGTGTCTTATTGAAGACATAACGCCTGAAGAGGCGGAAAGGAAACCTTGGACGCTCGCCTATGAGCATAAACTCAATGCGGTTTCTGATTACTTCAGTCAAAACATCGATACATTCGTAAGGGATGTGTTTATCTCCTCTGCTGAGGATGCCGAATGTATTCGCTACGTTCTGACCCGCACCTCCCTAAGCGATGGTTCCAAAGGCGATATCGTCAGAAAAATGACCTTCTCGTTTGCTGATCTGTCCGGGATATTGGCTAAAGAAGAATTTACCGAAGACCAGCTAACGATCTCCTATCACGACCTGTTTTACCGTTATGACCGGGTCGTGCCGGGATGGGGCGCGCTCATAGACTATATCTGTGAAGACTGCAACATGGCGATACTGACGGCGTATGTGACAAAGCATGTGGCTGCATTAGGTCAGTCCCCGCTAGAAGTCTATGATGGCGACCGCTATGACCTGTTGTACATGAAAATTATCTGTAATGATGACCTAGACGAGTGGACTTATCAGAACCTAGTTGCACCGATTGAGATTAACATGCGGAAAATTGATGAGCACCTCAGCGCCCGTAATTTCTGCACCTTGATAGCTATGTTGAAACTGCCTCTCGACGCGGATGTGTATGAAAAAATTGCGGCTCAATACGCGGATCTGGATGAGAAAATCAGTGATGCCTTCGTCTATTGGTTCAGTCAGTATAAAAGTGAATTTTTGGCGCAGCCCGAGTTCTATCTAAGAAAAGAAAAAGATGCGCGCTTCTTTAAAGCCATGCTCACAAAAGTCATGACTTACGCACTCTTTACTGTGCAAGAGAGAGCGGACCTGGTATCGCTATTTATTGATTATTTCATTGCTTCTGATATCGCTGACCTTAATTTCCCACATGATGTCCTGCTGCAGGTGTTTAACAACACTAGTAATGAAGAATTCAAGGGCATGCTGTTTACACGATTTATTGTGACAGGTCTCAATAAACATCAACTGGCCGGGCTTTGTCATCATTTAGGTGAAGATGAATTGAGAAATATATTCCTTAATCGAACCCGAGCGACAATTGCTGTTGCAAACAGGGAACGCGTGATATCAATTCTTGAGCATCTGCAAGCAGTACGCATCATCAGGGATTTCAAGGAGCGTGATGATGGGAAATTCTCTGTTGTTATCGAACCTAACTCAGAGGATGAAGATTAGCTATTTAACCTTTGCTGGCCGGGACCGGTAGGTCTCTGCCGGTCTTCGTTAATCTGTTAACGAACCTAGATTGTCTCTATACATGTTAGATTTTTTAGTAATTGTTGCGGAATAGTCCGCTGGCACAAAGCCGACTATACGCCTAAGGTTTCGGAGCTTAATCGGTTCACTACACTCGACACTGGGAGCGACTACTTACATTCTCTTCTCCCTTCCCATCTTCAACACCTCATAAAACATCCCTCGCCCAAGCCCATCCGACGGCAATTCCTGTTCCTGAGCCAGCGTCTTCAGCTTACGAAGTATCCGATCCGAAGCCGGTTTATCAGACGTGCCATACCGTCCGTCAGTCTCCTCAACCAGAAGTTGAACCAGTAACCAGCAGAGCCTGGCAGTATTCTCCCGAGCCTTGTTGCGCTTATGTATCCCACGCTGGGAAGGTTGTGCTGAAGTAGTGAGAACCGGTAGCGCGTCGTCGCCGAGCGTCTTTAGCCATTTGCGGCCACGGCTGTTGCGTGACAGTTTCATCACCGCCTTCAAGCTCCGAGCCTTAATTTCTGGCGGTGTAAGTTCGTCATCAATAAGCCGCCAGGCCAGGGCGAACATCTCATCGGCATAGAACATGCGTTTGTTCGCCGGGGCGCTGACCATGCCCGTTGCTTTGATGGTGCGGCTGATGGCGTCTTGCAGGATACGGTAATTCTCCTGATGTTCTTCCGGCAGGGCATTTGCCGGTTGGGAAGCATCGAGGCCGAGAGGCAAAAGAGCGAGATGCCGCGCTTCCAGCAGCGGCATATCTCATTCCCGTTCAAACAGATTCTGACGAATGGGACTGATCACATTATTCTCCTTCCACGATCTGCAGCGGTTCTTCTGCACCGAGCAGCGCCTGCCGTCTGGCGGCATCAACGTAGTTTCCCCACCACTGCATCAGCGGTCGCCTTTGTTCCAGATAGTCGCTGCGGTTGTAGGCCGCTTCGATTTCATCTTCTTTCTGGTGCGCCAGCGCGGATTCCAGTACTTCACGGGGGAAATGACCTGCGCCTGCGGTCCTTGCAATGCTGCGCATGCCGTGGGCGACCAGCTCACCGCCAAACCCCATACGAATAAGCGCGGCGTTCGCGGTCTGCTGATGCATATGCTCCAGTGGTTTGCGGATGCTGGGGAAAACCCACGGGCGATGGCGGCTAACAGGTTCCATAACCTGAAGAACGCGCAGCGCCTGTTTGCTGAGCGGCACCGTGTGCAAACGGTTCATCTTCATAAAGGTGTCAGGGATACGCCATTCCGCTTTTTTCATATCGATGTCGCACCAGCGGGCACTAACGGCTTCGCCGGGGCGAACCCAGGTCAGTAGCTCCCATTCGATAAGGCAGCGGGTTTCCTTGCGGATAGAGGCGTTCTGTAGCGCCAGCATTAGCCTGCCCAGTTCGCTGGGGTGAAGGGCGGACATATTCTGCTTTTTCGGTTTCTTGAAGCGGGCGACCAGGTTGTCAGCTGGATTGAACTCGATGAGCTCTTCGGAAATGGCAAAACGGAAGATTTCATTGAGCCGTGAGATAACTCGCCGCAGCGTTTCGAGGATGCCCTGTTCTTCCAGCGGTGTAAGGTGTTCCTTGAGCATCTTCGGGCGGATCTCAGTGACGGGCGTACTACCCAGAGAGGGGAAGACGTGCATCTCCAGCGAGCGCCAGATATCTTTGGCGTGATCTTCGCTAAGATCGCTGGTCCGTTTCTTCTCTCTGAGCCACTGTTCCGCAACTTTTTCCAGCGTGCATTCATTCTGGAGGCGTTTTTCTTCGGCTATTCCTGCTAAGTGTTGACGGGGATCGATGCCCTGCCAGAGCAGTCGTCTGTATTTCGTGCGAGTTTCACGGGCCATCGCCAGTGTAACGACCGGGTAAGGGCCAAGGCTGGTTTTGGTGCGCTTTTTGGTGACGGGATGATAATACTCGAAATGCCAGGCCTTCCTCCCTGAAGTCTTAACTAGCAAGTACAGGCCTTCACCGTCCCGTAGCTCATAGTCTGTGCTACGGGGCTTCGCGCCAGCGATCTCCACATTTGTTAAGGGTTTCAGTTGCTTAGACATGTTTTAGCACCACGCTTTTTTAGCCCCACGATACCGTGGTGCTAAACATGGTGCCAAAAGCTCAAGATTCATACAGAGATCATGACCACACATGCAATAAAAAAAGCCTGTAACTCGTTGAAGTTACAGGCTTTTTTAAGGTTCATGATGCATCATGAATGAATGTTTGGTGGAGCTGGCTTGAAGCGACACCAAATACTAACCGTCTGATTCTTTGAGCAATGTAGCGGGAATCAATGTCACAGCAGTATGGCACACCCAGCTAGCTGGGATCAATAGTCCTAACTGCTCTGAGTTGATTGCTTTTTGGCTGCTTTGAGTTGTTGAGTGAAGAAGCGAGCTCTGTCTTTCTGTCTGAAATCAACTTGACCAGCTGCATGCAGCTTGCCTACTAGCTTTTCTAGATGAATTATTTTTGCAGCTTTGTCTTTTGCTTCAGCCAAAGTAGCGAATTCTTTTCCGATTGAATCATTGTGTGCCCAACGTACCTTGAGTTCTCCATCCTGAATCACTATCCCTGTAAGCAACTTTCCCTCTGATGATGGATAAAATCGCTCTTTTTTATCTTTAGATGTGAGGCCATGAGAACGAATACATTTTTTAACTTGGGCGGCAAATCCTTTTGGGATTTTTGAACCAGAGAACGCTACATCGTCAACATATGCCGTAAATACCAAGCTATTTGAGGCCGCAAGCTTGCTAAGCTCATCGAACATATCTTTATTGGCCCAAAACGCTACAGCCATGCTTGTCGGGCTGCCTGTGGGCACTTTTCCTGCAAAGGTTACAAGATTGGTCATTACATAAGCCACATCAGGTGACATCTCAAATTTATCAACAAATGCCTTGTAGACCTTCGCTGCCCTAGTCGAGGGGAAAAACTTGTGAATGTCGAGCTTCAGAAGTTCAGTTGCTAGCTTATGTGATTTTGCATTAGTGAGTGTTGAATGCTTTTTCCGACCAGAGTGAAGATATGGAGGTAATTCGATTCTGCTCAATAAAACGCCGATTCTCCTATGAACCGCTTTGAGCTGAGCAATTGGTTCCTGTATTTTCCTACCGGCATCATTTACAAACTCTTTGTACGCTGAGTCAAGCATTAGCTTGTCTGCTTGTTTCTTGGATAAGCCTATGATTTCAAATAACTTACTTTTATTTTTAAGCTTGAATAGAGGAGATTGATTCAGAGGATAAATCTTTGGGGGACTTTGAAGACTAGGGGTACGTTTTGTGCTTTTCATCGTTGTTGTTCCTATCCATTATAGCCTCCATTACAGGAATCCCTTGATGGATGCAAAGATGGAGGCAACAGCTTCAGAATGAAAAACAGCAGAAATCACTTCGCTGATAACCAATGTAAACAAGAGCTTACCGGCATCTTTGGAGTATTTCTTTAGTCTCTCCTTCACACAAAACGTTTGCTGAACACTAGCCTGGTATTTTTTACTTGTCTTTCGACTTGTATTTGTCTTTCGACGTTTACGTGTCTTACGACTCATAATTACATCTCCTTCTCAGTTCCCGGTCACCACTATGGTTACCGGCCTCGCCTGAACTGACAGGAATAAGAGATGTTCAGCAATTAACCCCAGTTTTCGACGTCACGTCAGTGACGTCCCCTCGCCACAATACCGGCAATCCCAACTGTCACAGCAAGTACCAGAGCGTTGGTGATGCGTGAGCATCGTAACGTTGGAACATTGAGAACGTGTGGCATGCGTCGTGTGGGGAGAGAATAGAGGCCGAAGCCTCCACGATGGCTGACAAGCAGATCATCAAGCTTTTGCGAGGAGCTCTCTGCTAGGTACTAGCGAGGGTATTTTATGATCGGATTCAGGCAGTTAGCAATAGATAGGATGGGGATATGTTTCAAAATATGAGAGACAGCCGATAGAATCATAAGAGTGTGAATTCAACTCCCTGAACCACCAGGTGTGGTTACGCTTGTAGAGGTAATGGGGAATGCTGTTTGATGGCATATGGTACACTCCTGAGTCACAGTTGTGCCACACGCCCAAAGAAAAACGGCCTGAAACTCTAAGAGAATCAGGCCGTTATATTTGGTGGAGCTGGCGGGAGTTGAACCCGCGTCCGAAATTCCTACATCCTCGGCACTACATGCTTAGTCAGTCTTTACATTCGCTTGCCAGCTGCGGACAGACACGCCACTAACAAACTAGCCTGATTAGATTTAACGCTTCAACCCCAGGCAGGGCATCCACGCGATCTCTTTTGGGTTTGACCTCTCTTTGATCCCCGTCTTAAGAGCGGAAGCTAGGGAGAGAGGGCTCAGAGCAGGTTATTAAGCTGCTAAAGCGTAGTTTTCGTCGTTTGCGACTATTTTTTGCGGCTTTTTACGAGGCCAACCGCCCCTCGGCATGCACCTTGGGTTTCGCAAATCCCGTCGAATCCAGAATCAGCCCCAATGTGTAGGTCAAGTATAACAGATTTGTGAATGTCGTTACCAGCCCCATCACGCAGGATTATTTCAGCAGGGGTGGACGAAAAAGCAGCATCAACAAAGATATAGCGTAAGGGCCAGCGAGAGCTGGCCCTCAGGGGAGGGATCAGCGTCCGGCGTGCTTCATAATACGCGCCTTATCCAGCGCCCATTCACGATCCTTCAGGTCGGTACGCTTGTCGTGCTGTTTCTTACCTTTGGCGACGCCGATTTTCACTTTGCACCAGGCGTTCTTCCAGTACAGCGACAGGGCGACAACGGTATAACCTTCGCGGTTAATGCGGCCGTACAGCGTGTCGAGTTCGCGCTGGTTGAGCAGCAGCTTACGGGTGCGCGTCGGGTCGCAGACATAGTGGGTGGAAGCCACGGCCATGGGCGTAAAGTTGGCGCCGAACAGGAAGGCTTCGCCATCCTTCAGGATGACATAGCTATCGCCGATGTTGGCTTTGCCTGCACGCAGGGATTTGACTTCCCAGCCCTGCAGGGCGAGACCAGCCTCGTATTCATCTTCGATAAAGTATTCGTGACGGGCGCGTTTATTCAGCGCAATGGTGGCTGATCCAGGTTTGTGGGCTTTTTTCTTAGTCATAATGTCCTGAAGTCATCGTCTTATACACAGTTACCTCGATCGCATCCTGCGAGGTGTACTGCGCATCTTAGCACGAGTTGCGGCACAGCGTTTTTTTTAGCAGCAGATAAATGATATTATTTGCACTGTGTTTAAATGTGGAACCTGCTATGCCTCAGATTAGCCGTACTGCGCTGGTGCCTTTCAGCGCGGAACAGATGTATCAACTGGTAAACGATGTGAAGTCCTATCCTGATTTTCTGCCAGGCTGCACCGGTAGCCGCGTGCTGGAATTCGGGCCGACGCAAATGACGGCGGCGGTTGATGTGTCAAAAGCCGGCATCAGTAAGACCTTCACGACCCGGAATACACTGACCAGCAACCAGAGCATTTTGATGAGCCTGGTGGATGGCCCGTTCAAGAAGCTGATTGGCGGCTGGAAGTTTATTCCGCTGAGCCCCGAGGCGTGCAAAATCGAATTCCATCTCGATTTCGAGTTTACCAATAAACTGATTGAGATGGCTTTTGGTCGGATCTTCAAAGAGCTGGCCGCTAACATGGTGCAGGCGTTCACTTCGCGCGCCAAAGAGGTTTACAGTGCCGGCTAATATTCGTGTTGAAGTCGCCTACGCACTGCCTGAAAAGCAGTATCTGCAGCGGGTCACCCTGGACGAGGGGGCGACGGTCGAGCAGGCGATTATCGCCAGCGGTCTGCTGGCGCTGCGTGATGACATCGATCTGGCGAAAAACAAGCTGGGTATCTACAGTCGTCCGGTTAAGCTGCACGACGAAGTCCATGACGGCGACCGGGTGGAAATCTATCGTCCGCTGATCGCAGATCCAAAAGAGCTGCGTCGCCAGCGGGCGGAGAAAAACGCCGCGAAGTAACCCGCAGCAACAGACCCGCTATCGGCCATAAAAAAAGCGCTCACTGAGCGCTTTTTGCTTTTCCGGGCCTTACTGACTGGTCAGCGCGGGCTTGTTATCAATGTTGGTTAACACGCCGCCATTGTTGAAGGTCAGGGTCAGGGTCTGCTGAGTCACTTTCTCGTGGCCCGGCTCCTGACGGAATACATAGAACCAGGTGTTGGTGCCGAACGGATCCGACATCATTGGCGTTCCGAGAGCATAAGCAACCTGCTGTTGCGTCATACCGACACGAATTTTTGCTACATCGTTAGGTGCCAGATAGTTACCCTGGTTGATGTCAGGACGGTAAACCACTCGTTCCAGAGTGGAACAGCCTGCGGTCAACATAAGAAGAACCGCTGCGGCAGCAGTCAGCGTTTTACAGCGCATAGTGATTTGATTCCTTTTTGGGCCCGAGCAGTACGTGGCTCATCTGTAATATGCCGATAATAATAGACCTTCGCGCCGATGGAAACCTCCGGCTGCGGTCAGCAGGCAATTTGCTGTTCACTATGACCCTGTGAAAATCAAAAAGTTTACGCCGCAAGCAACTCTTTCGCGTTTGCCAGGGTGTTGCGCGTGACCTCGCTGCCGCCCAGCAGGCGAGCCAGCTCCTGCAGACGAGCACGCTTATCCAGCGGCTGCATATGGGTTTCGGTCATCTCGCCATCGGTCTCTTTGCAGACAAAGAAATGATGGTGGCCGCAGCCTGCGACCTGCGGCAGATGGGTCACGCACATCACCTGCGTGGACTCGCCCAGTTGGCGCAGCAGCTTGCCGACCACGGCAGCGGTCGGGCCGCTGATGCCGACGTCCACTTCGTCGAAGATCAGCGCCGGGGTTTCCATTTTACGCGCGGTGATCACCTGAATCGCCAGCGCAATACGCGACAATTCGCCGCCAGAGGCCACTTTCGCGATCGGCTGCAGCGGCTGACCCGGGTTAGTGGTGACGCGGAACTCAATATGATCGGCGCCGTCGGCGGTGAGATGGCGTTCATCAAAAGCGACCTCAATCGCGAAGACCCCGTGCGGCATCGAAAGTGAGTGCATACTCTCGGTGATAAGCTGGGTTAGCTCGTCGGCGCTGGCCTGGCGCAGGGCGTGCAGCTGGCGCGCGGTCTCCAGCGCCAGCTGATGATGTTCGACCACCTGCTGGCTGAGGGATTCCAGCGAGCCGGCGCTGTCGTCCAGCAGGCGCTGCTCTTCGAGCATCGCCTGATAAACCGCCGGCAGCTCTTCCGGCATCACCTGGTGTTTACGCGCCAGCGCGATTTGTCGGGAAATCCGCTGCTCAAGTTCGAACAGACGGTTAGGATCAAGGTCCAGACGGTCATGGTAGTGGCGCAGCTCGTCGCTGGCCTCGCTGAGCTGAATGGCCGCCTCTTCCAGCATATCCAGCACGCCGGAAAGCTTGCTGTCCATACCCACCAGCTCGCTGACCAGCTGCTTCGCGGTATAAAGCTGGCTCTGCAGATTGGCCTCTTCGCCGTCCGCCAGTACCGTCAGGGCATGCTGGCAGGTGCTGAGCAGCTGCCCGCTGTTGGCCAGGCGCTTGTACTCTTCGTCAATCTGCTCAAACTCTCCCGCCAGCGGGTTAAATTCATTCAATTCTTTAAGCTGGTACTGCAGCAGATCGGCGCGGGCGGCACGCTCCTGGCTCTGCTGCTGATGCTGGGCCAGCTCGCGGCAGCTCTGGTGCCACTGGCGATAGTGCTCGGCCATACGCTGAGTGAGCGCATACTCACCGGTATAGCCGTCAAGCAGCGTTTTCTGGTGTTCGGGTTTGGTCAACAGCTGGTGCGCATGCTGGCCATGGATCTGGATCAGCAGCTGGCCCAGCTCGCGCAGCTGCGAGAGCGGGACGGCGGTGCCGTTGATGAAGCCGCGCGAGCGGCCGTCGGCGCTGATCACCCGGCGAAGTAAACACTCACGCCCGCTCTCCAGCTGGTTCTCTTCCAGCCAGCGCTGGGCGGCCGGGGTATCTTTCAGCGCGAAGCGCGCGCACAGGTCGGCACGGGTAGCGCCGCGACGCACCATGTCGGCTTCCGCTCTGCCGCCGAGGCACAGCCCCAGCGCGTCGATGGCAATGGATTTCCCGGCGCCGGTTTCCCCGGTGATGGCGGTCATACCGCTGTGGAAATCAATTTCCAGTTCACGAACGATAGCAAAATTACTGATGGTGAGTTGCGCCAACATAGCTGCCTTCCTGTATGAAAAACCAATACTGTGTTTTCGTACAGTATAGACTGGTTTTTTATCCAGTAAAGAGGCAGCGATGTAAATCAGAACAATTTTTTCGACCAGCCGAGCTTGGTGCTTAATGTATTGAAATAGCTGTAGTCTTTGGGATGAATCAGATTGAGGTGGTAATCGCAGCGGCGGATGAGGACATCTTCGCCATCCTGGATCGGCAGGGCAATCTGACTGTCGCAGCTGATCTCCAGATCGCTGCAGCGGTGAGAGAAGCGCAGGCGGATGGTGCTGTCGCCGTTGATCACCAGCGGTCGCGCCGAGAGGGTGTGCGGGAACATCGGCACCAGGGTGATGGCGTCCAGCGACGGGGTGAGGATCGGGCCGCCGGCCGACAGCGAATAGGCTGTTGAGCCGGTCGGGGTGGATATTATCAGACCATCGGAGCGCTGGGAGAAGGCGAAGACTTCATCGATATAGACTTCGAACTCAATCATATGCGCCACTTTGCCGGGGTGCAGCACCACTTCGTTGATGGCGGTGCTGATGCGTTTCTGGCAATCCTGCTGGCACACCTGGGCTTCCAGCAGAAAGCGTTTCTCGGCGATGTAGTGGCCTTCCAGCACGTCGGCGAGCTGCTGCAGGGCGTTGTCCGGGTCCAGGTCGGTGAGAAAGCCGAGGTTGCCGCGGTTAATGCCGATGACGTTAATGTCATAACGGGCCAGAGTCCGCGCCGCGCCGAGCATATTGCCGTCGCCGCCCACGACCACCGCGAGGTCGGCCTGTTGGCCAATCTCCGCCAGCGTGCCGGTTTTCACGTTGCTGAGCTGGAGTTCATGGGCGATCTGCTGTTCAACCAGCACTTCATACCCTTTGCTGCACAGCCAGCGCCAGAGCATTTCATGTGTGGTCAGGGCGGTGGGGTGACGAGGATGTCCCACAATGCCGATACACTTGAAATGGTTCTTCATGATCTGGATGTCCTTGCGTTAAATGAAATAGTGACAATCTGTCCGCTTCCCTTGAAACCCGGAAACTGATCCCCATAATAAGCGAAGTTAGCGAGATGAATGCGAAAAAAACGCGGAGAAATTCATGAGTAGTAAAGAACAGAAAACGCCTGAGGGGCAAGCCCCGGAAGAAATTATCACGGAGCAGCACGACGACGTTGAGGCGGTAGAGCCTGAAGTTTCGGCTGAGCAGGTGGATCCGCGCGATGAAAAAATTGCGAATCTGGAAGCCCAGCTGGCTGAAGCGCAGAAACGTGAACGTGAAGTGATGTTGCGTGCCAAAGCCGACGAAGATAACCTGCGTCGTCGTACCGAGCAGGATATCGAGAAAGCGCACAAATTCGCGCTGGAAAAATTCGTCAATGAACTGCTGCCGGTGATCGACAGCCTGGACCGCGCGCTGGAAGTGGCCGACAAGGCTAACCCGGAGCTGGCGCCGATGGTGGAAGGGATCGAACTGACCCTCAAATCAATGCTGGACGTAGTGCGTAAGTTCGGCGTGGAAGTGATCGCCGACACCAACGTTCCGCTGGATCCGAACGTCCACCAGGCCATTGCGATGGTCGAGTCTGAAGACGTGACGGCGGGCAACGTGCTGGCCGTGATGCAGAAAGGTTACACCCTGAACGGCCGCACCATTCGCGCCGCGATGGTGACGGTAGCAAAAGCGAAATAACGTTTGCTGCCTTGCTCAACGGCTGCCCGCGGGCGGCCGTTTTTTATGTCATCGCTCCCCGGCGCGAGATAAAAAAAACGGCGGGCCGCAGCCCACCGTGAGGTTAATTCCTTCGCTCGTGCTACTCCGCGACGCTCTCGCGTAATGATTTCACCGGCATCACTTTCACCTGTTTGATCATGTTGTCCTGCACGTCGAGAATATCAATATCATACTGCTCAATGCGCACGCGGGTGCCCGGGACCGGGATCTCTTCCAGCGCTTCAAGGATGATACCGTTGATGGTGCGCGCTTCATCTTCCGGCAGGTGCCAGTTGAATGCTTTGTTGATTTCGCGAACGTTGGCGCTGCCGTCGATTATCACGGTGCCGTCGTTGAGCGGGGTCACTTCCTCCGCCAGGGTGGGTGACATGGAGGTGGTGAAGTCGCCGACAATCTCTTCAAGAATATCTTCTACGGTGACCAGCCCCTGAATATCGCCGTATTCATCGACCACCAGACCGACTTTCTTTTTATTACGCTGGAATTTCACCAGCTGGGTGCTGAGCGGCGTCCCTTCAGGAACAAAGTAGATCTCATCTGCCGCCCGCAGCATGATCTCTT
The DNA here is from genome assembly GCF_049472055.1 of Klebsiella pneumoniae complex sp. WS1778. Classification (NCBI taxonomy): domain Bacteria; kingdom Pseudomonadati; phylum Pseudomonadota; class Gammaproteobacteria; order Enterobacterales; family Enterobacteriaceae; genus Klebsiella; species Klebsiella pneumoniae complex sp. WS1778. Next base: position 756,949 of record NZ_JBKGTJ010000003.1, read on the forward strand.
TTGTGAACTCTTTCTTCTCCGTCATCAGTCGGTAGGCTTCGCGGACGCGCAGCATGCTGATGGCATCGTCCAGCGAATCGCGGTAGAGCACAATGCGGCCGTGTGGGGAGTGGGTCAGCTGGCGGACGATAGATTTCCAGTCGTCATTGATGTCGATGCCGACAATCTCATTGCGCGGCACCATGATGTCGTTAACGCTGACCTTCTCCAGGTCCAGCACCGACAGCAGCATGTCCTGATTGCGTCGTGAGATTTGTGAACGGGATTCATTCACAATCGTGCGCAGTTCATCTTTGCTCAGGGCGCTGCTGATGACTGTATCGGTGCGGATGCCCATCATGCGCATCAGTATGCGGGTGATAGTATTCAGCAGCCACACCAGCGGCATCATCAGCACCTGCAGGGGCGCCAACAGGAAGCTGCTGGGGTAGGCAACTTTTTCCGGATAGAGGGCGGCGATGGTTTTCGGCAGGACTTCGGCAAATACCAGCACCACAAAGGTGAGTATGCCGGTGGCGATCGCGACGCCGGCATCGCCGTAGAGGCGCATGCCGACGATGGTGCCCAGCGCCGAGGCGAGAATGTTGACGAGGTTATTACCGATGAGCACGAGGCTAATCAGGCGGTCCGGCTTGCGCAGCAGCTTCTCCACGCGCTTGGCGGGGCGGTTGCCTTGTTTCGCCATATGACGCAGCCGGTAGCGGTTCAGCGTCATCATGCCGGTTTCGGATCCGGAGAAATAGGCAGAGATAATCACCATGACGATCAGCGTTATGATCAGCGTGGTGGTGGAGATATGTTCCACGTAGGATTCCTTAAAAGACTTAGCTCACGAACTGTTGCAGCACGCGGCTACCAAAATAGGCCAGCGTCAGCAGACCGGCGCCAGCGACGCTGAACCAGACCACGCGACGTCCGCGCCACCCTTCATGATAGTGGCCCCACAGCAGGACGATATAGACGAACCACGCAATAATCGACAGCACCGCTTTATCAATGTTTTCGCTGCTGAACAGATTGTGCATATAGAACAGGCCGCTGCACAGCGTCAGAGTCAGCAGCACTACGCCGACCTGAGTGATGTGGAACATTTTGCGCTCAATGCTCATCAGCGGCGGCATTTCGCTGCTGAAGGCCAGCTTTTTATTCTTTAACTGGTAGTCGATCCACGCCAGCTGTAGCGCATACAGCGCGGCAATAATCAGCGTGGCGTACGAGAAGAGCGACAGGCCGATATGCACCAGCATCCCCGGAGTGGTTTCCAGGTGGGTGATATATTCGTTAGGCACGAAGGTGGCGAAGGCCAGGTTGATCAGCGCGAAGGCATAGACGATAGGCAGCAGCAGCCAGCCGCGATTGCGCGAGGCCACGATAGTCATCACCGTACAGATCATCAGGCTCACCAGCGACCCGACGTTCAGTAAGCTGAGGTTTTGCCCGCTCTCGCCGCCGGGGAATATCCGTGCTTCCAGCGCAAAAGCATGGCAAATCAACGCGATAGTCGCAGATAAAATCGCCATTCGCCGCCAGCTGCTGTTTTTTTGCAGCAAGCCGGGGATAATCAGCGCGAGGCTGACGGAGTAGGCGACAAGGGCGAGTAGAGCAAAAACAGGCATAGGTGTCGGCTGTTGGCTAAATAAGAAAGAGAAGCAGTATAACGTCAGCAGGCCTCTGCTCCAACCGTTGCAGCACATTCAGATTGATGTCGTGTTATACTCCGCCACATTCGTTTTGTGTGTCGCTGCGGCGACCGACCGTTTCCACCTCAGGCGAGAGACAATGTTTGATAATTTAACCGATCGTTTGTCGCGTACGCTGCGCAACATTAGCGGCCGCGGACGCCTTACAGAAGACAATATTAAAGACACCCTGCGCGAAGTGCGCATGGCGCTGCTGGAAGCGGACGTTGCGCTTCCGGTGGTACGGGACTTCATCAGCCGCGTCAAAGAGAGCGCGGTCGGCCATGAAGTCAATAAAAGCCTGACCCCGGGTCAGGAGTTCGTCAAAATCGTCCGCAACGAGCTGGTGGCGGCGATGGGCGAAGAGAACCAGACCCTCGACCTGGCGGCGCAGCCGCCGGCGGTGGTGCTGATGGCGGGCCTGCAGGGTGCCGGTAAAACCACCAGCGTCGGTAAGCTGGGGAAATTCCTGCGCGAGAAGCACAAGAAGAAAGTGCTGGTGGTCTCCGCGGACGTTTACCGCCCGGCGGCGATCAAACAGCTGGAGACCCTGGCCGAGCAGGTCGGCGTCGACTTCTTCCCGTCCGACGTCGGGCAGAAGCCGGTTGATATCGTCAACGCGGCGCTGAAAGAAGCGAAGCTCAAATTCTACGACGTGCTGCTGGTGGATACCGCCGGTCGTCTGCACGTTGACGAAGCGATGATGGACGAAATTAAGCACGTCCACGCCGCCATTAATCCGGTTGAAACCCTGTTCGTCGTCGATGCGATGACCGGCCAGGATGCGGCGAATACCGCTAAAGCCTTTAACGAAGCGCTGCCGCTGACCGGCGTGGTGCTGACCAAAGTGGACGGCGACGCCCGCGGCGGCGCGGCGCTGTCGATTCGCCATATTACCGGTAAGCCGATTAAATTCCTCGGCGTCGGCGAGAAAACCGAAGCGCTGGAACCGTTCCATCCGGATCGCGTCGCCTCCCGCATCCTCGGCATGGGCGACGTGCTGTCGCTGATCGAGGATATCGAGAGTAAAGTCGACCGCGCGCAGGCCGAGAAGCTGGCCTCCAAGCTGAAGAAAGGCGACGGCTTCGACCTCACCGACTTCCTGGAGCAGCTGCGCCAGATGAAAAACATGGGCGGCATGGCCAGCCTGATGGGCAAGCTGCCGGGTATGGGCCAGATCCCGGACAACGTCAAAGCGCAGATGGACGACAAAGTGCTGGTGCGTATGGAAGCGATCATCAACTCGATGACCCTGAAAGAGCGCGCTAAGCCGGAAATCATCAAAGGTTCACGTAAGCGCCGTATCGCCGCCGGCTGCGGGATGCAGGTGCAGGATGTGAACCGTCTGCTCAAGCAGTTCGACGACATGCAGCGCATGATGAAGAAGATGAAGTCGAAAGGCGGCATGATGAAGATGATGCGCGGGATGAAAGGGATGATGCCTCCAGGTTTCCCGGGCCGTTAATACGCGTCATAATTCAAGCCGCAGATGCGTTGGCTGCGTTCGTTCACCCCGGTCACGTACTTGTGTACGCTCCCGGGGATTTACTCACTTGCCGCGTGATTCGGCCATTCGGCCTCACCCCTTCGGGGCCAGCGCAAGCGCTGTTCAAAACGCTTTCGCGTTTTGTCCTGCAACTCGAATTATTTAGAGTATGTAGTTTTGAATTGATTTTTGCACAGAAATCAGTAAAATTTTCGGGCTTTTAATATGACACCGGGCTCCGTTCCTCGATGGGGCCCGGTTGTTTTATTCACACAAGAGGATGTTATGGTAACTATTCGTTTAGCACGTCACGGCGCTAAAAAGCGTCCGTTCTACCAGGTTGTTGTCACCGACAGCCGTAATGCACGCAACGGTCGCTTCATCGAGCGCGTTGGTTTCTTCAACCCGATCGCTAACGGTGCGGAAGAAGAAACTCGCCTGGATCTGGATCGTATCGCTCACTGGGTTGGCCAGGGCGCTACTGTTTCCGATCGCGTTGCCGCGCTGATCAAAGCCGCTAACAAAGCAGCTTAATCTGTCACGGTGGTCATGATGAGCAAGCAACACACCGCACAAGCACCTGTTGATCCGATCGTATTGGGGAAAATGGGTTCTTCCTACGGTATCCGTGGTTGGCTCAGAGTGTTTTCCTCCACCGAAGACGCCGAAAGCATTTTTGACTATCAGCCCTGGTTAATCCAGAAGGCGGGTCAGTGGCAGGTTGTTGAGCTGGAAAGCTGGCGCCACCACAATCAGGACATCATCATCAAGCTGAAAGGCGTTGACGATCGTGATGCCGCGAATCTACTGACTAATTGCGAAATTATCGTGGATTCATCGCAGTTGCCGGAGCTGGAAGAGGGTGACTACTACTGGAAAGACCTGATGGGCTGCCAGGTAGTGACGACGGAAGGCTATAGCCTCGGTAAAGTCATCGATATGATGGAAACCGGGTCTAATGACGTGCTCGTCATCAAGGCAAACCTGAAAGATGCATTTGGTATCAAGGAGCGGTTGGTTCCGTTCCTCGATGGGCAGGTTATCAAGAAAGTCGATCTCACTACGCGTACTATCGAAGTAGATTGGGATCCTGGTTTTTAAATTCTCCGGATAAACGGTAAAAGACGGCGCCATGTGGATTGGCATAATTAGCCTGTTTCCTGAAATGTTCCGCGCAATTACCGATTACGGGGTAACTGGCCGGGCAGTAAAAAATGGCCTGCTGAGCATCGAAAGCTGGAGTCCTCGCGACTTCACGCATGACCGGCACCGTACCGTGGACGATCGTCCTTACGGCGGCGGACCGGGGATGCTAATGATGGTGCAACCCTTACGGGATGCCATTCATGCAGCAAAAGCCGCGGCAGGTGAAGGCGCGAAGGTGATTTATCTGTCACCTCAGGGACGCAAGCTTGATCAAGCGGGCGTCAGCGAACTGGCAACGAATCAGAAACTGATTCTGGTGTGCGGTCGTTACGAAGGGATAGACGAGCGCGTAATCCAAACCGAAATTGACGAAGAATGGTCAATCGGCGATTACGTTCTCAGCGGTGGTGAGTTACCGGCAATGACGCTGATTGACTCCGTTTCCCGGTTCATTCCGGGAGTACTGGGCCATGAAGCATCGGCAACGGAAGATTCCTTTGCTGATGGGTTGCTGGATTGCCCCCACTATACCCGTCCTGAAGTGTTAGAAGAGATGGAAGTACCGCCAGTATTGCTGTCGGGAAACCATGCTGAGATACGTCGCTGGCGTCTGAAGCAGTCGCTGGGCCGCACCTGGCTTAGAAGACCTGAACTTCTGGAAAACCTGGCTCTGACTGAAGAGCAAGCAAAGCTGCTGGCGGAGTTCAAAACTGAACACGCGCAACAGCAGCATAAACATGATGGGCAGGCGTGAGCCCCCAATATCAGTTTACCCAGGATAAGAGATTAAATTATGAGCAACATTATTAAGCAACTTGAACAAGAACAGATGAAGCAGGACGTACCTTCCTTCCGTCCGGGTGATACCGTGGAAGTGAAAGTATGGGTTGTTGAAGGTTCCAAAAAACGTCTGCAGGCATTCGAGGGCGTGGTTATCGCTATTCGTAACCGCGGTCTGCACTCTGCATTCACTGTTCGCAAAATTTCCAACGGCGAAGGCGTTGAGCGTGTCTTCCAGACTCACTCTCCGGTAGTTGACAGCATTGCTGTTAAACGTCGTGGTGCTGTACGTAAAGCTAAACTGTACTACCTGCGTGAGCGCACTGGTAAGTCTGCTCGTATCAAAGAGCGTCTTAACTAAGATTCGCTTTCGCGACATCCTGACAAAAAGGGCTGGCCTCAGGGCCGGCCCTTTTTTTATCTTTGTTGTAACCATCGTGATGTAAATCATTTACAATACGCCCTCTATTCGGAGGGGCGGTGGTCAGTAACAGTTTTCAGCAAACGACACCTAAACGGCGAGCCGCCTGGCTTGCGCTGTTGGCGATCCTGCTGATCGTGGTGGCCCCCCTGATCTCCGTCTCCCTGCAAAAAGACCCTATGAGCGCCATGCCCGGCATGCACCACGCCATGATGATGGACAGCTCGCCAGCGAGTATGGCGCAGATGCCCGGCCACGATATGGCGATGATGCACAGCACAGACGGCGCTACGCCTACCGGACACGAACTGCCGCTGGACCATGCCGAAGCCTGTGGCTATTGCGTGCTGTTAGCCCATGTCCCAGGGATGATTTTCGCACTGGCGCTGTTCGTCGCCATGCTCCTGCGGCGCATTCGCCTGCCGGCTTCTCGCCCGGTATTAAAACACTGGCGCTACTTTCCCTGGCTCTACCCCGAAACCCGCGCCCCGCCGCGGCTGTTTGCTTTTTCCCTTTCATAAAAATCAATCTGCGCACCGCGCAACGACCTCTTTTGCTTTAAAAAAGGAAAAGTATGACAACCTGCACCTCACGCGCGGCATGGCTGAACCTGCTGCGTCGCCTCCATTTCTATATCGGGCTGTTTATCGGACCGTTTATCTTTGTCGCAGCCCTGACCGGTACGCTTTATGTGGCGACGCCGCAACTGGAAAACTGGCTCTATCACGATGCGCTGTATGGCCTTCCCGAAGGCACCCCGCAACCGCTCAGCGCCCAGATTGCGCTGGCCGAGGAAGCGACCCAGGGTAATCTGCGGCTGCTGGCGGTGCGTCCGGCCCCCGCGGTGGGCGAGACCACCCGCATTATGTTTGCCGATCCGCGTCTCGGGGAGTCGGAATCCCGGGCCATTTTTGTCGATCCGATCGCGCTGCGGGTGAAGGGCGATATGACGGTCTACGGCACCAGCGGCATCCTGCCGCTGCGTCAGTGGATTGACTATGCGCATCGTTCGCTGCTGTTGGGCGACAGCGGGCGGCTCTACAGCGAACTGGCTGCTTCATGGATGTGGGTGGCCGCGTTGGGGGGCATTGCCCTGTGGGCGATGACGCGACCAAAACGGCGGATCAATAACGCCCTGCAGAATCATCGTCGGCTGCACGTGACGCTGGGCTGGAGTTTACTGCTGGGCATGCTGCTCTTCTCCGCCACCGGCCTGACCTGGTCGCAATGGGCCGGCGGCAATGTGGATAAAATGCGGGCGGCTTTCGGCTGGTGGACGCCGCAGGTCAATACCCTGCTGCACGGTGAGGCACCGATGGCACACGATCCCCATGCCGGGCATCACAGGGAGGCGATGGCCATGACCCAGCATCAACCCGCGCAGTTTGACCGGGCACTGGCGGTGGCCCGTCAGGCGGGGCTGAAAGCCAGCCGGCTGGAGATCCGTCCCCCGGTATCAGACGGACGCGCCTGGACGGTGAATGAGATCGACCGCCGCTGGCCGACGCAGGTGGATGCGGTAGCGATCGATGGCGCCACGATGGAGGTGGTGGATCGCACCCATTTTGCCGACTTTCCTCTGATGGCGAAACTTACCCGCTGGGGCGTCGATTTCCATATGGGGATCCTCTTCGGTCTGGCGAATCAACTGCTGCTGGTGGGGTTTGGCTGTGCGCTGTGCGTCACCATCGCCGTGGGGTACCGGCTGTGGTGGATGCGCCGTCCGCCTCAGGCCGTCTGGGATCCGGCGCATTCGCTGCTGCGGGCGTGGCTGTCGCTCGCCTGGCCTGCCCGTGGCCTGGTGCTGGGGATAGCGTTAGCCCTGGGTCTGGCCATGCCATTGATGGGCATCAGCCTGGTGTTGTTCATTGCCGTTGACTACCTGCGCTGGCGCGCGGCAACGGCAATGAGGATGGCGAAGTCCAGCGATTAAGCGGACGTTTACGGCGTGCTGATGACCACCGTGACCCGGCGGTTTTCAGCGCGCCCGGCCGCGGTGTCGTTGCTGGCGATCGGGTATTTTTTGCCAAGGCCGCGGGTGACTAAATTACTGCGCGGGATATGGGCGCCTTCCGCCCAGGCATCGGCTACGCTGTTGGCCCGCTTAAGCGACAGGGCTTCGTTATAGCTATCCTCACCATAATTATCGGTGTGGCCTTCAAGGCGGCTATGCGTTATCCCGGTTGTCGCCAGCCGCGAGGCCATTTGGGTGATCTGCTGGCGGCTGTCGGGACGTAGTCGGTAGTCATTCTTGTCAAACAGGATGCTATCGGATAAGCCCAGGGACCAATCGCCGTTGCTTTCAGTGAAGCCGTAAGATTTCATCGCCGCCACCTGCTCGGGGGTAAATTTTCCCTGAGGAGCCTGGCAACCTGTCAAAAGCGCCGCCGCCATCAGGGTGGGGGCGAAATATTTCGTGATCATAATGCGTCCTTTATTATTTCAGCGTCTGCTGGATACGTTGGTTTTTCATCCGATACATATTCTGATCGGCAAGTTCTTGCAGTGATTCCGCAGTGGCGTGCTCCCACGCCAGGGCATAACCGACACTCAGCGAGAGCGTGGCGCTATGGCCATTGTGCAGATTGAATGGCGGAAGAAATTGTTCCGACAGCGCCTGGCACAGGGCCTGGACTTCTGCTTCCGAGCGCACCTCGCGCAGCAGAACGGCAAACTCATCGCCGCCGAGACGCCACGCCAGATGGCGTTTACCGGCGAAAGTCATCAGGCGGCTGGCGACTTCCATCAGCACTTTATCGCCCGCCGCATGTCCCCAGTTGTCATTGATCAATTTGAAGTTATCGCCATCGAGAAACAGTAACGCTGAGGTCTGGTGATCCACTTCATTTTTCATCAGCTCGGCAAGCGCGTTGCGAAAGGCGGCGCGGTTAGCCAGGCCGGTCAACGGATCGTGTAACGAGCTGCGCAACAGCTGAGCATTTTTGGCCTGCAGCTGGCGCTGCCAGTCCTCCATCTCCCCCAGCAGACTGTTAAAGTCCTGGGCAAACAGATGGAACTCCTCGATACGCTCCTCCGGCACCCGCCGGGAGAAGTGGCGGTTTTCGCGAATATCATGCACGACCTCGGTGATGCTCTGCAGGGCGGCGACGATCCCCCGGTGCAGGGAGTGGGTCAGCAGCAGGCCGATAAACGAGGCGAGCAGAATGCTGCCTGTCAGTACCAGAATCGAGATGCCCAGAAAGTGGCTAATTAGTTCATCAAGCGCGGTTAGTCGCAGCTCGCCGATTTGTTTGCCCTGGTGCCAGATGGGCTGCACCGTGGGCTCCGGAAACAGCCATTTACTGATAAGGCCGCTCACTTGTTCTTTGTTGGCCAGCGGTTCGTGGCGCCATGCGGCGAAGGGCTGCTTCTGGCCGTTGAGCACGATTGCCTGGGAAATCTGCCCTTGCTTCCCCAGCGAAGCGAGGGTCTCCTCTGCTGCCGCGCTGTCGCCAAACACCAGGGCGGCTTCGAGACTGCGGCCCATGGTCGCGGCAGTGAGCTCAAGGTTTTTCTGCGCGTACTGCTTGAGCGTGAAGATAGAGGCCGTGCTCAGCAGCAGCCAGACCAGCGTCATGGAAATCACCACGCTTATCACGCTAATGCGACGCAGCGCGCGTTTGAACGTCGGGCGCGATGTCTGTGAAAAGTCCTTATTCATGTGGTTTCTTCCGGGCAAGCATCAGGACGTCCGGGTTAACCCGAACCCCGCTGTGCGTCAGAACGTCCAGATTAACGGAGAAGCGGACCCTGTCGTCGTTGATGATCAGGCAAAACGCGCTACCAATTGAGCAATCCGTATTTTGTTCTGCGATGAGTAACAGCGGCCTCGAGCCATAGCGGCGAGTTAATTCCGACTGTTGGGTCGGCGATTCGCTGCCAAAATAAAAACCATCGCATGTTGTTTTTAACGCTTCTTCACTATTACGTACTATCACCGGTTGATAGGGCAATGCATCCGGATCTTCATGAGCCAGGCTATGGGTGAAGCGTGATGAGGCAAAAATGCACAGCTTCGGCGCCCCTGTTAATGACGGCCAACGGGTATAGGTCACGATCCCGGAAACAATCGCGCGAACATGTTCTGAAGGTCCGGCAGCAAAAACAGGAGATACCGCGATGAGAAAAAATACAGTCAATAAAAGACGGTGTAATACTGTCATTAACGCTTCCGTCAAATTCGCCCTGACGCGGGAAAAGCCGCTGCCGATGCCCGGCGAAGAATATCACTGATAGCAAAACCCGTCATTAGATGCGCCCTTTGCTTTGGGACAAATCTCACCAGGATTTTTCGTAATGCCGATGGCTCTGATGAGCCATTTTGGCGCGATTTCGCTATGTGTAAATATTTTTGTACGTTTAATGCCGTGGTAAGTGCCAATTAATTTATTGGTGTAAAGTAAAATTTACGGAATATGGATTGAATTCTTTACTTTGTATGGTATCGTTACGTCATGCCCGCTGAGGCAACCCCTATCGCAAACGAGCTACACAGGATCGCAATCATGCAAAAAGACGCGCTGAATAACGTACATATTACCGACGAACATGTGTTAATGACCCCGGAGCAACTGAAGGCGGAATTCCCCCTGAGCGTTGAACAGGAAGCGCAGATCGCGCACGCCCGTGAAACCATCTCCGATATCATCGCCGGCCGCGATCCGCGCCTGCTGGTGGTTTGCGGTCCTTGCTCCATTCACGATCCGGAAGCGGCGATCGAATATGCTCGTCGGTTTAAAGCCCTTGCCGCAGAGGTCAGCGATAGCCTCTATCTGGTGATGCGCGTCTATTTTGAAAAACCCCGTACTACCGTTGGCTGGAAGGGGCTGATTAACGACCCGCATATGGATGGTTCGTTTGATGTTGAAGGCGGCCTGAAGATTGCGCGTCGTCTGCTGGTCGAGCTCGTGAATATGGGACTGCCGCTGGCGACGGAAGCGCTGGATCCCAACAGCCCGCAGTACCTTGGGGATCTGTTCAGCTGGTCCGCCATCGGCGCGCGAACCACGGAATCTCAGACGCACCGCGAAATGGCCTCTGGTCTTTCCATGCCGGTAGGCTTTAAAAATGGCACCGACGGCAGCCTGGCCACGGCCATCAACGCCATGCGCGCCGCGGCGATGCCGCACCGTTTCGTCGGTATCAACCAGGCCGGGCAGGTCTGCCTGCTGCAAACGCAGGGTAACCCGAACGGCCATGTGATCCTCCGCGGCGGTAAGGCGCCAAACTACGGTCCGGACGATGTGGCGAAATGCGAAAAAGAGATGGCGCAGGCGGGACTGAAGCCGTCGCTGATGGTAGATTGCAGTCATGGGAACTCCAATAAAGATTTCCGCCGCCAGCCGGCCGTGGCTGAATCCGTTGTCGCGCAGATTAAAGATGGCAATCGCTCCATTATCGGCCTGATGATCGAGAGTAATATCCACGAGGGCAATCAGTCCTCTGAACAGCCGCGTGAGGCGATGAAATACGGCGTTTCGGTAACGGATGCCTGCATCAGCTGGGAAACCACCGATGCGCTACTGCGTGAACTGGATAAGGATCTCCGCGGCCACCTGGCGGCCCGTTTGGTGTAAGAGGAAAGTATGGTTGCTGAACTGACCGCGTTACGCGATCAAATTGATGAAGTAGATAAAGCGTTGCTTAGCCTGCTGGCTAAGCGCCTGGAACTGGTGGCCGAAGTCGGCGAGGTGAAGAGCCAGTATGGCCTGCCGATTTACGTCCCGGAACGCGAGGCGGCGATGCTCGCCTCCCGGCGTGAAGAGGCGGCTGCGCTCGGCGTTCCGCCGGATCTGATCGAGGACATTCTGCGTCGCGTGATGCGCGAATCCTATTCCAGCGAAAACGACAAAGGCTTCAAAACCCTTTACCCGAATCTGCGGCCGGTAGTGATCGTCGGCGGCGGCGGGCAGATGGGGCGTCTGTTTGAGAAGATGTTAACGCTGTCCGGCTACCAGGTGCGCATTCTGGAAAAAGAGGACTGGGCGCGGGCGACGGATATCGTCGCCGATGCCGGCATGGTCATTGTCAGCGTGCCGATTCACACCACCGTGGAGACGATCGCCAGGCTGCCGCCGCTGCCGGCGGATTGCATTCTGGTCGACCTTGCCTCGGTTAAAGCAGAGCCGCTGCAGGCGATGCTGGCGGCGCATCAGGGCCCGGTACTCGGCCTGCACCCGATGTTTGGTCCGGACAGCGGCAGCCTTGCCAAGCAGGTGGTGGTCTACTGCGATGGCCGCCAGCCAGAGGCCTATCAGTGGTTCCTCGAGCAAATTCAGGTCTGGGGCGCGCGCCTGCATCGCATCAGCGCGGTGGAGCACGATCAGAACATGGCCTTTATTCAGGCGTTGCGCCACTTTGCCACCTTCGCCTATGGGCTGCATCTGGCGGAAGAGAATGTGCGCCTTGAGCAGTTGCTGGCGCTCTCGTCACCCATTTACCGGCTGGAGCTGGCGATGGTGGGCCGTCTGTTTGCCCAGGATCCGCAGCTCTACGCCGACATTATTATGTCCTCGGAAAACAACCTGGCGCTGATTAAGCGCTACTACCAGCGGTTTGGCGAGGCGATCGGTCTGCTGGAGCAGGGCGATAAGCAGGCATTTATCGATAGCTTCCGTAAAGTCGAACACTGGTTTGGCGATTACGCCCAGCGTTTCCAGAGCGAGAGCCGCACGCTGCTGCGTCAGGCGAACGATAATCGGCAGTAAAGCGAAAAAGGTGTATACAATAAAGCCAGCGACCGCTGGCTTTTTTTATAGGGATGACAACGATGGCTGAACCACAACCGCTGTTTGACTACACCGGATACCTGCCGGAATGCCCGACCTGGAGCGAGGCAGAGCAGGCCCTCTACTGGGCCGATATTATGGAATGTGAAATTCACCGCTACGATACCCGCAGCGGCGAACACCAGGTGCTGCAATTTCCGGAGGAGGTCGGCTGTTTTTCCTTGCGCGAGAAGGGTGGGTTTATCGTTGCATTGCGCAGCGGTATCTGGCTGACCGACGCCCACGGTCTGCTACGGCGTAAAGTCTGCGATAACCCGAGCAATCCGGAACTGGCGCGGTTTAACGATGGTGGGACCGATCGCGATGGGCGCTTTTATGCCGGCACCTTCTGGGGCCCGGGGGATTATAACGGCGCGCTGCTGATGCGGGTCGATAACGACCTGAAGCCGACGGTGATCCAGTGTGACATCCATGGCGCCAACGGTCTGGCGTTTAGCGCCGACCGGCGCTGGATGTATACCTCCGATACGCCGAACGCCGTGATCTACCGTACGCCGCTGGATGAGCAGGGTGAGCCTGGCCGGCGCGAAGTCTTTCGCCGTTTTCAGCCTGGCGAAGGGATACCGGACGGGGCGGCGATTGACGTGGAGGGGTGTTACTGGAGCGCAATGTTTGACGGCTGGCGGATCGCCCGTTTCTCTCCGCAGGGTGAGGAGCTGGAGTCCTACCCGATGCCGGTACGTTGCCCGACGATGGTCTGCTTTGGCGGGGCGGATATGCAAACGCTCTATATCACCACCACCCGGGAAAACATGGAGGACGATGAGCTGGCGCAGTATCCGCTGTCCGGCGCCATCTTCACCCTGCCGGTGGCGGTGGCAGGGATGAAGAAATTACCGTTCCGCGAACGTTAAACCGGATCCACCGGCACGACGTTTTCGCTGGGGTAGCAACCGAGAACCTTCATGGAGCGGGTGATCTCCGCCAGCTCCTTCAGCGCCTTGCGCATGGGCAGCGAGTCCAGGTTTGCCTGAATATCGAGATAAAACATCTCTTCCCACGGATTGCCATGGATGGGGCGAGATTCCAGTTTGGTCATGATCAGATTGTGATTGCGCAGCACCAGTAAGGCTTCCACCAGGGCACCCGCCTGCTGACCGGTCGCCATTAACAGCGTGGTCTTCGCCGGAACCTGATCGGAGACGTTTACCGATTTGCGCGCCAGAACGAGGAAGCGCGTAATATTCTGCGTCTGGTTGGCCTGGCAGTGCTCCAGCACCTGCAGGCCGTACAGAGCGCCGCCCGCTTCGCTGCCCAGCGCCGCGACGGTCGGGGCGTTCGCCTGCGCGACTTTTTCCATCGCCGCTGAGGTGCTCTCGGTATATTCAATCTTCCAGTGCGGGTAGCGACTCAGATACTGGCTACACTGCTGGAACGGTTGCGGATGGCTGTAGACGGTCTGAATTTTATCGGCATCCGTCGAGGTGCTGACCAGTACGCAATGATCGATAGGGATCGTCAGCTCGCCTACGATCGACAGGCTGGTGTGCTGCAGCAGATCGTAGACATCGTTGATCCCGCCGGAGCTGGTGTTTTCAATCGGCACTACGGCGTAATCGGCCTGGCCGGTTTCCACCTGATTAAAAATATCGGCGAACTTCGCGCAGCCGCTTTCAATAAACTGCTCAAAGTGGCGAGCGGCGTACTGACGCGCCGCCAGATGCGAATAAGAGCCTTTGGGACCGAGGAACGCCACGCGAGCCGAATGCGGGTTAATTTTATTCAAATGCTGCTGCAGCAGGGTTTGCTGGGTCAGTACAGAGTCTTCGATAATCAGCTGGAACAGGCGGGTGATGTAATGAGCGTCCAGATTATGGCGCTTGCCGAGGGTCATCAGACGCTCCAGCAGATCGCGTTCGCGGTCAATATCACGCACCGGGCGATGGGAGGCCAGTTTGGCTTTACCAACCTCAACAGCCAGCCCGCGACGCTCCGCCAGCAGAGCAAGCAGTTTCTCATCCAGCGCGCTTATCTTGTCGCGCAGCGCCAGTAATGGGTTTTCCTCGGTCATAGATGTTGCCTTTGTTGTTATCCAATAAAAAAGGCCTCCCGGGTGGGAGGCCTTATTGTTCGTCTTCGCATTCTTTCTTATACGACGAATTGCCTCCCGGTCAGGGGAAGGTAAAAAAGAATGCGAAGAAGAACGGGACGAGTTTCATGATGAATTCCTTTAAGTAGTGGGGATTACAGTACCTGTACTGTTTTCACTCTGTCAATAAAAAACGCGCCCGAAGGCGCGTGGCATGACACAACTTAAGTTAAGGATTACTCTTCTTCTTCCACAAAGCCTGCCTCTTTCACCGACGTCGCGGCGCGGCGGGCTTCCCCTTTGTGTTGCACTTTATTGAGCTGCCGTTCCAGCTTGTTGATCAATTCGTTAATGGCGGCGTACATATCTTCATGACGCGCACTGGCAACCAGATGGCCGTTTGGCGTGTTGATGGTTGCATCAGCGATAAAACCCTGCGGCTCCTTAGACAGAATGATGTGCGGGTTAATTAAATGAGTTTGCCACTTATCCAGTTTGGCGAGACGGTCTGCGACATGCTGGCGGATTGCCGGAGTAATTTCCATTTGTTTACTGGTAATGTTCATTGTCATAAATTTTACCTCTTGTCTTTCCCGTCTTGGTGAATCCAGCATACCTTTCCTAATGTCAAAATGTGTGATCTAAATCACGTTTTATTGTCACTTTTTGTCAACGAATTCATTTTGTGAGACAGGGCAGGAAGAAGTGAGATTTTACTTGTCGAACCTGCCAAAGCAGGCCATATTTGATGAGTTAACTCGACGCTAAACCGCTTCAGCTAACCAGGATAACGAATAAAAAAACGGCAGCCAGTGGCTGCCGTTTGCGATCCATGAGTCAGGCTCAGGTGTTCTTGCTGTTCGCGGCGATAATCTTCGCGACTTTGTCAGCCTGAGCGTTCATCTGCATTTGACGATAGGCATTTTCCATCTTCGGCAGGGCATCGCGGGTGGCCTGGGTATCCGGATAGTTACGCATCATACCTTCCACGCGGTTAACGACGGCAACCCATGCGCCGCGGTCGGTATAGTAATCCACCACCGACAGCTCATACTTCGCCAGGCGATCTTTCAGGAATACCATGCGCTTATAGGCGTCCGTGGCATACTGGCTGTTCGGGTAGCCGCGTACCAGTTTGGAGAAGTCATTGAAGGCATCGCGCGCGTGCTGCGGATCGCGGTCGGAACGATCGACGCCGAAGAAGCCCTGCAGGGCGCTGTCATCCAGAGCCATGTTGGTCAGGCCGCGCATATAGATGACGTAGTCGATGTTCGGATGGGTGGGATTCAAGCGCATGAAGCGATCGATGGCCGCTTGAGCCAGCGGCAGATCAGCGTTTTTGTAATACGCATAAATCAGATCCAGCTGTACCTGTTGGGAATAAGGGCCGAATGGATAACGGTTATCCAACGCTTCCAGTTGCGTTATCGCCTGTTTCCAGTTACCGTCCTGCAGTTTTTGCTGGGCGGTCGCGTAGATTTCATTCGGCGGATTATCAGGCACCTCTTCCTTAGAGCCGGAGCAACCCACCAAAGCCAGGCTCAGTGTGGCGGCTGCCACCAGGTATTTCATGCGCGTCATGACGTTTTGACTTCCTCAAAATGTTTATGCGGGAGAATCTCTGTTCCTGCTCCCGATTAAGACCAGCTACAATAGCACACTATATTAAACGGCAAAGCCGTAAAACCCAACGTTAAACGAAGAAGCTGTATATGGCACAACGAGTACAACTCACCGCAACGGTGACCGAAAATCAACTCGGTCAACGCTTAGATCAGGCTTTGGCCGAATTGTTCCCTGATTATTCGCGATCGCGGATAAAAGAATGGATCCTCGACCAACGCGTATTAGTCAATGGCACCATTGGCGATAAACCGAAAGAAAAAGTGCTGGGGGGAGAACGCATCGCTATCGATGTGGAAATCGAAGAAGAGGCGCGCTTCCAGCCGCAGGATATTCCGCTCAATATCGTTTACGAAGATGATGACATCATCGTGATCAACAAACCGCGCGATCTGGTTGTACATCCTGGCGCGGGCAACCCTGACGGTACTGTGCTGAATGCGCTGCTGCACTACTATCCGCCTATTGCCGATGTGCCGCGTGCGGGTATCGTCCATCGTCTGGATAAAGACACCACCGGTCTGATGGTGGTGGCGAAAACCATTCCAGCGCAAACCCGGCTGGTGGAGTCGCTGCAGCTGCGCGAGATCACCCGTGAATACGAAGCGGTGGCGATCGGTCATATGACCGCCGGCGGTACGGTTGAAGAACCGATCAGCCGTCATCCGACCAAGCGTACCCATATGGCGGTGCACCCGATGGGCAAACCGGCGGTGACCCACTACCGCATTATGGAACATTTCCGCATCCATACCCGCCTGCGCCTGCGTCTGGAAACCGGTCGTACGCATCAGATCCGCGTGCATATGTCGCATATCACCCATCCGCTGGTAGGCGACCAGGTGTATGGCGGCCGCCCGCGTCCGCCGAAGGGCGCGTCGGAGGAGTTCATCACCGCGCTGCGTAAATTCGACCGCCAGGCGCTGCACGCCACCATGCTACGTCTGTACCACCCGATTACCGGCATTGAAATGGAGTGGCACGCGCCCATCCCACAAGATATGGTCGAGCTCATCGAGGCGATGCGCGCCGATTTTGAAGCCCATAAGGACGATATTGACTGGTTATGACTAAACTGATTGTACCGCAGTGGCCAATGCCCGGCAGCGTGGCGGCCTGTAGTTCTACCCGCATCGGCGGCGTGAGTCTGCCGCCCTATGACTCGCTCAACCTGGGCGCCCATTGCGGCGACAATCTGCAGCATGTCGAAGAAAACCGGCGGAGGATGTTTGCCGCCGGCGGCTTACCGTCTTACCCGGTTTGGCTTGAGCAGGTTCATGGTACCGATGTGCTCACGCTGGACGGCGGACCCTATCCGTCGAAACGCGCGGATGCCTCTTATAGCCGTACGCCAGGGACTGTCTGCGCGGTGATGACCGCTGACTGCCTGCCGGTCCTGTTCTGTAACCGCGCCGGTACTGAAGTCGCCGCGGCGCATGCGGGATGGCGCGGCTTATGCGAAGGGGTTCTGGAAGAGACGGTCGCCCGTTTCGCCGATAAAGCCGAAAACATTATGGCGTGGCTGGGACCCGCCATCGGTCCGCAGGCGTTTGAGGTGGGCCCAGAAGTTCGCGACGCTTTTATGGCTAAGGATGAGAATGCGCATCAGGCTTTTCGTCCGGCAGGCGAAAAATATTTTGCTGATATCTACCAGCTGGCTCGGCAGCGCCTGGCAAACGTCGGCGTTGAGCAGATTTTCGGCGGCGATCGCTGCACGCTAAGCGAAAAGGATGATTTTTTCTCTTACCGGCGCGACAAGACCACCGGTCGTATGGCAAGTTTCATTTGGCTGATATAACCTAGAGAATCAAGACGATCCAGAAGGCAAACTTATTTTTCGCATAGTTCAGGTCTTTAACCTTGAATAATTGAGGGATGACCTCATTTAATCTCCAGTAGCAAATTTGACCTGTTATGGGAGGAGTTATGCGTCTGGATCGTCTTACCAATAAATTCCAGCTTGCTCTTGCCGATGCCCAGTCGCTTGCACTCGGGCACGACAACCAATTCATCGAACCTCTTCATTTAATGAGCGCCTTGCTGAATCAGGAAGGGGGATCGGTACGTCCTTTATTAACCTCGGCGGGCGTGAATGCCGGGAAACTGCGCACTGACATCGAACAGGCTCTGAGCCGTTTACCGCAGGTGGAAGGCACCGGCGGCGATGTGCAACCTTCTCAGGATTTAGTGCGGATCCTGAACCTTTGCGACAAGCTGGCGCAAAAGAAAAAGGACAACTTTATATCGTCAGAACTGTTTGTTCTGGCGGCGCTTGAATCACGCGGTACGCTGACCGACCTTTTAAAATCCGCCGGAGCAACAACCGCCAACGTGACTCAGGCGATTGAACAAATGCGCGGAGGTGAAAGCGTGAACGATCAGGGTGCCGAAGACCAACGTCAGGCATTGAAGAAATTTACCGTCGATCTCACCGAGCGTGCCGAACAGGGCAAGCTGGACCCGGTTATCGGCCGTGATGAAGAGATCCGCCGTACCATTCAGGTACTGCAGCGCCGTACCAAAAACAATCCGGTGCTGATTGGTGAACCCGGGGTGGGTAAAACCGCTATCGTCGAAGGCCTGGCGCAGCGTATCGTCAACGGCGAAGTGCCGGAAGGGCTGAAAGGCCGCCGGGTGCTGGCGCTGGATATGGGCGCGCTGGTGGCCGGGGCGAAATACCGCGGTGAGTTTGAAGAGCGTCTGAAAGGCGTGCTGACCGACCTGTCGAAACAGGAAGGCAACGTCATTCTGTTTATCGACGAACTGCATACCATGGTTGGCGCTGGTAAAGCCGACGGCGCGATGGACGCGGGCAACATGCTGAAGCCGGCGCTGGCGCGTGGTGAACTGCACTGCGTCGGGGCGACGACGCTCGACGAATACCGTCAGTACATTGAAAAAGACGCTGCGCTGGAGCGCCGCTTCCAGAAGGTGTTCGTCGCCGAGCCGTCGGTAGAAGATACCATCGCTATTCTGCGCGGTCTGAAAGAACGTTATGAACTGCACCACCATGTGCAGATCACCGACCCGGCTATCGTGGCGGCGGCGACCTTGTCGCATCGCTACATTGCCGACCGGCAGCTGCCGGATAAAGCCATCGACCTTATCGATGAAGCGGCGTCCAGCATCCGTATGCAGATCGACTCGAAGCCGGAAGAGCTGGACCGTCTCGATCGCCGTATCATCCAGTTGAAACTGGAGCAGCAGGCGCTGAAGAAAGAGTCTGATGAGGCGAGTCTGAAGCGTCTTGATATGCTCAACGAGGAGCTGGCGGATAAAGAACGGCAGTACTCGGTGCTGGAAGAAGAGTGGAAAGCGGAAAAAGCGTCCCTCTCCGGCACCCAGACCATCAAAGCCGAGCTGGAGCAGGCGAAAATCGCCATCGAACAGGCGCGTCGCGTCGGTGACCTGGCGCGGATGTCCGAGCTGCAGTACGGCAAAATTCCGGAACTGGAGAAACAGCTGGCGGCAGCCACTCAGTCCGAAGGGAAAACCATGCGTCTGCTGCGTAATAAAGTAACGGATGCTGAAATCGCCGAAGTGCTGGCCCGCTGGACCGGTATCCCGGTCTCCCGGATGATGGAAAGCGAGCGTGACAAACTGCTGCGTATGGAGCAGGAACTGCATCATCGGGTGATTGGTCAGGATGAGGCGGTTGAAGCAGTATCTAACGCTATTCGCCGTAGCCGTGCCGGGCTGTCCGATCCGAACCGGCCGATTGGTTCATTCCTGTTCCTCGGTCCGACCGGGGTCGGTAAAACCGAGCTGTGTAAAACGCTGGCTAACTTTATGTTCGACAGCGACGACGCAATGGTGCGTATCGATATGTCCGAGTTTATGGAGAAACACTCCGTCTCGCGTCTGGTCGGTGCGCCTCCGGGATACGTCGGTTATGAAGAGGGCGGTTACCTGACCGAGGCGGTGCGCCGTCGTCCTTATTCCGTCATCCTGCTGGATGAAGTGGAAAAAGCGCACCCGGATGTGTTCAACATTCTGCTGCAGGTACTCGACGACGGGCGCCTCACCGATGGCCAGGGGAGAACGGTCGACTTCCGTAACACGGTGGTCATCATGACCTCGAACCTCGGTTCCGATTTGATTCAGGAACGGTTCGGCGAGCTGGATTACGGACATATGAAAGACCTGGTGCTGGGGGTTGTCAGCCAGAACTTCCGTCCGGAGTTCATCAACCGTATCGATGAAGTGGTGGTCTTCCATCCGCTGGGTGAGAAACACATTGCTTCTATTGCCCAGATCCAGCTGCAGCGCCTGTATAAACGTCTGGAAGAGCGCGGATATGAAGTGCGGATGTCCGATGAGGCGCTGAAGTTGCTCAGCGCCAACGGATACGATCCGGTATACGGCGCGCGGCCACTGAAACGCGCTATTCAGCAGCAGATTGAGAACCCGTTAGCCCAGCAGATCCTTTCCGGTGAGCTGATTCCGGGTAAAACCGTCGAGCTGGTAGTGAAAGACGACCGTATCGTGGCAGTGCAGTAAGTCACAAAACGACAAAAACGGGCCCAGCGGGCTCGTTTTTGTTTAAAAACCAGGCAAGAATTAAAGCTCAATACCTTATTTGGTTGAAAAGTGAGCGATTGAATTCTTTTTTTGAATTTATCCTTGTCACTTCAGAATTACCCCCTATAATGCGCCTCCACTGACACGGAACAACGGCAAGCAAGCCGCCGGGGCAGCAGGATTCAACGGCGAAAGATAACGTTGAAGTCGACAGAGAAAAGCAAAATAAGCGCTTGACTCTGAATGAGGAAAACGTATTATACGGGACCTCGCGACAGAGCACTAAAGCGCGTCGCAACTGCTCTTTAACAATTTATCAGACAATCTGTGTGGGCACTCAAAGTGACATGGATTCTTAACGTCCCCGGACGAAAAATGAATACCAAGTCTCAAGAGTGAACACGTAATTCATTACGAAGTTTAATTCTTTGAGCATCAAACTTAAATTGAAGAGTTTGATCATGGCTCAG
Organism: Klebsiella pneumoniae complex sp. WS1778; assembly: GCF_049472055.1. Taxonomy (NCBI): domain Bacteria; kingdom Pseudomonadati; phylum Pseudomonadota; class Gammaproteobacteria; order Enterobacterales; family Enterobacteriaceae; genus Klebsiella; species Klebsiella pneumoniae complex sp. WS1778. The sequence continues at coordinate 777,892 of NZ_JBKGTJ010000003.1, forward strand.
ATTGAACGCTGGCG